>NZ_POWX01000016.1 GCF_003044445.1 Neisseria mucosa
TGTCTGGGGGACATACTCAGAAATTCGTTGTTTGGGTGTGTCTGGGGGACACACTCAGAAATTCGTTGTTTGGGTGTGTCTGGGGGACACACTCAGAAATTCGTTGTTTGGGTGTGTCTGGGGGACATACTCAGAAATTCGTTGTTTGGGTGTGCATAGTATGCACAGTCTCGGTAATCGGTTTCAGGTGTTCACAGTGTGAACAGCATTTTGCCGCAGCTTCACCCCTTACCCTTAAAAGCCTTTTATTGTGCGAACTTTAATTACACGGATAACCGACACTTCGGAATCTTGCTTAACCAACCTCCGAAACATGGATTTTCACTATCGGAGGCTCATGGTTTTAACGGGTGTGTTTCTGTTCCAGCATTTTCTGCATATCGCCAATAACTTTTTTGCCATAATCTTTTTCTTTCGGTGCTTCAGACGGCTCTACTGTATTCGGCAATACTCGGTTAGCTGTCATACGTGCTGCTTCAATACGCATGTTTCTCACAATGGATGCAAATGAGCAGGTTAAGCCTTCAGGACTAGCAGCCTGTTTACACAAGTGTGTCAGTAAACCCAGCGGACTGTTGACGGGTTTAACCTGTCCGGCAATTTCGTCAAGAATTTCCTGATATTGGTCGTGGCTGCCATTGGGAAAGAACTTGTCAAAGACGTGTCGGCAGTCTGTTTTCAATTTGGACAGCTTGGATGGGTATACCAAACCTTCAAGACGTATCTCGGCATCTCCATTGGAAGGAACAGGAGTATCAACCACCACCACATCACATTCCTGTGAAGTTCCAGTATCTTTGTTTGTTGTAGTTGTAATATCCTCCGTAGGAGGATTGTTGTAATTATTACTATATATATTTTGCCGATTCGTCGCTTCTGATTTTCCCAAATCGTCACTTCTAAACTTCTGACCTTCTCCTTTAGTTACTTCCGAGTTTTCCAATTTGTCACTTCCCAAAACCTTCCTCGATTGCGTTTTGCTTGCCGCCAATACGCCCAAACGCATTTCTGGCTTCTGTGTGAGTCTGATTTTTTCTTCCAGCATGGACATCAGACGTGCGCCATTGATGTGGCTAAAGATACGGGCGTTCTGCTCGTAATGTTTTTCTACCAACAGGCCGGCATTCTTCAACATGGTTCGAGTACGTTGCTGCGGTTTGTAGCCCAACATGGTAGCCTCTTCCCATTCTTTGATGGTGGCCGAGTAATAAAGTCGTCGCATCATAAAGGGGTTGTTCAGATTAGCGTGACGGGCGCTTTGGTGCAGGGCGTTCGACAGGATAACAGCCGCATGGATGTCGCCTGTCAGCCATACCAAGTCAAGGTGGTATACGATGGAATCACTGAAATAGTCGCGGATAAAACCTAGCTCCTGTTTGCGCCATTCTTCGATGGTCAGTTGAGTTACATCTGCTAAACCGAAGGATTCGCAGATGGCTTCCGACAGAGCCTTCAAATTCACACGCACAGCTAAACGCGCCCCTTGGCCGATACGGGCAATCTGAATCAGGTTGAGTTCGACCAGTTTATTTTTGCACAGACCCTGTTCGCGTTTGGTCAGACCGGTTTCTTCTTCCGTTTCACCAATGGATTTGAATATCCAACCGTCACGGATTTCGACATTGATACCGACCCGCAGCCAGTAAAGTAATTGTGACAGATAGGCGGCAGTTTTAAGGCTGCCGGTAATGTGTATCAGGCTGCGGTGTACCACGATCCGGCGGCCTGACTGCAAACGGCGCCAGCAAGCAACAAGATTGCCGTTGAACTCTTTCGGAGGGAGCAGTTCGTTCATCATGCCTCCCTATACCTGCGTGTTATGAAGATACTGCCATGACAAATCTGCCATGGCTTTATGATTCAGACGGAATACGGTCAGTTCGTACAATGGGTGTCGGCCTGCTTCCAACAATCCGGCTTTGGCCAAAGCCTTCATGGAACGATGCTGTTCTGTTTCATCCAACATGGACATGGCCTTTACCTGTTCTTCGGTATAGGGGATCCATTCGCTGAAATCGCCGCGTTTGTCCGGTGTCTGATAGCGTTGTTGTGCCTGTACCATAAAATAGAACAGCACATCGTTGATTTTGAGGCCGGATTTCAGCATGGCTGCCGCACACATCCGGTCAACCGGAACGGACGGCATCATGCTGTATGTACTGTCTCCGCGCAAAGCGTTATCCTGCTCGCGCAACGCATCGGAGAAGTGCTTCTCGTTCAGGCTGTATACAGTATGCACACCGGAACGTTCGGACAGCAGAAACCACTGCTGTTTCAGCAGACGGCGCACATTATGCCAACGGCTCTGGCCGAAGCCCAAGCCGTCGCGCATATCGGCATCGCTGATGGCGACCGATTGACCGTAAGGACAGCTTCGGACCATCCACGATAAAAAGTAACCGGCATAGGTATCTCCCACCAACTGGCCGTAAGCGGGGACATACAGAACTGGTTCTTCCATCAGAGAACCCAGTACGCTGGTAATGACTTGGTTCTGTTCGATTTCCGCAAGTTCTGGATATTCGTACAGATTTAATACTTTGTTCATTTCAAATACTCCGAGATGGCAGTATTTAACTGGGAAAGGTCGTAGTCGGGAAAGGCTTTGTGCAGCAGTTGATAGCGCGTATAACTGTCTTTCTCCTGTTTGCACAATTTCTCCCAGTAAGCTGCAACCGTCAGTTGCTCTTCCAGCTCCAGTGTTTTACGTCTGCCGACTGCTACCGGCAGGTTCATTTCTGATCGCAGTTTCTTAATATCGGCCGATGCCAGCATCGCGCACATATTCAGGATCATGGTATTACTCGCGCCATGAGCAACCAGCCATTCGCATTGCTGCATCTGGCGTTGTCGCTTCTCGTTCTGTTCGCGCTCGATACGCATGATTTCCTGTAAAGTGTTTAGGTCAATACGGACTTCCAATACTCCTGCCAGGCGTTCGGCAATCGTGCCGACTTGTTCCGCTGTTAGTTTGCTCAGATATTCGAATACCTCAGCGTATTTACCAATCATCACAGAATTGGTTATTCGTTCCTGCTTGCACGGCGAACCGGCAGCAAGGATATTCAGAATCTGTGCATAGAGTAGGGCGTTCTTGCCTGTCAGACGCATCTTGTAGGTATCGGCAGCCGGCATCACGACAGGCTGGCGGCGTGCCGTATTTCTTAACATTCTCCGTTCTGGAAACATACTCCGACCTCCTCATCAAACCGGTTTGAACACATCCATTTTCGGCCAGCCGCAATAGTGTGCATTGATAACCGCCTGCAGATATTCGAACAACAGCGGCGACAGTTCTTCATCGCCTGTCATCAGGTAATAGACGTTCAGGTTCAGATTATCGAAACCGCCGGCTCCCAAAGTGTATTCAACCACGTCTTTGAATAATTCCGGATCGCGGTAAGCGGCCGCCAGTACGGGATGTCTGCGTTCGTTTGCCAAAAACGGATTGTATTTTTGCAGCATATCAGGCGAACCGAACAATTCGGATTCGTTGCTGGTCTGCCACAAATAGCCGAAGACGACTGAGGCACGCGGATGGCGAATGTTCAGACTGCCGTTTATCAGCAGGTTGCCGCGCCATTCGTCACTGGAAAAATCCGGTAAATCCAGCATGTAACCATAAGGCATTTTGTCGTCAAATATCAGGAAATCACGGATGTTGGCTGCATTTGTCAGATTAATCACGGCAGTATGCAGGGCTTTGATTGCCTGATTTTCATCTAAGGCTACCGCTGCGGCAGCCGAAGGCAGGGTTACGGGATTATGGGCAGAAACGGAAGTAGGGGATTCGGCAGCAGATTGAGGAAGAGGGCGGTTACTGGTTTCAGTTTCGCGTATAAATGCCTCGGAATGCGGTTCGACCGCATTCCGAGCCACGCTGTCGCTCTGCACGTCAGGCGTTGTTGTTGTTTCCGCTTTTTCCTGTGGCTCAGAATCGGACGCTGTTCCAGTTACGGCGGCGGAAGCTGCGCCATAGCCGTTTGGAGAAGTTGTCCCAGTTTCTTGTTTGATGCCGTAAACGGCTTCAAACTGCTGTTGCAGGTATACTTGAAGCGCCGGAACATCGAGTTCCGTCTCTTCAATATGTTCACTGTGCCACCTATCTAACGTCGACTCCCAAAAATCGGCAAACGCTGTCCCAGTTTCATGCTCAAAAGCAAGCTGTCCCAGTAATTCGTTGTATTGTTTGCGGATTTCAGTTGTCTTTGATAATGACAAATCATTACAAAACTTTCCGAGTGCGCTCAAATTGTCGGTAGCAAAGAAAAATAGAGATAACTTAGAAAACGAAATTGAAAGACCATAAGATGAGAACGCGTCCACCAACTTGCGCAAACCCAAGGTTTCAGAGGATTTTTCCTGCAACATATCGCGGATTTCCGCATACGCACAGGCTTTGTCCCAAAAAACCATATCCGCACGTTGTTCGTTTTCAATCAGGTGGGCGATTTGGATGTCTTCGTCGTTGGTGTATTCAATATAGATGCACGGAATGCTTGCAAAACGGGCATCGCCAGTTTCCTCATACAGTTCTTTGACGATTTTAAGGCGCGTATTACCGCCTTGTGCTAGTATGTACTTGCCGGAATCGGGACGACGGGTCACATGCACCGGGTGCTGCACGCCCGATGCGCGGATAGAGGCTTTGATTTGTCCGTACAGTTCCTCGTCGTGTTGGCGGCGGGGATTTTTGTCGAAAAAATCAATGTCGTTAACTGATAAATTGAGGAACATGCCCGGCATATTTTGCGGGGCAGTATTCAGATTCATACCGGTTTGGGTCGGATTGGCAACGAGCAGGCTGGAATTGACCAAGCCGCCCGTCAGTTTCCGAGTCGGTCTGATGGGTTGGTTGCCGTTGGACATGATTATTCTCCCGCTGTATCGGTTTCAGATTCATCTGTACCATATTCGCTGTACAAATCGGCCATATTATTGAAAAAAGTGCCTTTCAACTGCTGATCTTTAATCGGCGGGAAAAGCTCATACACGAGAGAAGTCATTACTGAGAGTGCAGATTCGGACTTGCCTGCGTGTTCCCGTTCGTGGCAATGTACCGGAATCCGATAAGTAGAGGCTTCCAAATAGGCTTTAGCATACGGAATAACCGTATTCAGAATCTGATTTTTTCCGTCAATGGAAGTATTGAACTCGGCTTTGATTTCATAAGCAATCAGACGAGCATTACGCGTACGGTCTTGCGCGTAAATCAAGGCACGCAGAGGCGGAACCTCTAAGTTGATGGCTGAACCGAGGCTGAGGCGTTCCAGCAGACCCAACGTACCTTTCAAAAACTCACGCGTGCTGAGTGCGCTCGGATTGATTGGGCTAAGGAGCATGGTTGAAGCATAGACAACAGCATCCTGAACCGGACCGACAGCACCTTGGGTGTCGATAATAACAATATCGTAATTAGTCTGAATGAATGGATGAACCAGCTTCGAACGCAGCAAAACAGCGCGGTCGATACGGTTTTGGACATTGATACGGACATCATCCGACAGGTTGTTTGACAGGATAATATCTAAATTCGGATAAACCGTATTGGAAACGGTAGATGAAATGGTATTTTCGGAATTGTCTGCCAAAAGCAACTCGACAATACCGTTCGGTGCAACGTAATGCAGCGGATAGTATTTGCTCAAAGATGCTTGAGGGTCGGCATCAATCATTAATACACGGAAGCCCATATCGGCAAGCATGCCGCCGATGTTTGCAGTAACAGTTGTTTTTCCTGTTCCACCTTTGGTCCCCACGATTCCAAGAGTCGTAATAGGCATAGGATGACCTCTGTAAAATTGCGTTAAAAATAAGCCTATACCGTATATCTTGACTGTTTTAAGCCACTTCGAACGCCGGTTTGGAAATTTTACCAAAGGCAGCGTTCTTTAGTTCGCATAATGTATATTATGTTAAATTTACTCGATAGTAGTATTTTAAAGGCCATCTTAATTATCAGATGGCTTTTTTTATGGATATCTTAGAATTTTATTCCCTAAAATTTTACGCCTTTATGTAATGCTACAATTCCTGCGCTCATATTATGATAATCCACGCTGTCAAACCCCGCGTCCAGCATCATCTGTTTCAAAGTTTCTTGGTCGGGATGCATACGGATGGATTCGGCGAGATATTGATAGCTGTCAGCGTCTTTTGCAATCAGTTTGCCCATAACCGGCAGCAGCTTGAAGGAATACAGGTCGTACACGCCTTCCAGCGGTTTGTAGACTTTGGAAAACTCCAACACCAGCAGCGTGCCGCCCGGTTTCAACACGCGGTACATCTCTTTCAGCGCGGCATCTTTATGCGTCATGTTGCGCAGACCGAAGGCGACAGAAACCAGATTGAAATAGTTGTCGGGAAACGGTAGTTTTTCAGCATCAGCCAGCGATACAGGCAGAATCAGCCCTTCGTTGAGCAGTCGGTCGCGTCCAACGGTCAGCATTGAAGAATTGATGTCAGTCAGCCAGACTTCGCCCTCTTTTCCCACTCGTTTGGCCCAGCCTCGAGACAGGTCGCCCGTACCGCCGGCAATATCCAATACTTTGTCGCCTTTTTTCAAGCGTGCGGTATTGATGGTGAAATGCTTCCAAACACGGTGCAGGCCGCCGGACATTACATCGTTCATGATGTCATAGTTTTTCGCTACAGAATGGAATACTTCGGCTACCTTGCCTGCCTTTTCGTTCTCATCTACGGTACTGAAACCAAAATGGGTTTTGTGGTCGCTCATGTTGCCTGCCTTTTGATAAATTTAAAATTAAAATAATGTGAACTCAGATATTGAATACGTCGAAATCGCCAATCATTTTCGACGCAGGAAATATATTTTTCGCCTGCCCCACCTTAAAACGAGCGGTTGTTGGGTAATCCGTACAAACCGAAGATGTGGTGTCCGTACAGGTGCGTGAAAAAAATCCGTCTGTTTTCAAGACAGTGAAGGTAACGTTGTACGCTCTCGATAGCAAGCATGCTCCGGTACCTAAAAATTGCAGCTCCATATTTTCAGACGACCTTTTGTCAATGTCTTCCGCCGCAACCTCCGCTGCCGCAGGTATGGCCGGATTTCGGTTCGGCATTCAAATCGTCAGAAGAAGGAATACGGGACGCGCCAGCCAGCTCCATACGGCGCAGATAGTCCGCCCACAGCGCATCGTAGTCGTGCGCCAGCTTGTGCAGATAGGCCCAGTCGTACAGGCCGCTGTTGTGGCCGTCTGAAAAAGTGATTTTCAAAGCATAATTACCGACTGGCTCCAAATCAGCAACGGTAACGCTTGCCTTTCCGGTTTGTAAAACCTCCTGCCCTACGCCGTGTCCGCGCACTTCCGCACTGGGCGAATAAACACGCAAAAACTCTGCGGAAAGTGGTTTTTCATCGGCATCGTAACACAGCGTCAGCGATGCACGGTCTTTCGACAGACGTATTTCCGTCGGAATGAGGTTGTTTTCGTTCACGGTCATACTCCGGATTTTTTACGCAGCCACGCAACTTTGATGGAAAAAACGCCCCCGGCCGCGGCAAACAGCAAAATTGAATAAAGGGACAGGCGTATCAAATTTATCCTCGTCTGCCCGTTTAAGCCCAAAGGTAACATCATCAGTCCTGCAAATATTAAAAACGCCGAAACCATTAAAGCGATAGAAATGAAGGCCTAGCGGGTATTGGCATTGATTTTGTGATGACGGCTCATGGCTGCGCAAGGGTTGCTGAACTTGAAGTCGGGTCATTCTATCAGTTTTGCAGGCTAATTTCGATAAAAGGTCGTCTGAAACGGAAACGCCTGTTTCAGACGACCTTTTGGCTTTTGCTTTATCAGGCTTACTCGATAAGCAGGACAACTGCTTTTTCGGTTTCTTCATTCGGCATCAGGCGTACGGCTGTGCCGGTTTTTCCTTTGAGGCGCACGAGGAAGCCTCCGGGTTTGCGTTCCAAAACCTCAAGCTTTGCATCACCTCGCGGGCGGAATGTGATTTTTTCGCATTCGCGAAGACACCAGTGGTTTTTCCAATGAATGAAATAAATGTTATCCGGTTTGACGGCAAGCGTTTCTCCGCCATTAACGACAAAATAAGGATAATCGGGCTTTTTGGTTTTGAATGTCCATTCTGCTTTCTGTTTCTTACCGTTTTGACTGTATTCGAATACGGCGCGGTAGGCAGTGTCGTATTCGAGCGGCGATAGCGGGAAAAGCGCGAATTGTTTGTCGGTCAACTGTCCGTTTGGATCTGTGTATTTATCCAAAATTTTGGTTTTGTCGATTTCGTTTTTGCCTTGATAAAGTTTGAACGACAGCATCTTGACTTCACCCCCATCGTCTGAAAATGCAATGCTGACGGGATTTCCGGTAAATTCATAACCGGGCATGGGATCGGGATGTTCTCCGTAAAAATCCGGCGCGGCAAAATTTCCTTTCGGATAAGCGATATACGCTAATTTTGTTTGATTTTTAATTTCGTCGGCGTAAACGATAGAGCCATTGAAACAAGAATTTTTATAGAAACGGCGGCCTGCTTCCGGATAGGATCGCCCTAACGAACACCAATGATTGAATTCCCGGTTGCCCTGATTGAAGACGACTGCGGTTTTTCCGTTGCCATGCTCAACAGCTACGCCCGCTTCATCAATATTTTGACCAAGCAAAGAAAAACGGTGGTAAATGGCTGTCATCAGGGCATCGGTTTGCTCGTGCAGGACAAGCGTGTTTTTAAATCCATCCTGATGACGGTACTCGCCCGTGCTGATGTTTTCATGAACCCCATCGAAATAATAGCCGGCCTTGCGGGCGCGGTCGGAGGGCTTGTATCCCGTGTAAAATTGATTATTCCGATGTTTTTCGTCATGGCCGTCTTCAGGATTGATCAGCAGATATTTGGCGTGCCTGCGGGCTGAGCGTTCCAATACCGGGGAATTCGACAGAGAATTCAAACCGGCAGCGGCACGCAAAAAATTAAGGTAACCCAAACCGCTTAAAGATTCTACGGACGAACGGTCTTGACCGGCTTGCGGATGGATAAGGTCGTCTGAAAAGAAATAGCGATTTTGCTGGTAATAAAACAGACCAAGCGCGCCTGCTAATATTACCAGCCAGATGGAGATGGATTTCATATTGTCATTTTATAGAGTGAAGTGAGTTTAACGTAATGATGAAAGAACTTGGCGAATCATACAGCATAATATCCGTAAACGTCGTCTGAAAAGTGCCGGCCAAGTGAAATAAATGTATTTTTATTACAGTAAAATATTGTTAAGCGAATCTGCCTGATTTATAATTCCTGCCATATTGAAAGATGAAGTTTTTGCATTTTATGGGCAAATGACTTCATCCTCTTTTTTGTCTGTTGAAAATATTGAATATTTGCTCCATCGGTATTGGTTTGGCCAGCCCGAATCTGATATTTGCTTTATATCCTCGAATTAGGAAGTGTTCATGTCCACAATGTTTTTTATCCAGTTCGCCATCGTACTGGTGTGTATCTTAATCGGCGCGCAGGTCAGCGGTATCGGCTTGGGCGTACTCGGCGGTATCGGGCTGGCGGTTTTGGCCTTTGGTTTCCATCTCGAGCCGACCAGTCCGCCGATTGACGTGATGCTGATGATTATGGCGGTTGTTTCCGCCGCCGCATCGATGCAGGCAAGCGGCGGTTTGGACTACATGATTAAAATCGCCACCCGCGTTTTACACCGCAATCCGAAATACATCACCTTCATCGCGCCTGCGGTCACTTACCTGTTTACCGTATTGGCAGGCACGGGACACGTTGCCTATTCTGTGTTGCCCGTTATTGCCGAAGTCAGCCGCCGCAACGGCATCCGCCCGTCGCGTCCGTTGACGATGGCGGTTATCGCGTCGCAATTTGCCATCGTTGCCAGCCCGATTGCGGCCGCGGTCGTTGCCTGCGTTACCTACCTTGAGCCGCAACACATCACCATGGCTGATGTGCTGAAAGTGACTGTTCCTTCAACCATTCTCGGTATCGGTCTCGCCTGCATATTCGTCAACAAACTTGGCAAAGAGTTGAAAGATGACCCGCATTATCAGGCGTTGCTGAAAGACCCGGAATATGTAAAAGCCAACGAAAAAGATTCGGCTGAAGTATCCAATGCGCCCGTCAGCAAAGAGGCGAAACTCTCGGTCGGGATTTTCCTCGCCGCTGCATTGCTGGTGGTCGTGATGGGTGCCGTCCCCGAGTTGCGCCCGACTTTCCAAACGGAAGAAGGACCGAAACTGATGGGTATGGCGCACGCCATCGAAATCGTCATGCTTTCTGCCGCCGCGCTGATTATCCTGCTGTGTAAACCGGATGGTAACGCGATTACCAAAGGCTCGGTGTTCCACGCGGGGATGCGCGCCGTTATCGCCGTATTCGGCGTGGCATGGCTGGGTGACACGTTGATGCACGGTCATCTGGCAGAAGTCAAAGAAACCGTATCGCATTTGGTCGAAACCGCGCCGTGGACTTTTGCGTTTGCCCTGTTTGTTTTGTCCGTCTTGGTTAACAGCCAAGGGGCGACCGTCGCAACGCTGTTCCCCATCGGTATTTCGCTGGGCATTCCCGCTCCGATTATCATCGGCACGTTTGTCGCGGTGAACGGCTATTTCTTCATTCCAAACTACGGTCCAATTATCGCAGCGATTGATTTTGACAGCACGGGTTCGACCAAAATCGGCAAATTTATTTTCAACCACAGCTTCATGATCCCCGGCCTCTTGAGCATGGCATTCAGCTTGGCATTCGGTTTGCTGCTGGCGAATTACTTCTTTTAAGGTCGTCTGAAAAAAGGTCGTCTGAAAACGCAAAATGTGTTTTCAGACGACCTTTGCATTAGGATTATCCGCTATAATATCACCGCATAACAAAACCCGTCTTTTACGACCCTATCCCCACGGAGCGTACAAAAATGTACCACTACAAATCCGAAGCCACCCAGTTTCTCGACAAACTTATCGAAGACAATCCGCAACTGGAAACGCAACGCCTAGAAAACCGCCACCTGCTTTGGGATGTCGAATTAAATCCGCAAGAGCAGGCAGAGTTTGAGGCTGCCAAAGTCGCCAAAAAACCCTACACATACTATCAAGACTGATCGTGCCGAAATGACCGTCCGCACATCCAACACACCTGCCGGAATACAGGACTACCTCAATACCATCGGACAAGCGGAGCATCCCGTCCTTGCCGCATTGCGCGAGCGCACGCTTTCACACCGATTAGGCAATATGGCCATCGCCCGCGAACAAGCCGCCCTGCTTTCTTGGTTGGCGCAGCTTATCCATGTCGAAAAATATTTGGAAATCGGCGTGTTTACAGGATACAGCAGCACCGCCGTCGCGCTTGCATTGCCGGAGCATGGCAAAGTTACCGCCTGCGACATCAACGTAACATTTACCGACATAGCGCGCGAAACTTGGCGAGCGGCAGGGGTGGAACACAAAATTTCGCTGTACCTGCAACCCGCCCTTTTGACTTTGGACGACCTGATAGCGCAAGGCGAAGCGGAAAGTTACGACCTGGCCCTGATAGATGCAGACAAGCCCCCTACCCCGCAATATTTCGAACGTTGCCTGAAGCTTGTGCGTAAGGGCGGCATTATCGCCATCGACAATGTTTTGCTGAACGGCAGGGTCTTGCATGAGGGCGACGAACACTCCCCGCCCAGCTTGAAAATACTGCAAACATTCAACCGCAGCCTGCCCGACGATGAACGTATCGTTCCCATTACCCTACCTGTCGGCGACGGATTGACCCTTCTATTGAAAAAATAAACCGATGAAAACAAACCTGCTTATCCGACTGCTTCCCATTGCCTTTACCGCCGCCTGTACTTCCGTTTCATCCCCGTCTTCAGACGACATTTTTTCGCTGCCGGATATTCCCGATAGCCCGCAGAAAGTATCCATCCCCTATCCCAAGCTTGACGAACAGACACAAATCGACCATTTGGGCGTACAGGTTGCACGCATTGAGCGGGAAATGGAGGCGGTAAACCTTCGTTTGCAGCAAATCGAGCAGCAAAACAAAATCCACTCCCGTCCTGCTAAGAAAACCGTGTCCCAACGCTTGGACGACCAGAAGCTCAAAAAACATTATCTGGAGAACGGCGGTACCGCGCCGACCGAAACAGATTCGCTTACCCTAAACGAAACCCGTCTTTACGAGCGTGCATCCAAATACTACCGCAGCGGGAATTATCGGGCGGCGGCAGCCATTCTGAAGGAAGCCGACGGCGGTAACGGCAGCGATATTGCGCGCCGCAATATGTATTTGTTGCTGCAAAGCCAGCAGCGCATGGGCCACTGCGAATCCGTCATCGAAATCGGCGGCCGCTACGCCAACCGCTTCCGCAGCAGCCCGCAAGCCCCCGACGCACTCTTCAGCATCGGACAATGCCAATACCAACTGCAACAGAAAGACATCGCCCGCAACACATGGCGCAAGCTGATACAGAGCTATCCCGGTAGCGAAGCCGCCAAACGCGCCGCTATCAGTATCAAGCAACGATAACTTTTCTGACGACCTCCCCCTATTCGAAGGTTGTCTGAAATCATTCATTGAATAACGTTTTATACACTAGGAGCAAATATGGCCAAAATCGGCATCATCATGGGCAGCAACAGCGACTGGCCCGTCATGCAGCAGGCAGCGCAGTTTCTCAAAGAGTTTGGCGTTGAATACGAAGCCCGCGTCGTGTCCGCACACCGCACCCCCGATTTAATGTTTGAATACGCCGAAACCGCCCGCGAGCGTGGCATCAAAGCCATCATCGCCGGCGCAGGCGGCGCGGCACACCTGCCCGGTATGGTTGCCGCCAAAACCACCGTCCCCGTATTGGGCGTTCCCGTACCTAGCAAATACCTGCGCGGCGAAGACTCCCTACTCTCCATCGTGCAAATGCCCAAAGGCGTTCCCGTTGCCACTTTTGCCATCGGCGAAGCAGGAGCCGCCAACGCCGCCCTGTTCGCCATCTCGCTGCTTGCCAACGAAGACCCCGAACTGGCGCAAAAACTTGCCGATTTCCGCGCCAAGCAGGAGCAAACCGTTTTAGACATGGAATTACCCGAAGCCTGATATAAGAAAGGTCGTCTGAAAACGGATTTTCGTCTTTCAGACGACCTTTTTGCCTGATTTCAAAGAAACCTTCAAAATCGTTTAAAATCCATACCCTTTCATCTTTCTCAATCTGCCTTATGAACATCTTATCCGTAGAAAACGCTTCCTTTGCCGTCGGTCATGTCGCCTTGCTCGACAAAACTTCCTTTCAACTCGACAGCGGCGAAAAAATCGGTTTAATCGGCCGCAACGGCGCGGGTAAGTCTTCGTTTCTGAAAATCCTCGCCGGCGTGCAAAAGCTCGACGACGGGCAGATTATCGTTCAAAACAACCTCAAAATCGTTTATGTGCCGCAGGAGTCGTTTTTTGACAAGGAAGCCACCGTATTCGACACTGTCGCCGAAGGCTTGGGCGAAATCCGCGACCTGCTGCGCCGTTACCACCGCGTCAGCCATGATTTGGAACACAATTCAGACGACGTTTTATTGAAAGAACTCAACGAATTACAGCTTGAAATCGAAGCGAAGGACGGCTGGAAGCTGGATGCGGCGGTGAAGCAGACTTTGGGCGAACTCGGTTTGCCGGAAAACGAAAAAATCGGCAACCTCTCCGGCGGGCAGAAAAAGCGCGTCGCCTTGGCGCAGGCTTGGGTGCAGAAGCCCGACGTATTGCTGCTGGACGAGCCGACCAACCATTTGGACATCGACGCGATTATCTGGCTGGAAAACCTGCTCAAAGCGTTTGAAGGGAGCTTGGTCGTAATTACCCACGATCGTCGTTTTCTGGACAACATCGCCACGCGTATTGTCGAACTCGACCGCGGCATTCTGCGTTCCTATCCCGGCTCGTTCTCCAAATACAGCGAGAAAAAAGCACAAGAGTTGGCAGTCGAGGCGGAACACAACCGCCTGTTTGATAAATTCCACGCGCAGGAAGAAGCGTGGATACGCAAAGGCATCGAAGCGCGCCGTACCCGCAACGAAGGCCGCGTGCGCCGTTTGGAAGAACTGCGCCGCCAGCGTGCCGAACGCCGCAATGTACAAGGGCAGGTCAACTTCAAGCTCGACAGCGGCGAGAAAAGCGGCAAAATCATCGCCGAGCTGGAACACGCCTCGTTTGCCTACGGCGACAAAGTCATCATGGACAAATTCTCCGCCATCTTGCAACGCGGCGACAAAATCGGCTTAATCGGCCCAAACGGTATCGGCAAAACTACTTTCCTCAAGCTAATTCTAGGTGAATTGCAGCCGACCTACGGCAGAATCCGTATCGGCAGTAAGCAGGAAGTTGCCTATTTCGATCAGTTTCGCAGCGCACTGAACGAAAACGACACCGTGTTTTACACGCTCGGCCAAGGTAATGATTACGTCGAAATCGGCGGCAAGAAAAAACACGTCATGAGCTATCTGGAAGATTTCCTGTTCCACTCTGCCCGCGCGCAAAGCCCCGTCTCATCGCTCTCCGGCGGCGAACGCAACCGCCTCCTGCTGGCAAAACTCTTTACCCGCCCCGCCAATATCCTAGTTTTGGACGAACCGACCAACGACTTGGACATCGACACCCAAGAGCTGCTCGAAGACCTGCTGCGCGATTACCAGGGCACGGTATTCCTCGTCTCACACGACCGTATGTTCCTTGATAACGTAATTACCCAAAGCATTGTTTTCGAAGGACAAGGACGTCTGAAAGAATACATCGGCGGCTATCAGGACTACATCGACGCAAAATCACGCGAAGAGAAAATTCAGACGACCTCCGCACCAAAAATAACCGCAGAACCGGAAAAAGCCAAACCCAAAGCCAACCGCACGGTCAAACTTTCCTACAAAGAACAACGCGAACTCGACGCCCTGCCCGACAAAATCGCCGCCTTGGAAACCGAACAAGCGGAAATCAATGCGCAACTTTCCGATCCTGAAATTTTCAAAGATTACGAAAAAGCCGGCGCATTGCAAAACCGTGCCGAAGAAATCGAAACACTGCTCTTGGAAAAATTGGAACGCTGGGAGCTTCTGGAGGCTAAGCAGAACGGTGAAGCAATCTGATTTTTAGGGCATTATTCAAACAATAGAAAAAGGTCGTCTGAAACTTTCAGACGACCTTTTTTCATTTTACCTTAGCGGTGATAGTTCGGCGCTTCTTTGGTAATTTGAACATCGTGAACGTGGGATTCGCTCATACCGGCGGAGGTAATTTCTACAAATTCCGCTTTTTCGTGCATTTCTGCGATATTGGCGCAGCCCAAATAGCCCATGCTGGAACGCAGACCACCGGTCAGTTGGTGAATAATGTTCACAATCGGACCTTTGTAGGGAACGCGGCCTTCGATGCCTTCGGGGACGTATTTATCGGTGCTGTCGGTTTTGTCTTGGAAGTAGCGGTCGGCGGAGCCTTGGCTCATTGCACCCAGAGAACCCATGCCGCGGTAGGATTTGTACGAGCGGCCTTGGTAGAGTTCGATTTCGCCCGGTGCTTCTTCCGTACCGGCAAACATACCGCCGAGCATGACGCTGTATGCGCCCGCTGCCAAGGCTTTGGCGATATCACCTGAGAAGCGGATGCCGCCGTCGGCAATCAGCGGAACGCCTGTATCTTTGAGGGCTTCGGCAACGTTGTGAATGGCGGTTAGTTGTGGCACGCCTACACCTGCAACGATACGGGTTGTGCAAATCGAACCCGGACCGATACCGACTTTGACGGCGTCTGCACCTGCTGCGACCAAATCCAAAGCGGCTTTGGCGGTTGCGATATTGCCGCCGATGACTTGGATGTGCGGATAGGTTTCTTTCACCCATTTCACGCGTTCGATAACGCCTTGGCTATGGCCGTGTGCAGTATCGACGACAATGACATCGACTCCAGCTCCGACCAATGCTTTTACGCGCTCTTCAGTGTCGCCGCCAGTGCCTACAGCCGCGCCTACACGCAAACGGCCTTCGGAGTCTTTGTTGGCATTTGGAAACTCGGTGGTTTTCAAAATATCTTTTACGGTAATCAAGCCTTTCAGCTCGTCTTTTTCGTTCAAGACCAAAACGCGCTCGACTTTGTGTTCGTGCATCAGTTCGCGCGCTTCGTCGATACTTGTACCTTCGGGGACGGTAACCAAGCGTTCGCGCGGGGTCATGATGGCGGAAACGGGCAGGTCGAGGCGGTTTTCAAAACGCAGGTCGCGGTTGGTAACAATGCCGACTACTTTGCCGTTTTCAACGACGGGCAGACCGGACATTTTGCGTTTGCGTTGCGCGCGCATTTCCAATACTTCGCGGATAAGCGTCGTCGGCGCAACCGTAATAGGGTCTTTCACTACGCCGCTCTCATGGCGTTTCACTTTGGAAACGGCACGCGCCTGCATTTCGGGCGTCATGTTTTTATGGATAATGCCGATACCGCCTTCTTGCGCCATGGAAATGGCGAGGCGTGCTTCGGTAACGGTGTCCATCGCGGCGGAAAGTAAGGGAAGGTTGAGCGTGATTTCTCGGGTGAGCTTGGTTTGAAGTTTAACGTCTCGTGGCAGCACGGTTGAATGTGCAGGAACCAACAAAACATCGTCGAAAGTATAGGCTTTTTCTACGATACGCATGATGCTCAGTCTTTCAGTTTGTGCAAGATGCACGGCATTATAGCATTTAAACGCCAACCTTGACAAAATTTTGCAGGACCTTTGTCATTTTTTTACACGATGATAAATGCCCGGAAATTTTGATACCGATTTTGCTTTTTCAACAAAGTTATCAATATTTCTCCCAAATATCCTGTTTATAGTGGATTAAATTTAAATCAGGACAAGGCGACGAAGCCGCAGACAGTACAAATAGTACGGCAAGGCGAGGCAACGCCATACTGGTTTAAATTTAATCCACTATATTTCCTAGAAAATGGAGAGAAAGGATGAGTCATTCTCGGCGTAAGGGCTTTAAATAATCACTCAAATATGGTTCGCATTATTGAAAGCAGCGGCTATCACAGATTAGACAATGCTGCTCTCCAACCCCTTAAAAACATCCTCATTTATCCCAAAATTCGAAAAGATATTGAATATTATCGGCTGGTTAAATGCTCATTCGAATCGTTTTTCAGACGACCTTCCTGCCTAAAACAAAGCATTCTCAGCAAGCTCCCCTGCCCTGAAACCTCAAAAACTGTTAAAATGCGGGGCTGCTTTAGCAGATATTATTTCTTGTGCAAACCGATGTTGACGTGAAACAAACTTACAGTTGGTTTCATCGTAATTCCAATACCACCATCGGTATAATCGCCGTTGATGTGTTTTCAGCGACACTCACAGGTCGTCTGAAATGTAACAAAGCTACTTTTCTTTTTTCATCCTCATTTGGAGAATATTCATGAGCGCAATCGTTGATATTTTTGCCCGCGAGATTTTGGATTCACGCGGCAACCCCACCGTAGAATGCGATGTATTGCTGGAGTCCGGCGTAATGGGCCGTGCCGCCGTACCGAGCGGTGCGTCTACCGGTCAAAAAGAGGCTTTGGAACTTCGCGACGGCGACAAATCCCGCTACTCGGGCAAAGGCGTATTGAAAGCAGTTGAACACGTCAACAACCAAATTGCCCAAGCCCTGATCGGCATCGATGCCAACGAACAGTCCTACATCGACAAAATCATGATCGAGCTGGACGGCACTGAAAACAAAGGCAATTTGGGTGCGAATGCTACTTTGGCAGTTTCTATGGCTGTTGCCCGCGCGGCTGCCGAAGATTCAGGTCTGCCGCTGTACCGTTACTTGGGCGGCGCCGGTCCTATGGCTTTGCCTGTTCCGATGATGAACGTTATCAACGGCGGCGAACATGCCAATAACAGCCTGAACATTCAAGAATTTATGATTATGCCTGTCGGCGCAAAATCCTTCCGCGAAGCCCTGCGCTGCGGCGCCGAAATTTTCCACGCGCTGAAAAAACTGTGCGACGGTAAAGGCTTCCCGACTACTGTCGGAGATGAAGGCGGTTTCGCACCTAACCTGAACAGCCACAAAGAAGCCCTGCAACTGATGGTTGAAGCAACCGAAGCCGCTGGTTACAAAGCAGGCGATGATGTCTTGTTTGCTTTGGACTGCGCATCCAGCGAGTTCTACAAAGACGGCAAATACCACTTGGAAGCCGAAGGCCGTTCTTACACCAGCGCAGAATTTGCCGAATACCTCGAGGGCTTGGTTAACGAATTCCCGATTATCTCCATCGAAGACGGTATGGATGAAAACGACTGGGACGGCTGGAAACTTCTCACCGAAAAACTCGGCAACAAAGTACAACTGGTTGGCGACGACTTGTTCGTAACCAATCCGAAAATCCTTGCCGAAGGCATCGAAAAAGGCGTGGCAAACGCATTGCTGGTCAAAGTCAACCAAATCGGTACTTTGAGCGAAACCTTGCAAGCGGTTGACTTGGCAAAACGCAGCCGTTACGCCAGCGTAATGAGCCACCGTTCGGGCGAAACTGAAGACAGCACCATTGCCGACTTGGCAGTCGCTACCAACTGTATGCAGATCAAAACCGGTTCATTGAGCCGATCTGACCGCATGGCGAAATACAACCAACTGCTGCGCATCGAGGAAGAATTGGCAGAAGCTGCCTACTACCCCGGCAAAGCCGCATTCTATCAACTGGGCAAATAAGAAAAGGTATTGATGTATGAAGTGGGTAACTGTTGTTTTATCCATCGCGCTTGCTTACTGCCAATACAGCCTTTGGTTTGGAAAAGGCAGTATCGGGCATACGGAAGAATTGCAGGAACAACTTTCCGTGCAGGAGGAGAAAAACCAGACGCTCACTTTGCGCAACCAGTTCCTTGCTGCGGAAGTCGATGATTTGGCGAACGGTCAAGAAGCGATTTCTGAAATTGCCCGTGTGGAATTGGGTTACGTCCAAGACGGCGAAACCTATTACCGTTTTATCGAACGCAGCCGTTAATTGCTCTGATGGGAATAAAAGGTCGTCTGAAAAATTTCAGACGACCTTCTTTTATCTGTAGCTTGGACTTTCCCCGCGAAAACAACTTGGTTTTATAGTGGATTAACTTTAAACCAGTACGGCGTTGCCTCGCCTTGCCGTACTATCTGTACTGTCTGCGGCTTTGTCGCCTTGTCCTGATTTAAATTTAATCCACCATATAAAAATATTCAGAGTTTGCTGCTACTTCAAACTTTCATATTCCTACCTATGCGGAAATGACGGTATTAATGAGAGTATCTTAATTTTAAATTGTACAAAAAATGAAATGTCCTCAAATAGTGAAATCAACTAAAAATAGAAATAAGAATTGATTGCATTTGACTTTTGAACTAATATAACGCCATTCTTCCTACCTCGTCTGAAGCTTGCCATGCGTTACCACTTTCCGATTTCTGTCGATATGTTTGACTTTCTGACCACAGGCCGATTTGATTATCTGGAAATCGGACAAACTGCAGAAATGATTTTACAAATGTTCCCCGCTCCCGAATGCGTTCCTAAAGGGCTTTTAGTGAAAAAGGGATGGAATATCTGGCTTTATGGCAATATTGAACTGCATTTTTCAGACGACCGCCTTACTCAAATCCGTGCTGATTTCCAACCCGGAGAGCCATTAAACGGAGGACGCTGGTTAAGTCTTAATCCCTGGTTCTTCAATCATGCAGACAAGCTTGATTTGTATTCGACTATTGCAAAACTGGTACAGCACCGCATCGACTTTATCAAAATAGATACACCTTCCGCACTGATTTTGCGCTTGCAAAGCGGTGTGGAGCTGATGTTTGAGAAATTCAGCGGACAGCGGTTATTTGCATTTTGCAAACAGAAAACCACGCTTCCTCAATGGGCGCATGAGCCGGTATAAATTTATGGCGTATTGAACCCATCTGTCTCAAACTCTCCTTCGTCTCATCATAATAAAAAGGTCGTCTGAAATCGATTTTCAGACGACCTTTTTGTTAGGCAACGCGGTATCAAAGTTTCTTCATATAGTGGATTAACTTTAAACCAGTACGGCGTTGCCTCGCCTTGTCCTGATTTAAATTTAATCCACTATACCCGCTATTGATTTGGCTTTAGCATCAGCCTCTTTTCGCTGGACGGCTTGGTTTTGAGCCGAAAGAATCGTTGGCTTTACGTTTGCCTTTGAAGCCTTCGCTGCCTTTCTTAAATCCTTCTTTTTTGAAACCTTCGCCGCGCGATTTGCCGCCGAAGCCTTCTTTACCCGGTTTCTTATCGCCGCGCCAGCCGCCGGATTTTCTATCGCCCCAGCCGCCTTTGCCTTTCGGCTTGCCGCCTGCGGATTTGCGCTTGCGGGTCGGCTCCATGCCTTCGACGGTCAGCTCAGGCAATTTACGGCCGATGTATTTTTCGATTTTGTGTACTTTGACGTATTCGTTCACTTCGGCAAAGGTAATCGCAATACCCGTGCGCCCTGCCCGTCCGGTACGGCCGATGCGGTGAACGTAGTCCTCCGCCTGTTTCGGCAGGTCGTAGTTGATAACGTGGGTAATGGTCGGCACGTCGATACCGCGTGCGGCGACGTCGGTGGCAACCAAAATTTTGCAGCGGCCTTTGCGCAAATCCATCAGCGTGCGGTTGCGCCAGCCTTGCGGCATGTCGCCGTGCAGGCAGTTGGCGGCGAAACCTTTTTCGTACAAATCATCGGCGATGACTTCGGTCATGGCTTTGGTGGACGTGAAAATCACGCATTGGTCGATATTGGCGTCGCGCAGGATGTGGTCGAGCAGGCGGTTTTTGTGGCGCATATCGTCGCAGTACAGCAGCTGCTCTTCGATTTTGCCTTGGTCGTCCACGCGCTCGACTTCGATGATTTCAGGGTTTTTCGTCAGTTTGCGCGCCAGCTTACCGACCGCGCCGTCCCAAGTGGCGGAGAACAATAAAGTCTGACGGTCGGTCGGGGTAGCTTCGACGATGGTTTCGATGTCGTCGATAAAGCCCATGTCCAGCATACGGTCAGCTTCGTCCAAAATCAGCACTTCCAAGCGGGCGAAGTCGACTTTGCCGCTTTGCATCAAGTCCATCAGACGGCCCGGCGTGGCGACAATCAGGTCAACCGGTTTGCTCAGGGCGCGGGTTTGGTAGCCGAAAGATGCGCCGCCGACGATGCTGACGGTGCGGAACCAGCGCATATTTTTAGCATACGCCAGCGCGTTTTTCTCAACTTGCGCCGCCAATTCGCGGGTCGGCGTCAACACCAACGCGCGCGGGCCTTTGCCCGGTTTTTCGCTGCGTTTGGTCAGCCGCTGCAACGTCGGCAGCAGGAAGGCGGCGGTTTTGCCGGAACCGGTTTGTGCCGAAGCCATGATGTCGCGGCCTTCCAAAGCAAACGGAATGGCTTGCGCCTGAATCGGCGTCGGGCTTTCGTAACCCTCGCTGCGCACGGCGGACAAAATGTTTTTATCAAGGTTCAAATCGGCAAATTTAATAGACATGGCTATCCTAAAGAGACAACAACGCGCACGTCTGAACGGTTTTCAGACGACCTGAAGCAAAGGAAAGTAACGATACGGGAAATGTGAAGTTACAGGGTTGTCGCAAGCATCTTGCTTGTGGTTAACATCGACGACAACCTGCACAGAAAGGCTTGGCAAATCAGCAAGCAATAAAAGAAACGCGCCCGAAACGGCGGTTTAGGTTGGAAGACGATGGCTTCGTATAAAAAGGCGAACGGCGGATAATATCGATTTTATGGACAACGGTCAAGCAAAAAGGCATCAAGTGCGTTAAAATCCAAACCCTTCCCAATACTTATTCAGGCTGTCTGAAACCATGACCGACATCACACCCTTCGCCAACCGCATGGGCAAAAACATCAAACACCTCATGAAATGGGCGAAACGCAACGGCATCGAAGCCTGGCGCATTTACGACCGCGACATCCCCCAATTCCCCTTTGCCGTCGATGTTTACGGCGACCAAATCCACCTTCAGGAATACGATACCGGCTGGCTGATGCAGCCCGAAGAATACGAAGCGTGGCTTGCCGAAGTATTGGAAGCCGTCGCCTTCGTTACCGGTTTTGCGCCCGAACAAATCCACCTCAAACGCCGCGAACGCCAAAAAGGTTTGCAGCAGTACGAGAAAACCGGCAAAACCGGCGACGATTTCGTCATCACCGAAAACGGCCGCAAGTTTTGGGTCAACCTCGATAAATACCTCGACACCGGCCTTTTTCTCGACCACCGCAACACGCGCAAAAAAGTCGGCGAAACCGCAGCGGGCAAACGCTTCCTCAACCTGTTCTCCTACACCGGCAGCTTTACCGTCTATGCAGCCACCGGCGGCGCAGCGTCCAGCGAAACCGTCGATTTGTCCAACACATATCTCGATTGGGCGAAACGCAATTTCAAACTTAACGGCATCAGCCCCGAACAACACCAAATCGTCCGTGCCGACGTGTTCCAATATTTGCAAAACGCCGCCGCCGAAGGCAAACAGTTCGACCTTATCGTCATGGATCCGCCCAGCTTCTCCAACAGCAAAAAGATGCTCGACATCCTCGACATCCAGCGCGACCACAAAAAATTAATTGACGGTGCGATGAACCTGCTCTCTTCTGACGGCATTTTGTACTTCTCCAACAACTTGCGCAGCTTCGTCTTGGACGACTCGGTATCGGAACAATACGCCGTCAAAGACATTTCCAAACAATCCGTTCCCGACGATTTCCGCAACAAGAAAATCCATCAGTGTTGGGAAATCCGGCATAAATAACCGCCCTCTTCCAATTATTTCGAACTGATTACACACCATGTCCAAACCGCTTATCATTCGCTGGCTCGTCGTCTGTCTGATACCCTTGGCGACGCTTGCCGTTTTCGTCGTCAATCCGCCCGAAGACGAGGCGCAGCACTTAATCAACGGCATCATCCTTGCTTGCGAAGCGACGTTTTTGTTCAAATTCATCCTCTTCGAAACCATCAAGCATCATCTTAAGCAAGAGTTTGATTTGAAACGTCAAACCATGTTGCTGTTTATTCCGATCGTTTTGCTGATTGTGTATTTGTTCCACTATTTCGGCGCGTTTTAGTTTTGAAAAGGTCGTCTGAAACCGATTTCAGACGACCTCAAGTCTTTTATGAATACACACGTTTTTCCTGTTTGTTGGATTTTTTGCAACGTCATCGACAATTTCGGCGATATCGGCGTTTCCCTGCGGCTTGCCCGTGTTTTGCATCGTGAACTCGGTTGGCAGGTGCATTTGTGGACGGACGATGTTTCCGCCTTGCGTGCGCTTTGCCCTGATTTGCCCGATGTTCCCTGCGTTCATCAGGATATTCATGTTCGCACTTGGTATGTCGAAGCGGCGGACATTGATACCGCGCCCGTTGCCGATGTCGTCATCGAAACTTTCGCCTGCGACCTGCCTGAAAATGTCTTGAACGTTATCCGTCAACACAAGCCGCTTTGGCTGAATTGGGAATATTTGAGCGCGGAAGAAAGCAATGAAAGGCTACACTTGATGCCTTCGCCGCAGGAGGGTGTTCAAAAATATTTTTGGTTTATGGGGTTTAGCGAAAAAAGCGGCGGGCTGATACGCGAGCGCGATTACTGCGATGCCGTCCGTTTCGATACCGAAGCCCTGCGTCAGCGGCTGATGCTTCCCGAAAAAAACGCACCCGAATGGCTGCTTTTCGGCTATCGGAGCAATATTTGGGCAAAGTGGCTGGACATGTGGCAACAGGCGGGCAATCCGTTGACCTTGTTGCTGGCGGGTACGCAAATTATCGACAGCCTCAAACAAAGCGGCGTCATTCCGCAAAATGCCCTGCAAAACGACGGCGATGTTTTTCAGACGACCTCAGTCCGCCTTGTCAAAATCCCTTTCGTTCCGCAACAGGATTTCGACCAACTGCTGCACCTTGCCGATTGCGCCGTGATACGCGGCGAAGACAGTTTCGTGCGCGCCCAGCTTGCGGGCAAATCCTTCTTTTGGCACATCTATCCGCAAGACGAGAATGCCCATCTCGACAAACTCCACGCCTTTTGGAATAAGGCGCATGGATTCTATACGCCCGAAACCGCCTCGGCACACCGCCGCCTTTCAGACGACCTCAACGGCGGAGAGGCTTTATCTGCAACACAACGCCTCGAATGTTGGCAAACCCTGCAACAACACCAAAACGACTGGAGACAAGGCGCGGAAAAGTGGAGCCGTTGTCTTTTCGATCAGCCGTCAGCTCCTGAAAAACTCGCTGCCTTTATTTCAAAGCATAAAAAAATACGCTAAAATAGCGCGTTTATTTACAACCGATTTGATTGGAAATCACAATGAAAACAGCACAAGAACTGCGCGCCGGCAACGTATTCATGGTCGGCAACGATCCTATGGTCGTTCAAAAAACCGAATACATCAAAGGCGGCCGCTCTTCCGCCAAAGTCAGCATGAAACTGAAAAACCTGCTGACCGGTGCCGCTTCCGAAACCATTTACAAAGCCGACGACAAATTCGACGTCGTCATCCTGTCCCGCAAAAACTGTACTTACAGCTACTTTGCCGATCCTATGTACGTCTTCATGGACGAAGAATTCAACCAATACGAAATCGAAGCCGACAACATCGGCGATGCGTTGAAATTCATCGTTGACGGCATGGAAGACCAATGCGAAGTAACCTTCTACGAAGGCAACCCCATTTCTGTCGAACTGCCTACCATCATCGTACGCGAAGTCGAGTACACCGAGCCAGCCGTTAAAGGCGACACTTCAGGCAAAGTGATGAAAACCGCGCGTCTGGTCGGCGGCACTGAAATCCAAGTGATGTCTTACATCGAAAACGGCGACAAAGTCGAAATCGATACCCGTACCGGCGAATTCCGCAAACGCGCTTAAGCATCAGCTGCGGTTCAAGACAAAAGGTCGTCTGAAAAGTTTCAGACGACCTTTTGTCTATTTTACAACCATCGTTCTGCAAGTTGCCCGGATTCGCCGCATTACGCCGCAAAACGCCCTGTCCAAGCCGTTTTTATGCTAAAATCCGAGCTAATTTTTGCCATACGAAATAAAGAAAACCATGACCGACGCAACTATCCGCAACGACCATAAATTCGCACTCGAAACCCTGCCCGTCAGCCTTGAAGACGAAATGCGCAAAAGCTATCTCGATTACGCCATGAGCGTGATTGTCGGCCGCGCGCTGCCCGATGTGCGCGACGGTTTGAAGCCGGTGCACCGCCGCGTGCTTTACGCCATGCACGAGCTGAAAAACAACTGGAACGCCGCCTACAAAAAATCGGCACGTATCGTCGGCGACGTCATCGGTAAATACCATCCGCACGGCGATTCTGCGGTTTACGACACCATCGTGCGCATGGCGCAGGATTTCTCGATGCGCTACGTCTTAATCGACGGTCAGGGAAACTTCGGTTCGGTTGACGGCGACGGTGCCGCGGCCATGCGTTATACCGAAATCCGCATGGCGAAAATCGCCCACGAAATGCTGGCGGACATCGAAGAAGAAACCGTCAATTTCGGCCCGAACTACGACGGCAGCGAACACGAGCCGCTGGTGTTGCCGACCCGCTTCCCCGCGCTGTTGGTCAACGGCTCGTCCGGTATCGCCGTCGGTATGGCGACCAATATTCCGCCGCACAACCTTACAGACACCATCAACGCCTGTCTGCGTCTTTTGGACGAACCCGAAACCGAAATCGACGAATTGATCAACATCCTGCAAGCCCCTGATTTCCCGACCGGCGCAACCATCTACGGCTTGAGCGGCGTGCGCGAAGGCTATAAAACCGGCCGCGGCCGCGTCGTTATGCGCGGTAAAACCCATATCGAACCCATAGGCAAAAACGGCGAACGCGAAGCCATCATCATCGACGAAATCCCGTATCAGGTAAACAAAGCCAAACTGGTGGAAAAAATCGGCGAGTTGGTGCGCGAAAAAACGTTGGAAGGCGTATCCGACCTGCGCGACGAATCCGACAAATCTGGTATGCGCGTCGTTATCGAATTGAAACGCAATGAAAACGCCGAAGTCGTTTTAAACCAACTCTACAAACTCACCCAGCTTCAAGACAGCTTCGGCATCAATATGGTTGCCTTGGTTGACGGTCAGCCGCGCCTGTTGAACCTGAAACAAATTTTGTCGGAATTCCTGCGCCACCGTCGCGAAGTTGTTACCCGTCGTACCTTGTTCCGCCTGAAAAAAGCGCGTCATGAGGGCCACATCGCCGAAGGTAAAGCCGTCGCATTGTCCAATATCGACGAGATGATTCGGTTGATTAAAGAATCCGCCGACGCGCCCGAAGCCAAAGAAAAACTGCTCTCTCGCGCATGGCGCAGCGGTTTGGTGGAAGACATGCTGAGCCGTACCGACCTCGACCTGCGCATGGCACGCCCCGAAGGCCTGCCCGCCAACCTCGGCTTGCAGGAACAAGGCTATTACCTGAGCGAAATTCAGGCTGACGCCATCCTGCGCATGAGCCTGCGCAACCTGACCGGTCTCGATCAAGAAGAAATCGTCGGCGACTACAAAAACATCATGGCGAAAATCATCGACTATTTGGACATTTTGGCGAAACCGGAACGCATCACCCAAATCATTCGTGAAGAGTTGGAAGAAACCAAAACCAATTTCGGCGACGAACGCCGCAGCGAAATCAACCCGTTCGGCGGCGACATTGCTGATGAAGACCTGATTCCGCAACGCGAAATGGTCGTTACCCTGACCCACGGCGGCTATATCAAAACCCAGCCGACCACCGACTATCAGGCGCAGCGTCGCGGAGGACGCGGCAAACAGGCGGCGGCGACCAAAGACGAAGACTTCATCGAAACCTTGTTCGTTGCGAATACGCATGACTATTTGATGTGTTTCACCAACCTCGGCAAGTGCCACTGGATTAAGGTTTACAAACTGCCCGAAGGCGGTCGAAACAGCCGCGGTCGTCCGATTAACAACGTCATCCAGTTGGAAGAAGGCGAAAAAGTCAGCGCCATCCTTGCCGTTCGCGAATTCCCCGAAGACCAATACGTCTTCTTCGCCACCGCACAAGGCATGGTGAAAAAAGTCCAGCTTTCGGCATTTAAAAACGTCCGCAGCCAAGGCATCAAAGCCATCGCGCTTAAAGAAGGCGACTACCTCGTCGGTGCCGCGCAAACCAGCGGATCGGACGACATTATGCTGTTCTCCAACTTGGGCAAAGCCATCCGCTTTAACGAATACTGGGAAAAATCCGGCAACGATGAAGCTCAAGATGCCGACATCGAAACCGAAATTTCAGACGACCTCGAAGACGAAACCGCCGACAACGAAAACGCCCTGCCAAGCGGCAAACACGGTGTGCGTCCGTCCGGTCGCGGCAGCGGCGGCCTGCGCGGTATGCGCCTGCCTGCCGACGGCAAAATCGTCAGCCTGATTACCTTTGCACCCGAAGCCGCGCAAAGCGATTTGCAAGTGCTGACCGCCACCGCCAACGGCTACGGCAAACGTACCCCGATTGCCGATTACAGCCGTAAAAACAAAGGCGGACAAGGCAATATCGCCATCAACACCGGCGAACGCAACGGCGATTTGGTCGCCGCAACCTTGGTCGGCGAAACCGACGACCTGATGCTGATTACCAGCGGCGGCGTCCTCATCCGCACCAAAGTCGAACAAATCCGCGAAACCGGCCGCGCCGCAGCAGGCGTGCGCCTGATTAATCTGGACGAAGGCGAGCAACTGGTCAGCCTCGAGCGGGTAGCAGAAGAACCGGAAGACGCGTCAGCTTCAGGTGAAGAAAACACTACCGAGGCAAACGTAACAACAGAAGACAATACACCGCAATAAAGCAAGAAACCGGCCGTCTGAAAAACAATCTATGTTTTTTCAGACGGCCTCTATTTATAGTGGATTAAATTTAAATCAGGACAAGGCGACGAAGCCGCAGACAGTACAGATAGTACGGCAAGGCGAGGCAACGCCGTACTGGTTTAAAGTTAATCCACTATATCAATGTTTAATTCACTACAAGGATATTCATATGAAACGGGAAACTATCGCCCTACACGCAGGCTATCAATCCGAACCGACCACCAAATCCGCTGCCGTCCCGATTTACCAAACCACTTCCTACACTTTCGACAACACGCAGCATGGCGCAGACCTGTTTAACCTTGACGTTGCGGGCAATATCTACACCCGCATCATGAATCCGACCACCGCCGTGTTGGAAGAACGTGTCGCCCGTTTGGAAGGAGGCATTGCCGCATTGGCTGTTGCCAGCGGTATGGCGGCAATCACCTATGCCATTCAAACATTGGTTGAAGCAGGCGACAACATCATCGCAACCAAAACCCTCTACGGCGGCACATACAATTTCTTTGCCCACAGCCTGCCGCGCCAAGGCATAGAAGTGCGCTTTATCGATCCTGCCAAACCCGAAGAAATCTCCGCCAATACCGACAGCCGAACCAAACTGGTGTATTGCGAATCCATCGGCAATCCCGCCATCAATGTTGTCGATATTCAGGCATTTGCCCAAGCCGCACACGCTCAAGGGCTGCCACTGATGGTGGACAACACCGTCGCTACGCCCACGCTGTTCCGCCCCATCGAACACGGCGCCGACATCGTTATCCAATCGCTGACCAAATATATCGGCGGCCACGGCACAACGATTGGCGGTGCCATTATCGACGGCGGCAAATTCCAATGGGCAGGCAATCCGCGTTTTGACCGAACCTTCAACCAGCCGGACCCGTCCTACCACGGAGTAAACTACTGCGAGCATTTTGGTGCGGCCGCATACATCGCCCGCGCCCGCGTCGTCCCGCTGCGCAATACCGGTGCCGCCCTGTCGCCGCACAGCGCATTTTTACTGCTACAAGGTTTGGAAACCCTCGCCCTGCGCATGGAGCGTCATTGTGAAAACGCCTTGAAAGTAGCCGAATTCTTAAAGAAACACCCGCAGGTCGAATGGGTAAACTATCCTGCCTTGCCTGACAGCCCGTACAAAAACTTAATCGACCGCGACTACGGCGGCAAAGCCTCCGGTTTGCTGAGTTTCGGCATTAAAGGCGGACGCGAAGCGGGTGCAAAATTCATCGACGCACTGCAACTCTTCTTGCGCTTGGTAAATATCGGCGATGCCAAATCGCTTGCCACCCATCCCGCCACCACTACCCACCGCCAGCTTGACGATACCGAACTTGCCGCAGCAGGCGTCAGCCCCGATATGGTACGCCTGAGCGTGGGCATCGAGCATATCGATGATTTGCTTGCCGACTTGGCGCAGGCATTGGAAGCGGCACGGGTATAGGCAAATAACAACCGTAGTTAGATGAAAAAGCCCCCGCTTAAAAAGGTCGTCTGAAAATCATTTCTCCGTTTAGGAAAATACCTGTCTTCAGACGACCTTTTTTTCAATTCCAATGTTATAGTGGATTAAATTTAAATCAGGACAAGGCGACGAAGCCGCAGACAGTACAGATAGTACGACAAGGCGAGGCAACGCCGTACTGGTTTAAAGTTAATCCACTATATGCTCCAATACCAAGCATTTTGGTATCCCTATACACAGAATAAAATTACCTGATGGTAAGACAGAACAATATCGTCCGTCTCGGCAAGCCGGACAACAAATCCAACAACGCTTCAACAATAGCGAAAACTATAGCCGATTTAAACGGTGAAGATTGGGAACCAATCTAAAGCGCAAGAGCAAAATTATCTCCGTATCCTGTTATTCCTTAACTCATCCTCCTTTTATCATGCCCACTACCGCCTCCATTCCCGCCTTCGATCCCCTAAGCATCCCCATATCAGGTACCAATCTGATTGAAGCCTCTGCCGGTACGGGCAAAACCTACGGCATTGCGGCTTTGTTCACGCGTTTGGTCGTGCTTGAGCAGATGCCGGTTGAAAGCATTTTGACCGTTACTTTTACTAAAGCGGCGACGGCGGAATTAAAAACCCGTTTGCGCGCGCGTTTGGACGAAGTGTTGCAGGCATTAGAAAGCGTAGAGGATACGGACAATCTTTCAGACGACCTCGCAGCATATTGCCGAGACAATCATCCGGGCGATGTGTTTCTAACCGGCTTGCTCAAACAGGCATTGGCTCAAGAAAGTCGGGCGCGGCTGATTGTCCGCCTCAAAGCTGCCATCGGACAATTCGACAACGCCGCGATTTATACCATTCACGGATTCTGCCAACGCATTTTGCGCGATTATGCATTTTTGTGCCGCGCGCCTATGGATGTCGAATTGACTGAAGACAACCGCGACCGCCTGCTGATTCCTGCCCAAGATTTTTGGCGCGACCGCATCGTCAATGATCCCATTCTAGCGAAGCTGGTATTTGAACGCCGCCAAACGCCGCAAACCATGCTGGCGGCAATACAAAAGTTCGTCAGCCGTCCGTATTTGGTTTTCAGACGACCCGAAACAGACTTAGTCGCCGCGCAGGAAAAATTTCGGAAAACATGGGAAAAAGTGCGTTCTAAACTGGACGCCTTGGAAGAAACATTCTGGCGCATCCGTTCGATATTAAATGGCAACTCATACCAAGAAAAAACATTCAAAACCGTCTTTCTCGAGCTCCAATCCGCCTCCCAATCCGATGCCCTTCCTTCTTTTAGCAAAACGACGGCAGAAAAGCTGCCCATGTTTGCCGTAGAAGCTTTAGAGTCCAAAGTCAAAAAAGGCAATACGCCCGACGCTGCCGCCTTTGCCGATTTGCAGATATTGGCGAATCTCGGCGCAGATTCGGCTGCCATTGTGCGAGCCGAAGAAGATACGCTTACCCTGCTCCATCTCGACCTGCTCGACCATCTTAATGCCAGTCTGAGCGAACAGAAAAAATCCAAACGCGAACGCGGTTTCGACGATTTGCTGCTGGATGTTTACGACGCCCTGACCGACAACCCGCAGGCAGACTCGCTGGCTCAGGCAGTAGCGCAGAACTGGCGCATCGCCTTGATTGACGAATTTCAAGACACCGATCCGCTGCAATACGAGATTTTCCGACAAATCTTCATCAGCCAACACAAGCCCTTATTCCTAGTCGGCGACCCCAAGCAAGCCATTTACAGCTTTCGCGGCGCCGACATTTACGCCTATCTGCAAGCCGCAGCCGACGCGCAACACAGCTACACGCTGGCGACCAATTACCGCAGCCATGCCAAACTGATTAACGGCATAGGCGCATTGTTCCGCTGCAAAAACCGCCCTTTCGTCTTGGACGGCATAGACTATACCGAAGTCGGCGCCGCACGTTCCGAAAGCCGGCTTTCGCCGCCCCAAACTGCCATACAGATACGCTGGCTCAACGGCAAAGACGACGAAGTGCTCAACAAAGACATCTTGCGCCGCCGTGCCTCCGAATATTGCGCCGACGAAATCGCCCACACGCTCAACGAAGCTGCCGAAGGTCGTCTGAAATTCAAAGACAGACCGGTCGTTTCAGGCGATATTGCCGTCTTGGTCAGGACGTTTAACGAAGGCGTGATGGTGGCAAAAGCGCTGAAAACGCGCGGCATACAAAGCGTTTTGCTCTCAAGAGAATCGGTTTTCACCACGCCCGAAGCCCTCGCCCTTGCCGCGCTGTTGGATTATTGGCTCAATCCCGGACAAATCGGCTCGCTGCGCTTCGTCTTATCCGGCACATTGTTCGGCTACGACGCGCAAGCCCTGTATCAACTCAACCGCAACGAAGCCGAATTATTAAACTGGATAAACACCTCCGCCGAATCCGTCGCCATTTGGCGGAAAAGTGGGATTTATGCCGCGCTGCAATACTTCTCCTCGCTGCACGGCATCGAAACCGGACTGCTCGCACGCGGCGACGAGCGCGGCCTCACCAATTTCCATCAGCTTTTAGAGTGTCTCTCCGAAGAAGAAGGACAAAGCCTCAGCCCCGCCGCCCTGCATCAATGGCTCAACGACCAAATCAGTCTGGCGCAAGACCGTTCCGTCGGCGAATCAGGGCTTTTACGGCTTGAAAGCGATGAAGCGCTGGTCAAAATCGTGACCATGCATGCCTCCAAAGGTTTGCAATATCCTTTGGTCTATTGCCCTTTCGTTTGGGACGCGAAAGACATGAAGCCCGCCGATTGGCAAATCCTCCACACCGCCGACCACACCACCGAGCTGCTTGCCAAAACGCAACTTGACGATGAAGACCGCATCCACCTTGCCGACGAAGAAATGGCAGAACGCCTGCGCCTGCTTTACGTCGCGCTGACCCGCGCCGAAGAGCAGCTCGTCCTCTATGCCGCACATTGCGGCGATACCGCAGATTCCCCTTTCGCCTACCTGCTTGAAGGCAGCGCCGACAGCAATCGGGCGGATACCCGCCAGGCCCATGACCAAGAACGCAAAGCAAACAAAGCCCTAGGCGAGCTGCAAATGCTGAAAAACAACTGGCTGCATTTCCTCAAAAATCCCCCCGAACATACCGACTTCAGCTTTTCCGAAGACGCGCCGCAACCCGCAGCCGCGCAAAACCGCCATCTTTCAGACGACCTCTATCAAGCCGCTGTTATCCCCGCCCGTGGATTTCAGTTTATCCGGCATACCAGCTTTACCGGTCTCAGCCGCCAAGTCAAAACCCGAGACGATGAGCGCGAAGAATTACAACCCGCACTCGACCCCGCAGAAACCGCCGCCGACACAGAAAGGTCGTCTGAAACCGCTCTTCTCGTTTCAGACGACCTCCCAAACACCGACATCCACCATTTCCCGCGCGGAGCCAATGCCGGTGTCTGCCTGCATGAAATGTTGGAAAAATTCGACTTTGCCCAAAGCGCCGAAAGTCAAAGCAACCTGATAGCCGAAACCTTGACCCGCTACGGCTTCGACCTGCTTTGGACAGATGCCGTCAAACAAATGCTCGAGACCTGCCGTAAAACGCGCCTTTCTGCACAAAGCCTGTCTGAAATCCCACCCGAACGCCGCCTTCCGGAAATGGGGTTCACCCTCTACACCGAAGACTTCAAACTCCATGACCTGCGCCGCTGGTTTGCCCGCGAAAACAGTTCACTGCCGCCGGAATGTATCGAAGCCGCAGAAAGATTGGATTTCCAAGATGTACAAGGCTTTCTCAACGGCTTCATCGACATGGTTTGCCAAGATTCAGACGACCTCGTGTGCATCATCGACTACAAATCCAACCATCTGGGCGACAACGCCGAAGCCTATACGCAACAAGCCATGAACGAAGCCGTAGCAGACCACCACTACTACCTGCAAGCACTCATCTACGCCATCGCCGTAGCCCGCTACTTCAAACTGCGCGGCAAACCGTTACCCCAAATCGCCATTCGATACCTCTTCCTACGCGGATTGGACGGCACGGACAACGGCGTCTGGCAATGGGACTTGGATACCGAATCCTTGGCGCAATGGCTGTAAATGGAAGCACAAAGGTCGTCTGAAAATACACGCGTAAGCGTTTTCAGACGACCTGAGACCTTAGCGAATTCCGCTTTTTTACCTTTCAACCCAATAGCCGAAACCTAAGCACAGTTTTTCAGTTGTTTCCATTATCAATCACTCCTCCTGTACCACCCAAATATTCCCTTAATTCCTTGCAGGTACCTGATAATAAGGCATCCTGATCGCCTTTTAGGCGGCAACAGATACACTTAGCCCGTCAGCCGCCCTCAATAAATAGTCTGTTAACCAGATTTGACGCATGAAAATGCGCCAAAAAATTTTCAATTGCCTAAAACCTCCCTAATATTGAGCAAAAAGTAGGAAAAATCAGAAAGGTTTTGCATTTTGAAAATGAGATTGAGCATAAAATTTTAGTAACCTATGTTATTGCAAAGGTATCGATCTATCTAAATATGAAGAATGATGCCCTGCTAAAATGGCTACATTAAAACACTCAGCCCCCAACCCCACCCATCCCCAAAAGACAAAAAAATAAACCCTTACTATTTTCTAGTAAGGGGTTATTGAAAATCTGGCACGCCCACGGGGATTCGAACCCCGGTTGCCGCCGTGAAAGGGCAGTGTCCTAGGCCTCTAGACGATGGGCGCGTAACCGAGTTGCGAACTATACATAAGCGTTAAAACGCTGTCAACGGGTCTGGCGTTTTTTATGGTCAAACTCGTTTCAGACGACCCTTCTGCTCCTTATCTTTGTATGGGCTTTGCCTGTATAATGCCGCTTTTAATGAAAAGGAAAACAAACCATGTGGTTCAAGCAGATCAGTTTTTATCCACTCAACAAAGAAAAGCTGCCCGAAGCGGACGTACTTGCCGACAAACTTGCGGAGGCTGAATTTACCCGCTGCCAAGGTTTGGACTGGTCCAGCGAAGGCTTTGCCGCACCGGTTTCGTTCTCCCCAGAACTTGTTTTCCCTGCCGATTTTACTTTGCGCGTTGCCCTGAAAAAAGAAGAAAAAGTCCTGCCTGCCGGCGTCATCCGCGATATTTTGGAAGAGAAGGTGGCGGAAATTCAAAACAATGAAGCCCGCAATGTCGGTCGCAAGGAAAAACAAGAGCTTAAAGAGCAAATTACAGACGACCTGCTGCCCCGCGCGTTTACCCGTAGCAGCCGTACTGAAGCGGTGTTCAACACCCGCCACGGCTATCTGCTCGTCAACAATGCGGCTTCCGCCAAAGCGGAAAACATCCTGACCAAGCTGCGCGAAGCCTTGGGCGGCTTGGAAGCCTCACTGCCGAATACCAAGCAATCGCCCTCTTCCCTGATGACCGAGTGGCTGTTGCAAGGGCATTGCGAAGGCGGTTTTGAATTGGATAGCGATTGCGAACTCAAAGGCGTGGGCGATGTTGTTCCCGTCGTCAAAGTGTCCAAACAAGATTTAACCGCCGATGAAGTGGTTCAACACGTCAAAAACGGTAAAACCGTGACCCAACTCGGCTTGGTATGGCGCGAACAAATCGCCTTCATCCTCACGCAAGACTTCACGCTCAAGCGCATCCAATATCTCGACGTATTGCAGGAAGAAGCCGAGAGCAACGGCGACGATGCCGCCAGCCTTGCCTTCGCTTCGCAAATCCTGATGGCGGAATCCGTCAGCACCATGTTGGAAGAGCTGGTTTCCTATTTGGGCGGCTGGCAAGACTAATTTTTCAGAAGACCTTTGCACGATATAGTGGATTAAATTTAAATCAGGACAAGGCGACGAAGCCGCAGACAGTACAAATAGTACGGCAAGGCGAGGCAACGTCGTACTGGTTTAAATTTAATCCACTATAAAAGGTCGTCTGAAACCTACATCCAATGGACAACCTTTATGTTTAAACACTTCGCATTCCTGCCGCTTGCCATTATGTTCGCCCTCCCCGCCTCGGCCGCCGTCCTGACTTCCTATCAGGAGCCGGGCTGCACCTACGACGGCGATGTCGGCAAAGACGGCAAACCCGCCGGCAAAGGCACATGGCGCTGCCAAGACGGACGCAGCTACACCGGCGCGTTTAAAAACGGTAAATTCGACGGACAAGGCGTTTACACCGTCTCCGTCAACCGCGAAACCTTCATCGAGCCGTTCAATTCCAACAGCACCAAGTTCCGTAACATGGTACTGTCGGGCACGTTCAAAAAAGGTCTGGCACATGGCAAATTCACCGCATCGCAAAACGGCGAAACCGTCTTCATCATGAAATGCGAAAACGGCATCATTAAAGAAGTGAAACTGCCCAAAACCAAATAACCCCGTCCCACATTTTCAGACGACCTCCCTGCAGACGTCGTCTGAAACCGCAAGAAACAAGGAAAACATTATGAGCATCAAGTCCGACAAATGGATACGCCGCATGAGCGAAGAGTTCGGCATGATCGACCCCTTCGAGCCGAACCAAATCAAAGAAGCCAACGGACAGCGCATCATCTCCTACGGCACGTCCAGCTACGGCTACGACATCCGCTGCGCCAACGAATTTAAAATCTTCACCAACATCAACAGCACCATCGTCGATCCCAAAAACTTCGACCCCAAAAACTTCGTTACCGTCGAAGACGACTGCTGCATCATCCCGCCCAATTCCTTCGCACTGGCGCGCACGGTCGAATACTTCCGCATCCCGCGCAATGTCCTGACCGTCTGCTTGGGCAAATCCACCTACGCCCGCTGCGGCATCATCGTCAACGTCACCCCGTTCGAGCCGGAATGGGAAGGCTACGTTACTCTCGAGTTTTCCAACACCACCCCCCTGCCCGCCAAAATCTACGCAGGCGAAGGCGTGGCGCAAGTCCTCTTCTTCGAGAGCGACGAAATCTGCGAAACTTCCTACAAAGACCGCAACGGCAAATACATGGGACAAACCGGCGTTACCCTGCCGAAAACCTGATGATTGGATAAGCCGGCAAAATATAGCGCGTTTCATTTTGCCGCAGATAAAATGCAGGCACGATACAAGAAGGTCGTCTGAAATCTTGGACTCAAAGTTTCAGACGACCTTCTTTATTGTCTATATGGCAAAGTAGAAACAGAATGCCCCGTTTTATCTCAATCCGTTATGTTCGGAATGAAGCTGCATCCTTCTATCCGCTTCGGCTGACAAAACGCCTTTGACCGTACGGAAGTGGGAGGCGGCTTTTTCCATATCCGTGCCATTCGGCAGCTTGATTGCGATGCCATTGAAGTTTCTATATTCATAAACAATCTTTGCCCCATATTCGCGGACTGCGTTCATAAGCCTTTCCGAACCGATTTCGAATCATAAAAAATAATAAGGGTATTCGTAGCTTCTATTGTTTCTAAAGGTGAAGATGATGAATGCGGCTGCCTCTCGGGATACAGTATGCTGGTTGACGTACAGGCAGCAAGCATAAAGGCAGGCAAAGCAGTATAAATCAAATCGCGTTTTTTCATAATATTTCAGATTTTTGATGAAGCATTGTTTCGACAATATATCCAAAGTCGGGACAACTGAAGAATATTGCAGGACACGTCGTCTAAAAACACAAAACCTATTTTCAGACGACCTTCCCCTTGATAAAGATAGACAAATACGCGGTAAATTTTGCCTTCTGCACAACCTGATGAACTAACCTGCCAGTTGCGGGAAAATGGACTTCAATCCGGCAACGATGATTTCTACGGAGACGGCGGCAAGCATCATGCCCATGATGCGGTTTAGGATGGTTAGCCCTGTTGTACCCAGTTTTTTGCTGATTCGTCCGGCGACAACGAGGATGGCGTAGCAAATCAGGCTGACGAGGAAACCTGCGGCGAGGATCAAAGCAATATCGCTGTAATTTTTTGCGGCTGAAGCGTAGATGATGACGGTGGAGATACCGCCCGGTCCGATGGTGATGGGGATGGCGACAGGAACGACGGCGATGGCCTTGGCGTTTTTCTGGATATGTTGTACGACGCCCTCTTCCTTGTCTCCACCGATATTTTGTTTGGCGGGGTTGTCGTTGCCGTTCATCATGGAGATGGCGATGAGCAATACCAAAATACCACCGCCGACTTGGAAAGAGCCGACGCTGATGCCCAATATTTTCAACAACATCCCGCCCATCAATGTGAAGACGGTAATGACGATAAAGACGGCGAGAGCAGCGGTGCGGGCGATGCGGCGTTTTTCTTTGGTGCTGTGATCCTGTGTCAAATCAAGGTAAATCGAAAGCGCGCTGAACGGGTTAATCAATACAAGGAAGGCAACCAAAAGTTTGCCGATTTCTACACCTAATTCCATTTTTCATTCCCTTATTTGTTTTTTGTAGAAACGTTTACGTCCGCTTTGTCGTTAAATTCGTAGCGGCGTTTGGTTTTATGTTCGCTGGAAATCCCCATCAGCAGCGCAAGTACTGTCATGATGGAAAGCGTTGCAGTACCGCCGTAGCTGACCAACGGCAGAGGGACGCCGACAACGGGCAAAATGCCGCTCACCATGCCCATGTTCACAAAGGCATAGCAGAAAAAGGTCATGGTTAATGCGCCGGCAAGCGTTCGGCTGTAAAGCGATTGGGCTTTGGCGGCAATCAGCAGTCCGCGCGTCAGGATAACGAGGTAAACCAGCAACAGCAAGATGTTGCCGATCAAACCGAATTCTTCGCCATATACGGCAAAAATGAAGTCGGTTGTAGACTCGGGAATGTAATCCAAGTGCGTTTGTGTGCCGTTGAGCCAGCCTTTCCCCCAAACGCCGCCGGAACCGATGGCAATCATGGACTGAATGATATGGTAGCCTGCGCCCAAAGGGTCTTGCGTTGGGTCAAACAGCGTCAGGACGCGGGTTTTCTGATAGTCGTGCATCCCGTAGTTCCACAAAAGCGGCAATGCGGCAACGAAGGCAACGATGGCGGCAAAGATGACTTTCCACGGTAAACCTGCGAAAAAGACGATGAAAATACCTGATGCCATAATCAAAACCGCCGTTCCCAAATCGGGCTGTTTCAGAATCAGCGCAACGGGAATCAGGATTAAAAGCATGGCGATGATGTAGTGAAACCATTTCAGACGACCTTCGTGCCGTTGGAAATACCAAGCAACGGTCATGGGCAGGACGATTTTCATGATTTCGGACGGCTGGATGCGTGTGAAACCCAGCTCCAGCCAACGCGTAGAACCATTGACGGTAACGCCTGCAACTTCGACGGCGACAAGCAGCAACACGCCAATCAGGTACATCGGCAGCGCCACTTTCGCGGCATCACGCGGCTTGAAGGAAGCGACAAACCATAGGAGCGCAAAGCCAGTTACGGTGTGCATGGTTTTGTGTTCAAGCTGACCGAAATCCTGCCCGTCCGCCGAATAGAGCAAAAACAGGCTCATGATGTAGATGGCGAGCATGGGGAAAAACAGCCACGGGTCTATCGGGGCAGATACGATGCGTTTGATTTTCGCCCACATTCCGACCGTTTCATTCATGATTTGCTTCCTCCTGTTTCAGACCGTAGGCTTTTTGGAATATGGTCGGCGGTTGGGGTTGTGTGCGGTGTTGTTGTGGTTCGGGCATTCCGCCTGCGTCGGGGTCGTCTGAAAACTGCTGCGGCTTGACGTTGAGCATATAAAAGTCGGTCAGGCTGCGGGCAAGTGGTGCGGCGTATGCACCCCAGCCGCCGTTTTCCAGAATCACAGCGATGGCGATTTCAGGTTTTTCCAAGGGGGCAAACGAGATAAACCACGCATGGTCGCGATGTTGCTCGCGCAAGGCTGAGGCGTTGTAACGACCGCCCTGCTTGATTTGCACAACCTGTGCCGTACCTGTTTTGCCGCCCATGCTGTAAGCCAAACCGCCGCCGATGCGGTGTGCCGTCCCGCCCGGCTTCAAGACTTTCTCCATCGCCTGTTTGACGTATTCGAAATTGTCTTGTTTAAACGGAATTTTGTATTCGGGATTGGGGTTGATGCGCGTGATTTTGCGTTTGTCGAAATCCAACAACTCTTTCACCAAATGCGGCTGATAAACCACGCCGTCATTGGCGAGCGAAGCGGTGGCATGTGCCATTTGCAGCGGGGTGTAGGCGTTGTAACCCTGCCCGATGCTGACCGAGACCATCTCGCCTGCGCGCCATTCTTTGGCAGTAGGATCCGATGATTTGGCAAAGCGTTTCGCCTTCCATTCGCGACTGGGCAAAACGCCTGTATATTCGCTCGGCAGGTCGATGCCGGTTTTTTTGCCGAACCCGAATTGCGCTAAATACGGCGACGCTTTGTCTATGCCCATTTCGTAGCCCAAGCGGTAGAAAAAGGTATCAGACGATACCTGTATTGCCTTGCTCAAATTCGCCGAACCGTGACCGCTGCGTACAGAATCTCGGAAAACGTGGCGGCTGCCGGGAATGCTCCATGCGCCGGGCGCAGGAACGACCGTCGTTTGGGTAATTTTGCCGCTTTCCAGCAAAGCCATGCCCATAAACGGCTTAAACGTCGAGCCCGGCGGATACAAACCTTGCGTTACGCGGTTGACCAACGGTTTTTTCCAGTCGTCATTCAAGGCTTTCCAAGTTTCGCTGTCGATGCCGTCGATAAAGAGGTTGGGATCGAAAGAAGGTTTGGAAACAAATGCCAACACCGTACCGTCTTGCGGATTGATGGCGACAATCGCCCCGCGCCTGTCTCCCAATATGTTGTCCGCTTCTTGTTGCATGCGGATGTCCATGCCCAAACGCAAAGTTTGCCCCATGCGCGACGGTACGTTTTTCAAGACGCGTACGATATTGCCGTAAGCATCTTTTTCCACTTCTTGATAGCCGGGCGCGCCATGAAGCTGCGGTTCGTAATATTTTTCCAGACCCGATTTGCCGATGTGCGTGCTGCCGCGATAGAGCGCAGTCAAGCCCTCTTCTTCCAAAATTTCCTGATCTTTGTCGCTGATGCGCCCGATATAACCTAAAAAGTGTGAAGTCAGCTTGCCATAAGGATACTCGCGGAAAGTGCGCGAATTGACTTCTATGCCTTTAAATTCATTCAGATGTACCGACAATTTCGCCGCTTCTTCATCTGTCAGGCGCAGCTTGAGCGGGATATTTTCAAATTTGCGGTAGCTTTCGCGATATTTGTAAAAACGCTTCAAATCGGTAGGCGTAATATCGACATACTTCCACAGTGATTCGATGACATCTTCCATCTTGCCTTCAATGCGGCTGGGGATGACTTCCAGAGAAAACACGGGATAGTTTTTTGCCAACGGTACGCCGTTGACATCTACGATTTCGCCGCGAACGGGCGGAGTTGGAATTAATGTGATGCGGTTGCTGGATGCTTGTCCGGAAAAATCGTCATGCCGGAACACCTGCAAATAAACAAACCGCGCCACCAATGCGGCAAACAAAACCACAATCAGGATAAACGCCACCAACAGACGCAATAAAGAATCGGCTTGCGCCGCCTTTGCAGTCTGTGTTTTACCGCTCCCGCCATTTTTCAGACGACGTTTCAGAATATTCAGTATAGACATGGTTTCACGTTATCTGTTGGCGCGATAGAAATTGGTCAGCATCAGCATCAACTGGCTCAAGAAAGGCCAAAGCAGCGCACCAGTTAACGGCGCAATAAAACTTTGCCAAGTGATGATTTGGTTGTTGAGGAACAGACGCGCCGCCACCAATACCGCCTGATGGCAGAACAATGCTGCCAATACCGCCCCGATCTGCATGATGTGGCCGTAGAGCATAATTTGACGGCACGTGTTCAAAACGAAATACACCATGACCGTATAAGACAATGCGTGCAGTCCCAAAGTCGCTGCCGTTGCAGCATCTACTATCAAGCCGAGTAAAAACGCAATGCCCATGCCGACACGTTGAGGATGGTGCATAGACCAATAAAGAAGCATCAGCGCGGTCAGTTCCGGCAACCAGAAAAAGCCATCAAAGGGAAAAGGCATGAAATCGACAAGCATGGTTACGGCAAAACTTGCCGCAATCACGCCGACGGGCATGGCACGGTAGGAGTCGTCAAAATCGTTCATGAATGATTTATTGTGAAGAATGGGAAGAAGACAGAACCAAAACAAAGCGGCTGCGGCGCAAAGCGGCAAACGGGGTCAGTTCTGTGTCGTAATAAGGCGTACCGGACGCGCGAACGACTTTATCCACGCGCGCTACGGGAATGCCTGCCGGATAAATGCCGTCCAAACCGGAGGTAATCAAAACATCCTGCGGCTTCAAATCCGATCCCGTTGGGAAATAGCGCAAGTCCAAGCCCACACCGTTGCCGTAACTCAGATTACGTTCGCCCGTCCGCTCAACTGCAACAGGAACGATACTTTGTGCAGCTGACATCAATTCGACTTCCGCGCTGTTGGCATGAACTAAGGTAACGCGTCCGATTAAGCCGTTTTGATCGATAACGGCATCGCCTGCCGCAACCCCTTCGCCACTGCCTTTATTGATAATCAGACGCTCCGACAGCGGATCTTTGCCAGTGGACAACACTTCCGCTCCTATGACATTACGTATGCCGTTTTGCTGCAAACCATATAGCTTTTTCAGCTCCTGCAATTCGCTCAGATTGACTTTATCGCGTTGAAGTTGGATTTTCAGACGACCGTTTTCTTCTAAAAGCAAACGGTTTTGTTCCAATAGCTCGGTTTGCGATTGAGATTGGTTGGAAATATATTGATACAAACGTACCGGCTGGTTTGCCAACCATTGCACCGGATAAAGAATCTCCGCCGCCGCAGTACGGACGGGCTGCATCAGGTCGAAACGACCGTCCGCCACCATAATGCCGGCACCCAATAAAAGATACGCAATAAAACGAGGCAACAGCTTTTGGCCCTTTGCCTCGTCAAACCGTAAAGAAGAATGTTCCATTTCAGCCTGCCTTACGGGTTATCCACAAAAACGGCATTCCATTTGCCGATATAATCCAAGGCTTTGCCTGCGCCATAAGCCACACAGTTCAAAGGCTGGTCGGCAATACCGACAGGCAGTCCCGTCGCATCAGCCAAAACCGTATCCATACCGTGCAACAGTGCGCCGCCGCCCGTCAACATAATACCCCTGTCGGCAATATCACCCGCTAATTCCGGTGATACTTGTTCCAATGCAAGGCGTACGGCGCGGATAATCTGATTAACCGTTTCGCTCAGAGCTTCGCGCACTTCCTCAGAAGTAACAGCCAACGATTTTGGGGTTCCTTCCGCCAAGTCTCGACCTTTAATCCGCATTGCGGTTTCCGTTGCAAAGCCATAAGCAGAGCCGATCGTTTTCTTCAACTCTTCAGCCGTCGCTTCACCAATCAGTACACCGCGATGACGGCGCAGATAGTGCACGATGCTTTTATCAAATTCATCACCGGCAGCGCGGACGGATGCGGAGTAAGCCATACCGCCCAAAGACAAAATACCGATTTCCGTTGTGCCGCCGCCGATATCGACTACCATCGAACCGGCAGTATCCTCAACCGGCAGACCCGCACCTAAAGCAGCCGCCATCGGCTCCTCAATCAAATGAACAGATGACGCCCCTGCCGCAAATGCAGAATCCAAAATCGCTTTGCGTTCAACCTGAGTCGCACCACCCGGCACGCAGATCACTACGCGCGGAGGTACGACTGAATGACCTTCCGTGGCCTTTTTAATCAGCATGCTTAGCATACGCTCGGCAATCGTAAAGTCGGCAATCACTCCGTCCTGCATAGGCCGGACGATTTCAATATTGCGCGGTGCACGCCCCTGCATTTTCTTGGCTTCCGTACCCACGGCGACAATCTTACTTTTACCGCCTGTACCCGACTGAACCGCCACCACGGACGGCTCGTCCAAAACAATGCCTTTACCACGCACATAAATCAACGTGTTCGCCGTACCCAAATCAATGGCGATATCGTTGGAGAAAAAACGGGATAAAAAACGAAACATAAAATACAAATACCTGAATATCGGCCCAGCACCGATTTTATTTAATTGTTATTCAAAATATTAAAAACATGGGAACAACGCCTTTTCAGACGACCTTCCCACTCCCCGTATGAAACGCATGGCGAAATCACACGCCGTTTGAGTAGTTTTCGGTTATAATTCCTCGTTTCATCGAAGAAGAATGCAATGATACCCCAAATAAGAGGGTGCCTGCTATTAAACAAGGATTTTTTATGGCTTTAAGCTTAACCGATGTGGAAAAAATTGCCAAACTTTCACGCCTTTCGCTGACCGAGGAAGAAAAAGGCAAAACCCTCTCAGAATTGAACGACATTTTCGCTATGGTCGAAAAGATGCAGAGCGTGAATACCGACGGTATCGAGCCGATGGCACACCCCCACGAAGCCGCCCTACGCCTGCGTGAGGATAAAGTTACCGAAACCGACCATGCCGCCGAATATCAAGCCGTCGCGCCGGAAGTGCGCAACCGTTTGTATATTGTGCCGCAGGTAATTGAAGAATAATTTTTCAGACGACCTCATTATATTGAAATATGAAATCTAAACTTGGGTCGTCTGAAACTCGTTTCCTTTTTCCTTCGAAATTTCAATCACTGTTCAGCCTACGTTTTCGGCAACACTTTCCCGAATATTTGCCTGAAAACAGAAACCGTCTTAATTAGGAATCATGGCGCAATGACTCAATACACCCTCAAACAAGCCAGCCAACTGCTGCAATCCAAACAAATCTCCGCCGTCGAACTGGCAACCGAATACCTCGCCGCCATTGCAGCGCAGAACCCAGCTATCAACGGCTACATCACCCTCGACCAAGACAAAACTCTCGCCGAAGCCCGTGCCGCCGACGCGCGCATCGCACAAGGTAACGCTACCGCGCTTACCGGCGTACCCATCGCCTACAAAGATATTTTCTGTCAAACAGGCTGGCGCAGCGCGTGCAGCTCCAAAATGCTGGACAACTTCGTCTCCCCCTACACTGCCACCGTCGTCCAAAATCTGCTCGACGAAGGTATGGTAACGCTCGGTCGTACCAACATGGACGAGTTTGCTATGGGATCGACCAATGAAACCTCGTTCTACGGCGCAACCAAAAATCCGTGGAATCCGGAACACGTCCCAGGCGGTTCGTCCGGCGGTTCCGCAGCCGTCGTAGCCGCCCGCCTTGCTCCTGCTGCGCTCGGTTCGGACACCGGCGGCTCTATCCGCCAACCTGCCTCACACTGCGGCATCACCGGCATCAAACCTACCTACGGCACAGTTTCCCGCTTCGGCATGGTTGCCTACGCATCCAGTTTCGACCAGGCCGGTCCGATGGCGCAAACCGCCGAAGACTGCGCGATTTTGCTCAATGCGATGGCAAGCTTCGACGAGCGTGATTCCACCAGCTTAGAACGCAGCAAAGAAGACTACACCCGCGATTTGGACAAACCGCTCAAAGGCATGAAAATCGGCCTGCCTAAAGAATATTTTGGTGAAGGCGCGGATGCCGATGTGCAGGCTGCTTTGCAAAACGTTATTAACCTTTTAAAAGCACAAGGTGCAGAAACCATTGAAGTTTCCCTGCCGCAAACCGCCCTGTCCATCCCCGCTTACTACGTCCTCGCTTCCGCCGAAGCCAGTACCAACCTTTCCCGCTACGACGGCGTGCGCTACGGCCACCGCGCAGCCCAATTTGGCGATCTAGAAGAAATGTACAGCAACACCCGCGCCGAAGGTTTCGGCAGCGAAGTCAAACGCCGCATCATGATTGGCACTTATGTGTTGTCGCACGGCTACTACGATGCCTATTACCTGAAAGCCCAAAAACTGCGCCGCCTTGTTGCCAACGATTTTCAGACGGCATTCGCGCAATGTGATTTCATCCTCGCTCCGACTGCGCCCACCGCCGCTCCCAAACTCGGCAGCGACATCCACGATCCCGTGCAGATGTACCTTTCCGACATCTACACCATCGCTGTAAATTTGGCAGGATTGCCCGCCCTGACCCTGCCCGCAGGTTTCAGCAGCAGCGGACTGCCCATCGGCGTGCAATTTATCGGCAACCACTTCTCCGAAGCCAAAATCCTTGGCGCAGCGCATCAAGTACAGTTGGCGAGCGATTGGCATAAAAAAAACCCTAATGGAAAAGCATGATGCCGGAGCAGTTTGTTTTTCCCGACTTCAAAACCGTGTATAAAAACGCGCCAAAATTTCAAATCCAACATTTGAAGTTTACCTTACGCAAGTTGTTTGCACGGAGGCAGATTAAGGATTTTGAAACCTTTGTCAATACTTCCGCACTACGTCGTGTTTTTTTCCAAAAGCTGCCACAAGATGCCTATCCTTTGATTCATGCCTTTATTGATAAGCGTTTTGACAGACAGCGCAGACTGCAAGCTATGAAAGAAGACCTGTTGGCAGCTGAAAAACTGTTCGGACAGGAAACACTTACCGGTATGGAGACTCGCGAATTCCATATTGTCTTAGCACATCTTTCAGACGACCTGACTTTGTGGCTGAACCGGAACGATAATTGCGTGGATGAAGGAATGTGGTCGCTATCCTTGCGCGACAGCGAAGGAAAACGTCTCTACATGGCGACCTTCGCTCTAGTTGACGGTAAACTGCTGGCCGCTTCCATCCAAGGCCCCGCAGGGGAAGAAGCTAAAGACCTTGTACGCAGCCTGACCAAACAACTCCACGGCCTGCGCCCGCAGCAACTGATGGTAACCGCCCTGCAATATTTTTCGACATCGCTCAATTTGAGCGGCGTTATCGGCATTGCCCAAGAGCATCAGGTTAAACTGCGCTGGCGGCTGAAGAAACGGGTCAAAATGAATTACGACCTGTTTTGGCAGGAGAACGGCGCAACGCTCGAAAGCGACGGCTACTGGCATCTGCCGCAAACCCCGCCGCGAAAAGACTTGGCGGAAATCGAAAGCAAAAAACGATCGATGTACCGCAAACGTTACCAAATGCTGGATAACATGGCGGCTGAGATGCAGGCTTGCTTTCAGAAGACTTGATACTGGGCTTTCAGACGACCTGTTGTCTCTACAAACCAAAACAGGTCGTCTGAAAACAGCTGACCACTTTATATTATTGACATCAAAAGAAAGAACCTCTTATGACTTGGGAAACTGTAATCGGCTTGGAAATCCACGTCCAGCTCAACACCCAATCCAAAATCTTCAGCGGCGCATCGACTGCGTTTGGTGCGGAACCCAATGCTCACGCCAGCGTAGTGGAATGCGCATTGCCGGGCGTACTGCCGGTAATGAACCGAGAAGTCGTTGAAAAAGCCATCAAATTAGGCTTGGCTTTGGATGCGAAAATCAATCAGAAAAACGTGTTCGACCGCAAAAACTACTTCTATCCTGATTTGCCAAAAGGCTATCAAATCAGCCAATTGGATTTGCCGATTGTCGAACACGGCAAATTGGAAATCGTAGTTGGCGACGATGTGAAAACCATCAACGTAACCCGCGCGCACATGGAAGAAGACGCGGGCAAATCCGTGCATGAAGGCTTGAACGGTGCAACTGGTATCGACTTGAACCGTGCTGGCACGCCGCTATTGGAAGTGGTCTCCGAACCTGAAATGCGTTCCGCCGCCGAAGCCGTTGCCTACGCCAAAGCCTTACACAGCTTGGTAACCTGGCTGGACATCTGCGACGGCAATATGGCGGAAGGCTCGTTCCGCGTCGATGCCAACGTATCCGTGCGCCCGAAAGGCCAAGCGGAATTCGGTACGCGCCGTGAGATTAAAAATCTCAATTCCTTCCGCTTCTTGGAGCAGGCAATTAATTACGAAGTGGAAGCGCAAATCGAGATTTTGGAAGACGGCGGCAAAGTGCAACAGGCAACCATGCTATTCGACCCGGAAAAAGGCGAAACCCGCGTGATGCGTTTGAAAGAAGACGCGCACGACTACCGCTACTTCCCCGACCCAGATTTGCTGCCCGTCATCATTTCAGACGACCGGTTGCAAAAAGCCAAAGCAGAAATGCCCGAGCTGCCGAAAGAAATGGCGGCGCGTTTCGTGGCGGATTACGGCGTATCCGACTACGACGCGCGCCTGCTCACCGCCAGCCGCGTGCAGGCTGCCTATTTTGAAGAAGCTGCCAAAGAGAGCGGACAAGGCAAGCTGACTGCCAACTGGATGAACGGTGAACTCGCCGCCACGCTAAACAAAGAAGGCATGGAACTTGCCGACAGCCCGATTACCGCTCCGCGCCTTGCCGCACTGATAGGCAAAATCGCCGACGGCACATTAAGCAGCAAGTTGGCAAAAAAAGCCTTTGAAGCCATGTGGGCGGAACCCGAAGCCACCATCGCCGAAATCATTGAAAAACACGGCTTGCAACAGATGACCGATACCGGCGCGATTGAAGCGATGGTGGACGAAGTGCTGGCAAACAACGCTAAGGCCGTGGAACAGTTCAAATCCGGTAACGAAAAAGCCCTGAATGCGATTGTGGGGCAAGTGATGAAGGCCAGCAAAGGCAAAGCGAATCCCGCACAAGTTCAAGAACTGATTAAAGCCAAACTGGCTTAATCCGTTATCACACAGGTCGTCTGAAAGCAAAGTTCCAATGAAGGTAAAACGGGAAACAAGCTTTCAGACGACCTTTTAACTTAATCTATTCCAACCACACCAAGCTATGACCCACACCATTACCCTACCCGATCAAACCACCTTTACCGCCAACGACGGCGAAACCGTTTTAGCCGCTGCCGCCCGTCAAAACCTCAATCTGCCCCATTCCTGCAAAAGCGGTGCCTGCGGGCAATGCAAAGCCGAACTGGTCAGCGGCGATATTCAAATGGGCGAACACTCCGAACAGGCCTTATCCGAAGCAGAAAAAGTGCAAGGCAAGATTTTGATGTGCTGCACCACCGCGCAAAGCGACATCAGCATCAACATCCCCGGTTACAACGCCAACGCCCTCCCCGTCCGCACCCTGCCCGCCCGTATCGAAAGCATTGTTTTCAAACACGATGTCGCCCTCTTGAAACTTGCGCTACCCAAAGCCCCGCCGTTTGCCTTCTACGCCGGGCAATACATTGATTTACTGCTGCCGGGCAACGTCAGCCGCAGCTACTCCATCGCCAATTCGCCCGACCAAGAAGGCATTTTGGAACTGCACATCCGCAGGCGCGAAAACGGCGTCTGTTCGGAAATGATTTTCGGCAGCGAACCCAAAGTCAAAGAAAAAGGCATCGTCCGAGTTAAAGGTCCGCTCGGTTCGTTTACCCTACAAGAAGACAGCGACAAACCCATCATTCTCTTGGCAACCGGTACAGGCTATGCCCCCATCCGCAGCATCCTGCTCGACCTTATCTGCCAAGACAGCAGCCGCGCTGTCCATCTCTACTGGGGCGCACGTCATCAAGATGATTTGTACGCACTCGAAGAAGCGCAAGAGCTGACAGGTCGTCTGAAAAACGCCCGCTTTACCCCAGTTCTTTCAAAAGCCAATGAGGGCTGGCAAGGCGAAAAAGGATACGTCCAAACCGCCGCTGCGAAGGATTATCCCGATTTGAGTGGCTACGAAGTTTATGCCTGCGGCTCCGTCGCCATGATTGAAAGTGCGAAATCCGTATTGACCGCGCAATGCAACCTGCCTGAAACAGCCTTCTATTCCGACGCCTTTTCTCCGGCGTAATAACCCTGTTTTCTTGCCCCTCTGGTTTATTACAGCCAGACAAACGTCATCAAGGTCATCTGAAAAAGAAGCTTGGAGCTTTTCAGATGACCTTTAATTTAATTCTTTTTAGACAAAATGTATAAAATTAATTCAATTCTAAAATTAAATTCGTAATTTTATAAAAATAGATTGTCGTTTTGTCTAAAATGCGTATAATCTCTTCCCAATGCAAACAATAATTTCAATAATGTTTGGACAAGGAACATCATGCAATTAGACATTGACCGCTTAGTTGCTTATTTCGGCGGCGTGAATGCGCTTGCCGAGGCGTTGAAACAGCACGATCCCGAACATGCCGCGACGACCGCCGCCATCTATAAATGGCGCACGCGCGGGTCGCTGCCTTTGGCGCAACTGCAAAAGCTGACCGCGTTGGCGGAAGCGCAAGGCAGACCGCTGGATTTGAATGCTTTTTTACAAAAAAACGAATCTCTGGAGAGAACAGAAATGACACAGACCAACCGCGTAATTATTTTCGATACCACCATGCGCGACGGTGAGCAGTCGCCCGGTGCATCCATGACCAAAGAGGAGAAAATCCGCATTGCCCGCCAGTTGGAGAAAATGGGTGTGGATGTGATTGAGGCGGGCTTTGCCGCCGCCAGCCCGGGCGATTTCGAGTCGGTCAATGCGATTGCCAAAATCATCACCAAATCCACAGTCTGCTCGTTGGCGCGTGCCGTTGAAAACGATGTGCGCAAAGCGGGTGAAGCCGTTTTCCCCGCTCCGAAAAAACGCATCCATACCTTCATTGCCACCAGCCCCATCCACATGGAGCACAAACTGAAAATGAAGCCGCAGCAGGTCATCGATGCGGCGGTCAAAGCAGTGAAAATCGCCAAAGAATACACCGATGATGTGGAATTTTCCGCCGAAGACGCCGTGCGTTCGGATTTGGACTTCCTCGCCAAAATCTTTACGGCGGTTATCGAAGCGGGCGCGACCACCATCAATATTCCCGATACCGTCGGCTACTCCATCCCTTCCGTGTGGTACGAGCGTATCAGCAACATCATCAAAAGCGTACCCAACGGCGACAAAGTAGTCTGGTCGACCCACTGCCACAACGACTTGGGTATGGCGGTTGCCAACTCGCTGGCCGCTGTTCAGGCAGGCGTGCGCCAAGTGGAATGCACCATCAACGGTTTGGGCGAACGCGCAGGTAATGCCAGCCTTGAAGAAATCGTGATGGCGTTGAAAGTACGTCATGATTTGTTCGGCTTGGAAACCGGCATCGACACCACGCAAATCGTGCCGGTATCCAAACTGGTGTCCACCATTACCGGCTATCCGATTCAGCCCAACAAGGCGGTGGTCGGCGCAAACGCCTTTGCACACGAATCAGGCATCCATCAGGACGGCGTGTTAAAACACCCCGAAACCTATGAAATCATGACTGCCGAATCGGTCGGCTGGTCAACCAACCGCCTGACCTTGGGCAAATTGTCCGGCCGCAGCGCGTTCCGCAGCAAACTGGCGGATTTGGGCATCGAGTTGGAAAGCGAAGAGGCGCTGAACGCCGCGTTTGCCCGCTTCAAAGAACTCGCCGACAAAAAACGCGAAATCTTCGATGAAGACCTGCACGCGCTGGTGTCCGACGAAATGGGCAGCATGAACGCCGAAAGTTACAAATTCATCTCCCAAAAAATCAGCACTGAAACCGGCGAAGAGCCGCGCGCCGACATCGTGTTCAGCATCAAAGGCGAAGAAAAACGCGCATCCGCCACAGGCTCCGGCCCTGTCGACGCGATTTTCAAAGCGATTGAGAGCGTGGCGCAAAGCGGCGCGACTTTACAGATTTATTCCGTCAACGCCGTAACGCAAGGCACGGAAAGCCAAGGCGAAACCAGCGTCCGTCTGGCACGCGGTAACCGCGTGGTCAACGGACAAGGCGCAGATACTGACGTTTTGGTCGCTACCGCCAAAGCCTACCTCTCCGCCTTGAGCAAACTGGAATTCGGGTCTGCTAAACCGAAAGCGCAGGGTAGCGGTACAATTTGAGCTTAAATAGATTGATTTAAATTTAAAAAGCAAAAAGGTCGTCTGAAAACCGAAGTTTAGGTTTTCAGACGACCTTTTTCATGACTGCCCGCTGTACACCGAATATCGATACCAATACCAACGAAAATCCTGCCAACGACTTCGCGTCCATCCCTTGTCCTAAAAACAACCAGCCCAAGACAAATGCCGAGACAGGGCTGAGTAGTCCCAGCGACGAAACCGCAGCAGGCGAAAGTTTGGCAATTCCCCTAAAAAACAATACATAAGCCAACACGGCACCAAACAGACACAAATACAGATAGCCGCCGATATTGGCGGGGCTTAACGATTCCAGCGGCGGTTCGGCAAGCAGGGCGACGGGCAGTAAAAACAAGCCGCCGATAAAAAGCTGCCAGCCGGTAAATGCCAATACGGGCAGCGAAGTGCGGCGGTGTTTCGACAAATAAACGCCCAACGCCATCGCCACCGCGCCTGTCAGTGCCGCCAAAATCCCCGTACCGTCATAGCGCGCCTGCGGCGATAAAACCAAGAGCGCAATCCCCAAAACCCCTGCCGCCGACCAAGTCCAAGCCGCTTTGGGCGGCATGGTTTTGCCGATTAACCAAGTGAACACCAGCACCATCAGCGTCTGCGTCGAACTCAATACCGCCGCCAGTCCGCCCGGCAAGCGATACGCCGCCACAAACAACATGGCTTGGAAAAAGCCGATGTTCAAAAAACCGAGCAGGGCGACAATGCCCCATTCGCCGCGCTGAGGCAGCCTGCGCGTCCACGCCAACAGCAACAGCCCGGCGGGCAACACGCGAAAAAGTGCAGCGGTAAACGGTCGGTCAGGTGGCAGAAATTCGGTGGTCACGAGATAGGTGCTGCCCCAAATCAGCGGGGCGAGCGCGGTGGCGAGGATGGCGGCGGTGCGGTTGGGCATCGGGATTCCTTGTATTTGTGTTTCAGCTTGTCCGAAGGTTGTCTGAAAAACGGGATGGACATGCAATGATGGAAAGAAAAAGCAGCCTGCACATTTTAAAACAAAAGTGCAGGCTGCTTTTCGTTATTTCAGACGACCAGGAGATTACAGCCGCCAGTTCAATTTGAACATGATATTGCGCGGCATGCCGTAAAAATTGTAAGCGCCGTTGCTGCGGTTGGCATTGTTTTCAAAATAACGTTTGTCTGTCAGGTTGTTACCTATCAAGCTCAAACGGATTCGGTCGGTCGGCGCGTATTGCACATCGGCATGCCACAAGGTGTAGCCGCCCTGCTTGAGATTAGGCTGGTTATACAGGTTGCCGGTACGGCTTTGTGTGCTCATACCCACACCTATGCTCCAACGGTTGGCAGCACCCGGCAAACGATAGTTGGTGTAAAGCCGGAAAATATTGCGCGGCGTGTGCTGACTGAATCTTTGCCCATCTTCGTTGTGTTCATCACCGTTGCGGTATTTGCTGTCGTTGTAGGTGTAGCCGGCAAACAGCTTCCAGTTATCGGTCAGATTACCGGAAATTTCCGCATCCAAGCCTCGGCTGACCACGCGACCGGTGTTGATATAGTAGCCGTTGCCCATGCCGTCGTCACCGCCATAAACGGCACGGTTTTTCTGGTCGATTTGGAACAAGGCGACGGCCGTGTTCAGGCGGTTGTTGTTCCAAGCGGATTTCCAGCCGATTTCGTAGTTGGTGCCGATAACGGGCGGTAAATCATTGCCGCTGGCATCTTTATATTCGAGCTGCGGTTTGAAAATCGAGGTGTAGCTGGCATACAGGCTGTGATGCGGCGTTACATCCCATGTAATGCCCAGATAAAGCACAAAGCAGTTGTGGTTGATGCGGCGGGTCAGTGTTTCCAATGAGACAGGGTTGGCAGGGTCGATAATGTCATCGGTGTTTTGCCGATAACGCCAACGGGTGTAGCGGAATCCGGCCAGCAGGTGCAGTTTGTCGGTCGGATTAAAGCGGATGCCGGCACTGACGGCATAGGAACGGGTATGCTCATCGGTATGCCGGCGGATGGGATTGAAGCGGTAATCCAGATCGGCCAGTTTGCTCCAATCGGGGCGCGGGATAACGGAACCGTCAAACGGCTCCAGCGGGAAATCGCGGCTCAAGTTAGGGTCGCACCAGTTCGGCCAGCCGCGCGATGCGCAAAACTGGTTCCAAGAGTCGGACGGGTCTGCCCACAAATTCCAATGCTGCATGGTTTCGGAATCGGTACGCCGTTTGTTGTAGCTGTATATGGCAAACACGTCGTGCTGCCGCCCTAAAGCCTCAAAGCGGCCGGTCAGCTTGCCTTGTGCCGTCCATTGCGTGGTTTTGTTGTCGGCAAGGCGGTTGCCGCTGCCCCAAATGGTGCCGCTGCTGTTTTGCCAACTCGGCCCGCTGCTGAGCGCGGCATACTCTCTAAATGCGGTATCGCGACGATAATCGACCAAGCCGACAGCCCGCCAGTTATCGTTGAAATCGTACCGCAGCTCCGAAAATAAATTGAATTTGGTGAAGCGGCTGTTGTTCCACGGCGCACCGGAATAAGCATTGCGCGGCAGATGCAGCGGATGATCCTCGCTGCCCGCAGGCAGGCCGTACACATCCGGCACCGCATGGCGGTTTTGATACAGGCTGCCCACCGTCCACACTGCCTTTTCGCCCAAATCGAAATCAAGCACGCCGTACACCACGTTTTGCCGGCTATTGACGCGGTCGATGAAAGAGCCTGCCTTTTCCCATGCACCCGACAGACGGCCGCGTACTGTGCGGCTGCTGTTTAGGCTGCCGGAAACATCCAATTCGCCGCGGTAAGTGTCGAAACGCCCGCACTCACGCTGCCCTACACTTGCTGTGCCGAAGTCGGCCGTTTGCGTACCGCATTGATGGTTCCGCCCGGCTCGCCGTTGGCCTGCGTCAAACCGGTGGCACCGCGCACCACTTCGATGTGATCGTACACCGACAAATCGGTCTGGCTCTCGGCATTGAGAATGGTTTCGCCCACATAGCTGGAAACATCGGAAGAAATGCCGTCTTCTTCTATTTGGTCGATATAGAAACCGCGCGACATGAAGCGCGAGCGGTCGGAATCGCGCACAACGGTAACCCCCGTAGTGACCTTCAGCGCGTCTTCCAAACGGGTAATGCCCTGACCTTCAATCTAGGTTTTGGTAATGACGCTGACCGACTGCGGCGTTTCCTTGGGCGACAAAGCCAAACCCGTGGTGGTACGCATGGCGGAGGTGGTGAACGAATCGCGGTTTTCGGTACGCGTACTGCGGTTCACTCCTTGCACATGGATATTTTCCAACACCTCAACTTCCTCTGCCGCCGCCATAGCATGCACCCCCAGCAACATAGAGGCAATCAAGCTCAGGCGAAATCCTGAATGGTTCATTTCTTCACTTCTCTTTGCATAGGTTAAATTAACCGCCCATTTTATCGGCAACAGGGAAATGTGCTTATCGGCAAAATGTCGTAGTCTTAAAGCGTGAGATAAAGAAATATCATGCCAAACCTGAAAGCAACATCAATCGCACCACAATACCCGATAGTAGGAAAACATGGTTGTTTGGCTACCTGAGACCTTTGCAAAATTCCCCAAAATCCCCTAAATTCTCACCAAGACATTTAGGGGATTTCTCATGAGCACCTTCTTCCAGCAAACCGCACAAGCGATGATTGCCAAACACATCGACCGCTTCCCACTGTTGAAGTTGGATCAAGTGATTGATTGGCAACCGATCGAACAGTACCTGAATCGTCAAAGAACCCGTTACCTTAGAGACCACCGCGGCCGTCCCGCCTATCCCCTGTTGTCCATGTTCAAAGCCGTCCTGCTCGGACAATGGCACAGCCTCTCCGATCCCGAACTCGAACACAGCCTCATCACCCGCATCGATTTCAACCTGTTTTGCCGCTTTGACGAACTGAGCATCCCCGATTACAGCACCTTATGTCGCTACCGCAACTGGCTGGCGCAAGACGACACCCTGTCCGAATTGCTGGAACTGATTAACCGCCAACTGACCGAAAAAAACCTAAAAGTAGAGAAAGCATCCGCCGCCGTTATTGACGCCACCATTATTCAGACCGCCGGCAGCAAACAGCGTCAGGCCATAGAAGTTGATGACGAAGGACAAGTCAGCGGACAAACCACACCGAGTAAGGACAAAGATGCCCGCTGGACAAAGAAAAACGGCCTCTACAAACTCGGTTACAAACAACATACCCGTACCGATGAGGAAGGCTATATCGGGAAACTGCACATTACCCCCGCCAATACCCATGAGTGCAACCATCTGTTGCCTTTGCTGGAAGGCATTGCCGAAGGTACGACCGTCTATGCCGACAAAGGCTATGACAGTAAGGAAAACCGGCAACATCTGGAAGAGCATCAGTTGTTAGACGGCATTATGCGCAAAGCCCACCGCAACCGTCCGCTGACGGAAGACCAAATCAAACGTAACCGCTATTTGTCGAAGGCCCGTTATGTAGTCGAACAAAGCTTCGGTACGCTGCACCGTAAATTCCGCTACGCCCGAGCAGCCTATTTTGGTCTGTGTAAAGTGAGTGCGCAAAGCCATCTGAAGGCGATGTGTTTAAACCTGTTGAAAGCGGCCAACAGGCTAAGTGTGCCTGTTGTTGCCTAAAAGACGGCCCGGATGCCTGATTATCAGGTATCCGGGGAGGATTAAGGGGGTATTTGGGTAAAATTAGGAGTGATTGGGGGCGAAAACAGCCGAAAACCTGTGTTTGGGTTTCGGTTGTCGGGGGAAGGGCTTTTTTTGCAAAGGTCTCTGTTTGGTAAGCCGGCTTTGCCGCTGGGCTTTTTCGGCGCTGTATTGCTGCCCTTGGGTACGGTGCCGTTTGATTTCGCGGCTGATGGTGCTTTTGTGTCGGTTAAGCTGTTTGGCGATTTCGGCGATGGTGCAGTGGCGGGACAGGTATTGGATGTGGTATCGTTCGTCTTGGGTCAGTTGTGTGTAGCTCATGGCAATCTTTCTTGCAGGAAAGGCCGTATGCTACCGCATACTGGCCTTTTTCTGTTATGGAAAGTTGCACTTCAAATGCGAATCCGCCTTGGGATGAATTCGTCAAATGTGTAAATTTTTGATTCTACTCATAAGATCATCAGTGCTTTTCAGGGGAAATATTGGGAAAACATATGGGCGGGAGCTAAAATCCTGTCATACTGGTTCTTAGCTCGATGGTGGGCGTACTTATATCCGGCTCAGCTGAAAACGGAATATTTCAACAAGATACTAAGGTGTAAGAAATTCCCGTGCGGTTTGCACGGCGGTTTGAGAATCAAGCCGAGAACTCCTCAACCGGTAGAATTACTATTACTTTACAACAAATGGTTTTCGCACGAAGAAATATTAAAACAGATACAAACTGCATTCCCCTCACTTACAGGCCGGTTATGGTACAGGCTTTGTGTTGGCGACCAGGGACATCAACCAGTTTCAAATCCACCTGATATAATTGACGCAAGTTTTCTTCATTAACAATCTCTGCCGTATTTCCCGCCCTCAAATGACCCGTACCGTCCAAAATGGCCGTCTGGCTGTCCGAGCAGCGGCCGTGCAGCAACAATGGATGCTCCGGATTGTGTGTCGTCATCACCACCGTGTAACCTTGTTCCGATAAATCGGCAATCAGGCGCAAGGCCTTGGCGGCATTGCCGTAATCTAAAGCAGAAGTCGGCTCATCAAATAAAATCAGCTGCGGCTCCTGCACCAGTACTTTGGCAATATTCGCCAACTGTTTTTCGCCGCCGCTGGCATCCATATAAATGTGGTCGGCAAGGTGGGCGATTCCCAAAACATCCAACGCCCGGCCGGCCCGTTCATAGTCCGCCGCTTCGGGTTTCTGCATCATTCCCAATCTTGCCGCACAACCGAGAACCGCATACTCCAACATCGTATAACGATAAGTTTGCGGCGGATATTGCGCCACATAAGCGGTTATTTTCGCTATTTGGCGCGCACTAATGGTTTGCAACGGCTTGCCGTCCAGCATAATGCGACCGCTTTGGGGTTTTAACAAACCGGCTATGCAGTTCAACAAAGTGGATTTTCCCGCACCATTTCGGCCGAGCAGCGTCAGCAGCCCCCCTTTGTCCAGTTTCAAATCAATCCCGTTTAAAACCAAACGGTTCCGGTATGAGTAATACAGGTTACCGATATCCAACATTATTTAGTCCGCCACTTTCTGCCGCACCAAGACCCACGCAAAAAACGGCGCGCCGATAAAACCGGTCATAATCCCCAGTGGGATTTCTTGTTCGTAAAGATTGCGCGACAACATATCGGTCAACAGCAGGAATACAGCCCCGATCAAAGACGCCAAAGGTAAGACGCGCAAATTATTATCACCGCCCAACATCCTTGCCAAATGTGGTACAACCAAACCAAGCCAGCCTATGGTACCGCTCAGGCAAACTGCCGAAGCTGTCAGTAAAGTGGCACATACTACCACCACTGTCCGCTCATATGTGATATCCGCCCCCACCAGGCGCGCCTCACGGTCTCCCAGCGACAATACGTTAATTCGCCAACGCATGGCAAATAAAACCGATATGGCCGCTAAAATCAATGGTGCCAACATAGTCAGATTGCCGTAATCCGATTTGGCCAAACTGCCCAACTGCCAATAGACGATTTCCGCTAATTCCGTCTCAGGGTCAGCCAGATATTTTACCAATCCCAAAACCGAAGACATAAACCCCGATACCACAATACCGGCTAATACCAACACTATGGCTGAATCGCGGCCGATCAGTTTGGGCAATGTCAAGGTTCCACCCACCGCCGCCAATCCGCCGATAAAGGCGGCCGTCTGAATTCCCCAAATCCCCAAACCCGCCAAAATAGCCGCTGCCGCGCCAATACACGCACCGGCCGAAACACCCAGCAAATCTGGAGATACTAGGGGATTGCGGAAAATACCCTGATAAGCCGTTCCTGCCGCCGACAGTGCGGCACCAACCAATACGGCCGCCAATACGCGCGGCAGCCGTAAATTCAGCACGACATTCTGCTGCACATCATCAGGATTCTGCTGCAACAGGCTTAACCACACCCCTTCCATAGGTACAGGGAAACGCCCCCACGATAGAGATATGGTTGCAGTAGCAACCAAAGCTACGGCCAACAAGGCCAGCATCAATTTATACGGCAGATAATGACGTAAAAATTTCGTTTCATTCAACATGTCAAATCCAACATCCGAAAATAGGATAAATATGCATATGGCAAATAATAGAAAATAACAGTGCCATTTGCACGGGGGAGAACCAAGCCTGCCCTTCTGAAAACAACAGATGCCATATAAGCAGCCATGCGGGACGAAGCTTGATAAGACGAGAGTTTTTTATTTTTGTTGATGAAGCAAGTAAATCGCTTGGCGATAATAGGAGTGAGGCGCGCGGTTTATAATGTTTATGTTTCGGTATTTCCTTAAAAAAACTGAAATAACTCTGACTTCTATAAAAAATTTGCATTCTATTGAGGGTACGACAATACTGTTATCAGTCAAAAGACGTAAAAAGATGTATACCTCTTTCGATTCAAACAAATATTCCTCGTATGCCGTCAAAATCTGAATAAATCCCAATTTAAACAAAAAAATAAAAAATTTTTTTTAAGAACTTATTCTTTCGAACTAACTCTTTAGAAATCTTTTACGTCCACTTACTTAATTTAATAATGTCCCCCTCCTTTTAATATGCCTGAAATTCACTTTTTATTTTTATTTTTAAAAATAAGAATTGGAATAAAGCGGGAAATATAACGGTTCCAAGCTTCAAATGGCATAACCTGCCGCTGGATTTCATGTAAACCCGGCATTCCAATCCCCCCTCCACATTTTATTATCATTTTATTTTAAGGATTGTGTTTCATGAGTTCTACTATTTTTAAATTAAGTGTTTTAAACACTCTATTGCTTACTGCTTTTACCGTTCATGCACAAAATAACGAAATTGCTACCGAAGTTGGCGAAGGTGAGCTACCGGCTGTTTATGTCACGGCAGAACGCCAAGTCAAACAACAGTTGGGAGCTTCCGTCATTACTGCTTCGGACATCCAAAAAAACCCCGTTACTAACGATTTATCTGAAATCGTCAGCAAAATGCCTGGCGTGAATATGAGTTCTAACTCACCTGGTGGCGAACGCGGCAACAAACGCCAAATTGATATCCGTTCCATGGGGCCGGAAAACACATTGATACTCATAGACGGTAAGCCGGTAACTTCGCGTAATGCCGAACGCTACGGCCGCAGCGGCGTGCGGAACACCCGCGGCGACAGTAACTGGGTGCCTGCCGAAATGGTGGAGAAAATCGAAGTATTGCGCGGTCCTGCTGCAGCCCGTTACGGTTCAGGGGCAATGGGCGGAGACCTTTGCAAAATTCCCCAAAATCCCCTAAATTCCCACCAAGACATTTAGGGGATTTCTCATGAGCACCTTCTTCCGGCAAACCGCCCAAGCCATGATTGCCAAACACATCGACCGCTTCCCAC
>NZ_POWX01000017.1 GCF_003044445.1 Neisseria mucosa
TGAACTTTTTTGAGATGCCTCAGAATAGTCTGCCGACTGCATCCGTAAGTTTTGGCAAGCTGTGCGGCGGTCTGTTTGCCTTCGCTGTATGCCTGCCATATTTCCTGCGGATTAAGCCGTCTGCCGCAAGCATGGCATTTGTAGCGTTGTTTGCCGTTTCGGCAGCCGTTCCTTTTGACTTGTTTTGAGTCGCGAAAAGGGCATTTTTGTATTCAAAGCCTTTGACCTCTTTTAAAGCCTTATAGGATAAGGCTTGCGGGGATTTTTAGCCTCCATTTTGTTACTTACGTCTTAAAAGTTGGCAGAGGTCGTCTGAAAATTGCTTGATCCGTTTCAGACGACCTTTTTGTATCAATGATCTTCGCGCGCGTGGTTGATGGTGTATTTGGGGATTTCGACCACCAAATCTTCGTCGGCGACCACTGCCTGACAGCTCAGGCGCGAGTCGGCTTCCAAGCCCCATGCCTGGTCGAGCAGGTCTTCTTCCAGATCGCTCGGCTCTTCCAAACTGTCGAAGCCTTTGCGGATGATGACGTGGCAGGTGGTGCAGGCGCAGGATTTTTCACAGGCGTGATCGACTTCGATGTCGTGGTCGAGCAGTACGTCAAGGACGGTTTTGCCTTCGGGTGCGTCTTCAATGACTGCGCCTTCGGGACATAATACGGCGTGTGGGAGTACGGTGATTTTGGGCATTTTTATTGTCTCTTGTAATGGGTGGATAGGGTTTGTCAGTCGTTTTCAGACGACCTTTTGTAATGAAGGAGTCGTCTGAAACCGTTTATAACATGATACCTTTGCTTTTTAAATTTTCCAGACATTCGTCTAGATACGCATCATCGTGTTCGGGGTAAATCGGTGAATCGGCGGCTTCGATATCGTGTGCGGGATAAGGGGCAACCGCTTTGCCGCGGTACAGCGGGTCTTTCCACAACGGGTCGGGTTTGTAACCGCGTTTTTCCATTTCTTCCATAATCAGCGCGTGATACAGATAGAGCTTGTCAGGCGAATGGGTGAAGACGTAATTCACCGTCGCGTGCGGCCTGCCCCAGCCTGCTCCGCGCAGGGCGGCGCATTCGCGGTGTTGCCCCAAAAGCTGGGCGCGGGGGAGTAGCGGGATGAGGGTTTGGTGCCAGAGTCGCATAGAAGTAATCAGGTCGTTTGGGATATTAGATTTTCAGACGGCCTTTTTATCAAAGGCCGTCTGAAACCATTTGCCGTCAAATATTATCAACGCTTTGCCCTGTCAGCGCACGTTGGATGTTGCGGTTCATGCGTTTGGCGGCGAAGTTGTCGGTGCTGCGGCTGAGTTTGGCGACGGCGGCGCGGATGTCTTCGGCGTTGCCGTCTTTCAGACGGCCTTGCAAATCGGCGATGTCTTGCTGAATCTGTTGCAATTCTTCGGCATCCAGCAAATCGCTATCCAACTCAAGGGCGGCGTTGACTGCGTCGGTCAGGCTTTCGGCTTCGACCACGGCTTCGGCGCGGGCGCGTGCCGCCATGTCTTCGGCGGCGTTGCTCATGCTGTCTTTGAGCATTTGGGTGATGGTGTCGTCGTCCAAGCCGTAGGAAGGTTTGACTTCGATTTGCGCCTGTACGCCGGTGCTTTGTTCTTGGGCGGAAACGGACAGCAAGCCGTCGGCGTCAACTTGGAAGGTAACGCGGATGCGCGCCGCGCCTGCGGTCATGGGCGGAATGCCGCGCAGGGTGAATTTGGCAAGGCTGCGGCAGTCGGAAACGAGTTCGCGCTCGCCTTGTACGACGTGTATCGTCATGGCGGTTTGACCGTCTTTGAAGGTGGTGAAATCCTGCGCGCGCGCGGTGGGGATGGTGGAATTGCGCGGGATAATCTTTTCGGCGAGGCCGCCGTAGGTTTCCAAACCGAGCGACAAGGGGGTAACGTCCAGCAGCAGCCATTCGCCGTCGGTTTTGTTGCCGGCAAGGACGTTCGCCTGTATGGCGGCGCCGAGCGCGACGACTTCGTCGGGGTTGAGGTTGTTCAGCGGGGTTTGTCCGAAGAAGGTGGCGACTGCTTGTTGAACGTGCAGCATACGGGTAGAACCGCCAACCATAATCACGCCCTTGATGTCGGCTTTAGTCACGCCAGCGTCTTTCAGTGCCTGTTTAACCGGCTCTATGGTTTTTTGCACCAGATTTTGCGTCAGGTGGTGAAACTCTTGGCGGGTAATGACGGTATGGATTTTGCGGCCGTCTGAAAGCGTGGCTTCGACGACGGCTTCGGTTTGGCCGGTCAGTTGTTCTTTGGCGGCGCGGACAAGGGAAAGCAGAAGCTGGCTGTCGCGCTCGTTGAGTTTGGAAAGGTCGTTTTGTTCGAGCAGGTGGCAGAACAGGCGGTGGTCGAAATCGTCGCCGCCCAATGCGCTGTTGCCGCCGGTGGCTTTGACTTCAAACAGCCCTTTGGTCAGTTGCAATACGGATACGTCGAACGTACCGCCGCCCAAGTCGTAAACGACAAACGTACCTTCGGAGGCGTTGTCCAGTCCGTAGGCAATCGCGGCGGCGGTCGGCTCGTTGAGCAGGCGCAAGACGTTCAAGCCCGCTAAACGCGCGGCGTCTTTGGTGGCTTGGCGTTGGGCGTCGTCGAAATAGGCGGGAACGGTAATGACGGCGCCGACCAAATCGCCGCCTAAAGTTTCTTCGGCACGCGATTTGAGGGCTTTGAGGATTTCAGACGACACTTCGATAGGCGTTTTGGCACCTTGGCGGGTGTTCAGCTCGACCACGCGCTCGTTGGGCGTGAAACGGTAGGGCAGGTATTGCGCGTCCTGCGCGAGGTCGGCAAGCGTGCGGCCGATGAGGCGTTTGGCGGAGCTGATGGTGTTCAGCGGGTCGGTTTTTTGGGCGGCAAGGGCGGCTTTGCCGACTTCGACGGCATCGCCTTCGCCGTAGCGGACGACGGAGGGCAGGGTGGTACGCCCGTCCATATCGGTCAGACAAACCGGGCTGCCGCTGCGGACGGTGGCAACCAGGCTGTTGGTCGTACCCAAGTCGATGCCGACGGCGAGGCGGTGTTGATGCGGAGCGGCGGACATGCCGGGTTCGGAAATCTGCAAAAGAGCCATGATTGTGTGCCTTTTGATGCTGTATTTATTAGGATAGGTCGGTATTTTAACAGATTTCGGGCGGATAGTTGAGTGGTTTGGTAGGGAATTGCGATAATCGGATTCCGTTTATTTATAAAGGTCGTCTGAAATTTCCCTACTGCCCCAAATCCGATAAAATCCGATTTTACTATTATGATAATTTTTAGGACACGCCGTGCAAGGACTTGATTATTGCCGTCAGAAGGCAGAAGAAAGCCGCTCCAGTTTTTTGTCGGGCTTCCGTTTCCTGTCGCAGGAAAAGCGGGATGCGATAACGGTTTTGTATGCTTTTTGCCGCGAATTGGACGATGTGGTCGATGACTGTTCCGATCCGAATGTGGCGCAGGCAACGTTGAACTGGTGGCGCGGCGATTTGGACAAGGTATTCGGCGGCGTGATGCCGGAGCATCCGGTCAATCAGGCTTTGCGGCAGGTTAAGGAAACTTTCAAGCTGCCGAAATATGAATTGGAAGCCTTAATCGACGGGATGCAGATGGATTTGGTTCAGGCGCGTTACGGCAGTTTTGAAGAGTTGAAACTGTATTGCCACCGCGTCGCGGGCGTCGTCGGCTGCCTGATTGCGCGGATTTTGGGTTTTTCAGACGACCGAACGCTGGAATACGCCGATAAGATGGGCCTTGCGCTGCAACTGACAAACATTATCCGCGATGTCGGCGAGGATGCGCGCAACGGTCGGATTTACCTGCCGATGGAGGAAATGCAGCAGTTTAACGTACCTGCAAGCGTGATTATGCAGTGTAAGCCGACGGATAATTTTGCCGAACTGATGCGCTTTCAAGTTTCACGCGCCCGCGAAACTTATCGCGAGGCGATGTCGCTGTTGCCTGCTGCCGATAAAAAATCCCAAAAAGTCGGGTTGGTGATGGCGGCGATTTATTACGCGCTGCTGAACGAAATCGACCGCGACGGCGCGCAAAACGTCCTGACTTATAAAATTGCCATTCCTTCGCCGCGCAAAAAGCGTATTGCCCTGAAAACCTGGTTATTCGGATTTAAGCCATGAATACTCCGCATCTTCGCCCGAAAATTGCCGTCGTCGGCGCAGGCTGGGCAGGTTTGTCTGCTGCAGTGTCGTTGGCGCGCCGTGTTGATGTTACTGTGTTTGAAGCCGGTCGGCAGGCGGGCGGACGGGCGCGTACTTTGGCTGGAAACGCTGACGGATTCAGTTTTTTGGACAATGGGCAGCATATCTTGCTCGGCGCTTATCACGGCGTATTGACGCTGATGGAGCACATCGGCGCCGACCCTGAAGCCGCTTTTTGCCGTTTGCCGCTGCAATGGCATATGTATGAGGGTTTGCAGTTTCAAAGTACCAACTTTCCTTCGCCGCTTCATATTTTGACCGGCATATTGCGTGCTAAAAAAGTTTCGTTTTCTCTGAAAATCAGGCTGTTATCCGATATGGCTGCGTTGCAGCGTTACGCACGCGGCAAGCGCGCTGATTTGGTCGTTGCCCAATGGCTGCGGCAGCGCAATGTCCCGCGCAGGCTGGTTACAGAGTTTTGGCAGCCGCTGGTGTGGGGTGCGCTCAATACGCCGTTGGAACACGCGAGCCTGCGCATACTATGCAATGTGCTGTCCGATGGCGTGTGGGCAGACAAATCAGGCAGCGATTACCTTTTGCCCAAGCGCGATTTAGGCGCAATCATTGCCGAGCCTGCGTTGGCAAAACTCAAGCAGTTTGGTGCGGACATCCGTCTTGAAACCCGAGTAGGTCGTCTGAAAAACCTTCCTGACGGGCGAGTTGTTGTGAATGATGAGGCTTTTGATGCCGTTATTGTTGCGACTGCGCCGTATCATGCCGTCCATCTTTTCCCTGAAGATACTCCCGACTATATTCAGACGACCTATCAAAATCTCCAATACCACTCGATTACCACCGTCTATCTGCGCTATGCCGTTCCCGTCCATTTGCCTCAGCCGCTGACCGGACTTGCCGACGGTACGGCGCAATGGCTGGTGTATCGCGGCGCACTCGGTTTGCCGACAAACGAAGTCGCCGCCGTCATCAGCGTTTCCGATCACGTCGGAGCGTTCAAAAGCCAAGAATGGGCAGAGAAAGTCCATGCAGACGTGAAACGCATCTGCCCTTATTTAGACGAACCCGAAGCCGTCCGCGTTATCACCGAAAAACGGGCGACCACAGCCTGCACGCCTAATTCCGTCACTCCCGATTTTGCTTGGCTGCACCAGCGGAATATCTATCCCGCAGGCGACTACTTGCATCCGCGCTATCCGGCTACCTTGGAAGCGGCGGTACAGTCGGGTTTGACGGCGGCGGAAAGGTGTTTGGCTGATTTCGGATTAATATAAAGGTCGTCTGAAACTCGAATCCGAGTTTCAGACGACCTATTCCGATTGCCTTTACAAGACACTGCAAACCGTTAAAATACCGTAAATCCCTCAAACTTCACAATTAAGGAAGAATTATGCCGACATTGCAAAATAAAACGATTCTGGTAACAGGAGCATCGCAAGGCTTGGGCGAACAGGTGGCCAAAGCCTATGCCGAAGCGGGGGCGACCGTGATTTTGGTTGCACGCCATCAAAAAAAGCTGGAAAAAGTTTATGATGCGATTGTCGAAGCAGGCTGTCCCGAGCCGTTTGCCATTTGTTTCGATTTAATCGGCGCGGAAGAAAAAGAATTCGAACAATTTGCCGCAACCATCGGCGAAGCGATTCAGGGGAAACTCGACGGTATCGTCCATTGCGCCAGCTATTTTTACGCGCTCTCGCCTTTAGATTTCCAAACCGTCGCCGAATGGGTCAACCAATACCGTATCAACACCGTTGCACCGATGGGACTGACCCGTGCGCTGCTTCCGCTGCTGAAGCAGTCGCCCGATGCGTCCGTCATCTTCGTCGGCGAAAGCCACGGCGAAACCCCGAAAGCTTACTGGGGCGGTTTCGGTGCATCCAAAGCCGCATTGAATTATTTGTGTAAAGTGGCTGCCGACGAATGGGAACGCTTTGAAAACCTGCGTGCCAATGTTCTGGTTCCCGGTCCGATTAATTCGCCGCAACGCATCAAATCCCATCCCGGCGAATCGAAGAGCGAACGTAAAAACTACGAAGACGTATTGCCCCAGTTTGTTTGGTGGGCAAGTGAAGAGAGCAGAGGACGAAGCGGCGAAATCGTTTATCTTTGATTAGCTTCTATCGTAATTTGAAAGGTCGTCTGAAAAGGTTTCAGACGACCTTTTTATTGCTTCTTTATTCGCTCATGAAGCCTTTCATCAACCTGCCTTAAGGTTTTATGCGGACTACGGCCTGCTTGCTGCACAAACCAATACGGAGCAAAGATTGCAGTTGCAACGTGTGGTAGAGTAGGGAAAAAATCGAAATATTACAGTCAAAATTACGGAGATCGAATAAATGACTTTCAATCAAGAACAAGATTATTGGGCTGGCTATAAGGCAAATGAAAGAGCCTTGATTATTCAAACATGGTCAGGATTTGGGCGATATGCTCCAGACCACCCATATCCCCCCCATATCCTGCCATTGGATACCGACAATGAAACTTTAGGCACGACGGTCTTGCAAGCGTTGGCGAACAGCAGGACTTTCGTTTATGACAGTCCGGAAGACCAAGATTTTTTTGATGCCGAAAAATTTCGGCAACGCTATGAGGATTGGGTTGCCAACCTATGCGGGAACTTGGGCTATAAAACCAGACGCGCCCTATTTAAAAACATGATGAGCGGGGATATTTGGCTGCACAACGGCTGCCTGAAAATCAGCCCGAGCCGCCATGTCAAGCTGGAAGCGTGGGATGCCATTGATGAAGACGATGTAATTTTATCATTGGATAACAGCCCTGAAGAAATCGGAGCAGGTTTAAGGTTGGCATTGAGCCGCTGCCGATAATATTTGACAAAAGGTCGTCTGAAAACCGGAAAAATGTTCCAGACGACCCTTTTTATTAAATTCAAGCTCGCTGCGTGCGTATCGCGCACACTCTGCCTGCAGATTTCATGCGGGCTACGGCTTGCTTGAAGATAAAGTTATTAAGGAATTTGGCAAATATGGAAAAGATTGAGAAATTTAAATCTGAATTATTGGATAACATCTTTGAGTACATCCAGTGTATATCCATTTTTGTCTATAAGAGAAATATGTATTATTTGATTGATTATAAAGAAAATTTCATATTAAATATGAAGTTGGATTTAGATTTTGATTTTAAAAACGGGAATATTACGTTAGAACAATATCAGGATGAAATGAATAGTTGTTATTACCGAAATGGCATCTGGCAATTAACTAAGGACAATTTCGAAAACTATCTTCAATCAGATTCGGTCGTCGTACTGGAAAAAGACGAATTGAAGGCACTGATGTTACAGGGATTTACTTCTGATGAAACGGTAAGGTTATATTCCGTTGTCGAAAATAAGTTGTCGTACAATGAACCTATCTCGGATTCTGGTCAACAAAGTGATTTCTTAAAAATCAATCAGATTTCTTCGAGGCTGCCGTTGTTCTATATTAATTTTGATACGGAAGTTTACCTTCATATGGATTGGGACAGATGCCATGAAGATTATGTCTATGATGGTTGGTTTTCTAAGGCAATGGACTTTGGGTATTTGATACCGGACGAATTTTGTTATTGGAAAATTGAAGGACGGGATTATTGGAAATTTCGGCAATTATAAAAATAAACAAACGATACAAGTCATAGTCTGCACAAAACTGAAGGTGGGGGCTGAGGCACGCACGAGGTTAAACAAGTGGTATTTTGCATCATTTGATAAAAGGTCGTCTGAAAATTTTTCAGACGACCTCTTTTCACTAGCCTCTACTTTGCTACCACTCTTTCTTTCAAAGTCTTCAACACACTTTTCACCGTCTTAATCCGCGTTTCCACATCCTCCATCTGAGCCGTAAACTTCAACTTATCCGCCCCAGCCAGCCGGTATTTTTTATCTGTCTGAATCAGCAGGATGATTTCTGTCGGGTCGATTTGGTGGTGTTTGCCGAAGGTAATGGTTACGGCTTCGCTTGTGGCGTCGATGGCGTCTATACCCAATTCTTTGGCGGCGAGCCGCAGGTGGTGGCTTTCGATGAGGGTTTTGACGGGTTGTTCGGGTAGGCCGAAGCGGTCGACGAGTTCTTCGTGTATGGCGTTGATTTGCTGCACGGTTTCGCAGACGGCGAGGCGTTTGTAGAGGACGAGCCGTTCGTGGATGTCGGGGCAGTAGCTTTCGGGCAGCAGGGCGGGGCTGTGCAGTTTGATTTCGGTGGTGATGCCCAACGGTGCGTCGAGGTCGGGCTGGCGGCCTTTTTTGAGGTCGCGCACGGCTTGTTTGAGCATTTCGGTGTAGAGCGTGAAGCCGACCTGTATCATTTCTCCGGATTGTCCTTCGCCGAGAATTTCGCCTGCGCCGCGGATTTCCAAATCCTGCATGGCGAGGGTGAAACCTGCGCCGAGTTCGTCTGCCGCCGCGATGGCGTCGAGGCGTTTTTCTGCGTCTTTGGTGATGTATTCGGGCGTGAGCAGGTAGGCGTAGGCTTGGTGGTGGCTGCGGCCGACGCGACCGCGAAGCTGGTGCAGTTGCGCCAGCCCGAATTTGTCGGCGCGGTTGATGATGATGGTGTTGGCGTTGGGGATGTCGATGCCGGTTTCGATGATGGTGGAACAGAGCAACACGTTGAATCTTTGCTGCAAAAAGTCGCGCATGACTTGTTCCAGCTCGCGCTCGCGCAGTTGTCCGTGCGCCACGCCGATGCGGGCTTCGGGCAGCAGGGTTTCCAGCCGCTCGCGCATGTTTTCGATGGTATCCACTTCATTGTGCAGGAAAAACACTTGCCCGCCGCGTTTGAGTTCGCGCAACACGGCTTCGCGCACGCTGCCTTCACTGAACGGTTTGACAAAGGTTTTCACGGCGAGGCGGCGGCTGGGTGCGGTGGTAATCAGCGAGAAGTCGCGCAGGCCTTCGAGTGCCATGCTGAGGGTGCGCGGAATCGGCGTGGCGGTCATGGTAAGGATGTCGACATTGGCGCGCAGGCGTTTGAGCTGCTCTTTTTGGCGCACGCCGAAGCGGTGTTCTTCATCGATGATGACGAGCCCTAAGTTTTTGAATTTTATATCGTCTTGCACCAATTTGTGCGTTCCGATAACGATATCGACCGTGCCATCCGCCATGCCTTCCAGCGCGGCTTTGGTGGCTTTGCTGTTGTTGAAACGCGAAAGGCTGGCGACTTTCACGGGGAAATCGGCGAAACGGTCGGCGAAATTTTGCGCGTGCTGCTCCACCAGAAGCGTGGTCGGGGCGAGTACGGCGACCTGTTTTCCGCCCATCACCGCCACAAACGCGGCACGCAGGGCGACTTCGGTTTTGCCGAAGCCGACATCGCCGCACACAAGGCGGTCCATCGGCTTCGCCTGCGTCAAATCTTTAATCACGGCGGCGATGGCGGCGGCTTGGTCTTCGGTTTCTTCGTAGCCGAAGCCGTCGGCAAACGCCTGATAGTCCAACTCGTTGATTTCAAACTTGTGCCCCGATTGGGCGGCGCGTTGGGCGTAGAGGTTGAGCAACTCGGCGGCGGTGTCGCGCGCTTTTTCGGCAGCCTTGCGCTTCGCCTTGTTCCACGCGCCGCTGCCGAGCTTGTGCAGGGCGACGTTTTCGTGTGCTTGGCCAGAGTAGCGGCTGATTAAATGCAGTTGCGAAACAGGTACATAAAGCTGCGCTTCTCCCGCGTATTCGAGCAACATCATTTCGTTGGTTTCGCCGCCCAAATCCATCGTTACCAAGCCCATATACCGCCCGATGCCGTGTTCTTCGTGCACGACAGGGTCGCCGATATTGATTTCGGCAAGGTCGCGTAACAGGCCGTCTGAAACGGCGGCATGTTTCTTGCGGCGGTTGTGGGCGCGCGAACGGGCGACGTATTGGTAGAGTTCGGATTCGGTGATCACGGCGATGGAACTTTGAGCGGCAACCGCTTTGCCCTCTCCCCAACCCTCCCCCACGGGGGAGGGGGCAGGTTGCTGTCGGGTTTGCCCGTGCAGACTACTTTCGACGGAGTGAAGGCTGTTTTCGGTTTTCAGGTCGTCTGAAACGGCAGCTGTATTCCGTTTCCTCTCCTGTGGGAGAGAGCTAGGGAGAGGATTTGTTGCGACTGCGGAAAATTTGGTTTGGTCAGCAACCGCTTTGCCCTCTCCCCAACCCTCCCCCACGGGGGAGGGGGCAGGTTGCTGTCGGATTTGCCCGTGCAGACTGCTTTCGACGGGGTGCAGGCTGCTTTTGGTTTTCAGGTCGTCTGAAATGGCAGCGGCACTTTGTTCCCTCTCCTGCGGGAGAGGGCTAGGGAGAGGGTTTGTTGCGGCTGCGGAAAATTCGGTTTGGTCGGTAACCGTTTTGCCTTCTCCCTCGGAGGCGGGAGTAGGTTGCTGTTGGCTCGGAGAGTTCAGCCCGCCTAGTTTGAACCCGTATGCCAACGGAGCGACCGTTATCATCAGCGGCTCGTGCGCCGATAAAAAGCCCTGCCAGTCGGACACAGGTTTGGCCTTCAAGCCGTTTTGTTGCAAGAAGCCGAGCATGGTTTCGCGCCGTCCCAGACTTTCGGCGCACAGCAAAATCCGTCCTTCAAAGGTCGTCTGAAAATCCTTCAATGCCTGCAACGGCTCGTCGGATTGGCGGTTGACGGCAAGATCGGGCAGGGTGTGTTCTTTGCCGGAAACATCGGGCAGCACCTGTCCGTAGTTTTTCAGACGACCTGCGAATACATCGGCAGAGAGATACAAATGCTGTGGAAGCAAAGGCGGATAGGTTTCGTCGCCCTGCGCCATGGCGTAACGCGATTTAACGTCGCTCCAAAAGCGGTTTGCTTCGGCGTGAACATCGCCCAAAGAGACAAACAACGCATCTTCGCCGATATAGTCAAACAGCGTTTCCAGCTCGTTTTCAAAAAACAGCGGCAGGTAGTATTCCACGCCTGCGCCGAAGTGGCCGTTGCTGACGGCTTTGTATACGGCGGCATCGTTCGGATTGCCATCGACTTCCTCGCGGAAGCGGCTGCGGAAGATTTTTTGCGCCTCGCTGTCGGTGGGGAATTCGTGCGCCGGCAGCAGGCGGATTTCGGAAACAGGGGAGATGGTGCGCTGCGTCTCGGTATCAAAGGTTTTGATGCTGTCGATTTCATCGTCAAACAAATCGATGCGGTACGGCATTTCGCTGCCCATCGGAAACAAATCGACAATGCCGCCGCGCACGGCAAACTCGCCCGCCGCGACAACATGGGAAACATGGTTGTAACCCGCATCCACCAAATCGGTTTTCAGACGACCTATATCCAAAGTCTGCCTCGCTTTCAGCCAAAAAGTGCGCCCCGCCAGAAACGGCACAGGCGGCAGCTTCTGCATCGCCGTGGCAACCGGCACAAACAACACGTCCGCCGCGCCGCTCTTAATCTGCCACAACGCCGACAAGCGCTCCGACACCAAATCCTGATGCGGCGAAAAACGCTCGTAAGGCAGCGTTTCCCAGTCCGGCAGGAACACCGCCGTATCGTGCGGACGGAAAAACAGCCAGGCCGTCTGAAGGCGTAGCGCCTGTTCCGCATCTTGGGTCAAGACAACCTTGAGCTGCTTATGCGGCAGATAACGCGCCAAGGCCAAGGGCAGCGAGCCTTGAGACAGATTGAGCCAACGGGATTTTTCACGGGGTTTGGGGATAGGGTAGGTCATGGCGTAGGGACAATGGGTTGCGGCAGCCGGAAAATTTTTCGGGCCGCCGTGGTGGGTTGTAAAAGCGGGATTTTAGCAGATTAAAAGCGGGTGTAAGGGATAGGATGGTTTGGGTGATTTTCAGACGACCTTTTTGATTTTCTCAACCCTGTTTCCGCCTCGTCTGAAAAAACGCCTGTAAAACGGCTTTGCACTCGTCTTCCAAAATGCCGCCTTTGATTGCCGTGTGTTTGTTCAGCAGCGGGTTGGCAAACAGATTGACAACGCTGCCTGCCGCGCCGGTTTTGGGTTCTGCCGCGCCGTAGATGACGCGGCGGACGCGGGCTTGAATGATGGCGGAGGCGCACATGGCGCAGGGTTCGAGCGTGATGTAGAGATCGCACTCGTCGAGGCGGTAGTTTTGAAGGGCGGCACCCGCGGTGGCAAGGGCGCGGATTTCGGCGTGGCGGCTGATGTCGTGATCGCTGACGCAGGTGTTGTGTGCGGCGGCGATGATTTGATTGTTGGAGACGACGACCGCACCGACAGGGATTTCGCCGATGCGGGCGGATTGTTCTGCCTGCACTGAGGCAGCGCGCATGAAGGTTTCCATTTCAAACGACGTGGGGAAAACGGCGACGGGCGGATGGTTTTTGACGGCTTGCTCCAAAGCGGTTTTCTGCGTTTGCGGCAGCTCTTGCGGTTTGATACCGAGCAACAGGGCTTCGAGTTGCCAAAGCGTGCTGCGGGTAACGGTCAGTCCGGCAGCCTTGAGCAGCAGGAAGGCTTGGACGGAACCGGCGTCGCGCAGCTCCTCTACGCTGCGGATGCCGAGGGCTTGCAGGGCGGATAAGGTTTGCGGGGCGACGGGCGGCATGGTCAACAGGGTCGGCATGGCTTTTAGATTTGGAAATGGCGGCGGACGAGTGCTAAGGTCGTCTGAACGTGGTCGCCGTCGGTGTAAGGGTCGATGCTGTGCGCCAATGGGATTTTGCGCAGCCAAGTGAGTTGGCGTTTGGCAAGCTGGCGGGTGGCGGCGATGCCTTTTTCGACAAAGGTGTCGTAATCGGTCAAGCCTTCGAGGTAATCCCATGCTTGCCGATAGCCGACGCAGCGCATGGAGGGCATATCGGCGGTCAGCTCGGGATATTTTTGACGCAGGGCGCGCATTTCGTCGATGAAGCCTTGCTCCAGCATTTGCGTGAAACGGCGGGCGATGTTTTCGTGCAGCAAGGCGCGGTTTTCGGGAATCAGGGCGGTGGTGCAGAGGTCGAGCGGCGGGGTGTAGTCGGCTTTTTCGGCAAAATGCGCGCTCAGGGGCTTGCCGGTCAGGCGGTACACTTCCAAAGCGCGTTCGATACGTTGGCTGTCGTTCGGTTTCAGACGACCTGCGGTTTCAGGGTCTATGGTTTGAAGGCTTTGATACAGATGCGCCAAGCCGTATCGTTGTTTTTCTTCCTGCAACTGGGCGCGCACGGCGGCATCGGCTTCGGGCAGGTCGTTCAAGCCTTCGGTCAGCGCGTGGAAATACATCATCGTGCCGCCGACAATCAAAGGCAGCCTGCCGCGCGCGCGGATTTCCTCCGCCAGCCGCACGCAGTCGCCGACAAACTCCGCCGCGCTGTAAGACTCCGTCGGCGGGATAATGTCGATAAGGTGGTGCGGCACGGCATCACGCTCGGCAGCCGTCGGCTTTGCCGTGCCGATATCCATATCGCGGTACACCAGCGCGGAATCGAGGCTGATGATTTCGACCGGCAGGGCTTCGGCGATTTTCAAGGCAAGAGCGGTTTTCCCGCCGGCGGTCGGACCGAGGATGGCAAAGGCTTTTGGGGTGTTCATATCAAAAGGAGCGTGGGGAAACGGACGGATTATAGCAAAAGGTCGTCTGAAAACGGTTCGGCAGTTGGATTGCGGAACGATATTTTCAGACGACCTTATATATTGCCATCCCAAAGGGACGGCTAACAATATTTAACGCCCTTTTTGTTTGGGTAAACGTCTTCCCGCTTTAAACCGCGTTGGTCAGCGATGAGAACACTTCAAAATAAGTCGGGAAGGTTTTATGGGTGCATTTTGGGTCGTTGATGACGACGGGTACGCCCAACAGGGAAACCAGCGAGAAACACATCGCCATGCGGTGGTCGTCGTAAGTGTCGATGACGGCATCGGGCGTCAGAGTTTCAGGCGGGGTGATGTGAATCGCTTCGGCTTCTTCGACAACTTTTGCACCAAGTTTGCGCAACTCGTTTGCCATCGCGGCGATGCGGTCGGTTTCTTTGACGCGCCATGAGCCGATGTTGCGCAGCGTGCAGGTTTGTCCTGTGGCAAGCGCAACGATGGCGAGGGTCATGGCGGCATCGGGGATATGGTTTGCATCCAAATCAAAGGCTTGGACGGCGCGTTCTTTTGGGCGCGAGACTTCGACGAAGTTTTCGCCCCAAATCACGTCCGCACCGATTTTTTCCAGCTCGCGGGCAAAGGCAACATCGCCCTGTATGCTGTTTGCGCCGATACCGGTAACGCGGACGGGCGTGGCGGCAATCAAACCGGCTGCGAGGAAGTAGGATGCGCTGGAGGCATCGCCTTCGACGTGCAGATGTTCGGGCGCGTGGTAGCGGGCATCCGCGGGGATTTTGAAGACGCGGTAGTCTTCGTTGGCAACCTGTACGCCGAATTGCGCCATCAGTTTCAATGTGATGTCGATATAGGGCTTGGAAATCAACTCGCCGACCATACGGATTTCAAATGCCTGCCCGGTCAGCGGCAGCGCCATCAAGAGGGCAGTCAAAAACTGGCTGGACACATTGCCTTTAATCGGAATCACGCGCTCGACGCGGTCTTGGCGTTCGCCGATATGAAGCGGCGGATAGTGTTCGTTGCCGAGATATTCGACATCGGCGCCGGCAATCCGCAGCGCATCGACCAAATCGCCGATAGGGCGTTCGTGCATACGAGGCACGCCATGCAGATGATAATCACCGCCCAAAACGGCCAGCGCGGCAGTCAGCGGACGAAACGCCGTTCCTGCGTTGCCTAAAAACAAATCGGCAGTCCGATTGGGGAAACGCCCGCCTGTGCCGTGCACTTTCAGACGACCTTCGGCAAGATATTCGATTTCAACGCCGAGTTTATCAAGCGCTTCCAACATACGGTCGGTATCGTCGGATTTCAGCAGGGAATGGATTTCGCAAGTGTTGTCGGATAAAGCAGCGAGCAGCAGGGTGCGGTTGCTGATGCTTTTGGAGCCGGGTAGAGCGACGGTGGCGGGTTTGAGCGAGGCGGTGGGGAGGCGTATGGATTCGGTCATGATGGTCGTTTGGGAAGCGGAAACAGAAAACGGCATTATACGGCAGGGAGGGGGCGTCTGAAAAACCAAAACTGTCAACAATCCGCATAAAATGTTATACTTTTCCGCAATTTTGCGACGATGGCGAGGGCTTGTTTTTTCTGCCCGCCAAGCACGTCGTTCCAAGCTTTTTCAAAGACTTTTACACGTTCGCAAGGTCGTCTGAAAACACCCGCACAACGGAACCGAAATGATCAGTAAACAAGAATACCAAGCCCAAGCCGCCCAAGGCTACAACCGCATCCCGCTCGTGCAAGAACTCCTTGCCGACTTGGATACGCCGCTTTCCCTCTATCTCAAACTCGCCAACCGCCCCTATACCTATCTGCTCGAATCCGTTGTCGGCGGCGAACGTTTCGGCCGCTATTCCTTTATCGGACTGCCTTGCAGCCACTATCTCAAAGCCAGCGGCAAACATGTCGATGTTTATCAAAACGGCGAAATCGTCGAGCAACACGACGGCAATCCGCTGCCCTTTATCGAAGCCTTCCACAACCGCTTCAAAACGCCCGAAATCCCAAGCCTGCCGCGCTTTACCGGCGGATTGGTCGGCTACTTCGGTTACGAAACCATCTACAATTTCGAACACTTCGCCCACCGCCTGAAAAACACCGCCAAAGCCGACCCGCTCGGTACGCCCGACATCTTGCTGATGCTGTCGCAAGAGTTGGCGGTTATCGACAATTTGAGCGGCAAAATCCACCTCATCGTTTACGCTGATCCCTCACAGCCCGACGGTTACGAACGCGCCCGCGAACGCCTCGAAGACATCCGCACCCAGTTGCGCCAAAGCTGCGCCATCCCGCTTTCGCTCGGCAGCAAACACACTGAAGCCGTCAGCGAGTTCGGCGAAGAACCGTTCAAAGCCTGCGTCAACGAAATCAAAGACTACATCTTCGCAGGCGACTGCATGCAGGTCGTCCCCAGCCAGCGCATGAGTATGGAATTCACCGACAGCCCGCTCGCCCTCTACCGCGCCCTGCGCACGCTCAACCCTTCGCCTTACCTCTTTTACTACGATTTCGGCGATTTCCACATCGTCGGTTCCTCGCCCGAAATCCTCGTCCGCCGCGAACGCGACGACGTCATCGTCCGCCCCATCGCCGGCACGCGCCTGCGCGGCAAAACCCCCGCAGAAGACCTTGCCAACGAGCAGGACTTATTAAGTGACGCCAAAGAAATCGCCGAACACGTCATGCTTATCGATTTAGGGCGCAACGACGTCGGCCGCATCAGCAAAACAGGCGAAGTCAAAGTAACCGACAAAATGGTGATTGAAAAATACTCCCATGTGATGCACATCGTTTCCAACGTCGAAGGTCGTCTGAAAGAGGGAGTCACCAATATGGACATCCTCGCCGCCACGTTCCCCGCTGGCACACTTTCCGGCGCACCCAAAGTCCGCGCCATGGAAATCATCGAAGAAGTCGAACCGAGCAAACGCGGTATCTACGGCGGCGCCGTCGGCGTATGGGGCTTCAACAACGACATGGACTTGGCAATCGCCATCCGCACCGCCGTAGTGAAAAACAACACGCTATACGTCCAAAGTGGCGCAGGCATCGTCGCCGACTCCGATCCGACCTCCGAATGGCAGGAAACGCAGAACAAAGCCCGAGCAGTGGTTAGGGCGGCGCAGATGGTGCAGGAAGGGTTGGATAAATAAATTTCAGACGACCTTTGTAGAGAGAAGGTCGTCTGAAAATCACAAAGCAACATCAGAGAAACTTACGCAAAAGATCACAATGCAATTCACATCATTAGAAATTTGTGCAGGGGCAGGAGGACAAGCCTTGGGTTTAGAAAGAGCAGGCTTTTCCCATGCTGCACTGATCGAGATCGAATCTCCAGCTTGTCAGACACTACGTTTAAATCGCCCTAATTGGAATATTATTGAAGGAGATGTCCGTCTAGTTCGGGGAAATAAATATAAAGGTATTGATTTATTAGCCGGTGGAGTTCCTTGCCCACCTTTTTCCAAAGCAGGTAAACAATTAGGAAAAGATGATGAACGCGATTTATTCCCTGAGGCTATTCGTCTAGCTAAGGAAACTGACCCTAAAGCCATCATGTTAGAAAATGTGCGGGGGTTACTTGACCCAAAATTTGAAGATTATCGCAACCATATTACAGAACAATTTGCCAAGTTGGGTTACATAGGTCAATGGAAGTTGCTCTATGCCGCTGACTATGGGGTATCGCAACTTAGACCCAGAGTTTTGTTTGTTGCATTAAAAAACGAATATGCAGATTTTTTCAAGTGGCCTGAACCGACCGTAAAACAACCGCAAACTGTTGGTGAATTACTGTTTGACTTAATGTCAGAGAATAACTGGCAAGGTGTGCATGATTGGCGTTTGAAGGCAGACCAAATCGCTCCAACTTTAGTTGGAGGTTCAAAAAAACACGGCGGTGCTGACTTGGGGCCTACACGGTCCAAACGCGCATGGGCGGAGTTGGGTGTGGATGGTTCAGGTTTGTGGAATAGTGCGCCGCCTGAAGACTTTTCGGGGATGCCTAGATTGACTGCCCGAATGACAGCGCGTATCCAAGGATTTCCTGATGACTGGCAATTTTTTGGTAAAAAAACGCCTATGTACCGCCAAATCGGCAACGCTTTTCCCCCGCCGGTAGCCGAAGCGGTGGGCAGGCAGATTATCAAAGCCTTAAAAAAGGAAAATTAAATGAATCCGCTTTTTACCCAAGAACGCAGGATTTTCCATAAGAAATTATTGGATGGCAATGTTCTTGCAACCAACAATAGAGGCGTAGTCAGCAATGCGGATGGGAGCAATACCCGAAGTTGCAATATAGCCAAGGGGATTGCCGACTTACTGCATTCGGAAACGGTTTCGGAAAGATTACCCGGTCAGACATCGGGAAATGCTTTTGAAGCAATATGCAGTGAGTTTGTCCAATCTGCTTTTGAGAAATTGCAGCATATCAGACCCGGCGACTGGAATGTTAAGCAGGTCGGTTCTCGCAACCGTCTGGAAATCGCACGTTATCAGCAATACGCACATCTGACAGCCTTAGCCAAGGCTGCCGAAGAAAACCCCGAATTGGCTGCCGCCTTGGGCAGTGATTACACCATTACTCCCGATATTATCGTTACCAGAAATTTGATTTCAGATGCAGAAATCAACCGTAATGAATTTTTAGTTGATGAAAATATTGCCACATATGCCAGTTTGCGTGCGGGTAATGGCAATATGCCGCTGCTCCACGCCAGTATCTCTTGTAAATGGACGATTCGCAGCGACAGGGCTCAAAATGCCCGTTCTGAAGGATTGAATTTGGTTAGAAATAGAAAAGGCAGACTGCCGCACATTGTTGTCGTAACGGCAGAACCGACGCCAAGCCGCATTTCATCCATTGCCTTGGGTACAGGGGAAATAGATTGCGTTTGCCATTTTGCCTTATATGAGCTGGAACAAACTTTACAATCATTGAATTATGAAGACGCTTTGGATTTGTTTTACATCATGGTCAATGGTAAACGATTAAAAGATATTTCCGACCTTCCCTTAGATTTGGCAGTTTAAACAGAATTATTCCACTATGAACAAATCCCCCATCCTCCCGCCAGCCATGCTCGGCATCCTCGGTGGCGGCCAATTAGGCAAAATGTTTACCGTTGCCGCCAAAACCATGGGCTACAAAGTAACCGTTCTCGACCCCGATCCCAACGCGCCTGCGGCGGAATTTGCCGACCGCCATTTGTGCGCGCCGTTTGACGACCAAGCCGCTTTGGACGAGTTGGCAAAATGCGCGGCAGTTACCACTGAATTTGAAAACGTCAATGCCGACGCAATGCGCTTTTTGGCAAAACATACCAACGTTTCCCCCAGCGGCGACTGCGTCGCCATCGCGCAAAACCGTATTCAGGAAAAAGCGTGGATACGCAAAGCAGGATTGCAAACCGCGCCGTACCAAGTGGTTTGCCGTTCAGACGACATCAGCGAAGCAAGCGCACAATTCCTGCCCGGCATCCTGAAAACGGCCACTTTGGGCTACGACGGCAAAGGTCAAATCCGCGTCAAAACGGTGGACGAACTCAAGGCCGCGTTTGCCGAACACGGCGGCGTAGATTGTGTTTTAGAAAAAATGGTGGATTTGCGCGGCGAAATTTCCGTTATCGTATGCCGTCTGAACAATGAAAACGTGCAAACCTTCGATCCTGCCGAAAATATCCACGAAAACGGCATCCTCGCCTATTCCATCGTCCCCGCGCGGTTGAGTGCCGATGTGCAGCAACAGGCACGGCAGATGGCGCAACGCTTGGCGGACGAATTGGATTATGTCGGCGTGTTGGCGGTGGAAATGTTCGTCGTTGGCGACACGCATGAATTGGTCGTCAACGAAATCGCCCCGCGCCCGCACAATTCCGGCCACCATACGATAGATGCCTGCGCCGCAGACCAGTTCCAGCAGCAGGTACGCATTATGTGCAATCTGCCGCCCGCCGACACCAAGTTGCTTTCTTCATGCTGCATGGCGAATATTTTGGGCGACGTCTGGCAGGAAGACGGCGGCGAACCGAATTGGCTGCCGTTGCAAAGCCATCCGAATGCACACCTGCACCTATACGGCAAAAAAGTCGCGCGGAAAGGGCGCAAAATGGGGCATTTTACCGTTTTGTCCGCCGATGCCGACACTGCTTTTGAAGTGGCGGCGAAGCTGCATCAAAGTTTATAATTTGCTGATTTTTAGAATGTTCAGACGACCTCAGAATCAATCAAGGTCGTCTGAAAGCCAGATATAACGTACCGAATCATGAGCCTGTTGACCATACTCCGTCCCGCCACAGTACAAGATTGCCAAGCCATCCATAATGCCCATCTTCATGCCGCCCAATTTGCCTGCATTCGAAGCTACGACGAGAACGTGCTTCAGGCATGGGAAGCGCTGTTGGACACTGAAAGCTACCGCCATACCATCGACGATCCGGATAAGGCTTTGTGGGTGGTGGAATACAAAGGGGCCATCCGTGGATTTTTCCAAGTCGATTTTAAGGAAGCGCAATTAGACGCGCTTTATGTGCATCCGATTTTCCACAATCAAGGTTTGGGTACGGCATTGCTGAGGCGTGCCGAAGAGTTGGCGCATCATGCCGGATTGAGTTTTTTAAAACTTTATGCTTCGCTCAATTCCGTTCCGTTTTACCGCATCAACCGTTATGAATCTTTGGGTTCTGCGGTATTGCAGTTGAATCGGGAAGTTAAAGTCGAATGCGAATTAATGCGGAAATATCTTTAGTTAGATAGAACCGTAAATTATTTTCCCATTTTCAGACGACCTTGTTTGTAAAAGAGGTCGTCTGAAAATCGTTTAGCGTTTCAGGTATCCATTTATGAAAACAGATTTCCAATCTACCCTTCAGGCCTTAGGTAAACAGGCGAAAAAAGAAGCGGAAGAAAAGGCTGCAGCAGAAGCGGCAGCTAAAAAGCAGGAAGCCGAGAATGCCGATTTTGCAAGCATGGTCGGGACGGTAACCCCGTTGAAACAAACTTCGCAATATTATTCTGCTCCACGCGATAAATCACCGATAAAGCCGCGTCCGAAAGAAGCATCTTCATTAAATGAGGAAGATTATTTTTATATCGGCAACGGCGGTTGGGATGAGCCGCCTGCTTCGTTCAGTAAGAACGGGCAAGGTAAAAACGACCTGCAACGCCTGCGTAACGGCCATTATCCCGTCGTTGCCGATGTTGATTTGCACGGCTATACGCAAGAGGAAGCACAACAGGTATTAAATGAATTTATCGTGTTTATCCAAAAGCGCGGCGTTTGTGCCGAAATTGTCCACGGTAGCGGCTTGGGTTCGGCAGGTTATAAACCTGTTTTAAAAAATATGACGCGCCGTTGGCTGATGCAGCATCCAGATGTTCTTGCCTATATCGAACCTCGCGAGGGTAATGACGGCGCTGTCCGCATCCTTATCAAACGCCGGCATTCGGAGGAGCAGTAAAAAGGTCGTCTGAAATATAGTAGCAAAGCTATTTCAAAAACGGTTAAAAGGTTATTTCGGTTTTTTTCATTTTATTTTCGTTTTTGTGTTAAAAAAGAAAATTAAATGGGAAAAGTTTGATTGTTTTTGAATATATTAAATTGAAATTTGCTAGTTATACCGTTTGCTGATACGATTCGAAGCGAAGCAGATTCAAATAAATTCACCAGTGCGTCTTTTGTTTTTAATCCAGTTTTTAACTGATTGAAAAGATTTAGATTATCTAATTTTATTTGATTTGATTTTAGAAATTTTTCGTTTTTGTATATCAATTTTCGCAAACGAAAACATTAGGGGTATAACCCTCCGTCATTAAATAACACTCAACATAAGGATAGATACTATGTCCACCCAATTACACGATGTTGACCCGATTGAAACCCAAGAGTGGTTGGACGCGTTAAGCTCAGTTCTAGAATACGAAGGCAGCGAACGCGCACAATACTTGTTGGAGCATCTGGTTAAATACAGCCGCGACAAAGGCGTCCGTATGCCTCACGGCACAACCACCCCGTATTTGAATACCGTTTCGGTTGAAGACGAAAAAGGCATTCCGGGCGATCAAAACATCGAACACCGCATCCGTGCATTTGTGCGCTGGAACGCCGCCGCCATCGTATTGCGTGCCGGTAAAAAAGATTTGGAGCTGGGTGGTCATATCGCATCTTTCCAATCCGCAGCAACCATGTACGAAGTGGGTTTCAACCACTTCTGGAAAGCTAAAGGCGAAGGCGAAGAAGGTGATTTGGTATTCTTCCAAGGCCACGTTTCTCCAGGCATCTATGCCCGCGCTTTCGTTGAAGGCCGTCTGACTGAAGACCAACTGAACAATTTCCGTCAGGAAGTGGACGGACATGGTCTGCCTTCTTACCCGCATCCGCACTTGCTGCCTGATTTCTGGCAATTCCCAACCGTATCTATGGGTTTGGGTCCGATCATGGCGATTTACCAAGCCCGTTTCCTGAAATACTTGGAATCCCGCGGCCTGGCAAAAACCAAAGGCCGTAAAGTATGGTGCTTCTGTGGTGACGGCGAAATGGACGAACCTGAAAGCCAAGGCGCGATTGCCCTGGCAGCACGCGAAGGTTTGGACAACCTGATTTTCGTTATTAACTGTAACCTGCAACGCTTGGACGGTCCTGTTCGCGGTAACGGCAAAATCATCCAAGAATTAGAAGGCAACTTTGCCGGCGCAGGCTGGAATGTTGTTAAAGTCATCTGGGGTCGCCGTTGGGACCGCCTCTTGGCTAAAGATAAAGACGGTATCCTGCGCAAACGCATGGAAGAATGTTTGGACGGCGACTACCAAACTTACAAATCCAAAGACGGTGCGTACGTGCGCGAACATTTCTTCAATACCCCTGAATTAAAAGCATTGGTTGCCGATATGACCGATGAGCAAATCTGGGCATTGAATCGTGGCGGTCACGACCCTCAAAAAGTGTACAACGCTTATGATCTCGCAGCTAACCATGCAGACGGCAAACCTACCGTAATTTTGGCGAAAACCATTAAAGGTTATGGTATGGGTGCATCCGGCGAAGGTCAAAACGTTGCCCACCAAGCCAAAAAAATGGACAAAGCGTCTCTAAAACAATTCCGCGACCGCTTTGACATTCCTGTTACCGACGAACAAATCGACAGTGGCGATCTGCCTTACCTGACCTTCGCTCCTGACAGTGAAGAGTACAAATACCTGCACGCGCGCCGCGAAGCCTTGGGTGGTTACCTGCCTCAACGTCATCCGACAAAAGAGGTATTGGAAGTGCCTGAGTTGTCCGCATTTGATGCGCAACTGAAATCCAGCGGTGATCGTGAATTCTCGACCACTATGGCATTTGTCCGCATTCTGTCTACCCTGTTGAAAGACAAAAAAATCGGCAAACGCGTCGTACCTATCGTTCCCGACGAAAGCCGTACCTTCGGTATGGAAGGCATGTTCCGCCAATACGGTATTTGGAACCCGAAAGGTCAGCAATACACCCCGCAAGACAAAGACCAACTGATGTTCTACAAAGAATCCGTTGATGGTCAAATCTTGCAAGAAGGTATTAACGAACCAGGCGCGATGGCTGACTGGATTGCAGCTGCAACCAGCTACGCCAATAGTAACTTCGCGATGATTCCTTTCTACATTTACTACTCCATGTTTGGTTTCCAACGTATCGGTGACTTGGCATGGGCTGCCGGCGATATGCACGCACGCGGCTTCCTGTTGGGTGGTACTGCCGGCCGTACAACCTTGAACGGCGAAGGCCTGCAACACGAAGACGGTCACAGCCACATTCAAGCCGATTTGATCCCGAACTGCGTTTCTTACGATCCGACCTTCCAATACGAAGTAGCCGTTATCGTACAAGACGGTCTGCGCCGTATGTATGCCAATAACGAAGACGTGTTCTACTACATCACCCTGATGAACGAGAACTACGCTCATCCGGACATGCCTGAAGGTGCGGAACAAGACATCCTGAAAGGTATGTACCTGCTGAAAGCCGGCGGTAAAGGCGACAAGAAAGTTCAATTGATGGGTTCTGGTACCATCCTGCAAGAAGTGATTGCCGGTGCCGAATTGCTGAAAGCCGACTTCGGCGTAGAAGCAGACATTTGGTCTTGCCCGTCCTTCAACCTGCTGCACCGCGATGCCATCGAAGCAGAACGTTTCAACCGCCTGCATCCGCTGGAAGCTGAAAAAGTGCCTTTCGTTACTTCACAACTGCAAGGTCATGACGGTCCGGTTATCGCCGCTACTGACTATATCCGCAGCTATGCCGACCGTATCCGCGCGTACATTCCGAACGACTACCATGTCTTGGGTACCGATGGTTTCGGCCGCTCCGACAGCCGTGCCAACCTGCGCCGCTTCTTCGAAGTGGATCGCTATAACGTTGCCGTGGCAGCATTGAGCGCATTGGCAGAACAAGGCAAAGTCAGCAAAGAAACCGTTCAGCAAGCCATCGAAAAATACGGCATCAATGCCGACGTGGCTCCAAGCTGGAAACGTTAATTCTGTTTTCAGACGACCTCAAAGTAAATTTGCTTGCAGGGTCGTCTGGATCAAGAATACGTTGACGGTTTGCATAACGGATAGACCTTGAGTTACCAAGCAGTGGGCGCAATTTGTACAAAAGCTTCGAAGCGCAGAAAAGCTGCTCTGGAAATGGTTATCCGTGCCGGAAAACATAAGTGATGTCGTCTGAAACTGTTTTTCAGACGACCTCAAACCGAAATCATCAAAGGAACTCAAATGAGTATCGTAGAAATCAAAGTACCCGATATCGGCGGTCATGAAAACGTCGATATCATCGCAGTAGAAGTCAAAGCGGGCGACACCATCGCCATTGACGACACCCTGATTACACTGGAAACCGACAAAGCCACTATGGACGTGCCTGCCGATGCAGCAGGCGTTGTCAAAGAAGTGAAAGTCAAAGTTGGCGACAAAATCTCCGAAGGCGGCGTGATTCTGACCGTTGAAACCGGTGCTGCCGCTGCTGAAGCCGCTCCGGCTCCTGCCACTGAGGCACAACCTGCACCTGCCGCTGCACCCGCTGCCGCTCCTGCAGGCGGTGCAACCGTTCAAGTAGCCGTTCCTGATATTGGCGGTCATACTGATGTAGATGTAATCGCCGTTGAAATCAAAGTTGGCGACACTGTTGCCGAAGACGACACGCTGATTACTCTGGAAACCGACAAAGCGACCATGGACGTACCTTGTACGGCTGCCGGTGTCGTTAAAGCCGTATTCCTGAAAGTCGGCGACAAAGTATCTGAAGGTACTGCCATTATCGAAGTGGAAACCGCCGGTTCTGCCGCAGCTCCCGCTCCTGCTCAAGCCGCCACACCGGCAGCAGCACCTGCTCCGGCTGCCGCGCCTGCAGCAGCTCCGGCTCCTGTTGCCGCTCCTGCACCCGCCGCTGCTAAAATCGACGAAGCTGCTTTTGCCAAAGCACACGCTGGTCCTTCCGCACGCAAACTGGCGCGCGAATTGGGCGTAGATTTGGGTCAAGTCAAAGGTACAGGTTTGAAAGGCCGTATCATGGGCGACGACATCAAAGCCTTTGTGAAATCGGTAATGCAAGGCGGTGCGGCGAAACCTGCTGCTGCCGGCGCATCTTTGGGCGGCGGTCTGGACTTGTTGCCGTGGCCTAAAGTGGACTTCTCAAAATTCGGTAATGTCGAAGTTAAAGAATTGTCCCGCATTAAGAAAATTTCCGGTCAAAACCTGTCTCGCAACTGGGTAGTTATCCCGCACGTTACCGTACACGAAGAAGCGGATATGACCGATTTGGAAGAATTCCGCAAACAGCTGAACAAAGAATGGGAACGCGAAGGCGTGAAACTGTCTCCGTTGGCGTTCATCATCAAAGCCTCCGTTTCTGCGCTGAAAGCCTTCCCTGAATTCAACGCTTCTTTGGACGGTGACAATCTGGTGCTGAAAAACTACTTCAACATCGGTTTCGCAGCCGATACGCCGAACGGCTTGGTTGTTCCAGTCATCAAAGACGTGGATCAAAAAGGTCTGAAAGAAATCAGCCAAGAGCTGACCGAATTGTCTAAAAAAGCCCGCGAAGGCAAGCTCAAACCGCAAGAAATGCAAGGCGCCTGCTTTACCATTTCCAGCTTGGGCGGTATCGGCGGTACAGGTTTCACTCCGATTGTGAATGCACCTGAAGTCGCTATTTTGGGCGTGTGCAAATCCCAAATCAAACCGGTTTGGGACGGCAAAGAGTTCGCTCCTCGCCTAATGTGTCCGTTGAGCCTGTCCTTCGACCACCGCGTCATCGATGGTGCCGCCGGTATGCGCTTCACCGTATTCCTGGCGAACCTGTTGAAAGACTTCCGCCGCATTACCCTGTAATCCGAGCGTATTTCAGACGACCTTCGACAAACAACCCGACAGGTCGTCTGAAAACAGAAGTCCGGATATCATTCAGAAAGATTAGACATGAGCTTAGTTGAATTAAAAGTGCCCGACATTGGCGGACACGAAAATGTAGATATTATCGCGGTTGAAGTGAACGTAGGCGACACCATCGCCGTTGACGATACCCTGATTACCTTGGAAACCGACAAAGCGACGATGGACGTGCCTGCCGAAGTTGCTGGCGTCGTCAAAGAAGTTAAAGTCAAAGTCGGCGACAAAATCTCCGAAGGCGGCTTGATTGTAGTCGTTGAAGCCGAAGGCGCGGCTGCCGCTCCTAAAGCCGAAGCACCTGCTGCTCCTGCGCAAGAAGCCCCTAAAGCTGCCGCTCCTGCTCCGCAAGCTGCGCAATTCGGCGGTTCTGCCGATGCTGAGTACGACGTAGTCGTATTGGGTGGCGGTCCTGGCGGTTACTCTGCTGCATTCGCTGCAGCCGATGAAGGCCTGAAAGTTGCCATCGTTGAGCGTTACAAAACTTTGGGCGGCGTTTGCTTGAACGTCGGCTGTATCCCTTCAAAAGCCTTGTTGCACAACGCTGCCGTTATCGACGAAGTGCGCCACTTGGCTGCCAACGGCATCAAATACCCCGAGCCTGAACTCGACATCGATATGTTGCGCGGCTACAAAGAAGGCGTGGTTTCCCGCCTGACTACCGGTTTGGCAGGTATGGCTAAAGGCCGCAAAGTGGACGTTATCCAAGGCGACGGTCAATTTTTGGATCCGCACCACTTAGAAGTGTCGCTGACTACCGGCGACGTGTACGAACAAGCTACGCCTACCGGCGAGAAAAAAATCGTTGCGTTCAAAAACTGTATCATCGCAGCGGGCAGCCGCGTAACCAAGCTGCCGTTTATCCCCGAAGATCCGCGCATCATCGATTCCAGCGGCGCGTTGGCTCTGAAAGAAGTACCGGGCAAACTGCTGATTATCGGCGGCGGCATCATCGGTCTCGAAATGGGTACGGTTTACAGTACGCTGGGTTCGCGTCTTGACGTTGTTGAGATGATGGACGGCCTGATGCAAGGTGCAGACCGCGATTTGGTGAAAGTATGGCAAAAACAAAACGAATACCGTTTTGACAACATCATGATTAACACCAAAACCGTTGCAGTCGAGCCGAAAGAAGATGGTGTTTACGTTACTTTTGAAGGTGCGAACGCGCCGAAAGAGCCGCAACGCTACGATGCCGTATTGGTTGCCGCCGGTCGTGCGCCTAACGGCAAACTTATCAGCGCCGAAAAAGCAGGCGTTGCCGTAACCGACCGCGGCTTCATCGAAGTCGACAAACAAATGCGTACTAATGTGCCGCACATCTACGCTATCGGCGACATCGTCGGTCAACCTATGCTGGCACACAAAGCCGTTCACGAAGGTCACGTTGCCGCTGAAAACTGCGCCGGACACAAAGCTTACTTCGACGCACGCGTAATCCCGGGCGTGGCTTATACCGCTCCCGAAGTCGCATGGGTTGGCGAAACCGAATTGTCTGCCAAAGCATCCGGTCGCAAAATCACCAAAGCCAACTTCCCGTGGGCAGCTTCCGGCCGTGCGATTGCCAACGGTTGCGATAACGGCTTCACCAAGCTGATTTTTGATGCGGAAACCGGCCGTATCATCGGCGGCGGTATCGTCGGCCCGAACGGTGGCGATATGATTGGCGAAATCTGTTTGGCCATCGAAATGGGTTGCGACGCGGCAGACATCGGCAAAACCATCCACCCGCACCCGACCTTGGGCGAATCCATCGGTATGGCTGCCGAAGTGGCGCTGGGTACTTGTACCGACCTGCCTGCTCAAAAGAAAAAATAAGTGTATTCAGTCAGTTGAATTAAACTGCTGACATTGCATTTATTAATCAAAGGTCGTCTGAATCTTTCAGACGACCTTTTCGTCAAACAGAATATTGTCAGTAATAGTGATTTCATTAACGATATAATGGATGAACAAGAATGGGTGTCTAAGCTCCAAGTGAGCCATTTATAGTGGATTAACTATAAACCAGTACGGCGTTGCCTCGCCTTGCCGTACTATCTGTACTGTCTGCGGCTTCGTCGCCTTGTCCTGATTTAAATTTAATCCACTATAGTAATGCTTTAAAACAGCAAGCAAACAAGTTCGGTAGGATTTATACTCTCAACTGCTTGTCCCATTTTTATTCATCAGTTATAAGAACAAACCGTTCGAAGGTTGACCCCATATATTCAGAGGTCGTCTGAAACATATCGCAGATTTTCAGACGACCTTTCCCCAGTTTTATCAGATACAAGAAATAATTTATGAACGAAATAACTCCGGATTCTACCGTTCCTGAAGAGCACAAACGCTCCATCCGCAGCTTTGTATTGCGCCAAGGGCATATGACTGCGGCGCAGCAGCGTGCCATTGATACGATGTGGCCGCAGTTCGGCATCGATTACCAAGATTCCGTGTTGGACTTGAATCAGCGTTTCGGCAGCGACCGTCCTAAGGTGTTGGAAATTGGTTTCGGCATGGGCGTGGCGACTGTTGAAATCGCCAAGCGCCTGCCTGATACCGACTTTTTGGCGATTGATGTACACGGTCCCGGCGTCGGCAACATTTTGAAATTGATTGAAGAAGAACACATCGGCAATATCCGCGTGATGCGGCACGATGCGGTCGAAGTGGTGGAAAATATGCTTTCAGACGACGTGCTCGACGGCATTCACATTTTCTTTCCCGACCCTTGGCACAAAAAACGCCATAACAAACGCCGCTTGGTGCAAACACCGTTTGTGCAGAAACTGCTGCCCAAGCTGAAAGTCGGCGGCTATATCCATCTGGCGACCGACTGGGAAGAATACGCGCAACAGATGCTGGAAGTGTTGAGCGGTTTTGACAATTTGCAAAATACCGCCGCTGATTACGCGCCTACGCCCGACTACCGTCCCGAAACAAAATTTGAAGCCCGCGGTAAACGTTTGGGGCACGGCGTTTGGGATTTGGTTTTCAAACGCATCAAATAAACCGATTGGAGAATCTCCCATGTTTACAGGTATCGTCCAAGGTGTCGGCGAAATCATCGCCATCCGCGAACCGTCCGCCGATTTCCGTACCCATGTCGTCAAGCTGCCCGAAGGGATGACCGAGCATCTGCAAATCGGCGCTTCCATCGCCAACAACGGCTGCTGCCTGACTATCACTAAAATCGACAGCGATACGGTCAGCTTTGATTTGATGAAGGAAACCTTGGAAAAGACCAATTTAGGTCGTCTGAAAACGGGAGATGCCGTCAATCTCGAACGTGCCGCCCGTTTTGGCGATGAAATCGGCGGACACGTCATGAGCGGGCATATCATGACGACTACGCAGATTACGCGGATAGAGCGCAGCGAGTTTAACCGCACGGTTTGGTTTGCACTGCCGCCTGAACTCAAGCCCTATATTTTGAGCAAAGGCTTTGTCGGCTTGGACGGTTGCAGCCTGACCATAGGAGACGTTACCGATACGGAATTCAATGTCCACCTGATTCCGGAAACTTTAACGCGCACCTTGTTCGGCAGCCGAAAAGAGGGCGATGTCATCAATATCGAAATCGACCCGCAAACCCAAGCCGTTGTCGATACCGTGATGCGCGTGATGGCGCAGCAAAATCCTGTTACATCAGGACAATAAGGATATATATATGAAACTCGCCGCTTTTTTGCAAAAAGCCTATTCCGTTTTGAACCGTCTTGATTTGGTGTTGCCCGAAGAACCCGGCAAAACCGACTGGAACGCTTTGGCATACCGTTGGCACAGCGTTGGTAAAAAAGGGATTTTGGAGAGCCTGCCAAACCCGCATACATTCCCGCTTGACCGTCTGGCTGCCGTCGGGACGCAAACCGAAAAGCTCAAACGCAATACCGAGCAGTTTTTGGCAGGCCGATCCGCGAATAATGTTTTGATGAGCGGCTCGCGCGGAACGGGCAAATCCTCGCTGGTCAAAGCTCTGTTGCACGAATATGCCGACCAAGGGCTGCGCCTGATTGAAGTTGATAAGAGCGATTTGGTCAACCTACCCGCGCTGCTTTCCTTGTTGAAAGACCGTCCCGAAAAATTCATCGTATTCTGTGATGACCTATCGTTTGAAACCGGCGATGAAACGTATAAAGCTTTGAAAACCGTATTGGATGGCGGTTTGTCGCAAAGATGCAGCAACGTATTGGTGTACGCCACCTCCAACCGGCGCCACCTGATGCCTGAATATATGGATGAAAACGGCGGTACGACGGGCATACGCGGTGAAATCCATCAAAAAGAGGCCGTTGAGGAAAAAATTTCCCTGTCCGACCGTTTCGGCTTGTGGTTGAGTTTTTATCCGTTCGATCAAAACGACTACCTTCAAGCGGTTGAAAATTGGTTGGATGATTTCGATGTGAATTTTGATGAAACGGCACGCAAGGCAGCGTTGCAATGGGCGCAAATGCGTGGCAGCCGCTCGGGGCGTTCGGCTTGGCAGTTCGCGTGCGATTGGGCAGGGCGTTTGCCGGAACAACGGATTTTGGATTGAGGTTTTCAGAAATATGCCTGCCGTACTGAAATCTGCGAGAGGGTAAGGGTAGGCAAAGCTTTTTCCGGTTCAATTTCTTCCAACAGCATCGCTTTGAATCGCCATATCGTTCAAAAGGTCGTCTGAAACAGGATTTCAGACGACCTTTTTGTACGGATAAATCAGGAAAGCGATATGTCAGCGAAGGCAGGAAGAGAGCCAAAGCTGGCGTTGGCGCGGATTGAGCAGGTGGTAGAAGCGGTGTTGGATTTCCAATTCTTCCACAGCGAAATCCATGCTCGACAAGTAGCGGGTTTCGACGTAATCGCGCGCGTTGTTTTGATCGAAATTATCTGCCGCAAGGATTTTCATAATGACTTGGCGGCGGTTGCGGTCTGTGCGGACGAGTTTACGGTATGCCTTGTCCGATGCCTGTTTGTAATCATTGCGGATGCGGCGCAAGGCATTGTGTTGGTCTTGCGTCAGATTAAGGGAGCGGATGTCGCAATTGGCTTGAAAATCGTCCAGCTTGATATATTGGGGACCGGCGTGCGTGGGGTTGACAGCCATCAGTAGCGCGACCGATAGTGAACAGAGGGGTAAATAAGATTTGAATCTGGCAGACACAGCGTTTTCCTAGTTTCCGTAACCGCGCAAATATACCCGATTAGCGTGTGAAAGGCAGTATCCCTCCAGTTAACTTTTGTTAACTTCATATCTTTATTTTATTTCTGTTAAAACATATCGTTAACCAATAATTATCTATGCATATGCTTACTTTTGTTAAATATTAATAATGCATGGTTAGTGTTGACTGGGGCGTTGGTGGTAGAATACGAAAAATTATCCGTTTATCAAACCACACCAGCCGACTGGATTTCTATGAACCAAAAATTCCGTATTGCGCCCAGTATCTTATCCGCCGATTTTGCCCGTTTGGGCGAAGAGGTAACGAAAGTTATCGAAGCGGGAGCAGATCTGATTCATTTCGACGTGATGGACAATCATTATGTGCCGAACCTGACTTTCGGCCCTATGGTCTGCGCGGCGTTGAAGCCTTATGCGACTGTACCGATTGATGTGCATCTGATGGTCGAACCTGTTGATGATCTGATTCAGGCATTTGCCAAAGCAGGGGCTTCGATTATCACGTTTCATCCTGAAGCCAGCCGCCATATCGACCGCAGCCTGAGCCTGATTAAAGACGCAGGCTGTCAGGCAGGATTGGTGTTGAATCCGGCAACTCCCGCCTACGTTTTGGAAAACGTATTGGATAGGCTGGACATGGTATTGCTGATGTCGGTCAACCCCGGATTCGGCGGTCAGAGCTTCATCCCGCACACTCTTGAAAAAATCCGCCAAGTGCGGACAATGTTGGATCAGTACGAAGCGCAAAGCGGGCGGCACATCGCTATCGAAGTTGACGGCGGCATCAAAACCGACAATATCGCTGCCGTCGCGGCGGCGGGCGCCGATACTTTTGTGGCTGGTTCGGCAATTTTTGGCAAGCCGGACTATAAAGCTGTGATTACCGAGATGCGCGGACAACTGGCGCAACTTGGTTGAGTCGGCTTTGAAGTCGTCTGAAAACAAACGTAGCAGATTTTGCGAAAAGCAAAATCATCATGTAGATATAGATTTTGAGGTTTTATTATGAAAAATTATTGGTTTCAAAAAAGTTTGAAATTTGTTGCGGTAGCGGTTTTTGCAGTATCTCCGCTGACCGTGTCAGCGCATGGGATGCATAAGCACAAACCTTTATCATTGGAAGAATTGCCGGAAATCTGCCGCCAATATTTCGCGCGCGCAGATGTATGCTATAAAAAAGCAGGCAAGAAAGCCGATTTCCAACGCAACAATACGAAATTTTTATTCCAAGCATTGCCTGCGGCGGATTTGGGACAACGGCAACGTATGTGTCAAATTGCGATGGATTCGTTCAAAGAGAAAACAAGCAATCTTCATTGCGAATAGGATTGCCCGTCTTTTTTCAGACGGCGCTTGTATGAAAACAGGCTGCACAAAACTGTTTTGTATGGTAAAGTTTGCTTTTAATAACTCGGCGGTTTAAAGCCGTCATTCAGGGGCTGTTTGAATTTAAAATCAGATTGGTTGGAAACGCTGCATTGTTTGCGCGGCGTATTTCGAGAAACAGGCGGTTTGCCTGTCTGGTTTTAAATTCAAGCAGCCCTTTGCGTTTACAAAAACAGATAGAAGGTAGATTCCCATGCAATCTTGGCAGCTTCCCGAACATGTTGCCGATGTGTTGCCGACCAACGCCCGACAGTTGGAAAGCGCGCGAGAGCAGTTATTGACTTTGTTCCGAGTGCACGGTTACGAGCTGGTACAGCCTCCGCTGATGGAATACAGCCATTCCCTGCTGACGCACATTGACGCGGGTTTGTCTTTGAAAACCATTTTGGTGGTCGATCAGCTGAGCGGTCGGCAGCTAGGCATCCGCGCCGATATTACGCCGCAAGTTGCGCGTATCGATGCGCATCTTTTGTCCGCCAATCAAGGGATTAACCGATTGTGTTACGCAGGTCCTGTGTTGCACGCGCGGCCGGAAGGTTTGCTCAATATGCGCGAACCTTTGCAGGCGGGGGCGGAGATGTATGGTTTCGCCGACATCAGAGCGGATATCGAATTGATTGACTTGATGCTCAAAAGCATGAAGATTGCCGATATGGGCGAGGTTTTGCTGTCGTTGGGGCACATCGGCGTATTCCGCGCTTTGTCCGATGCGGCGCATTTGGATGCGGAGCAGTCCAAAACGCTGCTTGCTTTGATGCAGGATAAAGATACCGAGGCGGTTGAAGTGCAGGTTAAGGCTTGGAAGCTGGACGGTATGTGGGCAAAAGCATTCTCGCTGCTGCCGCGTCTGTATGGAGGACGGGAAGTGTTGTCCGCCGCACGCGAACGATTGCCGGATTTGTCTGCGGTCGGCAGCGCGTTGGACGAGTTGCAGGCAGTATGCGACGCCTTCCCGAATCAGAAAGTCCATATCGATTTGTCCGAACTGCGCGTCGATAATTACCACACGGGCTTACTGTATGCCGCATACGGTTCCAATTTCCATGACGCGGTTGCACGGGGCGGGCGTTATGATGGATTGGGCGAATATTTCGGTCGTGCGCGTCCGGCAACGGGATTCAGTTTCGACTTGCGCAGCTTTATCGGACGTTTGCCCGCCATTGAGCGACAGCCCGTCGTGTTGGTCGATGCGGATGATGCCGAAGTGGCACGCGAAGCAGTCGAAGCTTTGCGTGAACAAGGGCAGTGTGTCGTGATCGACTACGGTATCGGACACAACGCTTCGGAAGAGATTACAGGTCGTCTGAAAAAGTCGGACGGCGTTTGGCAGGTTGAGAAACTTTAAATACCCATTCATAGCGGATTAAATGCAAATCAGGGTAGGGCGCAAAGCCGTCTTGGTTTGAGGTTGATTCACGATAATTTTTTAATATTAATAGGTTATATGGCTATGGCTAAAAATGTTGTAGTAATCGGCGCCCAGTGGGGCGATGAAGGCAAAGGTAAAATCGTTGACTGGCTGGCGGAAGAAACCAGCGGTGTCGTGCGTTTCCAAGGCGGACACAATGCTGGGCACACTTTGGTCGTCGGCGGCAAGAAAACCATTTTGCGCCTGATTCCAAGCGGTATCCTGCATGAAAGTCTCGACTGCTTCATCGGCTCGGGCGTTGTCGTTTCCCCCGAAGCATTGTTGGGCGAAATTGACGAATTGAACGCAGCAGGCGTGAAAAACGTCGAAGGTCGTCTGAAAATTGCGCCGACCTGCCCGCTGATCCTGCCTTACCATATCGCGCTTGACCAAGCCCGCGAAGCTTCTCGCGGCAAAGGTAAAATCGGCACGACCGGCCGCGGTATCGGCCCTGCCTACGAAGACAAAGTGGCACGCCGCGCCATCCGTGTCGTCGATTTGCTGCATCCTGAAAAACTGCGTGAAAAACTGGATGCCATCCTTGCCTATTACAATGTCCAACTGCAACATCTGCACAATGCCGAGCCGGTTAAAGTGGAAGACGTGATGGCGGTTATCGAAAAAGTCGCGCCGCGCATTACGCCGATGATTACCGACGTATCCCGCGTGTTGAACGAGAAAAACCAAAACGGCGAAAAACTGCTGTTTGAAGGCGCTCAAGGTACGCTGTTGGACATCGACTACGGCACTTACCCCTTCGTTACCTCGTCCAACTGCTTGGCGGGAGCCGCTTCCGCAGGCGCGGGCGTAGGTCCGCAAATGCTGGATTATGTTTTGGGCATCGTCAAAGCCTATACCACGCGCGTCGGTTCAGGTCCGTTCCCGACTGAATTGTTTGACGAAGTCGGTGCAGGTTTGGCAGAACGCGGACACGAATTCGGTTCCGTAACCGGTCGCGCACGCCGCTGCGGTTGGTTTGATGCCGCCGCCCTGAAACGCTCCATCCAAGTTAACGGCATTTCCGGTATGTGCATCACCAAGCTGGATGTAATGGATGGTATCGAAACCATCAATATCTGCGTCGGCTACGAATTGCCCGACGGCAGCAAAACCGACATCCTGCCTTGCGGTTCCGATGCGGTAGAAACCTGCAAACCGATTTACGAAACCATGCCCGGCTGGAGCGAATCGACTTTCGGCGTAAAAAGCTACGACGCATTGCCTGCAAACGCCAAAGCATATTTGAAACGTATCGAAGAAGTCTGCGGTGCGCCGGTCGCCATCGTCTCTACCGGCCCCGACCGCGAAGAAACCATCGTTTTGCATCATCCGTTCGCATAATGGTTTGATTGTAAAAGGTCGTCTGAAAACTTGGGTTTTCAGACGACCTTTTTGTATTGATAACCGATTTACCGTCAATCCAAGCACTTTGATTGTGTTCAATCTTATCTTATGAACGTGGTCGTCTGAAAAATCGACTGCGGTTTTCAGACGATCTTATGCAATCCAATCACTTGCACACGGCGGATACTTTGATTTCGACCACCCATTCAGGTTTGGCGAGTTTGGCTTCGATGCAGGCGCGGGCTGGGGCGCGGCCGGGGGCTGTCCAGGCATCCCAGGCTTCGTTCATGGCGGCGTAGTCGTTCATATCGGTCAGGAAGATGGTGGCTTCGAGGATGTGTGCTTTGTCGGAACCGCATTCTTCAAGCCAATGGTCGATTTGCGCCAAGACGTTTTCGGTTTGGGCTTTGGCATCGGCTTCGGGATTTTCGGGAACCATGCCGGAGAGGAAGACAAATCCTCCCGCGCAGACGGCTTCGGAGTAGCGTTCGGTCGTACCGAGGTATCGGATATTCATTTGATATTCCTTGAAGTTGGGGCGCATGGGGTATTTTGCTCCGTCATCGGATTTCAGTTTGCCTGATGGGGTCAGAACGAGACGGCGGATATTGGGCAGGGGCTTATGGTAACATTCAGCTTGATTGTCTGCCACAGCAGGCGGGCTGTTTTTGAAAAGATGCGGAAACTATTTTTACGCGTCATTGTCATACTAAGTTTAGGTCGTCTGAATAATATTGGAACTGCATCATGAGCAAAAATACCGATTATCCGGTTACTTCTGCCGTCCGTTTCCTGCGTACACATAAAATTGATTTTGAGCCTTATATTTATGTTTATGAGGAACACGGCGGGACAGCGCAGTTTGCGGATTTGTTCGGCGTGGACGAGCATCAGGTGGTCAAAACCATCGTGCTGCAAAATGAAGCGAAGAAAGGGTTGGTTGTCGTGATGCACGGCGACAAGCAGATTTCCACCCGCAATCTGGCGCGCGATTTGGGTATGAAACACATCGAGCCTGCCGATCCGAAACAGGCAAACAAATGGACGGGCTATCTGGTGGGCGGGACGACGCCCTTCGGTATGAAAACCCAGTTGCCTGTTTATGTTGAAAAAAGTATTTGGGATTTGGACAAGGTTTATATCAACGGCGGCAAGCGCGGATTTATCATCGGTGTCAGTCCGCAGGCTCTGCGGGCTTTGAATCCGCAGGATGTACAGGTCGCCGTCTAAAGGGATGCAAAACGGTTTTTAAGTCGGGAAACGCAGATTCGGGCAGATTTGAAGGTTTTATAAAAAGAATGCAATGCCTGATTTTATATCTGTTTTTTTTTGCCAAACAGCCTGTTATCGTGACTTAACGGATCGGGCTTTGGCAAACACAAACCAAAGAGGCACACCCTAATATGGAAAACCGTAATTTTTATGAAATTCTCGGCATTTCGGCGGATGCGGATATTGCAGAAATCAGAAAAGCCTATCGCGATTCGGCAATGAAATACCATCCCGATCGTAATCCCGGTAATCCTGATGCGGAAGAGCGTTTCAAGGAAATCCGTCAGGCTTACGATACGCTGGTCGATCCCGAACGTCGTGCATGGTACGACGAGTCGCTCCGTGAATTCAGCGGCAGAAACGGGCAGACTGCAAGCCAACAGACCGGTAGCGGTAATGCATCAGAAGCACCGCGCCAAGACGGCGACCGTACTTACGTAATGGCGATGTATGCCCTGTTTGCGTTAGGTTTTGCCACCTTCGTCATGCCGGTTGCCGGCATCATTTTGGCGTATGTAAAACGAGGCGACATGGGCGACTCGGTTTATAATAACCACGCAGACTATCTGATTAAAACCTTCTGGGGCGGTCTGGTGGGATTTATATTGAGCAAAATCACCGCGTTTATCGGCATCGGCTACGTGCTGCTGTTTTTGGTATCGGTTTGGTTTGCTTACCGACTGGCGGCAGGTTTTATCAAGCTGACGAATAACAAGCGTATGCCTTTGGATACTTGGTTCTAAGCGCAATTGCCGCTTTGCTTTCAGACGACCTTGGCATTTAGGGGTCGTCTGAAATTTTTGTATGGCTCGTTTGCGGGAAACTAAATATCAAAACAGGACACAAAGAAAGTCGTCTGAAAATTTGTCCTCGCATCCGACACACTCAATCAAAGGAAAAACATGATTTATTTATTGGCAAGCATACTGTGCAGCGTGTCTGTGTCGGTATTGCTCAAATTGGCGCGTAAGAACAAAATTGACGTCGCGCAGGCGGTGGCGGTAAACTACATCGTCGCAGTAGCGCTGACGGCTTGGGTGTTGAAACCCGATTTGAGCAACCCGAAAGCCTTTTTGCCGACTTGGTGGCTGTTTGGCGCGTTGGGCGTGCTGCTGCCTTCGGTGTTTGTGATTATGGGCAAGGCGGTCGATGCGGCGGGTATCGTCAAGTCTGATGCGGCGCAGCGTTTGTCTTTGATATTACCGATTATTTCCGCGTTCGTGATTTTTGGCGAAGCGTTGACCGAAGGCAGGCTGATAGGCATCGTTTTGGCGTTTGTGGCTCTGTTCTGCCTGTTGTGGAAAGCCGACGGCGGCAAGAAATCGGGCGGATTGGGTACGCAAATCACGCTGCTTGCGGGTGTTTGGGCGGGCTACGGCATCATCGACATCCTCTTCAAACAGCTTGCCAAAAGTGGTACGGCGTTTTCAGGCAACCTCTTGGTCGCCTTCAGCCTCGCCGGTATTTTGATGTTCGGCTACCTTTTTTCCCAATCGACCAAATGGACGAAAGAAGGCATTATCGGAGGCATCGTCTTGGGCGGCTTGAATTTCGCCAACATCGTTACCTACATCACTGCCCACCAAATGATGAAAGACAACCCGACGCTGGTCTTTGCAGGTATGAACATCGGCGTCATCGTCTTGGGTACGCTGGTCGGTGCAATGGCGTTTAAAGAGAAAATCAGCAGCATCAACGCCGCAGGCATCAGCGTCGCCGTCTGCGCCATCGCCTGTTTATTTTACTGGCCGCAGATACGGGGACTTATCGGGATGTAAGCATGTAAAAGGTCGTCTGAAAAAGGTTTCAGACGACCTTTTGTCTTACAGAATGTTTTTTCTACTTTGATAACAACGGCGCGTTTGCAGCTAGACAACCCATGCAAAACGGTCTAATGTTCCGCCTGCATATGCACATTACTTTATAAACCAACGAATGAGAAGGTAAGAGAAATGACTGTCCGTATCGAACACGATTTGCTGGGCGAACGCGAAATCCCCGCCGAAGCGTATTGGGGTATCCATACTTTGCGTGCGGTGGAAAACTTTAAAATTTCAAATCAAAAAATTTCCGACGTGCCGCAGTTTGTCCGCAGCATGGTGATGGTGAAAAAAGCGACCGCGCAGGCAAACGGCGAACTGGGCGCGGTAAAACCCGAAATCGCTGCCGCCATTGAGAAGGCTTGCGACGAAGTGTTGCTCAAAGGCCGCTGCTTCGACCAATTCCCGTCCGACGTGTATCAGGGCGGCGCGGGGACTTCGGTCAACATGAATACTAATGAAGTCATCGCCAACCTTGCTTTGGAGGTGTTGGGCTACGAAAAAGGCCGCTACGACATCGTCAATCCGATGGATCATGTGAACGCCAGCCAATCCACCAACGACGCCTATCCGACCGGCTTTAGGCTGGCGGTGTATTACAGTGTCGGCGGATTGCTGGAAAAACTGGCGTTGCTGAAAGATGCATTTGCCGCCAAAGCCGATGAGTTTAAAGATGTTTTGAAAATGGGACGCACCCAGCTTCAAGATGCCGTGCCGATGACGGCGGGACAGGAGTTTCAGTCTTTCCAAGTGTTGCTGGAAGAAGAGATTGTGAATCTGAACCGCACGCGTGCCCTGCTTTTGGAAGTCAACTTAGGCGCAACCGCCATCGGCACGGGTGTGAACACGCCGAAAGGCTACGCGGCTTTGGCAGTAAAAAAATTGTCCGAAGTCAGCGGCTTGGAATGCAAACTGACCGAAAACCTGATTGAAGCGACTTCAGATTGCGGCGCGTATGTGATGGTACACGGCGCATTGAAGCGCACGGCAGTGAAATTATCAAAAATCTGTAACGACTTGCGCCTCTTGTCGTCCGGCCCGCGCGCCGGTTTGAAAGAGATTAACCTGCCGGAAATGCAGGCAGGCTCGTCGATCATGCCCGCCAAAGTCAATCCCGTGATTCCCGAAGTGGTGAACCAAGTCTGCTTCAAAGTCATCGGCAACGACACCACCATCACCTTCGCCGCCGAAGCGGGGCAGTTGCAATTAAACGTGATGGAACCGGTCATCGCACAATGTATGTTTGAAACCATCTCCCTCTTGGGCAATGCAGCGGTAAACCTTGCCGACAAATGTGTCAAAGGCATCACCGTCAACCGTGAAATATGCGAACGCTATGTGTTCAACTCCATCGGTCTGGTTACTTATCTGAACCCGTATATCGGACATGGCAACGGCGATTTGGTCGGCAAAATCTGCGCCCAAACCGGCAAAGGCGTGCGCGAAGTCGTACTCGAACGCGGCCTCTTGAGCGAAGCGGAACTCGACCGCATCCTGTCGCCCGAAAACCTGATGAACCCGCATTTGTAAGACAGGGCATAAAGAAAAGGTCGTCTGAAAACCTATGGATACGGTTTTCAGATGACCTTTGTTCGTTGTATCCTTTCATTATGTTTCACGGTATAGGGAAATTTTCGGGCATATTCAATTTCTTTGATCAGGCTGTTATCCACTTTTTCAGACGACCTTGAGGAGATAACTGATGAAGCGGATACACGCTTGTGGGTGAAGCGTTGGCATAGCTTTCAAGCCGTAAGCCCGATAGAAATCAGCCGTTACGAACAGGTCGTCTGAAATCCCGTTTTCTGCAAAAAAGGCTGCATCATGAACACCGTTTCCATCCAAAACCTTTCCCACCGTTACGGCAAGACCCTTGCGCTTGACGATGTGTCGCTGGACATTCCGAAAGGCGCGACGGTCGGTTTGATCGGGCCGGACGGTGTGGGCAAATCGACGCTGCTCTCGCTGATGGCGGGTGTGAAGGTGATTCAGGACGGGCGGGTGGAAGTGTTGGGCGGCGATATGGCGGACAAGGACGTGCGGCGGGATTTGTCGCACCGCATCGCTTTTATGCCGCAGGGTTTGGGGCGCAACCTGTATCCTACCTTGTCGGTGTATGAGAATATCGATTTCCACGCGCGGCTGTTTGGTTTGGACGGGCGGGAACGCACGCGGCAGATTACGCGGCTGATGGAGGCGACCCGCCTTGCGCCGTTTGCAGACCGAGCGGCGGGCAAGCTATCGGGCGGGATGAAGCAGAAGCTGAGTTTGTGCTGCGCGCTGGTGCACAGCCCGGATTTGCTGATTTTGGACGAGCCGACCACGGGCGTGGACCCTTTGTCGCGCCGCCAGTTTTGGGCGTTGGTGGACGATTTGCGGCGGGAACATGCGGGCATGACCGTGATTGTGGCGACCGCCTATATTGAAGAGGCACAGCGTTTCGAGCGGCTGCTGGCGATGGACGCGGGCAGGCTGCTGGAAAACAAGCCCACCGCCGACGTGCTGGCGGATTACGGCACCGACGTGTTGGAAGATGCCTACGTCAAAATGCTGCCACCGGAGAAACAGCAGGGTTCGGGCGGTTTGGACATTACGCCGTTTGTCCTCGATCCCGATGCGCCGCCCGCGATGGAAGCGCATGGGCTGACCAAGCGTTTCGGCGATTTCACCGCTGTGGACCATGTCAGCTTTACCATTCAAAAAGGCGAGATTTTCGGCTTTCTCGGCAGCAACGGCTGCGGCAAGTCCACCACCATGAAAATGCTGACTGGTTTATTGGAGGCGACCGAAGGCGACGCCACGCTGTTGGGCAAGCCGATAGACGCGGGCGGCTTGGACACGAAAATGCGCGTCGGCTATATGTCGCAGGCGTTTTCGCTGTATGAAGAACTGAGCGTGCGCCGCAATCTGGATTTGCACGCCAGACTCTACCAGATGGGTGCTAAAGGCGCGGCGGCGGTGGAAGAAGCCCTGCAACAGTTTGATTTGGCGGACGTTGCCGACACCGCGCCCGCATCGTTGCCGCTGGGCATCCGCCAACGCCTGCAACTTGCCGCCGCCTGTCTGCACCACCCCGAAGTATTGATTTTGGACGAACCGACTTCGGGGGTCGATCCTGCCGCCCGCGATATGTTTTGGTGGCATCTTCTGAAACTCTCCCGCGAAGACAAAATCACCATTTTCGTTTCCACCCACTTTATGAACGAAGCCGCCCGCTGCGACCGCATTTCCTTTATGCACAAAGGCCGCGTGCTGGCGGTGGGCACGCCCGCCGAACTGGCGGCAAGACAGAATGCGCCGGATTTGGAAGAAGCGTTTGTGCAGTATCTGATTGAGGCGGAATCGGATAACGGGTATTCCGAACAGGGTAGGTTGGATCAAGACCCAACAATGCTTTCGGATTCGACAGGTTGGGTCTCGACTCAACCTACGGCTACGGCGGCTGATTTTTCAGACGACCTGTATGAACAAAGCGCAAGGTCGTCTGAAAGTGAACAAAGCAAGTTTCGCCAAAACGCAGACGGCGTGCATTCCGAACAGGGTAGGTTGGGTCAAGGCCCAACGATTCCTTCAGATTCGGCAAGTTGGGTCTCGACCCAACCTACGGCGGTTGAGTTTTCAGACGACCCTGAAAAACACCATCCGAGGTCGTCTGAAAATCCGTCGGCAACGCCTGACACCCAAAGCTTCAAATACCGCTTCTCCATGATTTGGACTTTCGCCCGCCGCGAAGCCAAAGAGCTTTTGCGCGACAAAATCCGCCTGTTTTTCGCCGTGTTTGGCCCGCTGATTATCATGGCGTCGGTATCGTGGGGGATTTCGTTTGACGTGCGGAATCTGAAATTCGCCGTTTACGACCGCGACCAAACCGCCGCCAGCCGCGAGCTGGTCGAATATTTCGACGGTTCGCGCTACTTCCTCCAACAGCCGCCGATACAGTCCGAAGCCGAAATCGACACTGTGCTCAAAAGCTCCGGCGCCATATTGGTTATCGATATTCCGAGCGGTTTCGGGCGCGATTTGGCGCGCGGACTCAAACCCGAAGTCGGATTTTATGTGGACGGCTCCATGCCGTTTAACGCCACCAACATCCGCGGCTACATCGGCAGCCTGATCACCGCCTACACCAAAGACCGCATCGCCGAAAGCGGGCTGCCCGTTTCGCTCAAAGCCCCCTCCGGCATCGAACCGCGCTTTATGTACAATCAGGATTTCGACAGCATCAACGCCATCGCCCCGGGCGTGATGATGCTGGTGCTGATGATGATACCCGCCATGATGTCGGCGGTCGGCGTGGTGCGCGAACGCGAAATCGGTTCCATCGCCAATTTCTACGCATCGCCCGCCGCCGTGGCGCAATATCTGATCGGCAAACAGCTTCCCTATATCGCCGTCGGCATGGTCAATTTCGCCGCCATGATGCTGATGATTATTTACCTGTTCGGCGTGCCGCTCAAAGGCTCGTTTGCCGGACTTGCCGTCGGCACGCTCTTGATGGTGTCCGCCAGCACCGCGCTGGGGCTTTTGATTTCCTGCTTTGTGCGCTCCCAGCTCGCCGCCATCTTCGCCACCGCCATCATCACCATGATTCCCGCGCAAACCTATTCCGGCTTTCTCTACCCGTTGTCCACCATGGAAGGCGGCGCATTGGTTATCGGCAAAACCTTCCCGTCGTCGTGGTACTACACCGTCAGCGTCGGCAGCTTCACCAAAGGGCTGCACACCGCCGACCTGCTGCACGAATACGCCGCCATCGCCGCCTTTGCCGCTACCAGCCTGATTCTGGCGTGTTTGTTGTTGAAGAAGCAGGAGAAGTAAAAAAGGTCGTCTGAAAATGTTTTCAGACGACCTCTGCCTATGCCAGCCCTTTTTCAGACAATTCCACCCTTTGACCGATGTCTTTCAGGTTGGAATATTGTTCGACCAATCGCGGTACGTCGTCCAGACTCATAGCGAACATCCACAGATAAGTACTGACCGAATAAATATGTCCTGCATTGCCAAAGCCTTTGAGTGTCATGTGTACGAAGGCGAAACCAAACAAAATACTCATTGCCACACCGATGCAAAGATAGCCGGATGCTTCCCGGTTAGAAATCAGCACGCGCAGGCGGGCGACCAAACCATAATGCTGATACAGCTGCCGTTCATTGCCTTTTTTAATGAAATGGTTGTCGCGCTCCAAACAGTTATTCAGGCAGAAATACAGGTTTTCGCTGATGGCAGCAAAACGCGGCAATAGCCATAGAAACAGGGCGAGTATGCCCACCGCCAATACGCCGACCCAAAACTCCAAACCCAAAAGCATGATGCAGGCACCGAATATCGACACCAACGATGTGGCGGCAATCGGCAAATGTTCTTCAAAGAAACTGACAAATTCGTGCGATAGGGCGACACGCGCGGTAACTGCCGAATGGGGAACCTCCCTTTGCCGCTGTTTCAATACGACGGGTACGGCGATTTCGGTATAAATCCGCGTGAACGTGCGCGTATCAGCGACACGACGTGTCGCGCCGACAAGCCACATCAGCAAAACCACCAAGCCGTAGAGCATGGCTTGCCAGACATTGCCTTCAATGACTGCATTAATCGCCCAGCCGCCAAACACGGGATATATCAGCATGAGCAGGTTTTCCAGCCCAACCAGAGAAAAAGTGGCAATAAGCCTCTTGCGGAGACCTGTGCAAAAAAGCCCTTCCCCCGACAGCCGAAACCCAAACACAGGTTTTCGGCTCTTTCCCTCCCCCAATCACTCCTAATTCTACCCAAATACCCCTTAATCCTCCCCGGACGCCCCATAATCAGGCATCCGGGCCGCCTTTTAGGCGGTAACAGGCACACTTAGCCTGTTAGCCGCTTTCAACAGGTTCAAACACACCGCCTTCAGATGGCTTTGCGCACTCACTTTAATCAGCCCGAAATAGGCTGCCCGGGCATAGCGGAATTTACGGTGCAGCGTACCAAAGCTTTGTTCGACCACATAACGGGTTTTCGATAAATACCGGTTACGTTTGGTTTGTGCTTCCGTCAGCGGACGGTTGCGGTGGGCTTTGCGCATAATGCCATCCAGCAACCGATGCTCTTTCAGATGTTGCCGGTTTTCCGCACTGTCGTAGCCTTTATCGGCATAGACGGTCGTATAGTGTATTAACTTTAAACCAGTACGGCGTTGCTTCGCCTTGCCGTACTATCTCTACTGTCTGCGGCTTCGTCGCCTTGTCCTGATTTAAATTTAATCCACTATATCTTCGGTCAGACCTTCCAACAAAGGCGACAGGTGGTTGCACTCATGGGTATTGGCGGGAGTGATGTGCAGTTTCTCGATATAACCTTCCTCATCGGTACGGGTATGTTGTTTGTAACTGAGTTTGTAGAGGCCGTTTTTCTTTGTCCAACGGGCATCTTTATCTTTACTCGGTGTGGTTTGGCCGCTGACTTGTCCTTCTTCATCGACTTCTATGACCTGACGCTGTTTGCTGCCGGCGGTTTGAATAATGGTGGCGTCAATGACGGCGGCGGATGCTTTCTCTACTTTTAGGCCTTTTTCAGTCAGTTGGCGGTTAATCAGTTCCAGCAATTCGGACAGGGTGTCGTCTTGAGCCAGCCAGTTACGGTAGCGGCACAAGGTGCTGTAATCGGGGATGCTCAGTTCGTCAAAACGGCAAAACAGGTTGAAATCGATGCGGGTAATGAGGCTGTGTTCGAGTTCGGGATCGGAGAGGCTGTGCCATTGTCCGAGCAGGACGGCTTTGAACATGGACAGCAGGGGATAGGCGGGACGGCCGCGATGGTCTCTAAGGTAGCGGGTTCTTTGACGATTCAGGTACTGTTCGATCGGTTGCTAATCAATCACTTGATCCAACTTCAACAGTGGGAAGCGGTCGGAGATCTTTGCAAAAATAGTCTGTTAATGAAATTTGACGCATAAAAATGCGCAAAAAAATTTTCAATTGCCTAAAACCTTCCTAATATTGAGCAAAAAGTAGGAAAAATCAGAAAAGTTTTGCATTTTAAAAATGAGATTGAGCATAAAATTTTAGTAACCTATGTTATTGCAAAGGTCTCGGTCGATGTGTTTGGCAATCATGGCTTGTGCGGTTTGCTGAAAGAAGGTGCTCATGAGAAATCCCCTAAATGTCTTGGTGGGAATTTAGGGGAATTTTGCAAAGGTCTCAGACTATTTTTGCAAAGGTCTCTGGTTATAAAAAAACTGTACCTTGTGAGTTGGGGGGGCAACTTTTGGGGTGCAGTTCAAAGTTTTCAGACGGCCTGTTAGACTATGCAAAGGATGGTTGAACAAATTATACATTATACCCGTGCAGAAAACGTGCTGCTTCATTGTTCCATTTGACCAAATGATCGCCTTTGGCAGTCAGGTTTTCAGCACCGCGCTCACCCAAGATAATCTCGGAAGACTGGCGTTTGCCTGTTTTCAACGCAATTTTGGTCGGCAGGTTGTCACGTAGGCGGCCGCTGAGTGTTTTCGCATCGGGGCGTTGCGTTGCCAATAACAGATACATTCCTGCGGAGCGCGCTTTTTGTGCCAGCCGTACCAAATGCCCTTCTGCGTCACTGCTGACATCGATAAGGTCGGCCAGTTCGTCAATCACGATAACAACATATTTTGGACGGGCGTGCTGTGGGACTTCTGCCATATCCTTCGCAGCGTATTCGTCCATCAGGCGGTATCGTTTATCCATCTCGTCAGCAAAAGACGACAATATTTCAGCAGCTTCTTCCGCATCGCTGACTATGCGCCCCTGCCATAAATTCGGACGGTCTTTGAAGGCGGCGAAATCCGCAGAAACTTTGCAATAACACACGACGATTTCCGTTTCATTCTGAGGAGCGAGTTCGAACAGGGAAGCCAGCATTGAGCGCACCAGTACCGATTTCCCAGCCCCCGTTTCCCCGCCTACCATCACATGCGGTGCAGTGGCAAAATCTTGAAACACGGGTTCGCCGCGTTCGTCCAAGCCGATACACACGGGCAATCTGAACTGCCGTGCCGATGCGCGGTATTGCTGTAAGGCCGTCTGAAACTCACTTTGTCCATATTGTCGCCAAGTATCTTGCGGACGCAGGATATTGATGTGCCAAGTGTTGGCTTCACCGCGTATGCGCCCGCAGCGCATTTCGTTATCGCCGATGCCCAATTCGGAGCAAATTTGGCTGTGGTATTTTTCCAAATCCACATAGCGGTCGAACTGCACACGCAGACAGTCGTAGCGCACGCCGCCGTATTCGGGCTGTATCGTACCGCCTTTGCCGACTGTTTTGTCCAGTGCGGTTTTGAGTTTGGTGCAGGCTGCATCGAGTGTTCCGACATTTTCTGCGGGAAATTCGCTTGAACTAGAAATCTCTCCTGCATTTTGCCGTCCGCTGCTGTTTTTAACTGCCAATTCGGCCAATTCGTTCAAAAAGGCCTGCCGTTGCGCCAAATCGTCATCAGGTTTGAATTGTCTGCAACGTTCCCAAAACGCATGCAAACCAAGCGCACCAGTATGCCACAGGTCAGCAATCAGTTTGTACAAATCATCTTTTCCCGCCGGTTTACCCTGCCTGATGTGGAACAGGGTCTCGCTCAGTAGGGCAAGCCACAGCCGCGAATGGTCTTGAAAGCAGGTTTGGAAAGACGGTATATCGATGCCTTTGGTATCGGGAGCAGCAGTCAATTTTTCCGGCCGCTGCGCCCAGCCTTTGGCAAAGCAATAGCCGATACAGAGTGTCGCCCAGTCGTAGTTGTTGTCCAGATGCGGCAGCGCACCCGCGTGGGTGAGTTTTTCGCGTATGGCTTTGGCTTCATTGCTAGAAATAATATGTTTGTCGCTAATCAAGGTATGGAAATAGTCGGAGTCCCACCGGCGGTTGTCTGACAGCAGATACATGTATTGTTCCTTTCATTATTCGAAATAAACATCGGCAGTTACACGTGAACATGCCCCCGCGCTGTCCAACGATTCAGCTTCTACCAGATATGTGCGACCGATGTGCGGTGCGAGCCTGTGGTACACTTCTGCGGTAATTTCGGTATCCTGCGACAGCAAAATCACCTGCTGTTCTAGCCCACTCCAATGCTTAAACAAACCTTCTCGGTGGCCCTCATCCAAACGTGCCAGCGGGGTATCGATGACGAAGGGGGAGGGATAGCGGGTAACTTCCGCCAATGCCGATACCAGTGACATAATCAGGATCTGCATTTGTCCGGCCGACAAATCGACCTGTGCTTCCCTGCCGTCATGGCCGTAAAGCCCCATTCTACCGTCGGCTTCGATGCTGATTTTGTGAATGCGGTCATCGTGTGCAATGGCACGATTGATGCGGGTGGCGGTTTCACCGATTTCCCCCGCCTTCTGCCGCATTAGTGCATCGGTCAATGCGGCAATGACTTTTTCCACCTGCCCTGCACGGCGCGACTTCAACATCAGCGGGTTGCTGTCGCTGATTTTGTCTTGCAGTTTGCTGACTTCATCCTTCCTGCGCTGGCATTCTTTTTCTTTTGCCAATACGTTGCTTTTCAGGCTGCCCGAACGTTCTTTAAACCTATCGGCCTGCTCGTTCGCCTGTTTGAGCTGTTCCACCAATTCGTCTTTGTTGCTGCCTTTGAGCAGCTCCAATTCTTCCAAGATTTGTTTTTGTTCACGCCGCCGCTGTTCGATATCGGCCAGCAAGCTACCTATCCTTCCTTGTGGTATAGCCTGTAGGCGGTTGATTTCATTTTGGATTTCGGCGTGAGCGTTTTTCGAGAGATAGTTGTGCTCGATAGTTTCGGCGCAATTTTCAGGCAGCGGGTAAAATAATTCGTTCCAGCATTCGGCCACCGCTTCCTTCATCAGTGGGTCTTCCAAAATGGCGCAAGCCGAACGCCCTAATACTTCTTTGACCTTGCAGCTTCCGACAAACGCACTCCAAAAATCGTTTACCCGTCCCGCAATCTGCTCCCTACCGGCTTCGTGGTGCAGGCGGTTGGCTTCGCGTTCGAGTTTGATTTTTAGCTCGTTCAGGCCGTCTGAAGGCAGGAAGGCCAGCGGCATGGCTTTAACCGCCGCTTTGACCTTCGCATTGAAATCGTCCATTTCCTTTTCCAGCCGTTCACGCTGCATCAGCAAATCCTGCGAAGTCCGAATGTCGCTACCACCACCTAGCTGCTGTTGCAGCCTGCTTCTTTCCGCATCCCAATACGCCCATTCCTGTTGCATTTTTTCCCACTCCTCACGAAACACATCGTATTGGGCTTGGGCAGATGCCAAAGCGTTTTCGGCTCTTTCCAAATCTTCCTGCATTTTTTGACCTGCATTTTCGGAAATGCAGCGTCTGCGGTAATCGCCAAGGCTAGCCGCAAGCCGCGTCAGCAGGGTTACGCCCAGCAGGCCTTTCAGGGCCGTGTTGAGCCACATACCCGTGCCGCTGCGTTCGGCAGCCTGCACGATTTTTTCGCCGTCAAAAAAGAAAAACGGCGCATAATCGAACGGCAGGGCGTAAGTGCTGAGATATTTGTCTAATTCGGCTAAATTGACAGGCTGGTAGCGGTCGTTAACCAGCACATCTGCCCGCGTTTCGGTGCTTTCGCGTTCAAACTGCCTTTTCTCGTTGAAATGCCATTTCCGGCGGATTTTCAGGCCGCAAATCTTACCCTGCCGCCGTTGGCGGATTTCGATTTCCAACTCGATGCGGTATCGGCCGTATTGCGGCGCAGCTTTGTGGTGTAGCGCGGCCTGCAGGAAATTCGGGTAATTGACATCTTTGCTGTTCAAGCCTGCCCGCTGCAAATGGCTGACCGCATCCGCGTCATACAGGCATAGGTAAACCGCTTCCAACAAAGTGGTTTTACCGTGCCCGTTCATCGCACCGATTAAAACAATATTCTGCCCGTTTTTCGGTTCGGGAAAGGAAAAGGCCGCTTCTTGGTAGGATTTGAAATTAAGCAGCTTAATTGAATGTATCCACATATTCAGCCCCAATATTTCCTATTTTCAAAAACTTCATCGAATGCTTCGGTCATGCCGCGTTTGCGGATCCGTTCCTGTTGCTCGCGCTCCCATGCAGCCAAGTCGGCCAGTACATCTGGCGATACACCATGTTCGGCAGCAATTTTCTCCATCAGGTTTCTGGCGTTTTCATCGCTCCACAGCAGCAAATCAGCCACCTGTTCCCGTGTTTCCGTCTTCATTTTTATTCCTTGAGTAAGTGTTAATCAGGTCTTCCGTCCAAATCTGCTTGATTAGGTCGATTTCGTCCTGTGAAATCAGTTCTTCGCCGAAAGCGGCCTGCACTTCCAGCAGTTTTACCAGCATTTCCTGCCGTGCCGTTATGGTGAACGGGCCGGGGATGTGTTTGCCACCTTTAAACGTGAGTTTTCCGTTGCGTCGTTCGGCCTGGCGGTATTCGGGTTTGTTGCGGATATCCACTAACCAGTCGCGGTATTCAATTAACGGTACAAATTCGGTTTTCCCCGCGTCCACAAATCCTTGCAGGCTTCTATCTTTATTGACCACCGTACACGTCCAACAGCCGAAACGGCTGGAGTTGGTGCCGCAACCGGGGGCTTCTTCCTGCGACAGCACAATCGGGCATTCGCCGCCAGCGGCTTCGCGGTAGAGCTTGATTAAATCGCTGTGTGTGCCTCCCCAGGGCGGGTCGTTGGCAGCAAGGAATTCCCACACGTCGTCGGTACTCAAATCGGAAATCGGTCGGTACACCAACGCGTTTTTCAGATCACTGTGCGGGGTCAGATTGCTGTTTTCCAAGTTTTGGTGGCTTTCGATACTTGCTTTGCGGGTGGCAGATTCGTCTTTGCGCACGCCCAGTACAATGATGGCTTTGCCGTTTTCGTTTACTTTTTGCAGGATGTAGCCGCTAGTAGGCTGGATTTTCAGGCGGTCGGTGCACCAGCGCATTGAGCGGTTGGGCGTGGGGTAGCCTTTGCCGATGAGTAGCGTCCAAAAGGTGTCCTGCAATTTCGGCACGGTGATTTCGCCGCTGACGGGCAGCCTGAAAATTTCGGCGGCACGCAGAATTTCTGCCAAAGATTGGCGCATGTGTTTCACTACCAGCGGGCTTTCCACCAGCGTGTCGTTGGAAACGAAGAACACCTGCCGCGTCCGCAGCATCGGCGGCAGCGAAAGCAGCATGTCAAACACCAAATGGGCGACAAGGGTGCTGTCCTTGCCGCCTGAAAAGGTAACAATCCAAGGGTAGTGCTGCGTTTCGCTCAAATATTCTTCAGCGATGTTTTGGCGTATAGCGTCGAACGGGTTGGCAGGGTGTATGGGTATTACGGTCATTTTTATACATATTTCTCATTTGCACCTAAAACAGGTGCATGCGTGATTGTACCTAAAATTGGAGCGCATGAGAAATATTCGTTTGTCGGTACACTCTGCCGAACACACCTATTTGCGACAACTCCTTATCCGCAGAAGATTGGATTTGGGGTTGTCGCAGCGCGCATTGGCGGAACGGATGAATGTGGTGCATTCGTTCGTGGGAAAGGTGGAAACCGGGGACAGGCGGCTGGATATCTTTGAGTTTATTGATTATTGCCGTGCATTGAATTGGCAACCGGAGGAGGTATTGCAAAGTTTGCAGGAGGAAGCGGTATGAACGATTTGGCAGCATTATTAAAATATGCGGAACAATTCCGCAGCCTGCATACAAGTTTTACACAAGTAAACAACCGTGCCCCGCATAAATTCATCCTTCTATACAGTTTATGCCTGCTGTATGAATCAGGCAGCCTGCACACAGAAAAAATTGATTTTTCGGATACGCTTTTGGAAGAATGGCAGGCAATATTCAGGCAGCAATGGCGGCGGTGGGTGGCAAACGCATACCACCAAGAAAATTTCGGCATGCCGCTCTACCACATGAGGACCGAGCCATTTTGGTATTTTTGTGTCAAACCTGGTATGGAGGATGCATTCGAACAAAAAAACCGCATGAAGGCTTTATCCAGCCTGCGCCAAACCGTTTCAGGTGTGGAACTTGATTTATCGCTCGCACGGCTGCTGCTACAACCCGAAACGCGCCTGGTGCTGCAGGATGTTTTGCTGGCAAGGTTGTTTGAGATTTTGTAATGAAATAAAAAATTTTGAGGAAAAGAATCAGGCCGTCTGAAAACAAAATAAAAATTCGGTTTCAGACGGCCTGGCTATTTTATTTGCCTACAGGCGGCAATCCGGCCAACATTCGTTCCGCGTTGGCACGACTAAGGTTGTAGTTGTAATATTTTTTATAGAATGCCTGGGTTTTGGCCACCATATCGAGGTCTTTGAATTGTTCGGGATGGAACAGTTTCGCTGCCCACAAAATTTGCAGTGCTTCTTCGGTGCTGTATCTGTCCCATGGGAATGTACCTGACGGATTGGCATACAGACGGCCGTTTTTAACGGCGCGCATACTTTGCCATGCAGGATTTTTCTTAATCTTCTCTATGCCTTTGCTGCCGCTGGTGCGCCCGCTGCCGACAATGATGATTTCGGGATCGGCTTTGATGATTTCTTCCAAGCTGACAATGGCTTTGTTCCCTGTTCCTGCAAGAACGCTGCGTCCGCCTGCCAGGCGTATCCATTCGCCAATCATTGATTTCCCGCCGTCTATCTCAGTCAGGTTGGTGCTGCCGGTGATGTGCAAGACTGTTGGGCGGCGGTTTTCAGGTATGTTTTTAACCCGGCTGTTGACAAAATTAATATTACCGTCTAATTCACTAATATAGTTTTCGGCAATTTTAGGCGCGGTGCCGCCAATGACGGAGGCGGTAATACGGACGGTTTTCTTCAAACCGTTAAAATCTTGGAAGCTGACCAATACCGCTTTCATACCGGCTTTTTCCACCTGCTGTTGCATGGCTGGATTAGATACCAGCACGGCATCGGGACGTGTCGCCAAAAGGGCTTCCATTTGAACGCTTTGTCCGTTAGTCAGGGCGGGAACAGTTTTAATTTTGGGGAAAATTTCGGCAAACCAGGGATTGTTGCGGATAACGTCGGTGGTGGCGACCAATTTGTTACCGCCGCCCAAAAGCAGTACGACCTGATTGTTTGCATGCCATAAATCGGCAATGCGGTTTACCTGTTCAGCCAGTTCGACTTTTTTACCGTTAATGTCTTGAACCGGACGCGCGTATAGGGGGGCAGGAGTCAGGATAAAGGCGGAAAGCAGTGTGCCTGCCAGTATTTTTTTCAGATTCCGATACATTGTGATTTTCCTATAGGGTTGGGAAAGGGAAACAGCCGTTTTGAAAGCACGGATGTTGTGCTTTCAGACGACCTTTTTGACATCATTATTTAAAATGAGTAGCGTGCGCTCAGGTAATAAGAACGACCGCGTTCGTTATAGGTCCTGGCAGTGCCGGCAGTACGCAGGATTTTCTTATTAAACAGGTTGTTTACACCGGCGCGTACAGTGATTTTGTCTTGCCAGTTGTAGCCGGCATTCAGCCCGAATATACCATAGCTGCCTAATTCATATTGTTTTACAATATTTTCGCCGCTGTTGTAGATGACGTCCATAAAACGGTTGGGATATTTTCGGGTAACTTGACGGCCGTATCGTGTGTAGGAGGCATTTACATCCCATGAGTCATTGATCCTCCAGTTCAAAGTGTTGTTAATCGTGTATTTGGGTACGATGGAAACAGGGTTTTTCGTGGCACGGTCTTCATTTTTGTGCATATAAGTGAAATTGGTAGTCATTGTTAGACGTTTGCCGATCAAAGGAAGGGTTAAATTGCCTTCCAAGCCGGAAATGATGCCGCGCGCCCCGTTACCCCAACGGTAGACGTTGGTGCCTTTGTAATTCCGATAAATGGGCCGGCCGTCAGGTGTGTTGTCGATGCGGATTTCGCGGTCGTAATTGCCGTTGACGGTTTCGATAAATTGACCGTTGTCCACAATGCGGTTGTGGTAGTCATTGTGGAAATAAGCCAAGGAAGCCAGATACCCGTTTTGAGAGAATTCGAAGCCGATTTCTTTGTTCAAACTGGTTTCGGGCTTGATATTCTTGTTGCCGAGGAAATAGCAGGCACGCCCCCAATCAAAACCTTGTGTGCTGTTGTTGGTGTAAGGATTGGTACGGGAGCCGTTACCGCCGTCGTGGATTAAAGCATTGGGATTGTTCCAGTGGTTTTGAGCGTCTATCGGACAGCCGTTACTGGCGTTAATCAGCAGATAGTTGGGCTGGCTTTGATAGAGGTTGGGTGCTTTATAGGCGCGCGCAATGCCTCCTTTGATTTTCCATGCCTGATTAAAGGCGTGGGAGAAGTTGAGCGATGGTGTCCATGCAGAGCCGGACACGCTGTGTTTATCCCAGCGCAATGCAGGCGTCAGGAACGTTTTACCGCCGTTTAAAGCGATATTGTCTTCAACATACAAGGCATATTCGGTTTGCGCGCCTTTTCCGCTGCGGCCTGAATTGGCCAGCCATGGGATAACGCCGTAAGTACGCATATTTGCGGTCATGGAAGCCGTGTCATCCAATTTGGCACGGCTGGCTTCCGCACCGACGGTTACAGTATGGTTGTTTACGGAGAAGTCCGCACGGCTGCCGAAGCGGTGGTTTTTCAATATGCTGTCGGTAAAACCTTCGGTGGTGTTGTATGCGCCTTCTGTACTGCCTAAAAGTGCTTCGGGCAGGCGGCTGTTCACAGTTTTGTCATAACCGATATAGGTTTCGGTATGACCCCAACCCCATTTGCCTTTGTGGGTTAAAGTATAATTTTGGCGGTATAGTCTGGCGGTCTCCCTGCCTATCAGTTGTTGTGCAATTGGTTGTATGGCTGCAACCAACACGTTGCTGCTTTGTGTATCGCCGTTATAAATATTTCCCTGACGGCTGTATGAGGTATCTAAAATCAGTTTTTGATTCGGGGTGATATTCCATTGCAGACGGCCTGCAATGTCTTTGTTACGTACACCTTCCCGTCCCGCGCTCAATGCAGTACGCGAACTTTTCACGCTGTCATTAATATCGAATGCATCGGCTTGGGTTTTGTTTAGATTGCCATAAACGCGGAAACCCAAAGTGTCTTTAACCAAAGGTGCGGAAAGCACGAAATTTGCACGGCGGGTTGCCCCTTCTTTGTCGCTTTGCGGATGGTCTGCATAAATGCCCACGCTTCCGGCAATTTCGTCGCTGATGCCTTTGGTTACAATATTGACCACACCGCCCGAGACCTTTGCAAAATACCTCTCTTCACCTTTTCGCTGACAGCCGGAACCCAAACACAGGTTTTCGGCTATTTTTCCCCCCCAATACCTCCTGATTTTACCCAAATATCCCCTTAATCCTCCCCGGA
>NZ_POWX01000018.1 GCF_003044445.1 Neisseria mucosa
TTGCAAAACATTCCATGGTTCAAAGCATGTCGCGAAAGGCGAACTGCTGGGACAATGCACCGATGGAAAGCTTCTTTGCGGTGCTGAAGACGGAGTGTTTCTATCGTGCAGGGGAATTGACGGTGGACGAATTGATGAAGCAGATAGATGATTATATGGATTACTACAACCGCGAGCGTTGCAGTTTGAAATTGAAAAAGCTGAGTCCTGTCGCATACAGAACCCAGCTTGCACAGAGCGCCTGAATAGGCTTTTATGAGTGTCCAAGATTTGGGGGCCAGTTCAAATATTTTCAGACGACCTTTTTATTTCAAGCCAACCATTCCGGCTGACAGATTCCGTATCTCAATCTTTTTTATGTTCGATGTAAGCCTGATGCTTCGTATCCGAATCTTCACCCGTTACCGTATATTCGCCCTCAATCACATCATCATCTTGTGCTTTAGTTGAAAACGGCCGCTGCCCAAATATATTCCCATCCGTCTCCGCTTGCACAACCGGGCGACCTTTAAACGGCAACAACAGCAATAATGCCAATCCCGTCGAAATAAAGCCCGGACTCATCAGGCACACCGCTGCCACAGCATAGCGTATCGGCCATAGCATCTGATAAAGCGAAACCTTTCCTCCGCTCCGTATCGTCGCTCCTGCCAGTAAAATTCCGGACAGACCCGTATTGCGCAGCATAAATACGCCGGATACGAAACTGACGACCATCAGCAGCAACGCCACGCTGCCGCCAAGCCAGTCGGCAACCCAGACAATCGACATGATTTCCAAAAAAATCAAAACCAAAAAACCGATACCGAAAAATTGCATAATTACTGTTCCTTAATCTCTAAGCCGAAGCGATTCTGACCAATCCGTATTTATATTCGAAGCCATAGCGGATACTAACATAAAGATAAAATCCCTGCTTTCAAGCAAGGAAAATGTGAAAAACGGTAAGTATTTCCCACCTTTTCAAACCCAAGCCGATAGATATATCGATAAGATGTTTATTATCCAAATATTTATCCGAATCCCGACAGTTTCTCCGACAAAATCCGTGCATCCTGCCGAAAATTCCTCTATAATGCCTGCTCATTCGGAATGTAGCGCAGCCCGGTAGCGCACTTCGTTCGGGACGAAGGGGTCGGAGGTTCGAATCCTCTCATTCCGACCAAATATCAAAACCTGCTTTGATTTCATGATCAAAGCAGGTTTTTTCATATCGTGGTTTTAAGTATGGTTCCTGACATTTTAATAGGGTGGAAAATGACAATGGTTTTTAGTGTATCCAGCTATATCCCCTGTTTTGTTTTCAGACGACCCTTTTCTTTATGGTTTTCCCCTGAAAAATGCAAAATTCCCAGATATTTTCACTATACTGCTTTTTGATATTCAGTTAAGAACCGTTAATCCGTTCGCGTATAATTTCAAGTTTTCCCAATAAGGCAGATGGTGTTTTATGTCTTCCAACCAACCCCGTCAAACTTGGTCCAACCGTTTGACTTATATCCTTACCGTTGCCGGCGCGACTGTCGGTTTCGGCGCGACGTGGCGTTTCCCGTATTTGGTCGGTGAAAACGGCGGCGGCGCGTATGTGTTTTTATTCTGTATCGCCATGTTTGTTATCGGTATTCCGATGATTTTGGTGGAAAACGTCATCGGACGGCGCAAAGGTGTGAACGCGCTGGATGCGTTCGGCGGCTCGATGAACGGCAAACCCGTCGCCAAAATTTGGAAACTGGTCGGCTGGATGGGCTTGCTCGGCTCGTTCGGCATCATGGCTTATTACATGGTACTCGGCGGCTGGGTGATCAGCTATATCGTTAATATTATTAGCGGAAATCTGAATATTTCCAGCCCTGTCAGCGGCGAAATAACGAAAAGCTTCTTTACCGAACACATCGAAAACAGCCCTTGGGAAATTGCGTTCTACACGTTCTTGTTTGTCGTTGTGAACCAATGGATTTTGGTCAAAGGCGTCATCGGTGGTATTGAAAAAGCGGCGAAATACCTGATGCCGCTGCTGTTTCTATTCCTGATTGCCATGGTCGTGCGCAACGTTACCCTGCCGGGCGCGATGGAAGGGATTACTTTCTATCTGAAGCCCGATTTCAGCAAGATTACCGCCGAACTGTTCGTCTTTGTTTTGGGGCAGGTATTTTTCGCCTTAAGCTTGGGTTTCGGCGTGATGATTACTTTGTCCAGCTATCTGGATAAAAACGAAAATTTGGTGCAAACCGCAGTCATTACCGCAATTACCAACACCATCATCGCCGTACTTGCGGGCTTTATGATTTTCCCGTCGCTCTTCAGTTTCGGCGTCGCGCCCAATTCCGGCCCGACTTTAGTGTTCCAAAGTTTGCCGATCGTGTTCTCGAATATGTGGGCTGGACCTGTGTTCGCCGTGATTTTCTTCTCGCTGCTTCTGATTGCCGCGCTGACGACTTCGCTGACGATTTATGAAGTGTTGATTACGACGATTCAGGAGAAAACCAAAATCCGCCGTACTGCCGCGATTACGATTGTGTTGGCTGCTATCTTCATCTTCGGCAATATTCCGTCCATTCTGAGCTATGGTCCGTGGAAAGATGTTTCCGTGTTCGGCAAAAATATTTTCGATGCCTTTGACTACATCAGTGGCAATATCTTGTTTATGCTGACCGCGCTCGGCTCCGCGCTGTTTGTCGGTTTCGTGATGAAGGACGAAGCGAAGGACGAATTGCTTTATAAAGGCAACCATACGACGGTCAATATTTGGTTTGCCTATGTGAAATACCTTGTGCCGTTGGTGATTTTGCTGATTTTTGTCAGCAACCTGTTCTAAAGTCTAATTAGGACAACAAGGTCGTCTGAAAACCTTTTCAGACGACCTTATTTTATCAGAAACGGTAAATACGGTATAATTTAGACCTTACACACATTACACCCGACGGATTGATTCCCCGTCGGTTTTCCCTTTTCAGACGACCTATACCGAATATCAAAAATCCATCCATGACCGCAAAATCCTCTAAAACCGCATCCAAACCGAAAGCCAAAACAAACGCCAAACCGACTACGCGCCGTCAAAGCCAAACCAAGGCGCAGACCGAGCCGAACAAGGTTTCCGAGCGTTTGAAGGCTGCCAAAGCGCTGCAAAAAAATGAAGAAAAAAAAGCGCGCCCCGAACATGTCGTCAATCTGATTAACGATGCGCTGTGGCTTTTCGGGCTGATGGTAACGGTCTTCATCGCCATTTCCCTTGCCAGCTTCAAAATGACCGATCCCGCATGGTCGCGCAGCGTGCCGAAACCGGACGGCATCGCTAATTTCGGCGGGCTTTTTGGCGCGTATGTTTCCGATGTCGGCTATTATCTCTTTGGTTTGTCGTTTTGGTGGTGGATCGCCGCTTCGTGCGTGTTCCTCTATAAAAATTTCCGCCCGCTGCAAAAGCGTGAAAACTACAAATCCTACAACCACGGTGTTGCCGCGCTGGCTTTGTTCCTGCTTTTGGTGTGCAGCCCGATTCTCGAATACTTCACCCTTCAAAATACCTTGGACGAAACCCTGCCTGTCGGTGCGGGCGGTTTGGTCGGTGCTTTGGCAGGTTCGGGCTTGGCTTGGCTGTTGGGCAAATCCGGCAGCCTGCTGATTATGTGCGTCATGCTGCTACTTTCCGTTTCCTTACTGGCACAAGTGTCTTGGCTGGAAGTGATGGCGAAAACAGGACGCAATACCGAAAGCCTTTTTTCAGGCATTTGGGGTCGTCTGAAAAAGGCATTGGGCAGACGAAAAGACGACGGCTCGACCGCCGAAGCCTTGGAGACGGAAAACACCCGCCGCATGGTGAAAGAAGCCAAAAACATCACCGCCACACCCGTTGCCCCGCTTGCAGGCAGTACCAGCAACCGCAAATCCGTCGCGGTCTCCGTTGCGCCGCCGCCCAAAATTCAGGCTTCTTTGTTTGAAGACAACGAGCCGCAACAGACAGGCGAATACCACAAACCCAGCATGAGCCTGCTGCGCCTGCCCAACGGCGAACCCGTCAGCATCAATCCTGCCGAATTGGAGCGCACTGCCGAACTGATTGAATCCAAGTTGGCAGAGTTCGGCATCGGCGTGCAAGTCGTGTCCGCCACTTCCGGCCCTGTAATTACGCGTTATGAAATCGAACCCGCGCAAGGCATAAAAGGCAGCCAAATCGTTGCCCTGTCTAAAGACTTGGCGCGTTCCATGTCGCTGCAAGCCGTGCGTATCGTGGAAACCATCGCGGGTAAAAACACGATGGGCATCGAGTTGCCCAACGAAAAACGCCAAGACGTCATGTTGAGCGAAATTTTGTCTTCGCCCGTGTTTACCGAAGCCAAATCCAAGCTGACCGTTGCATTGGGCAAAGACATCGCCGGTACGCCCGTCGTCGGCGATTTGGCAAAAATGCCGCATCTTTTGGTCGCCGGTATGACCGGTTCGGGTAAATCCGTCGGCGTGAACGGCATGATTATGTCCATGCTTTTCAAAGCCACGCCGGAAGAAGTCCGCTTTATTATGATTGACCCGAAAATGCTCGAATTGAGCATTTATGACGGCATTCCGCATTTGCTTTGCCCAGTCGTTACCGATATGCGTGAAGCGGGGCAGGCGTTGAATTGGTGTGTCGCAGAGATGGAAAAACGCTACCGCCTGCTTTCACACGCCGGTGTGCGTAATCTGGAAGGCTTCAACCAAAAAGTCGAGGCCGCCAAAGCATCGGGCAAACCCATGCCCAACCCGTTCAGCCTGAATCCGGACGATCCAGAACCGCTGGAAAAACTGCCGATGATTGTGGTCGTTATTGACGAGTTGGCAGACCTGATGATGACCGAACGCAAAGCCGTCGAGCAACAAATCGCCCGCCTCGCCCAAAAAGCGCGTGCCGCCGGTATCCATATGATTGTCGCGACTCAGCGTCCGAGCGTCGATGTCGTCACCGGCTTGATTAAGGCAAACATTCCGACGCGTATGGCGTTTACCGTACAAAGTAAAATCGACAGCCGCACCATTCTCGACCAAATGGGCGCGGACGAGTTGCTGAAATACGGCGACTCCCTGTTCTTGCAACCGGGCAGCGCCGAGCCGACCCGCCTGCAAGGCGCGTTTGTTTCAGATGACGAAGTGCATCAAGTCGTCAACTACGTCAAATCGCAAGCTCCTGCCGACTATATCGAAGGTCTGCTCAGCGGAGAAGCCGCGCTGGAAACCACCAATATCGTCAATCCGAATGCAGGCAGCGACGAATTGTTCGACCAAGCCGTCGCCTACATTTTGGAAAGCAAAAAAACTTCCATCTCCTCCCTGCAACGCCAGTTGCGCATCGGCTACAACCGCGCCGCCAACCTGATGGAAGCGCTTGAAAACGCCGGTGTTGTCTCCCCCGCCGACATCAACGGCAGCCGCAGAATTCTGGCGCAAAAAGACCAGTTGTAATCTCAATAATTATCAAAGGTCGTCTGAAAACCGAAATATTGGTTTTCAGACGACCTTTTTATCAAACATAAGTAAACCTACCGTTCACCCTTAAGAAATGATTCTCATCCTTTCCTATGTTAAGATAAACATCTTTACAACCTCATACAAAGGACGACCATCATGAAAAAAATCATCTTCGCCGCGCTCGCAGCAGCAGCCATCGGTACTGCCTCCGCCGCCACTTACAAAGTGGACGAACACCACGCCAACGCCCGTTTCGCCATCGACCACTTCAACACCAGCACCAACGTCGGCGGCTTCTACGGTCTGACCGGCTCCGTCGATTTCGACCAAGCCAAACGCACCGGCAAAATCGACATCACCATCCCCGTTGCCAACCTGCAAAGCGGTTCGCAACACTTCACCGACCACCTGAAATCTGCCGACATCTTCGATGCCGCCAAATATCCGAACATCCGCTTCGTTTCCACCAAATTCAACTTCAACGGCAAAAAACTGCTCTCCGTTGACGGCAACCTGACCATGCACGGCAAAACCGCTCCCGTCAAACTCAAAGCCGAAAAATTCAACTGCTACCAAAGCCCGATGGCGAAAACCGAAGTTTGCGGCGGCGATTTCAGCACCACCATCGACCGCACCAAATGGGGCGTGAACTATCTGGTTGATGCAGGCATGACCAAAACCGTCCGCATCGACATCCAACTCGAAGCTGCCAAACAATAAGCCGCTTCGCAACACAAAAGGTCGTCTGAAAACGAAGTTTGCTGTATCCGTTTTCAGACGACCTTAAAATATTTCACAACGCCTTTTAGAGATTTCACATAAAATCCGCGATAATAACGTTTAATTTTCAGACTACGAGAAACACTCCAATGAACAAAACCCTTAAACTCACTTTCGCCGCCCTTGTCCTTGCCGCAGCCTTCAACGCCCAAGCCGAGACACGCGCCGTCATCGAAACCAATATGGGCAATATCAACCTGTCGCTCGACGAAGCCAAAGCGCCAAAAACCGTCGCCAACTTCGTCAGCTACGCGCGCAAAGGCTTTTACGACAACACCGTCTTCCACCGCGTTATCGACGGCTTTATGATTCAAGGCGGCGGCTTTACCCCGGACCTTGCCCAAAAAGCCACAGATAAAGCTGTTATCAACGAAGCGGACAACGGCTTAAAAAACACTGTCGGCACCATCGCCATGGCGCGTACCGGCGATCCTAATTCCGCCACCAGCCAGTTCTTCATCAACACTGCCGACAACGCATTCCTCAACTTCAAAAACAAAACCCCGCAAGGCTACGGCTATGCCGTCTTCGGCAAAGTAACCTCGGGCATGGATGTTGTACGCCAAATCAGCAAAACCCCGACTGAAACACGCGGCTTCCATCAAAACGTCCCAGTCAAACCCATTATTATCAAACGTATAACCGTCACCCAATAAATATCGCGAATCCAAATAAAAAGGTCGTCTGAAAAATCGAAATAACGGACTCCGATTTTCAGACGACCTTTTTTTGTCTTAAATGGCTACGCCACAAAAATCAACTCAATGACTTACAACGATTTCAAGCGGTTCCAAAACGCCCTGACCTGACCGCCATACAAATCAGCGGACGTACAATACGCAATTTCCAAACCACATTGACCTTGCGTCCCATATTTTTTAATACATTGGTTCAACGCAGTCTGATGGACGCTTTTAAAACGCGGGGAAGTAATGGCAACCACATTTTCCGCCGTGAGGCCGCCTTGCACTTTCGGATAAGCAAGCGCGATACAGGTATTGTGAAGTGGAATAACCGACTTACACCCCGTCGCCTGCCCCTGCTGCACGCCCGAAAGTGTATCTTGTGCGCGGCAAAAAGCCTCCAATTCGGCATTTGCTTCCAGTTGCGAAGCATTTTCTTTGGTTGTTTTGAGCTGTACGGCACTGCCGCCATCCGCAGGATTCTGCCACATGACCAAGTAGCCATAAGTATCCGCCGCCCCCGCAGTACCTGCACATACGGCAAGAAGCAATGCAATAACTGTTTTTTTCATATTCATCCCTGATTACTTTATTTACATCGGCTATTGTCATTATAAAACAAAAGAACGGCATGATATATGCCCCTTTCAGACGACCTTATCCTGCTCGGACGGACTAAAGGTCGTCTGAAAGCTGCTTACTCCTGCGGCTGCTTTCTGTGTTTCACACATTCTGCGGCGTATTGCACGCCCCAACGGTGCATCGCCTCGATAACGGGCATCAATGTCTGTCCGAACGCCGTCAACGAATACTCCACCTTCGGAGGAACCTGCGGATACACTTCACGATGGACAATACCGTCGTTTTCCAGCTCGCGCAGTTGCAACGTCAACATCCGCTGGGTAACGCCCGCAAGCAGACGCTGCAACTCATTGAACCGTCGGATTTCTCCGTTTAAATAATATAAAATCAACACCTTCCATTTTCCGCCGATAATGTCCAAAGTATTGACAACCCGACAGCAGGCGCCATGTGGCAGTTCTGTTTCCGCCATTATCGATCTCCAAATGACAGTATAAAAATTGTGCGTACTTGTGAATAAGTTTGTACCCCATATAATACATGCAACACAAGTGGCTAACACGATATTTCATGACACAAAGGTCGTCTGAAAATTTTCAGACGACCCCACAAGAAGGAACCTCATCATGCGCAACGTTAAACAAATCTACCGTGCAAACAGCCAACACTGGGTCGGCGACGGATTCCTCGTCCAACCCCTGTTCTCCCACATGGGCGACGACCGCGGCACCAATCCCTTCCTGATGCTGGACTACGCCGCACCGCATGAATTTTCCCCCAACGAAACCCGCAACCCGCGCGGAGTCGGACAACATCCGCACAAAGGCTTTGAAACCGTTACCATCGCCTACCACGGCGAAGTGGCACACCGCGACTCCAGCGGAGGCGGCGGCATCATTTACGAAGGCGACGTGCAATGGATGACCGCAGGCTCGGGCATCATCCATGAAGAATTCCACTCCGAAAACTTCAGCAAAAAAGGCGGACTGTTTGAAATGGTTCAACTTTGGGTCAACCTGCCCGCCAAAGACAAAAACACGCCGCCGCGTTATCAGCATCTCGCCAAAGCCGCCATTCCCGTCGTCGAGTTCCCTGACGAGGCAGGTTATCTGCGGCTGATTGCGGGCGAATTTGAGAGCGTAAAAGGCGCAGCCGACACCTTTACTGAAATGAACGTTTGGGACATCGTTTTGAATGCCGGTAAAAAAACCGTATTGGAAATACCCGAAACCCACAACCTGTCCATGGTCATCCTGCGGGGCAACGTTACCCTAAACGGCAAAGAGCAGGCGGGCGCAGGAGAGCTGGTCGGCTTTGAACAAAACGGCGGCAACGTGCATATAGAAGCCGGCAGCGAAGAAGTCAAAATCCTTTTGCTGTCAGGCGTCCCGATTGACGAACCCGTCGTCGGCTATGGTCCGTTTGTGATGAATACCACCGAAGAAATCCGCCAAGCCATCAGCGATTTCAAAAGCGGCAAATTCGGCAACATAGATTAAACAGTTCAAAGAAATCTTAGCTATGGGCAGCCTACCTGCCTTCCATCTTAATTATATTTTTATTTAAGGTTGTCTTAATTGCTTGGGACAACCTCTTTTTTATCTATGAAACATAAAATATAGCTCGACTAAAATGATGCAAAACATGACATACAAGCCTTATTAATATTTAATTACTTACATTAGTAAATTTATATAACCAGGCATACAAATATCTGATACTTATTCAAATATTACCTTATTTAAACAATGGGTTACATATTAAAATATTAGCATTACCGTTTGTTGGTATTCATACCACATTGATTTTTAGACTTCCCAAACACTCATAAAATAGTTTTCTAAACTCATAATATTGATATAAAATGAAAAAAATTAACCCAAACTAACCCTCTCTAAAGATAAGTGGATCTGTATATGTTGAAAAAAACTGTTTTGATGTCCCTCGTGTTATCTGCACTGGTCGGCTGTTCTCCCACCTATGGCAATATGCGCTTCTTACCTTCACCTGAACAAGAAGCAACAATGCGAGCTGATTCCCAAAGAGTTCAGCGCGATGAACGAGTAGAGCGTGCCGAACGCCGTCGCGAACGCCGCGAGGAAATGATGGATGAAGCAGATGCCATCAAACGTGCTTACGGTAATCAAAAAATTTATATCCTCCACTAAATTTACAATACACCCGCTTAATTTTTTTACTAGGTCAAAATCATGAAAAAAACAATTGCTACCCTGCTTCTTTCTTCTCTGGTAGTAACAGGTTGCGCTACTCAAGGAAGCTCCGTAGGTGACTTGGCTATCGGTGACGATTCCGCAGCCATCAAAGCAGGCCGTAACCGCGCCTCTGCCCAACTCTCCCGTGCGGAACTGGAACAACACCGTCGCCAACGTGCAAACGTTTCTGAAGAGTTGGCATTGGAACGTGAAAAACGCGCCAACAAACGAGACCAAGTCAACGGTGCAATGGGTACCGCAGCCAATGCAGTCGGCTTGATCGGCGGTATCGCAGGTACTGCTGCTCTGATCAAAGCTTGGTTCTAATTTAGCAGGTATTCGTAAAAACGACCGGTACAGCGTATCGGTCGTTTTTCTTATTCTCGGCTTCAAACTCATTCATCCCGAATAAAGTCATAAACAAAACCCAAAAGGTCGTCTGAAACTTGAAACCCAAGTTTCAGACGACCTTTATCTATTGAATATCATCAAGCCGCTTTGCGGTGGTAATGCCGTAGCGCGTGTTCTTTGCGCCGACCGCTACTGAAGGCGGATACGCGTTTCAGGTAGCCGATGACGCGGGTGCCGTAGTCGATGTCGTGCGAACCGCAAGCGGAACAGGCGTGCAGGGTGCGTTTGTCGATGTGGCCGCATTCGTTGCAGATGGTGATGCGCACGTTTACGCAGAAGTAGTTGCAGCCGGTTTGTGCGGCGATGTCCAGCAGCGAGCGGTAGCCGGATTTGGGCAGGGCTTCGTCGAGGTTCAGGTGCAGCGCGGAGCCGCCGTCGAGCCAGTCCACCAGTTCTTTGCCGTGCAGCAGGAATTTGTCGAGCGCGTTGATTTCTTCGTCTTCGACGACGTAGAAATAGGAGTTGTAACATTCGCGGCTGACTTTGTAGCCGTCGGCTTTGTCCCATTTGGCGTTTTTCACGCCGAGGTTTTCGGCAGGGACAAACTCGGTGTTGAACTTTACGCCGTAGCGTTTGCTGGCGGCTTGGTTGGCTTCAAATATGGTTTTCAGACGACCTTGGACGAAGTGGATGTAATCATCGTTGTAGCCGACTTTGATGCCTTGCGATTCGGCGGCTTCCGCCATGCCGTTGATACCGATGGTGAGGAATTGTTTGTCAAGCGTGATGAAGCCTGCATCGTAAACGGGCAGCATTCCGGCGGCTTGGTATTCTTCCATCAGTTTGCGGTAGGCGTATTGGTATTTGTGGATTTTGGCGACTTCGGCGGCAAGGTCGCGCCCGTCTTGTTCCAATCGGTTCATGTTGATGGTGATGACGTTGATGGAACCGGTTGCCACTCCGCCCGCGCCGAGGGTGTAGCTGAAGGTGCGGTCTTCAATGGCGTTGCGCAGACGGCAGCAGGAAGCCAAGGAGTCGGGGTTGTCGGAAAGATAGACGAAGAAGGAATTGCCCTCCGCCAACTCTTTCGCCATTTCGTCGGCGAACACGGTGTCTTTGCATTTGCCTCCGTCAGTCAGCATTGCAGCGGTCACGACAGGGAAGGTCAAAACGGCTTTGGTGCGCTCTTGATTGAACCATTTGAGGAAGAAGTTTTGCAGCTTCGCCACGCTCGCCCACACCGGTTTGCTGAAATCGGGGAAGACGAAATCGCCGAACATCGCATCGAAATAGTATTGATCGTAAACGGAAATATTCCAGAATACGCTCTGATAGCCGCGCGCGGCGGCGGGCTGGTTGATGCTGTACACCACCTGCTGCATGTGGTTGGCGATTTCTTTGCCGTGGGTTTCCAAATAATCGTCGCCGTAGTCTTTGCGGGCGAAGTAGTCAAAATAGGTCAGAAATTCCACCGTCGCCACCGCACCGGCAAACTGCGCGCTGATAGCAAACACCAGGTTGATAAACGAACCGCAAAACGAAGCCAGATGCTGCGGCGCCTTGGATTCGCCGCCGAGTTTGCTTAACCCGTCGAGCAGGAAGGGATACAGCGTAACCGACACACAATAAGGCTTGAGGCTGGTTTCGTCGTGCACATAAATCTCATGCGCCTCAATCTGGCGGATGTATTCGTCGGCAACGGATTGGTCGAAAATTTCGGCAATTTTGCGCGACACTTGGGCGCGGTTAATCTGCACGAAAAAGTCTTTCATGATTTCCGCTTCCATCGTGGCGATGTTTTTCTGGGTAACGTTGGCGTTGGCGTCCATTTTCGAACCGTCCGCCGCGTTTTGCGCGCTGATGTAGTCGTGCATGAATTGCAGTTTGCCGTTTAACTGTTCGGGATGCAGCCGAATCATGTTAAGTCCTCCTGTGTGGGTTGGATAAAAAGCCTCAGGCCGTCTGAAAAGCCGCTGCCTGCGGCTGAGTTGTAATCGGGATGATTTTGGGCGCGGGTTTGCCTTTGATAAACAAGCGGTTCAACACCTCGCCCGTGCGCAAATCGATAAACTTCTGATTGGTTGTCGGGCTGTCCAAGCCGCCCAGCTCCATCTGCCAGCGACCGGTTTTCAGATACGTCAGATAAGGCAGGATGCCGTCTGAAACCGCCTCCAGCTCCTCACGCTCCAAACCGGTATACAAACAGGCTTTCAGACCCGCCTGCGTCACGATGCCCAACATTTTCTGCAAGGCTTCCGGCTGCCATTCCCCGCCCATAAACAACACGCAGCTAATCAGCCCGCGATAGCGTTTCAGACGGCCTCTCAAATAATCCTCGGTCAATTCCGTGCCGATACCCTCTTTCCACGCATCGGCACTGTGGCAGCCCTTGCAGCGCAACGGGCAGCCTGAAAACAGAAACGCCAGCGACACTTCGCCCGGCACTTCCTGCCATACGATTTGCTCGATTGTGAATTTCAACGTTTTCATGATTTATCACACAAACACAACATATGGTGTAAATTAAATCACAAAGACACAATATATGGTATTTTTATTTAACAATACAACAAACAGTGGTAATAGCTTTTTATAATTATCTATATTGATTTTTCAAATTAAAAGCAGTGTGAATAAAGAACTCGTATCCACAACCACGGTTTAAAATACAAATCAAAAGATAAGCAAACTCCGTTGTAGCAAAAACACTCAATAACCCTAAAATCAAAAATACAAAAAGTCGATTCCTTCGCAAAATTCCCTAACCTCTTCCGAAGATATTTAAGGGAGCTTTTCAAGAGCATCTGTTCCCAGCAAACCACACAAGCCATGATGAGATCTTTCATTATTGAACAAGAAAAATGATGTTCTCACTAAAATACCAAATAAAACAAAGTTGCTATTTAAATAATTTTAGATTTTTTTCTTATAAATTCAATTAAGAAACACTATTTAATAACGGAAATTATTAAATAAACCTCATACTTTAATATGCTATAAATATACTTAATCACATGATTTTAAACAAAGAAATAGAATAACCATACTTGACACACTACCAAAATAATTTAATATATCGTTTCTTTTAACCAAAATTCAAAAGAGAGACTCATGAAAACATCAGCTTTATTGGCAACTCTGCTAACCGCACTGTCTTTGTCCGCATGTGGCGGCAGCTCTTCTTCTGCTGTTTGCGACGAATACGAAAAAGCCTTTGCCGACATTACTAAAGGCGTTGATGCAGGCACAAAAGACCTGATGCAAAAATCATTTGAGCAAACTAAAGCAGCCTTGAAAGATATGCCTGCCGATCAAAGAGACGCTACCTGTAAAGCTGCTTTGGATGGATTGAAAGGCAATGCCCCTGCCGCTTCTCCGGAAGATAAAGCCGAAGAAGCAAAAGAAGCTGCTGAGGAAGCAAAAGACGCTGCGGAAGAAGCCAAAGATGAAGCTGCGGCAGCAAAAGAAGAAGCTAAATAATACGAGACATCTTATAGCGAAAACGGATTCCGACTACTCGGAATCCGTTTTTTATTTATACCTTTCAATCTGCAACTTGCTTTCAGACGACCGTAAAGGTCGTCTGAAACATTCAAAACGGCAAACCGCCAATTAGATGACCACGTTTGTGCTGCCGCTTTTTACTAGCAGACAGGTTTTCGGCACGAGGGAAATGTGCGGAGAATTTGGTTTTAATCAGCCGCCAGCGCAGGGAATAATCCGCATCGTCGGGCGGTAGCGTCCAAATAGCGTGAATGTGGTTCGGCAGCACGCATACGGCGACGGTTTCAAAGGGATATTGTTTTTGCACATCCATATAAGCCGCACGCAATAAGCTGATATGTTCGACAAGCAGGCGCGATTTCGGGTTGGCGAGTTTGACGGTGAAAAAAAATGTGCCGCCGGCAATGAAGTTTCTGCGATAACGCGCCATAGGTTTTTTGCTTGTGGGTTGGGGATGTAGACTACGGCTTGCTTGTTATAGGTTAGAGTTCAATAAATTTATTAACTCTTCTTCTAAGTAGAAAATTTTTGTACTTAAATTTCTATAATCCTCTGTAATTTGTTCTTGACTTTTTGTTCCAAGAAAAAATAAATTTTCACTAATTTCTATTAGTTTATGTACAATTAAATCATTAATATTCTGGTTATTATTTTTCCATCTTTTAATAGCCAAACTGGATAAACTGTATAATTCCTCATTCCAAGGATAAGAATTAACAATATCTAGAATTTTATGCTGAGTATCTATCCTATTTTTAAAATCAGATTGCATAACAAAGCCTTTCCATATTCACCATCCAAATATCAATATATTTAATATTATTTTTTACTTTCAAAATCATCTCTTGATTAATTCTTTCACCGATACCCCGTGTTGATAAAATTCTTGCACTTTCTAATATGTGAAAAATAGATTTTTCAATTTGTATTGGATGATCAATCAACAAAGGAGAGCGCCTTGAAAATATTGGTTTGTTACAGGCTAAGGAATAGCATGTAGAAATATTTCTTAGCGCTAGAAATATACAAGATAGGTTGAATACGATATTTTTCCCTTTCATAAAATTATTTACGGATTCGATATAGATAGTTTTAAACTTTTCAAAATCTATAATTATATTTTTGTAGTTATTTGGCATGCCTAAATTATCAATAAAGTTTGTATTATCAGATGAGTAAATTAATTTAGACTCTGAATATAAGTGCCAAGCAAAAGGATTACCTTCTTTCCATAACTCAACTATTCGTTCGTAACGATAAATTGAAAATTTTTCTAAGCTAAATTCATGATATTCATGGCTACCGATGCAAATAAGCAGATCTATATCAGAATTTTGACTGTATTCACCTCTACAGATTGAACCAAACGCATAAATATGCATAGTATTATCTCGAACTTAATTTTTTTATAACAATTGCTAATAATAAACCAAACGATATTGTTCTTGATAAAGTTAATATCATAGCGACCCATTCTCCAAATTTTATACTCGATTCAGAGCCTATAAAGTACATAAAAATGTATTTAAAATTTTGCAAAAAATTTGTTCCACTGTGTACTATTGAAATAATAGTACTGCAAAGAATTAGAAATACTAATATGCTTATAAGACATTGGGAAAAATTTTCTCCATGTCCCCAAATTAATTGATTGAATTTAAAAAATAACCAGCTAAAAAATTTATGAATTTTTTTAATTCCTGGGTATTTTTTCTGGTAATAAGGTTTTTCCCCAGTCCAACTTTTATACAAATATATTCTTTGTGCTTCTAGCTCTTTAACTAGAGCAAAATTTTCTTCTTTTAACAATCCTAATTCAAAATAATTTTTTCTTAAATTTCTAGCTAGCTTAAATTGTAAATTTTCTTCTCTTGGACCTGAATCATCTAGAATCTCTTTGTAAACATAAGTTGATTCAAATTTTGCATACCATAATTTACAATTTATAAAAGTACTACCTTTAAAGTCACAATTTTTAAATTTACAACCTGTGAAATTACAATCTTGAAATTCAACATTTCTCATCGCGCAGTCTTCGAAAAAAGAATGTTCAAAGTTAAAATTTTTGAAAATTATTTTTTTTTTTCAGGATAAACACGGATATAAACAGAATTTCGATATAAATTTTGTTGCTCTTTAGAGAAGGTGAGCATATCTAGAGTATTACTATTATCAAGATTTGAAAAACATAAATCTATATAGATTCTTTTTCCACTTGGTTTCAATGCTTCAGGAATTTGTTTTTTATTACATGGCTTATACATATATATCGTGACTTTCAATTCTAGGTAAATATATAGCAGGCAACATATTTAGAATATTTATAGAATAAATTTCAAATACTTCCCAGTATAACTCCCCTTAACCTTCGCCACCTGCTCAGGGCTACCTGAAGCAATAATCCTCCCCCCGCCATCACCACCTTCCGGCCCCAAATCCACAATCCAATCCGCGGTTTTAATCACATCCAGATTATGCTCGATAATCACAATCGAGTTGCCTTTGCCTTTCAGACGACCTATCACTTCCAGCAATAGGGCGATATCGGCGAAGTGCAGGCCGGTGGTGGGTTCGTCGAGGATGTAGAGCGTTCTGCCGGTGTCGCGTTTGGAGAGTTCCAAGGCGAGTTTGACGCGCTGGGCTTCGCCGCCGGAGAGGGTGGTGGCGGACTGGCCGAGGCGGATGTAGCCGAGGCCTACGTCCATTAGGGTTTGCAGTTTGCGCGATACGGTGGGGACGGCATCGAAAAATTCGCGGGCTTCTTCGACGGTCATGTCGAGGACTTGGCTGATGTTTTTGCCTTTGTATTGGATTTCGAGGGTTTCGCGGTTGTAGCGTTTGCCGTGGCAGACTTCGCAGGGGACGTACACGTCAGGCAGGAAGTGCATTTCGACTTTAATCACGCCGTCGCCTTGGCAGGCTTCGCAGCGGCCGCCTTTAACGTTGAAGGAGAATCTGCCGACGTTGTAGCCGCGTTCGCGGGAGAGGGGTACACCGGCGAAGAGTTCGCGGATGGGGGTGAACAGGCCGGTGTAGGTGGCGGGGTTGGAACGCGGGGTGCGGCCGATGGGGGATTGGTCGACGTTGATGACTTTGTCGAGGTGTTCGAGGCCACGGATGTCGTCGTATGGGGCGGGTTCTTCTTGGGCGCGGTTGAGTTCGCGGGCGGTGATTTTGGCGAGGGTGTCGTTAATCAGGGTGGATTTGCCGCTGCCGGATACGCCGGTGATGCAGGTAATCAAACCGAGCGGCAGTTCGAGGGTTACGTTTTTGAGGTTGTTGCCGCGCGCGCCTTTGAGGACGAGCATTCGGTCGGGATTGACGGGCGTGCGTTCAGACGGCACGGCAATGGATTTTTTGCCGCTGAGGTATTGTCCGGTAATGGATTTTTCGCATATGGCGACGTTTTCGGGCGTATCGGCAATCAGTACGTTGCCGCCGTGTTCGCCTGCGCCGGGGCCCATATCGACGACGAAATCGGCTTCGCGGATGGCGTCTTCGTCGTGTTCGACCACAATCACGCTGTTGCCTAAATCGCGCAGGCGTTTGAGTGTGGCGAGCAGGCGGTCGTTGTCGCGCTGGTGCAGGCCGATGGAGGGTTCGTCCAAAACGTACATCACGCCGGTCAGGCCGCTGCCGATTTGGCTGGCGAGGCGGATGCGCTGGGCTTCGCCGCCGGAGAGGGTTTCGGCGGAGCGGGAGAGATTGAGGTAATCCAGCCCGACGTTAATCAGGAAGCCGAGGCGCTCGGTGATTTCTTTGAGGATTTTTTCGGCGATTTGTTTTTTGTTGCCGTCCAAATCCAGCGTTTCAAAAAAGTGGTGGGTTTTGGTCAGCGGCCAGGCGGAGACTTCGTGCAAGGGTTCGCCGCTGACGTAAACGTAGCGCGCTTCTTTGCGCAAACGTGCGCCGCCGCAGCTCGGGCAGGCGCGGTGGTTTTGGTATTCGCGCAGTTTTTCGCGCACGGTTTCGTTGTCGGTTTCGCGGTAGCGGCGTTCGAGATTGGGGATGATGCCTTCGAAGGCGTGGCTGCGGTTGAAGGTGGTGCCGCGTTCGGACAGGTAAGTAAAATCAATGACTTCTTTGCCCGAGCCGTGCAGCACGACTTTTTTGACTTTTTCAGGTAGCGTTTCCCAAGCAGCCTGCACATCGAAACCGTAATGCCGCGCTAATGATTGAATCATTTGGAAATAGAATTGGTTGCGCTTATCCCAGCCGTCAATCGCGCCCGTTGCCAACGACAATTCGGGATGCGCGACTACTTTTTCGGGGTCGAAGAAATTGGTGTTGCCCAAGCCGTCGCAAGTCGGGCAGGAACCCATCGGGTTGTTGAACGAAAAAAGGCGAGGCTCTAATTCGGGCAGGCTGTACGAACACACGGGGCAGGCGAAACGCGCGGAAAACCAATGCTCTTCGCCGCTGTCCATCTCCATCGCCAGCGCGCGCTCGTTGCCGTGGCGCAGCGCGGTTTCAAAACTTTCCGCCAGCCGCTGCTTGATGTCCGCCTTCACTTTCACGCGGTCGATGACCACGTCGATATTGTGCTTGATGTTTTTTTCCAGCTTCGGCACTTCGTCCAACTGATAGACCTCGCCGTCCACGCGCACCCGCGCAAAACCCTGCGCCTGCAAGTCGGCAAAGAAATCGACAAACTCGCCCTTACGCTCGCGCACCGCCGGTGCCAGAATCATCACGCGCGTGTCTTCCGGCAGCTTCAACACGGCATCGACCATCTGCGATACGGTCTGGCTCGACAGCGGCAGATTGTGTTCGGGGCAATACGGTGTGCCGACGCGGGCGTACAAAAGGCGTAGGTAATCATGGATTTCCGTTACCGTGCCGACGGTGGAACGCGGGTTGTGGCTGGTGGATTTCTGCTCGATGGAAATTGCGGGCGACAGGCCTTCGATCAAATCGACATCGGGCTTGTCCATCATCTGCAAAAACTGCCGCGCATAGGCGGACAGGCTCTCGACATAACGCCGCTGCCCTTCGGCATACAGCGTGTCAAACGCCAGCGACGATTTGCCGCTGCCCGACAGCCCCGTGACCACTACCAGCTTGTGGCGCGGAATGTCCAAATCAACGTTTTTCAAATTATGCGTGCGTGCGCCGCGGATGCGGATGGTGTCGTTGTCGCGGGCTTCTGAACGGGGAGTTTTGCTGTCGTTTTGATGATGGTGGTTGCACATGGTCGGACTGTCTTAAGCGGCTAAAATAAAACGGCTATTGTAACACTTTTCGCTTGGGTTTCAGATTGCGGCAGGTCGTCTGAAAAGCAGAGGAGACAGGTTTTCAGACGACCTTCTTTCGCATTCCGTCTGAAAAACGGGCGCAGCCGCTAAAAGCGTATCGGATTCCGTTATAATGGCGGCGATTTGAATAAAATTTGAATAGAAAAGGATTAATTTATGAACCGTCTATACCCCCACCCGATTATCGCCCGCGAGGGCTGGCCGTTTATCGGCGGCGGTTTGGTATTGAGTTTGCTGGTGTCTGCCTGCTGCGGCTGGTGGTCGCTGCCGTTTTGGATTTTCACCGTATTTGCCCTGCAATTTTTCCGCGACCCCTCCCGAGAAATCCCGCAAGACCCCGAAGCGATTTTAAGCCCCGTTGACGGACGCATCGTCGTCGTCGAACGTGCGCGCGATCCTTACCGTAATACCGAAGCGTTGAAAATCAGCGTGTTCATGAACGTTTTCAACGTCCACTCGCAAAAATCGCCCGCCGACTGCACCGTAACCGCCGCCGAATACAATAAAGGTAAATTCCTCAACGCCGATTTGGACAAAGCCAGTACAGAAAACGAACGCAACGCCGTACTGGCGACTACTGCTTCAGGTCGAGAAATTACCTTCGTCCAAGTCGCAGGCTTGGTTGCCCGCCGTATTTTGTGTTACACCAAAGTGGGTGAAAAATTGACCCGCGGCGAACGCTACGGCTTTATCCGCTTCGGTTCGCGCGTCGATATGTATCTGCCGGTTGACGCGCAGGCACAAGTTGCCATCGGCGACAAAGTAACCGGCGTACGCACCGTTTTGGCACGCCTGCCGCTTCAAGGCCCTGAAACTGCGGTACCGACTGAAACCACAACCGCCGCACAAACGGAAACAACCGCTCCGGCGCAAACTGCTGCCGAAGTTGCTCAATCCGAAATCGAAGCGGCTGCCGATAAAGTCCGCAATGCCGCCAAGCAGGCTTTAAAAGATTAACATTCCTACAAACAAAAAAGGTCGTCTGAAAATGAGTTGAGCGGGTCGCGCTCAAACTTTTCAGACGACCTTTTTATATGGCTGCAAGGTCAAAAGACATCCGTCCTTACCATCCCCTGCCCGAATATCCCGAACCTTGCGGAACATAGTATAGTGGATTAAATTTAAATCAGGACAAGGCGACGAAGCCGCAGACAGTACAGATAGTACGGAACCGATTCACTTGGTGCTTCAGCACCTTAGAGAATCGTTCTCTTTGAGCTAAGGCGAGGAAACGCCGTACTGGTTTAAAGTTAATACACTATAACCACCCTCTTCCGATGCAGGCGGATAAGAACCCGGATACAGACCGTCGTCTGAAACAGGACGGCGGTTTTTGCCTTTATCCTTTTCTCTGTCTTTCTTTTTGTCCCTGTCGGGAATGGCGGCATCAATGACTGCGCCCGTACCTTTGACGACAACCTTGCCCGCCGTCATGACGGTCGTTGCCGCCAAATCGACCGCCGCCCTGACGACGCAGCCGTTCAGCGCAAGGCAGACCAAAGGCAGAAGCAAGGTTTTCATCTTTATTTTCATGAATGCGAACATCCGCAATAGCCGTCATGCCCGCCATCGCAGCCCGCCGCGTGTTCGTGCCACGCGTCATCGTCGCCGTCAAACTCTTCCATTTCGTCAAACTCGCCGTTTTCGACCAATTCGACCAGCTCTTCCAAACTTTGCGCCCCTTCCACCCAAAAACACGGAATATCGGGCGGCGTATCGGGTGCCAGCAGTGCTGCATTACCCTCGTGCCAAGCTATCCAATAGCCGTTGGCCGTTTGAACAAATTGCGCGTCGGGATGAATGGTTTCGCCTTCGGTGCCAACCAGCATACGCTCGGCAATTTCAGTCTGATAAGGCAGGATGTTCATAATCTTCTTTCTACGGTCGGTAAAATCCATATTGTAGCCGAAATTTCTACTCTCATTGCGTCCCGCCCATTCCTGCTTGAAGCTTTGTTTCAGGCGGCGCATAATTCCCGCTTATTTTCAATAAATTCACTGCAAAGGAAATCGGATGCAAAACTACCTGACCCCCAATTTTTCATTTGCTCCCATGATTCCCGAACGCGCCCTCGGTAGCCGCGTCTGGGATACCGAAGGGCGCGAATACATCGACTTGTCGGGCGGTATCGCGGTCAACGCACTGGGACACTGCCATCCCGATTTGGTTGCCGCGCTGGCGGAGCAGTCGCAAAAATTGTGGCACATTTCCAATATCTACACGACCAAGCCAGCGCAGGAATTGGCGCAAAAGCTGGTAGAGCATACATTCGCCGACAAAGTGTTTTTCTGCAATTCCGGCGCGGAAGCCAACGAAGCCGCGCTGAAACTGGCACGAAAATACGGGCGCGATCATTTTGGCGGACACAAAACCGAAATTATCTCCTGCCTGAACAGCTTCCACGGCCGTACGCTGTTTACCGTCTCAGTCGGCGGCCAGCCCAAATACAGCAAAGACTATGCGCCGCTGCCGCAAGGCATTACCCACGTTCCGTTCAACGATATTGCCGCATTGGAAGCCGCCATCAGCGAAAACACCTGCGCCGTAATCATCGAGCCGATTCAGGGCGAAAGCGGCATCCTGCCCGCCACGCAGGAATATCTGCAAGCCGCGCGCCGTTTGTGTGATGAACACGGCGCATTGCTGATTTTAGACGAAGTGCAAACCGGTATGGGGCACACAGGCAAACTGTTCGCCTACGAACATTACGGCATTACGCCCGATATTCTCAGTTCCGCCAAAGCATTAGGCGGCGGCTTCCCCATCGGCGCGATTCTGACCACTGACAAAATCGCTCCGACCTTCGGGCCGGGGACGCACGGTTCGACTTTCGGCGGCAATCCGATGGCGTGCGCCGTCGGCAGTCGCGCGTTCGATATTATTAATGCCCCCGAAACCTTGGCTTATGTCGAAAAACAAGGACAAAAACTTCAGACGACCTTGCGGGAATTGGGCGAGAAAACCGGCGTATTTAAAGAAGTCCGCGGCATGGGGCTGCTCATCGGCTGCGTACTGTCAGACAAATACCAAGGTCGCGCTTCGGAAATCACCGCCGCTGCATTGAAACACGGCTTGATGGTATTGGTCGCCGGAGCCGACGTCATGCGCTTTGCTCCCAGTCTGCTGCTAAACGATGAAGATATGGCGGAAGGTCTGAAACGCTTGGAGGCCGCATTAACGGAATGGATAGCCTGATTTAAGAAATTACGAACCAAGGCTTTCTTGGCTATTTCAAAAACTTTTATCAATCACCGTGGCTTATTCATATTAAAGGTCGTCTGAAAACAAGCAAAACAGGTTTTCAGACGACCTTTGTGCGTCTTCCTTTCATCACCTAAAACAACATTTTCCTACATCCCCTGTCATTTGATATTCGTTAAAAAATGCCTTGCCTATTCGTGTTACGCTTCGCAAACAAATTGATTTTTCAAGGGAAAGGAGCAGTGTATGCCGTCATTGAGAACGCAAATCGCCGGTTTTTCTTTTGACAACTGTCTGATGAACGCCGCTGGTGTGGCGTGTATGACCGTGGAAGAATTGGAAGAAGTCAGGCAATCCGCCGCGGGCAGCTTCGTCACCAAAACGGCGACGCTTGAAGCACGGGCGGGCAATCCCGAACCACGTTATCGTGATGTACCGCTGGGCAGCATCAACTCCATGGGTTTGCCGAATCAAGGCATTGATTACTATTTGGATTATTTGCTGAGCCTTCAAGAATCGCAGCCCGAACGGACATTTTTCCTCTCGCTGGTCGGTATGTCACCCGATGAAACACACACGCTGCTGAAAAAAGTGCAAAACAGCGGGTTTAAAGGCATTACCGAACTCAACCTTTCCTGTCCGAATGTCCCCGGCAAGCCGCAAATCGCCTACGATTTTGAAACGACCGAGCGGCTTTTGGGCGAAGCCTTCGGCTACTTCGACAAGCCTTTGGGCATCAAACTGCCGCCGTATTTCGACATCGTCCATTTCGACCAAGCGGCGGAAGTGTTCAACCGCCATCCGCTGAAATTCGTCAACTGCGTCAATTCCATCGGCAACGGCATGTATATCGAGGACGAATCCGTTGTGATCCGGCCTAAAAACGGCTTTGGCGGCATAGGCGGCGAATACATCAAACCGACCGCGCTTGCCAACGTCCACGCGTTCTACCAAAGATTGAATCCGTCCATCCAAATCATTGGCACAGGCGGCGTTTATACCGGTCGCGATGTGTTCGAGCATATCTTGTGCGGCGCGAGCATGGTGCAAATCGGCACGGCGCTGCATCAGCAAGGCGTCGAAGTTTTCGAACGCGTTTCGCTTGGCTTGAAAGCCATCATGGCGCAAAAAGGCTACGAGACGCTCGAAGACTTCAAAGGCAAACTGAAATATCTGGGGTAAGTCTGCTCAGATGAAGGGGAAAGGTCGTCTGAAAACCAGAATTGTGCTTTCAGACGACCTTAGTATTTTGGATTTAGAAATACTCTTCATCTCCCGAACCCGGGTAACTTGCTAAACAACCATTTTCTTTATATGCAAAGCTTTTCTGTGCTTTTTGATTGACATCCCATTCCCAAGAACGGTAAGCGGATCAACACCATCTACGAAAGCGGAACAAACCAATAAGAATCTTTTTCGCTGCCGTATTTTTCCTTTTACCCCACTAAAAGCGAAGTCATACTGAGCGAACCGGCGACAAGGTTGTCGTTGAAAAACGTAATGGAATCATCCGGTTCACGTAATGCCATAATACAAAGAAAAGGCAGATAGTGATCCGGCGTCGGCACGGAAAGCATCGCCTTTTCACCCAGCCGTTCGTAATGAATCAACGTGTCGTCATCCCGTTCAACAATCGCCTGATTGACCGTTTCGCGGAACGCAAACGCCCAGTCATAACCCGCGCCAATTTGATTGATATGCGCCCTGCTCATCACGCTCAAATTATGAATAATATTGCCGCTGCCGATAATCAACACACCCTGTTCGCGCAAAGCGGATAATTTTTTCGCCAAATTGAAATGCCATTCCGCCGATTGCAAGCGGTTGAGACTGAGCTGCACCACAGGAATATCGGCATCGGGATACAGAAATTTCAACACCGCCCAAGCGCCGTGATCAAAACCGCGCGTTGGGTTCAGCCCGACATTTTCCGGCTGCAGCAACGACCGCACTTGCTCCGCCAATTCGGGCGAACCGGGCGCCGGATACTGCACTTGGCTGAGTTCTTCAGGAAATCCGTAAAAATCGTAAATCATTTCAGGATGTTCACCCGATGTAACCTGCAAACGGCTGCTGTACCAATGCGCCGAAATCATCAAAATCGCTTTGGGTTTGGCAAACTTTTGCGTAATCAGGCTGAGATTTTGGTTGAACGGATTTTCCTTATCCAACACATTCATCGGACTACCATGCCCAACAAACAATACAGGCATTTTTTTCATCATTGCCTCCTTAAAATATTTGATGAGGTGGATTGTACGGATAAATGATTAAGCAATAAATCTCAATTTATGAACAATATAATTTCCCAATAGGAAATGATGAAGTATTCTTTGGCTTTGCTGCAAAGTTAAAAAGAGGTCCGAAGATTCGGATTTCAATAGCAATACCTAAATCAATCTAACAAATCTGCCTAAAAGCACTTAATTCTATGACTGATAACTCAACGCCAGAATATTATTTTTTAATAGCAAATTGAGACCTTTGCAAAAAAGCCCTTCCCCCGACAGCCGAAACCCAAACACAGGTTTTCGTCTATTTCCGCCCCTAATTGCTCCTGATTTTACCCAAATATCCCCTTAATCCTCCCCGAATACCCGATAATCAGGCATCCGGGCCGCCTTTTAGGCGGCAACAGACACACTTAGCCTGTTAGCCGCTTTCAACAGGTTCAAACACATCGCATTCAGATGGCTTTGCGCACTCACTTTGAGCAAACCAAAATAGGCTGCCCGGGCGTAGCGGAATTTACGGTGCAGCGTAGCAAAGCTTTGTTCGACCGCATAACGGGTCTTCGACAAATAGCGGTTACGTTTGGTTTGCGCTTCCGTCAGCGGACGGTTGCGGTGGGCTTTGCGCATAATGCCGTCCAGCAACTGATGCTCTTTTAGATGTTGCCGGTTTTCCTTACTGTCATAGCCTTTATCGGCATAGACGGTCGTACCTTCGGCAATGCCTTCCAACAAAGGCAACAGGTGGTTGCACTCATGTGTATTGGCCCCAAGCCGCCTAACGCTCCTCCAGCCCGGCCAAAATCGCACAATCCGGGCAGTCGTCTCCCGCGCAGGCATCGTGCCAGCGTTGCAGCTCGGCCACCATGCCCTGCAAGCGTTCGATTTTGGCTTCCAGCTCGGCGATGTGCCGCGCGGTGAGCGTTTTCACTTCGCGGCTGGTGCGCTGCGGGCTGTGTTGCAGGCTCAAAAGCTGCCCAATCTGCGGCAGCGAAAAGCCCACTTCCCGCGCATGGCGGATAAAGCGCAGCCGGGCAAGGTCGGCCTGTCCGTAGCGGCGGTAGCCCGCTTCGCTGCGCGCGGCCGGGGCGATTAGGCCGTGCTTTTCGTAGTCGCGGATTTGTTTGGCGGAAAGGCCGCTCTCGGCCGCGGCCTGACTGATGTTCATCATGATGCTTGACCTTTACTTCGGGTGAAGCTTTATAGTGGCGGCACTTAGCGGGAAAGCAAGAGCCGACCCATCATTTCAGGCTACCTGAAAGCTTTGGCTGCAACGGGCTTTAAAACCTCAGCCTCATTCCAACAGAAAGGAAACCCTATGCAAACCATCACATTAAACATCGAAAGCATGACCTGCGGCGGCTGCGTGAAAAGCGTTACCAGCATCCTCGAAGGCGTAAACGGCGTGGACAAGGCCGAAGTGAGCCTGGAAAACAAGAACGCCGTCGTGGAATTCGACCCCGCCCAAACCAACCCCGCCGCGCTGATAGAAGCGGTGGAAGACGGCGGCTTTGATGCGGCTTTGTAAATCGAATCGCAACAAATCGACTGCAACACCCCAAAGGCTACCTGAAAACCCTGCTCCGCTTTTTTCAGGTAGTCCAACCACATTCAGAAGGAAGAAACCATGCAACAAAAAGTCCGTTTCCAAATCGAAGGCATGACCTGTCAGGCCTGCGCTTCGCGCATTGAAAAAGTGTTGAACAAAAAAAATTTTGTCGAATCGGCGGGGGTGAACTTCGCCAGCGAGGAGGCGCAGGTGGTGTTTGACGACAGCCAAACCTCCGCCGCCGACATCGCCAAAATCATCGAGAAAACCGGTTACGGTGCAAAAGAAAAAACGGAAGACGCGCTGCCGCAACCCGAAGAAACCGCGCATATCGGCTGGCGGCTGTGGCTGCTGTTCGCCATCAACGTCCCGTTCCTTATCGGTATGGCGGGGATGATGATCGGCAGACACGATTGGATGATTCCGCCGTTGTGGCAATTCGCGCTGGCAAGCGTGGTGCAACTTTGGCTGGCAGTGCCGTTTTACAAAAGCGCGTGGGCGAGTATTAAAGGCGGGCTGGCGAATATGGACGTGCTCGTTACCATCGGCACGGTCTCGATTTATCTGTATTCCGTTTATATGTTGTTTTTCAGCCCGCACGCGGCACATGGTATGGCGCATGTGTATTTTGAAGCGGGCGTGATGGTGATTGGTTTTGTGTCGCTGGGCAAATTTTTGGAACATCGCACCAAAAAATCCAGCCTGAACAGCTTGGGCTTGCTGCTGAAACTTACGCCGCCCCAAGTGAACGTGCAACGCGAAGGCGAATGGAAACAACTGCCCATCGACCAAGTGCAAATTGGCGACCTTATCCGCGCCAATCACGGCGAACGCATTGCCGCCGACGGCATTATCGAAAGCGGCAGCGGCTGGGCGGACGAGAGCCACCTCACCGGCGAATCCAATCCCGAAGAAAAAAAAGCGAGCGGCAAAGTGTTGGCGGGCGCGCTGATGACCGAAGGCAGCGTGGTTTACCGCGCCACGCAGCTCGGCAGCCAAACCCTGCTCGGCGACATGATGAACGCGCTGTCCGAAGCGCAAGGCAGCAAGGCGCCGATTGCGCGCGTGGCGGACAAGGCGGCGGCGGTATTCGTGCCTGCCGTCGTGGGCATTGCGTTGTTGACTTTTATCGCCACTTGGCTGGTGAAAGGCGATTGGACGGTTGCGCTGATGCACGCCGTTGCCGTTTTGGTGATTGCCTGCCCGTGTGCGCTTGGTCTGGCGACGCCCGCCGCGATTATGGTCGGCATGGGCAAGGCGGTGAAACACGGCATTTGGTTTAAAGACGCGGCGGCGATGGAAGAAGCCGCCCACGTCGATGCCGTCGTGTTGGACAAAACCGGCACGCTGACCGAAGGCAGGCCGCAGGTTGCCGCCGTCTATTGCGTGCCCGAAAGCGGCTTTGACGAAGACGCTTTGTACCGCATCGCCGCCGCCGTCGAACAAAACGCCGCCCACCCGCTCGCCCGCGCCATCGTCTCCGCCGCTCAAGCCCGCGGTTTGGAGATTCCCGCTGCACAAAACGCGCAAACCGTCGTCGGCGCAGGCATTACCGCCGAAGTCGAAGGCGTTGGATTGGTGAAAGCGGGTAAACTTGATTTTGCCGAATTAAGGCTACCTGAAAACCTTTCAGACGACGTCTGGCGCATCGCAAGCATCGTCGCCGTTTCCGCCAACGGCAAACCCATCGGCGCATTCGCGCTTGCCGACGCATTGAAAACCGACACCGCCGAAGCCATAGGCCGTCTGAAAAAACACGGCATCGACGTTTACATCATGAGCGGCGACAACCAAGGCACGGTCGAATACGTCGCCAAACAACTGGGCATCGCACACGCCTTCGGCAACATGAGTCCGCGCGACAAAGCCGCCGAAGTGCAGAAACTCAAAACCGCCGGCAAAACCGTGGCGATGGTCGGCGACGGCATCAACGACGCACCCGCCCTCGCCGCCGCCAACGTCAGCTTCGCCATGAAAGGCGGCGCGGACGTTGCCGAACACACCGCGTCCGCCACGCTGATGCAGCATTCGGTCAACCAGCTCGCCGATGCCCTGCTGGTGTCGCAGGCGACGTTGAAAAACATCAAGCAAAACCTGTTTTTCGCCTTCTTCTACAATATATTAGGCATCCCGCTCGCCGCACTCGGCTTCTTAAATCCCGTCATCGCAGGCGCGGCAATGGCGGCAAGCTCGGTGTCGGTGTTGGGCAATGCGTTGAGGCTGAAACGGGTGAAGATTGAGTAATATAGCCGCGTAATATGCCATAATATAGTGGATTAACTTTAAACCGGTACAGCGTTGCCTCGCCTTGCCGTACTATCTGTACCGTCTGCGGCTTCGTCGCCTTGTCCTGATTTAAATTTAATCCACTATATAAAACAAAGGTCGTCTGAAATCCCCTCCCCTCTTTCAGACGACCTTTCTTTTCTAATATGCGGTTTCCAAACGCTTTTTGCGGTACAATACCGCCCTTAAATTTTCCTTATTTCAAAGCACAAACCGCCATGTCAAAAAAAACCAAACAAGAATTAGAGAACAACAAACTCAACAAACGCCTGCGCCACGCCGTCGGCGACGCGATTAACGATTTCAACATGATAGAGCCGGGCGACAAAATCATGGTCTGTCTCTCCGGCGGCAAAGACAGCTACGCCCTATTAGACATCCTGCGCCAGCTCCAAGCCAGCGCGCCGATTGATTTTGAACTGGTTGCCGTCAATCTCGACCAAAAGCAGCCGGGCTTTCCCGAAGAAGTGTTGCCCACCTATCTTGAAAGCATAGGCGTACCGTACAAAATCGTCGAAGAAGACACCTACTCCACCGTCAAACGCGTCTTGGACGAAGGCAAAACGACTTGTTCGCTGTGCAGTCGCCTGCGCCGCGGCATCCTCTACCGCACCGCAAAAGAATTGGGCTGCACCAAAATCGCCTTGGGACACCACCGCGACGACATACTCGCTACCATGTTTTTAAATATGTTTTACGGCGGCAAACTCAAAGCCATGCCGCCCAAGTTGGTGAGCGACAACGGCGAACACATCGTCATCCGCCCGCTGGCGTATGTGAAAGAAAAAGATTTGATCAAATACGCCGAGCTGAAACAATTCCCGATTATCCCGTGCAACCTCTGCGGCTCGCAGCCCAACCTGCAACGCCAAGTCATCGGCGATATGCTTCGAGATTGGGACAAACGCTTCCCCGGCCGCATTGAATCGATGTTCTCTGCCCTGCAAAACGTCGTCCCTTCCCACCTTGCCGACCCCGAGCTTTTCGACTTCGTCGGTTTGGAACGCGGTCAAACCTTGAAACACGGCGGCGACTTGGCGTTTGACAGCGAAAAAATGCCCGAACGCTACTCCGACGGCAGCGAAGAAGACGAAAGTGAAATCAAAATCACCCCGTCCAAACCTGAACGCAAAGTCATCAATATTCTGGCGAACAAGCCAAAAACTTGCGGCGCATAAAACAAAAATCCGGATGCCTTGTCCGGATTTTTTATTTCTTTGCACAAACCTGCCTTGAATCATCAGGACGTGCAACCATAATACGGTGAGTCGTCTGAAAACTGAGATTTTACGGGAAAGACGATACAAACCGTTCCATTTTAATCCGCCGCAAAACATGCAAGCGGAGTTCACACACGCTTTTCCCTTCCATCAAACAAGGACTGTTATGACTGCCATTTTTATCCTGCTCGGTTTAATCGCCATCTGTATCGGACTGCTCGGCACGGTTTATCCCGCCATTCCCGGATTGGGATTGATGTTCGGCGGCGCATGGTTGCTTGCATATGCCGGCGATTATCAGATTTACGGTACAAACACCCTAATTTTTCTCGCCGTTGTCGCCGCTATCGGCACGGCGATGGATTATGTCGCAGGCGCATTAGGGGCAAAATATACGGGAGCCAGTAAAACAGCAGTTTGGGGAGCGCTAATCGGTGGTATCGTCGGCGCGTTTTTTTCCATCCCCGGACTGTTGTTCGGCCCGCTCATCGGCGCGGGTGTCGGAGAATTCTTGGCACGCCGCGATATGTGGCAGGCGGGCAAAGTCGGACTAGGGACGTTTATCGGCTTCATCATCGGTACGGTGGCCAAAATCGGTTGCGCCTTGACGATTGTAATGACCCTGCTCGTTATGTGGGCGGCAAGCTGGTTTTAACCTGATCATCAATAAAGGTCGTCTGAAAATGGTTTTTCAGACGACCTTTTGATTTTTTATCTGATCGGAAAGTTATCCCTTGCCGCAACAGGCTTTGTATTTTTTACCGCTCCCGCAGGGACAAGAATCGTTTCGCCCGATTTTTTCGCCTTCGCGACGTACGGTTTGCGGTTTGTTGATGATGGCCTGCCAATACCAGTAAATATCCAGCAGGACATGCGGCAGGTCGGATTCGAGCTGTGAGAGTTCTTTTTCAGTCAGGTGCAAAATGATTTCTCCGTTTTGCTCTTCATCATAAATGCCGCCCAAAGCCATAATCGGATAGAACAGGTCTTCGAACTCCTCCTGATCGACCGCTTCAAACCAATCGGTCGGCACCACATCCAAAGCATATAGATAGGCGTTACACCAAGTGTACACGTCGGGATTGCCCGCTGCATCTTCATAAAGCCACAAATCGGGCAACATTTTACTGCCGAGCTTGATACGCAAATCAGCCGCCAGTGCCATCACCAAACGCTCGATTTCGGTACGCTCTTTCGCGTCAAACAATGATTCTTCACCCAAAACTTCAGGCAGCCAATCGTTCGGATTTAAGGCATCGGGACCGCTCAACAAAGCCATCATAAATGCCTGTACCTCATCGCAGCGCATGGTGTTGTGTTGTTCCGATTTGGCATCGAGCAGCTGCATCAGGCGCACGCGGGATGTCTCGTCAAATGCTTGTAATTGCATGATTTTTCCTTATTTTGAATGATGTATCCGTTATCCGAAAGGTCGTCTGAAAACCTGTTTCAGACGACCTTTTCATCAACCCGGCCTATTTCGAACTGCTGCCGAACAAGCCTTTGAACCACAATACGATATCATCCCACATCCGTCTGAACCAGCTGCCTTCTTCAACGGAATGGAGTGCGACGACGTTTTTCTCGGTAATGACTTTGCCGTCTTTGACGATTTTAAGTTTGCCCAAGCTTTGACCTTTGCGTATCGGGGCGACAACGGGCTGGACGGTTTCTAAAATCGGTTTGATGTTTTGTCCGGCATCGTGGGGAATCGTGATGTACACGTCTTCGAGGAAGCCGACGTTCACCGATTTGCTGCTGCCTTTATAAACTTTGACCTTAGAAATGATTTCGCCGCCGTTGTAGAGCTTGGGCGTGTCGAATGCCTGCAATGCCCAGTTGAGCAGTTTGCCGCTTTCGGACGCGCGTGCTTCGGTAGAATCGGTACCGACAACGATGGAAACGATGCGTCTGCCGTTGCGTTTGCTAGAAGCGGCAAGGTTGTAGCCCGCGCTTTCGGTGTGTCCCGTTTTCAGGCCGTCCACGCTGGAGTCGCGGTAGAGCAAAAGGTTGCGGTTTGGCTGCTCGACATTGTTGTATTTGAAGGATTTAATCGAAAATACGGGATAGTATTTCGGATAATCGTGTATCAGCGCGGCAGACAAAATGGCTAAATCGCCGACGGTGGAAACATGACCTTCGGCAGCCAATCCGGTCGGGTTTTTAAAGTGGGTTTTGGTCATGCCCAAACGCTTGGCTTCTTCGTTCATTTGTTGGACGAACACGTCCACCGAGCCTCCTCCCATGGCTTCGGCAAGCGTGGTGGCGGCATCGTTGCCGGATTGGACAATCATGCCTTTAATCAAATCGCTGACGCTGGCGGGAACTTTGGGATTGAGGAACATCCGCGAGCCTTCGATTTTCCAGCCTGCATCAGACACGGTCAGCATTTGGTCGGCGCGCAATGTGCCGTTTTCCAAAGCCTTGAACGTTAGATAAGCGGTCATCATTTTGGTCAGCGAAGCGGGTTCGATCTGCGTGTCGATGTTGCTGGAGGCAAGCACTTGATGGCTGTGCAAATCGGTAACGATGTAGGCGGCAGCGGCAATGGCAGGCGGCGCATCGGGGCTGTTGATGCTGGGCATCATGGCTTCGGGCTGGGATGCGGCGGCAGGAGCCGGCTCGGAAGCGGCAACTGCGGGAGCTGCGTTATTTTTGGCCGCTTGCGGCGCGGCTTGCGCGGCGGTAATCATCATCGCCGCGATCAATACGGATAATGTTTTTTTCATTGGAATGTGGTGCGGAAATAGAAATAAAAACAACCGCGTCGTGCGGTTTGGCGCAAAAGGTAGTCATTATACCGCCGCATCTTCGCTTTGCTAAGATTTTTCTTGATTTCAGACGACCTCACGGGTATGGTTTTACCTTTCCGCCGTTTTGTTGACAAAGTTTGACGCGGACGGCGGACACTCTTTTCGAAAATAATCCTCCGGCACACAAAACCATGAACAACCGCCCATCTTATTCCGATTACCTCATCCGCATCCTGACTGCCTCCGTTTACGACGTTGCCGTTGAAACCCCGCTCGAACCCGCCGTCGGGCTGTCAGGTCGTCTGAACAACAACGTCCTGCTCAAACGCGAAGACCTGCAACCCGTGTTTTCCTTCAAAATCCGCGGCGCGTACAACAAAATGGCGAAGCTTCCCAAAGAAGCACTCGCCTGCGGCGTCATCGCTGCCAGCGCGGGCAACCACGCACAAGGCGTCGCACTTTCGGCACAACGTTTGGGCTGCCGCGCCGTCATCGTGATGCCCGAAACCACGCCCCAAATCAAAATCGACGCCGTCAAAAGCCGCGGCGGCGAAGTCGTCCTCAAAGGCGTTTCCTACAACGATGCCTATGATTACGCGATGGAATTGGCAGAAAAAGAAAAACTGACCTACATCGCCCCGTTTGACGACCCCGACGTGATTGCCGGACAAGGCACAGTCGGCATGGAAATCGTGCGCCAACGTCCCGACGACATCCACGCCATCTTCGTCCCCATCGGCGGCGGCGGGCTGGCGGCGGGTGTTGCCGCATTCGTCAAACAGGTTCGCCCGAGCATCAAAGTCATCGGCGTACAAACACACGACTCCTGCTGCATGAAGCAATCCGTCGAAGCCGGAAAAGTCGTCAGCCTCAAAGACGTTGGCCTCTTCTCCGACGGTACCGCCGTCAAAGTCGTCGGCGACGAAACCTTCCGCCTCTGCCGCGATCTCTTGGACGACATCATCACCGTCGACACCGACGCCATCTGCGGCGCCATCAAAGACATCTTCGACGACACCCGCAGCATCACCGAACCCGCCGGCGCGCTCGCCCTCGCCGGCTTGAAAACCTATGCCGCCCGCAACCGCATCCAAAACCAAACCCTCGTCGCCGTCACCAGCGGCGCCAACATGAATTTCCACCGCCTGCGCCACGTTTCCGAACGCAGCGAATTGGGCGAAGGCAACGAAGGCATTTTCGCCGTGACCATCCCTGAAGAGCGCGGCAGTTTTCTCAAGTTCGTCAACCTGCTCGGCAGCCGCAACATCACCGAGTTCAACTACCGCTACGGCGACGACCAAAAAGCCCATATCTTCGTCGGCCTGCAAACCGCAGGTTCCCAAGACCTTGCCGTCATCAGCCGCCAGCTGACTGAAGCCGGGCTGCCCAATGTCGATTTGACCGAAGACGAAATCTCCAAAATCCACATCCGCTACATGGTCGGCGGACGTACAACAAAAGTCGCCCACGAACGCCTAATCAGCTTCGAGTTCCCCGAACGCCCCGGCGCACTCGCCCGCTTCCTCAATCATATGCAGGGCGGCTGGAACATTACCCTCTTCCACTACCGCAACCACGGCGCCGACTACGGCCGCATCCTCGTCGGCATCGACGTCCCGCCCACTGACGATGAAGCATTTGAAAACTTCCTCGAAAGCCTCGGTTACAGCTATCAGGACGAAACCCAAAACGCCGCATACCGCCTGTTCCTCGCTTGATAGGAAGGCAAAATAAAAGGTCGTCTGAAAACCTTTTTATGGTTTCAGACGACCTTTCATCTTTCGGACAACCGACACGAATCCGTATCAACCATCCTGAATTTGATGTACTTAACGCCAGTAGCGCCACCAAGGCATGTCGTTCGGCTGCCATTGGTGTTGCAGGAATGGGCTTTGCGGGAAGTTGGTTTCCAAGACGCGGCGGGTATCGGCAGCGAGTTGGGGTTTGTCCAGTTTCTTGTAAGCCAGTTCCATCATGGCGAGCGATTCTTCTACGTAGCGGGTGTTCTGGTAACGCTCGACGATTTTTTGGGCGCGGTTGACAGCGGCGAGGTAGGCGCCGCGTTTCATGTAGTAGCGGGCAACGGAGATTTCGTTACCGCCCAATGCGTCCACCAGTTTTGCCATGCGCTCGGTTGCGTCGGCGGCGTATTTGCTCTCCGGATAGCGTTGTACCAATTCGGCAAATGCTTGGTATGCGCTGCGGTTGGCTTTAGGGTCGCGGTCGGACCAGTCTTGAGAGGCGAGTTTGTTGAGGAAGGATTGGTCTTCATTGAACAAAACCAAGCCTTTGAGGTAAAGCGCGTAATCCATATTCGGATGTTGCGGGTGATGACGCTGGAAGCGGTCGATGGCGGCGAGGGCTTTTTCAGGCTCGTCGTCTTTGTAATAGGCGTATGCGGTGTCCAGTTGCGCCTGTTGCGCGTAGCGGCCGTTGGGGAAGCGGGATTCTAAAATTTCGTATAACTTGATGGCTCGCGTATAATTGCTGCTGTTCAACTCGTCATGCGCTTCGGCATAGAGTTTTTCCACGTTCCAATCTTGTGTGATTTGCGCGTCTTTATCGACCGTACCTTTATTGCTTGCACAGGCACCCAGTGCCAGACTTAACGAAACTACTAAAAGAATTTTTTTCATGCAGAATACTTCCTTTGATAATGAAGCCGATTATAGCGACGATTTAGACTTTACGTCAGCCCCCGAAGCAGAAAGTTGTGTTAATTTGACTGTTCCGCTGGAGCTTGCGGGCGGGCGGTTGGATGCGGTGTTGGCAAAGCTCATGCCTGATTATTCGCGCAGCCGCCTGACATCGTGGATTAAAGAAGGCGCGGTCATTGTAAACGATAAGCCCGCCCAACCCAAAGACAAAATGATAGGCGGGGAATCCATCAGCGTAACGGTACGTCCGAGCGAAGAGAATCTCGCGTTCAAACCCGAAGCGATGGATTTGGATATTGTGTACGAAGACGATACCGTCATCGTCGTCAACAAACCCGCCGGACTGGTCGTCCATCCCGCCGCAGGCAACTGGACGGGGACGCTGCTCAACGGTTTATTGGCGCATTGTCCCGAATTGAGCCAGATTCCGCGCGCGGGCATCGTCCACAGACTAGACAAGGAAACCAGCGGCCTGATGGTGGTCGCCAAAACCCTGCCCGCACAAAATTCCCTCGTGCAACAGCTTCAAGAGCGCACGGTCAAACGCATCTACCGCGCCGTCGCCAACGGTATTGTTCCCTTTGACGGAAAAATCGAAACCCAAATCGGACGCGATCCGCACAACCGCCTGAAAATGGCAGTCGTCAAATTCGGCGGCAAACCTGCCGTGACACACGTCAAAGTGTTGGAACGCTATCTTGCCCACAGCTACATCGAATGCTCGCTCGAAACCGGCAGGACGCACCAAATCCGCGTCCATATGCGCGAAGCCAACCACCCGCTTGCCGCCGACCCCGTTTACGGCAACCTGCGCCATCCGTGCAGCGAACCGGTGAAAGAAGCCGTCAAAAGTCTAGGCGCGCGTCAGGCTTTGCACGCCTACCGCTTAAGTTTCGTCCATCCGAAAACCGGCGAAACCGTTTCCTTCGAAGCCCCGATTCCCGACGATATGTATCACCTGCTCTCCGTCCTGCGCCTCGAAGCAGGCTTGGATTCGTCTTTGAGCAACGAAGAAGAGTGGCAGGACAAACTCGGCACAGATGACGACGATGATTGGAACGAAGACGATTACGATGTCGAAGTGGTTTATGTGAGGGATTAAGCAGGTGTTTTCAGACGACCTGTTACTCAAGGGTCGTCTGAAAACGAACTTCATATAAAGTTTAGATAAGGTTTATCCAACGGCATCATTCATGCTGCACCGGCAAGAATCCGAACCTCTGATTTCTCAGCGACAATTAAGAATTTACAGCAATCCCGAATCTCTGGATTCCCGCCTGCGTGGGAATGACGAAAAACCAAACATCCATTTACCCTAAGGGCAGTTAATAAACCCTTACCGCTACGCACCTATTCCGACACCCCATGAAAACCATCACAGAAACCTTAAACCTCGCCCCGCAAGGCAAAAATTTCCTGACAGCCGATTGGCCTGCGCCCGCCAACGTGAAAACCCTGATTACCACCCGCAACGGTGGTGTCAGCCAAGGCGTGTATCAAAGTTTGAACCTCGGTTCGCACGTCGGCGATGATCCTGATGCCGTGCGCCGCAACCGTGAAATCGTGCAGGAACAGGTCGGGCTGCCTGTTGCCTACCTCAATCAAATCCACAGCACCATCGTCGTCAATGCCGCCGACGCATTGGGTAACGCGCCCGACGCAGACGCTTCGGTGGACAACACAGGCAAAGCCGCCTGCGCCGCGATGACTGCCGACTGCCTGCCTGTCTTGTTCTGCGATAAAGCCGGTACGGTCGTCGCTGCCGCACATGCAGGCTGGCGCGGTTTGGCGGGCGGCGTATTGCAAAACACCATAGCCGCGATGAATGTCGCGCCCGTCGAAATCATGGCATATCTCGGCCCTGCCATCGGCGCGGACGCGTTTGAAGTCGGACAAGACGTGTTCGACGCATTTTGTGCCCCCATGCCCGAAGCGGCGGACGCATTCGAAGACATCGGCGGCGGTAAATATCTTGCCGATATCTACGCGCTGGCGCGTTTGGTTCTGCGCCGCGAAGGTGTGGACATGATTTACGGCGGCACACACTGCACCGTCCTGGAACGTGACACTTTCTTCTCTTACCGCCGCGACGGACAAACCGGCCGCATGGTCAGCCTGATTTGGTTGGAACAGGCATAAAAAAATCGTCTGAAACGCCCCATCCTCTTTCAGATGACCTTCGCAAGACTTAATCCGCCAACATTCAAACCCACCCAATCCGCACCGCTCAAAAGGATATTCTCATGACTCAAAAAAACGAACACCGCTCCCACCCTCAAGGCGAGCTTCTGCTGCGCACCGTCGCCATGCCGCAAGACACCAATCCCAACCAAGATATTTTCGGCGGCTGGATTATGTCGCAAATGGATTTGGGCGGCGGCATTTTGGCGGCAGAAATCGCGCAAGGCCGCATCGTTACCGTCGCCGTTCAGGAAATGAACTTCATCCGCCCCGTTAAAGTGGGCAACGTCGTTTGCTGCTACGGACGCTGCGTGCGCGTGGGCAACACTTCGCTGCAACTGAAAATCGAAGTTTGGGTGAAAACGTTGATGAACGACCACCTGACCGAAGACCGCCAACTCGTTACTGAAGCCATCTTTACCTACGTCGCCATCGACAGCGAAGGCAACACACGCCCTATTCCAAAAGAAGGCAACCCTAAACTGCAAGGTTTGATTTAAACCCTGATTTAAGCAAAGGTCGTCTGAAAACCCATATTGGAGATTTTCAGACGACCTTTTGACTTAAGGCGATACAGGGCTTGCCATTGACTGACGGGATGAAACAGAAACGCTCACTCCGGATCATCCGTAAACGCATTCGCCCGAAAGATTGGTACAAACGTCAACAGATAAAGCACGAACACGGCAGCGGTCAGAATCGCGGGAACGGTGATGAAGAATATCGGATTCACGTTCATTAAAAAGGCGCGCGAGACGGCGGCGGCGAAGAGGATGGGGACGGCAATGCGGCAGAGTTTAGGATAATCGAGTTTGGTAAAGCCGCTGTGCCACAGTCCGGCGGTCAGCCACACCATCATCACGCCGCCCATCATGCCGCCGAGGGTAATCAGGTGCAGGGGCGCGGAGGCGGGCAGGTTTTGCAGTTTCGCCGCGCCTGCCCACAAATAACCTGCGGCGGCAAAAAGCTGGAGCAGGTAATAAGTGCGGACGTAGTGTTTGCGCAAGAGTTCGTGATGGTGCAGTTCGCGCAGCTTGGCGAGCAGGATGAAGCCGACGGCAAGCGCGGTAAAACCGGCGGTTTGCGCGGGCAGCCAAAGTTCGGCGGCGGCGTTCAGCAGCAGAAAGGTGATGGCGATGTTTTTATAGACGACGTTGGGGATGAATACGGGGTCTTTCAGACGGCATTCTTTAAGGGCTTCCGCGCCCAAAAGGACACTGACGCGGACGGATACGAACATCACCGCCGCCATATTCAGATGCACTTGCGCGCGCAACAGGTTCAAATCGCCGCTGACGGCATAGGTCGTCTGAAAAACGGTGAACGCGGCAAGCAGCATCAGCAGGGCAAAGTTGTCAGTATTGCGGTCGAGCCAAATCAGCCAAGCGCAGAACAGCAGCAACACCAGCCAATAGGCGGCAACGAAAAACGAAGCGGTTTGCGGCGCAAACGGCAGCAGGATGGATGCGGCAAGCAACAACGCCGCCAAGACGGTGGCGACGGGTTTCAGACGACCTTTATAGCCCGTCCATTCGAGCATGGCGGCAGTCAGAAAACCGCCGTATGCTGCAGGCAGCATGAGTTCTAAGAAGATTTGGCGGTGCAAAATGACGGCACCGGGGCTGATGAAAAACACCAACGCGCCGAGTATGGCAAGCACCGCCGCACCGACGAAAAACGGCCGCATGGGGTGGGTGAAAAACTTATTCATGGTTTGGCTTGATTCTGCATGAAGATGCTTTCGGATATAGATTTATTGGGAGGACAGGGTTGTATCTTGTATTGAAGAAGCAAACCTTCGGCTTGCTTGCCCTCTCCCTAACCCTCTCCCACGGGGAGAGGGAATTGGGCTGTCGAGCCTGAACATTTTCAGGTTTACCTGCCATCTGATTCCCAATCCTGCGCCCTCTGATTTTCAGCAACCTGATCCCCTCTCCCCGTGGGAGAGGGTTAGGGAGAGGGTAACGAACCGCAAGGTTTGTCAGATACTCAAATGCCCGTATCATTCATATTATTGATATTATTGTTCGAATTGTATTATTTTCAATAATAATAAATAACCCTAAACCAATATAAATAACAGCCATTATCCAACGACTAAACTTCTCTACAATTTCACCAACACCTGAAATATTAGCCAATCTTTGTGCTGTATATACTAAAACAAAAATCAATATTAAAAATACAAGAAGAGTAACTAATAAGTCGACAAGATCTAAAGTCACAAAGTAAGGAACAAAAAGTCCAATATTATCTGCACCACAACTAGCAACTGTAACCAAAGCAACAATACCGACTAATTTTGACAACCCTTTTTCATCCAATTCTTTTTTAGCTCTTTTTTCGCCCTCACAATCGTCGTAAATAGCAACTTTAATACCTAAGTAAATCGGTATTAAACCTAATAAACCCAACACCCATTTTTCCGGAACATAATTCAAAACAAAAGCTAGAAATAAACTAACTAATATTAAAATTACAGAACCTAAATATTGTCCGATATAAATATCTCGATATTCTTTTCTAGTATTTGCTCTAGCAAAAAATACTAATAGTATTACCAACAAATCTACTGCTGTAGCAATATATAAAACAGCAGCAGTAATCACAGTCGAAAACATAAAGCACCTCATAATGAATCCCCTGCCCCCTTGGCACCACGGCTTTTTCAAAAACCGAATCGCGTTCGGATAACAGATTCGTATCTTTCGCTAAAGAGGCAAGCGTGCGGCTTGCTTACCCTCTCCCTAGCCCTCTCCCACGGGGAGAGGGAATCGGGCTGCCAAACCCTAACATTTTCAGGTTTACCTGACATCTGATTCCCAATCCTGCACTCTCTGATTTTCAGCAACCTGTTACCCTCTCCCCGTGGGAGAGGGTTAGGGAGAGGGCAACGAACCGCAAGGTTCGTCAGATATTCAAATCCCCTCATCACTCATAATAATGAATCCCTTGAAACTCTCTTGCCACCACAGCCTCTTCAAAAGCCGAATCACGTTCGGACAGCGGCGTGGGCAGGGTAATTACGTTTTGCACGTTCATGCCCTTAGTGGAAAGCAGCATGATTTCATGGCTCAGGCGCGCGGCTTCGAATCGGTCGTGCGTCACCAGCATACACGCCATGCCCTGTCGCTCGATTTTTTCCACCAGCATGGCAACCAAAATATCGCGCAAATCGCGATCCAAACCGACAAACGGCTCGTCCAGCAAAGCAAGGTCGCAGCCGCACAGCAGCAGGCGCAAAAACGCCACCCGTTTCGCCATGCCGCCGGACAATTCGGTCGGATATTTGTTCAAATCGCCCGCAGTCAGCCCGACTTTCGCCGCCAGCGCGATGATTTCGCCTTCATCGGGTTTGTCCATAAAAATAGCGATATTCTGCATCGCGGTCAAGTTTTCCGGCAGGCGGTTTTCCTGAAACAGAAAACCCGTTTTGCGGAAAGTATTGCGTATCGAGCCCGATTTCGGCGTTTCCAAGCCCGCAATCAGCCGCAAAACCGTCGTCTTGCCGCAGCCGCTCGGCCCGAACAAAGCTTTTACTTCGCCATGTTGCAGGTTCAAACTGAAATCGCGCACAATGGGATCGCGGAGAATTTCAAAACGCACGTTTTCAAGACAGAGCATCATCTCCTCCACGGCATAAACAAAATTTCCAAAGGCTTGGTAATCAGGTATTCAAACAGCGACACAAACACGATAACCAACACCACATAAGCCATCACCGTCGAAGTCTCCAACATCGCCCTCGCGTCCGCAATCCGCGCGCCCACGCCTTCGCTCGCGCCCAAGAGTTCCGCCATAATCACCACCTTCACCCCCATCGCCACCGCCACGCCGATGCTGGAAATCACATAGCCCGTCAGATGCGGAATATACAGATAACGGATTTTTTTCAGACGGCCTAATTTATAAGCGTCAAACAACTCCTCATGCTGCTTGTTCACGCTCGCCATCCCGACCGCCGCACTCGCAAACGTCAGCGGCGCAACCAACACAATGATGGTAAACAACACGCTCGGATTGCCGAAACCGAACCAAAACAACGCCATCACCACCCAAATAATCGGCGGCATCGCCAACAAAATCGTAATCACAGGCTTAAGCAACGCCATCGCCGTCTTAAAACTGCCCGCTACCAGCCCCGCCGCCAATCCCGCCGCCAGCGCAACCGAAATCCCCACCACCGACCGCCACAGCGAAATCCCGATTTCGTTTTCCTGAAAATGTTTCAATAAATCCAAAGAATTTTGAAACACCTCCACCGGCGCAGGCAGCATAAACTCACCAAACACGGCGCTGCCCCACGCCCACAACGCCACCACCACCATCGCCACGCTCAGACCGGCAAAGCCGCTCCAAAGGTAGTCGATGATGTAAAACACCGCAGGCTGCGGTTTGCGTATTTTGTCGGTTTTAATCATGGTTTGGGTGTTGGTTTGTCGTTATGTCTAAAAATGCAGGCCGTCTGAAAGCGGTAGGTCGGATACTTGTATCCGACAGCTTTGTTCAGCCATACCGAAGTGTCAGATTCAAGAATCTCGACTATGATTACCCTAAATTTGCAATTTATTTGATAAATTTCTTAACTCCATAATGTCATCCTGTATTGCATAAAATTCACTACCATATTTAGATATTAAAATATGCAATGGCAATTTTCTTTTCCCTGGTGAATTTCTATAAGTTCCAACCAATGCTTTTGTGTCAGTCAATATTATTGATGTTCTAAAATACCCCTTTGAATATGCATAAATCTCAAAATTATGTTTTGGATATTTAGTTGCAAAATTTTTTATTTCAGAAATAGCTTGATTAATTTTATTTTTGTATGTATCAGTATCATCTTTACCATTAGCATAACATAACAATTTGGCCGCATCAGATTCATCATCCAGCAAAATAAATGTAGTAGTTATTCCTTTTTTTTTAAATCTACTATTTAAATTCTCAGCATTATTTGAAATAAAATTCTTTCCATCATTCATGGCTACAATAAAATCTTTCGACCCCTCAAAATCAAGAACTTCAATACTTCCATTTTCGGGAATGGAAACAATACCAATTTCATTAGTTTTTTGAAGAAGTGGGATTTCATTAAATATTAAATCTTTAGTCTCTTTTTGTAGAAACTTAGATATAGATAAAGCTGAAAAAAGAGCTATTCCAATATTGGACGATAAGTTAATCCACATATTATTATCTTTAAATAACAAAGGAATAATTATAGACATTACAAGTAATGCTAGTATTCCCCACAAAGACAATTTTTCTAGCCATAAATTAATGGGTTTTTTCTTCATTTCATAATCCTTTCAAAATAGAAGTAACATTTCCCTCATTTCCCCCCAGCATAAAATGCCGATCTATCCTGTTTTCCCAACAACCCCAATTAACAAATCTACCAACAAGCAGGCTTGCAGCATTTGCCGTAGTCGGGCGGTAGTATTTAACTGCTGTTTAAGAGTTCGATCACGGCGGTGATGGTAGTGAGAGTTTGGGGGCGCAGCAAGCGTAGATTGGGGCATAACCCAACATTTCAGACAGTTTGACGGTTTTGTTGGGTTTGACAACCCACAGTTACCACCCGCCGTCATTCCCGCGTAGGCGGGAATCCACAAGTTTGACGTTGCTGCAATTTTAAAACATTCCTGCAATATCGAGGACTGGATTCCTGCCTACGCGGGAATGACTGCTTTTGGTGTATTGTTCCGACTGTTATCTGATAGGTCGTCTGAAAAGAGTAGGTCGGATACTCGTATCCGACAGCCCCTTTTAACCGAAATGTCAGGTTCAAGAATCCGACCCACGCTGCTGATAATGTCCTAACAAGTCGTCTGAAAAATGATAAATCAGGTATTCACGACCACCCTACCCTTTTCAGACGACCTCTCCTCCTTTTAAGCCAAGAAGAACCCGTTATCAGGCAGCTTGCCGCCCAAGAGTTTTGGATTGAACTGCATCAGGATTTCGTAAAACTTCAAAATCTCATTCTTCACTTCGCTGCCTTTGGTTACCGTCAGCCGTGCGCCGTCCAAGCCCATGACTAGGGCGGGTTCGGGGGCGGGGAGGTAGTTTTTGCCGATTTTCGCCGCGCTTTGGCGGTTGGCGAGTATCCAGTTGAGGGCGTTTTTCAAATCCTGATGGAAGAGGTCAAACTGCGCCTTGTGCGCGTGGAAATATTCTTCGTTGGCGATGATGCCCGCCATCGGAATCAGCGGTTTGGTGTCAAACGCCTGCCCCCATGCCTTCACCAAATCAAAACCGCGCACGACGTTCACGCCCATGGTTTTTCCTTTGAGCATACCCGCGCTCGCCATCGGTTCGGGCAGGATGGCGGCGTGGTAGTCCTTGCTTAAAAACAGCCCCACCGCTTCGGGCGGCGTGGCGGTGTAAGTGATGCCGACTTTATGCGCGTCGATTTTCAGTTTTTTCAACAAGGCTTGCAGTACGATGTCGGGCATGTCGTTTTTAAACGGCACGAGGATTTTTTTGCCGACCAAATCCTGCGGCGAGGCAATCGCACTGCCTTTGCAGACTAACTGCGTGATGCCGTTGGTCAAAATATTCACCATGCCGACTTTCTGCCCTTGGTTGCGCAGGTTCACGCCGACATTGCTCGGACTCATCATCACTTTAAATTGCCCGCTCGCCACGCCCGCGCGAAGCTGGTCGGGCGATCGCCAAACCTTCAGCGACACATCCGCCTGCTTCGCCAGCTTGCCTTGCAACGCCGCTACGGCGATGGTAACGCTGGGCATCGCCGGCGCGCCGTAAACGGTAAACTGCTCTTTCCCCGCCGCCAACAGCGAAGGCGAAACCCCTGCCGCTGCCAGCGCGGCGGTCATTTTTAAGAAATCGCGTCTTTTCAGTTCCATTTTCCAATCTCCTGGTTAGGTAGCGCGGACTTCAGCCCGGCTGTTTAACAGAATCCCTCTAAGATGAATTTGAACTGCGCCAAATATAGGAATGGACACGCCACAGCCTATCTAGATTCGCAACTCTGTTTTACCATCCATATTCTGATAATAATTTTTATTCATTATGCTATTAAAGAAAATGGAAGTAAAGGCACGATTGTTCCGACATCCGTTTATATATGGAAACGCAAATCTTTTTCGGCATTACGCCTATTAATAATATTGAAATAAAAGGTCGTCTGAAAACGGTTTTCAGACGACCTTTCGTTCTCCAATACGGCTTAATTTGCGTTTTTCGGTTTTAAAGAACCAAGATAAATCGCCGACAAAGTCAAAACAACACCAAACCACTGCAAAGTGTTAATCGGCTTGTCCAACCAAAAATAATCAATCAGTAAAGCGGCAACGGGTTCGGAAAGCAGCAGCAAACCGGTTAAAGACAGGGACAGCAGCGGGATTGCATAGGCAATCATCCCCCATGCCAAACATTGCATGACCACGCCGTATATCAAGACCAAGCCTATATCGCGCCATTGCGTCGGGTATAGGGCGTTGCTGTCGAAAATCAGCGCGGGAACAATCAGGGACAACGCGCCGCCGAAACTCAAAACCATCATCATCGGGAAAAGCGCCACCCTTTCAACTTCATGCGTTTTGCGGACGAACACCATAGACAATGCCAAAAGCCCGCCCGACGCAATTCCGCTGACAAAGCCCCATAAGGCGTGGGCATTGTGGTTGAACTCAGGACTGCCGATTAAGACAACCCCTCCAACTGCCAATATCAGGCTCACAACTTGCAGGCTGTTCAAGCGTTCTTGAAAAAAGAAAAATCCGATGGCGGACAGAAAAAATATCTGCAAGCTGTTGAGCAATGTGGAAATCCCGGGCCCCACCGCATATACGCTCTCATGCCACAATGACAAATCAAACGCCAGAAATATGCCGGACAACATGGCATATTTGACCGCCCTTCTGCTTTTGGGCAGCTTTTGTCCGAAAAAACGGCAGAGCAGCCAAAACACGCCCGCCGCAATCAGCAGCCGCCAAAATGCAACTGCATACGGGCCTACGGGGACGAATCTGACGATCAGGCTTCCCAGCCCGAATAAGACGCAGCCGAAGATGAGGAATGGTGCTGCATAAGAGTCGGAACGGATATTCATGAACTTACTCCGCAACGGATTGGCATGAGGATTTAAAGTGATGAAAAGGATTGTGCATGGTAACGCGAATCCGAAAGAATAATAAGTAGGTGCAATATCTTATTTCCCTTCCAACTTCTCCTGAGGAAAATCAGTACGCTTCAGAAACTTAACATACCGGCTGGATTTCAAAATAAAGCCGCTTCCCGCATAGATATAGTGGATTAAATTTAAATCAGGACAAGGCGACGAAGCCGCAGACAGTACAGATAGTACGGCAAGGCGAGGCAACGCCGTACTGGTTTAAAGTTAATCCACTATAACTATAAATTGGCAATGATGGAAACTTGCTTTCAATTTATTCTGCCGAAAAGCCAAAGGTCGTCTGAAAACTGATTTTCAGACGACCTTGTGTTTTATCGAAATGAAACGGGCAACTTAGTGGATGCTGCTGCCGATACGGCTGTAATCGCCTAAGTTCATCCATACGAAGAAGGCTTTTCCGACGATAAGTTTGTCGTCCACAAAGCCCCAGTAGCGGGAGTCGGCGCTGTTGTCGCGGTTGTCGCCCATGGCGAAGTAACGGCCTTCGGGCACTTTGCAGGTAAAGCCGCTGCCGTCTTCGGCGTATTGACAGTGTTCCAAACCGCTTTGCTCTACGGAATAACCGTTTTCAGGCATGATTTCCATACGGTATTTGTCGAGCGCGGGGATCGAGATGGTGGGCTGCCCGGGCTCTTTCAGGATGTTGAAGCTTTTGCCGTTGAGGGTCGTCTGAAAAAGTTCGGGGCTGTGAATCGCGGACGGCTCGGTATCGTCAGGGTAGGAGTAGGTGCCGTTCGGTTGGTCGGGGGTGGCTTGTCCGTTGACGGTCAGGACTTTGTCGCGGTATTCGACGGTATCGCCCGGCAGTCCGACGATGCGCTTGATGTAGTTCATTTCAGGCTGGACGGGGTAGTTGAACACGACGACGTCGCCGCGCTCGATTTGTCCGGTCGGAATCAGGACGTTGTTGATAATCGGGGTTCTGATACCGTAGGCGAATTTGTTCACAAGGATGAAGTCGCCTTTAACCAAGCCGGGACGCATGGAGCTGGACGGGATTTGGAAAGGTTCGGCGATAAAGGTGCGCAGGATGAAGACGACGAGGATGATCGGGAAAAAGCCGCTCATGTAGTCGGTAAAGTGGGCTTTGTCCTGATGCGACGGGTCTTTTTTCAGACGACCTTTGTGAATGGCCCAAACGATGCCGGTGAATACGACAAATATCAGCAATACGGCGGTAAAGCTCATGTAAAAAGACAGGATGCCGAAAACGCCGATCATGCACAAAAGATACGCCCATTGCAGGCCGGAACTCCATTCTCCGTTTTCTTGGCGCTCTTTGCTGCTTATGAAATAAAGGAAAATGCCGATAACGATGGCGGCAATCGCGCCGTAGATTAAATTTGTGCTCATTATTTGTCGCTCACTTGCAGAATCGCCAAGAACGCGCTTTGCGGGATTTCCACGTTGCCCACTTGTTTCATGCGGCGTTTGCCTGCTTTTTGTTTTTCGAGAAGTTTTTTCTTACGGGTAATATCGCCGCCGTAACATTTCGCCAAGACGTTTTTACGCAGGGCTTTGACGTTTTCGCGGGCAATGATCTGACTGCCGATGGCGGCTTGGACGGCGATGTCGAACATTTGGCGCGGAATCAGCTCGCGCATTTTCGCTGCCAGCTCGCGGCCTCGGTGAACCGCGCTTTGACGGTGCACAATCAGGCTTAGGGCATCGACTTTTTCGCCGTTGACCATGATGTCGAGCTTAATCAAATCAGACGGTTGGAACTCTTTGAAATGGTAGTCCAACGAGGCATAGCCGCGCGAAGTGGATTTGAGTTTGTCGAAAAAATCCATCACGACTTCGTTCATGGGCAAGTCGTAAGTCAGCATGACTTGACGGCCCATGTATTGCATATTGACTTGCACGCCGCGCTTTTGATTACACAAAGTCATGACGTTGCCGACGTATTCCTGCGGTACGAGGATGGTCGCGGTAATAATCGGCTCGAGGATGGTTTCGATGCTGCCGATGTCGGGCAGTTTGGACGGGTTTTCAACTTCGATTTTTTCGCCGCTTTTCAACACGACTTCGTAAACCACCGTCGGCGCGGTGGTAATCAAATCCATGTCGAACTCGCGCTCCAAGCGTTCCTGCACGATTTCCAAGTGCAGCAGGCCCAAGAAGCCGCAGCGGAAGCCGAAGCCCAATGCCTGAGAAACTTCAGGCTCGAATTTCAATGAAGCGTCGTTAAGCTGCAATTTTTCTAAAGCGTCGCGCAAGGCTTCGTAATCGTGGCTTTCTACGGGGTAGAGACCCGCGAATACTTGACTTTGTACTTCTTGGAAGCCGGGCAGCGGCTCAGAGGCGGGGTTGGCAACCAATGTAACCGTATCGCCGACTTTCGCCTGTCCCAATTCTTTCACGCCGGTAATCAAAAAGCCCACTTCGCCGGCTTTGAGTTCTTGTTTTTGAACCGATTTCGGCGTGAATACGCCTAGCTGCTCAACCTGCGTTTCCGCTTTGGTGCTCATAAAGCGCACTTTGTCTTTCAGCTTGATGGTGCCGTTTTTCACGCGAATCAACATGACCACGCCGACGTAGTTGTCAAACCACGAATCAACGATAACGGCTTGCAGCGGCGCGTTTTCATCGCCGGTCGGTGCGGGGATTTTGGCAACGATTTCTTCCAAAACATCTTCCACGCCGATGCCGCTTTTGGCTGAACATTGCACCGCACCAACGGCATCGATGCCGATAATGTCTTCGATTTCCTGTTCCACGCGGTCGGGGTCGGCGGCGGGCAGGTCGATTTTGTTCAAAACCGGCACGACTTCCACGCCCAAATCAATCGCGGTATAGCAGTTCGCCACGGTTTGCGCTTCCACGCCTTGCGATGCGTCAACGACCAAGAGCGCGCCTTCGCAGGCGGACAGCGAACGGGAGACTTCGTAAGAGAAGTCGACGTGTCCCGGCGTGTCAATCAGGTTGAGCTGATACACCTGTCCGTCGCGTGCTTTGTAGTTGAGCGCGGCGGTCTGCGCTTTGATGGTGATGCCGCGCTCTTTTTCGATGTCCATGGAATCGAGTATCTGCGTACTCATTTCGCGCAAATCCAGGCCGCCGCAGTATTGGATGAAGCGGTCGGCAAGCGTCGATTTGCCGTGGTCGATGTGGGCAATGATGGAGAAATTTCGGATATTTTTCATATTGTTATTTTGAAAGATAAGCAGTGATTCTGAAAAGGTCGTCTGAAAATCAAATAGACCGTTCAGATGACCTTCAGGTAAAGTGAAATAGCCTGACATTCTAGCGGAAATTTACTGTTTCCGCATGATTTTATGCGTGTTTTACAGCGACGCGACAATCTTTTCCACCATTTTTGCCGAGCTTGCTGCCGCCGTTTTCAAAAACTCTTCAAAGCTGATGTCCGCTTTTTCGTCCGCCGAGTCGGACATGGCGCGGATCACGACGAAAGGCGTGTTCAACTGGTGGCAGGCCTGCGCAATCGCCGCTGCTTCCATTTCCACTGCTTTGACTTCGGGGAAATAGCTGCGGATTTCCGCCACGCCTTCGCTGCTGTGGACAAAGCGGTCGCCGCTGACAATCAAGCCTTGCTCTACCGCCGCGCCTTCAAACACTTCCGCCGCCTGTTTCGCCTTGCCGACCAAGAGGTCGTCTGAAACGAATACGGCGGGCAGTTGCGGCACTTGTCCCCAAACATAACCGAATGCCGTTACATCGACATCATGGTGCGCGATTTCCGTGCCGACCACTATGTCGCCGACTTTCAACCCCTTGCCCAAGCCGCCCGCGCTGCCGGTATTGATGACGCAGTCCGGCGCGAATTGATGGATAACCCAAGCTGTTGAAACCGCTGCGTTGACCTTGCCGATGCCGCTCAATACCAACACCATGCGCTTGCCCGCCATTTCGCCTTCGTAGGCGGTAAACTTACCGAAAGACACGCTTTTGACATGATCCATTGCTTCGCGCAAAAGCTCGATTTCCTGTTCCATCGCGCCGATGACCGCTACTGTTTGTACAGACATTTTTTACCTTTCCATAAAATTGTGGGCGGTATTATAACAGCAGCGGCGGCATTCCATACCCGTATTGAATCCGCCGTATTGCCCGCCTGTCTTATTATTCGATACGGTAATCTTGCCATTTTTATGTATCATGATTTATTTGATATAATCCATTTTAATAAAATAACCACCGAAATTATCAAATATCATGATGACCAATCCTCCCAGTGCAAAAGACGAATTGTTCACTTGGCTGCGCCATATGAACAAATACAAAGGCTCCGACCTCTTTATTACGACCAATTTCCCGCCCGCTATGAAAGTGGACGGCAAAATCACGCCGATTACCGATGAGCCGCTGACCTCTGAAAAATGTATGGAAATCGCTTTTTCGATTATGTCCACCAAACAAATCGAAGAGTTTTCTTCCACCAACGAATGCAACTTCGCCATCAGCCTGCCCGACACCAGCCGCTTCCGTGTCAATGCGATGGTGCAGCGCGGCGCGACGGCGTTAGTGTTCCGCTCCATTACCAGCAAAATCCCTAATTTCGACAGCCTCAATCTGCCGCCCGTTTTGAAAGACGTGGTGATGAAAAAACGCGGCCTCGTGATTTTCGTCGGCGGTACCGGCTCGGGCAAATCGACCTCGCTCGCCGCAATGGTTGACCACCGCAACGAAAATTGCCAAGACCACATCATCACCATCGAAGACCCGATTGAGTTCGTCCATCAACACAAAAAAAGCATCATTACCCAGCGCGAAGTCGGTGTGGATACCGAAAACTGGTTTGCTGCGCTGAAAAACACTCTGCGTCAGGCACCAGACGTCATCCTGATCGGCGAGATTCGCGACCGCGAAACCATGGACTACGCCTTGGCGTTCGCCGAAACAGGCCACCTCTGTCTCGCCACGCTGCACGCCAACAACTCCAACCAAGCGCTCGACCGCATCATCAACTTCTTCCCCGAAGAGCGCCGCACCCAACTTTTGACCGACTTGTCGCTCAACCTGCAAGCCTTCATCTCGCAACGCCTGATTCCCCGCGAAGGCGGCAAGGGGCGCGTGGCCGCTGTGGAAATCCTGCTCAATTCGCCGATTATTTCCGAGATGATTCAAAAAGGCGAAATCCATGGCATTAAAGAAATGATGAAAAAATCGACCGCCATGGGCATGCAGACCTTTGACCAAGCGCTCTACGAGCTGTACGAACGAGGCGACATCAGTTTCCAAGACGCCATTAAAAACGCCGATTCCGCACACGACCTGCGTTTGGACATCCAACTGCGCAGCCGCCGCGCCCAAAACGCCGGCCCGGATTTGGAACTGATTTAAAAGTTGTCGGAAATGAACAAAGGTCGTCTGAAAACCACTTTTCAGACGACCTTTTAAACAACTAATTAACTTACATAGTTCACAGCATAACGGCTTTCATAGGACATTAGTTTCCTAACTATATCAAACAGCTTTAATTAATCCAGCCAACAGAATTATAGTGGTATTTCCTACACAACCCTGTCAGTATTGTGTAGAAAATCGTCGCGTTGTTTTCACTCATATGCTTGTCAGGGTCTTTTACCGATGGGAACAGATAACTGCTATGTCCTGTCAGTTCCTTCATTTCTGCCAAAAGCTCAAGCGTCCAATCGGCAAGGGGGACGATATGCGGGGCTTTCATCTTCATCTTGGCGGCGGGTATGCTCCATTCTGCCCCATCCAAATCAAATTCCGCCCATTCCGCCGCCCTA
>NZ_POWX01000019.1 GCF_003044445.1 Neisseria mucosa
TTTTCCCTGTTTCGGCGGGCTTGGCGTTTTTGATTTGTCAGTCGTTCAGCTTCATTTTTACGGTATTTTTTCGAGGTATTTTTCAGATACCGCAAAAGATACCGTAAATTTTAGGTTACTTCAATTAAGCTGAATTAGACGGGATTAGATGATAAATAGATGCCGAAACCAGCGGAAAGCCTTGTATTTCTTGGCTTTGGTTTACGGCGTTAGACTGTGATAGACAAAAAAATAACCGCTCTAAAAGCGGTTTTGGTGCCCAGGGTCGGACTCGAACCGACACACCTTGCGGCGGGGGATTTTGAGTCCCCTGCGTCTACCAATTTCGCCACCTGGGCTGGTGAAGAAGTCGCTATTATAGCGGCGTATTCGGGCTTGTAAAGCAAAATCTTGCTTTGTTTGCAGATATATTGCTTATATTTTTGATTTTTAAGAACATTAAATTTATTTTATTTTGTTCCCGACGCATCCTACTCTTTCCACTTATATCAAACATCATTCATTTTCAGCCGAAAAACGGCATAAACCGCTATATTAAATGTTGCAAACGCGCTAAGATGACGGCGTTCGTTTCATTTTTTATTTTCAGACGACGTTCACACACCATATTTGCATTGGAGAATTTTTATGATGCCTACTGCAATCCGTACCGCCATTTTGGGCGCATTCGCCCTTGCCGCACTTGCTGCCTGCAAACCTGAAGCCAAAGCGCCGGAACAAAATCCTGCGACTGCTTCAGCCGCTTCTTCAACAGCGTCTGCCCCAGCTGCAACGCCTGCTTCTTCTCCTGAAACGACCTCGCTTAATGCTGCTGCCGCTCCCAAACCGCAAGGTCCGGGAACGGATATGCGTAAAGAAGACATCGGCGGCGATTTCACGCTGACCGACGGCGACGGCAAGCCGTTCAGCTTAAGCGACCTGAAAGGCAAAGTCGTGATCCTGTCCTTCGGCTATACACACTGCCCCGACGTTTGTCCGACCGAATTGCTGACTTACAGCGACACATTGAAACAGTTGGGCGATCAGGCGAAAGATGTGAAAGTAGTGTTCGTCAGCATCGACCCCGAGCGCGACACGCCTGAAGTCATCGGCAAATACGTCAAACAGTTCAATCCTGAATTTATCGGCTTGACTCCGACAGGCGACCAAAGCCTGCCGATTATCAAACAGCAATACCGCGTAGTTTCCGCCAAAGTGGTTCAGAAGGAAGACAGCGAGAACTATCTGGTTGACCACTCTTCCGGCGCGTATCTGATTGATAAAAACGGCGAAGTGGCGATTTTCTCGCCTTACGGCAGCGAGCCGGCGACCATTGCCGCCGACATCAAAAAACTGCTTTGATCCACATGGGGTCGTCTGAATGCCGTTCGCAGTTTTCAGACGACCTTTTTCCCATCTGAAACATATAGTGGATTAACAAAAATCAGGACAAGGCGACGAAGCCGCAGACAGTACAGATAGTACGGAACCGATTCACTTGGTGCTTCAGCACCTTAGAGAATCGTTCTCTTTGAGCTAAGGCGAGGCAACGCCGTACTGGTTTACAGTTAATCCACTATACAACAGAGAAAGTCAGGCTGCCTGCTTGGTACGGGTTCAAAGTCTGACGGCACACAACAACAATGACTGAAAACACACTGACCATCGCACTGTCCAAAGGACGCATCTTTGAAGAAACGCTGCCGCTTTTGGCGGCGGCGGGCATTGTTCCCGCCGAAGCGCCCGAGAAATCGCGCAAGCTGATTATCGGCACCAACCATGAAAACATCCGCCTCGTCATCGTCCGAGCCACCGACGTGCCGACTTACGTCCAATACGGCGCGGCAGACTTCGGCATTGCGGGCAAAGATGTTTTAATCGAACACGGCGGCAGCGGGCTTTACCAGCCGCTGGATTTGCACATCGCCGAATGCCGCATGATGGTCGCCGTCCGCAAAGGGTTCGACTACGCCGCCGCCTCGCAGCCCGGCAGCCGCCTGCGTATTGCGACGAAATACCCCAACATCGCCGCCGAGCATTTTGCCGGCAAAGGCGTACACGTCGACATCATCAAACTCTACGGCTCGATGGAGCTTGCGCCGCTGGTCGGCCTGAGCGACGCCATCGTCGATTTGGTCTCTACCGGCAACACGCTTAAGGCAAACGGTTTGGAAGCGGTCGAACACGTTGTCGATATTTCCAGCCGTCTGGTGGTCAACAAAGCCGCATTGAAAACGAAACACGCGCTACTGGAGCCGATTATTCAGGCGTTTGGCAGCGCAGTGAAGGCGGGGTGAATGTTCCTTTGAATGAAGATGCGTTTTCAGACGACCCTATCCGTTCCCGCCGATAGGTCGTCTGAAAATATCACCGGCAGTAAACTGTATAGGAGAAGTTAAAATGGTTGCAAAAATAAAAAATTTCTCAGATTCAACCCTTTCCGTTTTGAATAACGGCGAGCGTCGGTTTTACGTCTATTGTCTGACCGACCTGAAATAAAGACAAAATCCTCTACATCGGCAAAGGCTGCGACAACCGCATCTTCGAGCATGAACAAGCCGCCCGTTCGCAAGACGGCGAATTCGGCGATATTGACGTACCGGAACGCAAAGCCATCGCCAAATGCAAAAAACTCGGCCGCCATATCATCAGCTACCATTTGACCGAAGCCGAAGCGCAAGCCGCCGAAACTGCCCTGATTCATTTCGTCAAATCCGTTGTCGATAAAAAGTTCAAAAACAAATCAGCCGGATGCGGCGCAGGCGGCATCAGCGCGGAAGAACTCGACGAACGCTTCAAATTCACGCCCTGCCCACTCGACGAATTCAACCCCGACGGACTCGTTCTCGCCGTCAAAATCCAAGACGCTTTGGACTTGGATACCGACGAAGAAGCGGACTACCGCTTCGACAACCAAGACGATGCCAATCTCAAATCGCGCACGCTAGGCAACTGGGTTGTCGGCAAAGACGCAGCCTCCAAAGTGAAATACGTTATCGGCATTCACGCGGATCTGCAAAACGCTGTGGTCAGCGCGTATGAAGTGGACGGTTTTGAAACAATGGCTGAAGAAACCAAAAACGGCAGAACACAAACCCGTTACCGTTTCCGCACTACCTCTCGTAGCGAAGATGTATTAGCCAAACTCGGTCTGCAACAAAAATGCCTGCCCGAATTGAAGTTTGGCAGCGGGGGCGAAAAGGCGTATATCAGACCTAAAACAGAGACAGAAACTCAACAAGAGAATATTCAGACGACCCCCCAGTCCAAAAATAAAAAAGGAGAAACCCAAATCATGAAAAAACTCAATACCCAATCCCCCTCTTTCCAAGTCGAACTCAAAGCCCTGCTGGCTTTTGAGACCGCGCAGAATCCCGAAATCGACCGCATCGTCGCCGACATCTGCGCCGACGTGCAAAAGCGTGGCGATGCGGCGCTCATCGAATACACCAACCGCTTCGACGGCACGTCCGCCCAAACCATAGCCGACCTGATTCTGACGCAAGACGACTTACAGGCCGCGTTTGAGCGGTTGCAGCCCGAAATTCAAACCGCCTTGAAAACCGCCGCAGCACGGGTCGAAAGCTACCACCAACGCCAAAAAATGGAATCGTGGACGTATGAAGACGAAGACGGCACGCTGTTGGGACAACAAATTACACCACTTGACCGCGTCGGCATTTACGTCCCAGGTGGCAAAGCGGCGTATCCGAGTTCCGTCATCATGAACGCCATGCCCGCCCATGTTGCAGGTGTGAAAGAAATCATCATGGTTGTCCCCACACCCAAAGGCGAACGCAACGACATCGTGCTTGCCGCTGCCTTCGTCGCAGGTGTCACCAAAGTCTTTACCGTCGGCGGCGCGCAGGCGGTTGCCGCCCTCGCCTACGGCACCGAATCCGTACCGCAGGTCGATAAAATCACCGGCCCGGGCAACGCCTTCGTCGCCGCCGCCAAACGCCGCGTGTTCGGCGTAGTCGGCATCGACATGGTGGCGGGTCCGTCTGAAATCCTCGTCATCGCCGACGGCACCACGCCCGCCGACTGGGTGGCGATGGATTTGTTCAGCCAAGCCGAACACGACGAAATCGCCCAAGCCATCCTTATCGGCACGTCGCAGACCTACCTCGACGAAGTTCAAGCCGCCATGAACCGCCTGATCGAAACCATGCCCCGCCGCGACATCATCGAAGCCTCACTCGGCAACAGGGGCGCGATGATACTCGCCAAAGACTTGGACGAAGCCTGCGAAATCGCCAACTACATTTCCCCCGAACACTTGGAATTGTCGGTAGAAAACCCGCAGGAATGGGCGAAAAAAATCCGCCACGCCGGCGCGATTTTCATGGGACGCTACACCAGCGAAAGCCTCGGCGACTACTGCGCCGGCCCCAACCACGTCCTGCCCACCAGCCGCACCGCCCGCTTCTCCTCGCCGCTGGGCACTTACGACTTCCAAAAACGCTCCAGCCTGATCCAAGTCTCTGAACAAGGCGCGCAGAAACTGGGTAAAATCGCCAGCGTGTTGGCACACGGCGAAAGCCTGACCGCCCACGCGCGCGCGGCGGAATTCAGGTTGAAAGACTGATTCGGTCGAACCCGCCATCCATCAAAAAGCAAAGGTCGTCTGAAAACTGAACTGGCCCCCAAATCTTGGACACTCATAAAAGCCTATTCAGGCGCTCTGTGCAAGCTGGGTTCTGTATGCGACAGGACTCGGCTTTTTCAATTTCAAACTGCAACGCTCCCGGTTGTAGTAATCCATATAGTCATCTATCTGCTTCATCAATTCATCTACCGTCAATTCACCTGCGTTATAGAAACACTCCGTCTTCAACACCGCAAAGAAGCTTTCCATCGGCGCATTGTCCCAACAGTTCGCCTTTCGCGACATGCTTTGAACCATGGAATGCTCCGCAAGCAATTCCCTATACCCCGCCGTACGGTACAGCACCCCTTGGTCCGAATGAAGCATCGTTCCTTTAGCAGTCAGACGGGGGGCGGCTTTTTCGAGCATTTCCTTCACCATTTCGCTGTCGGCTCTGCGGCTCATGGCGTAGGCGACGATCTCGCGGTTGAACAAGTCCAAGATTGGCGAGAGGTACAGTTTGCCGTCCTTCCCTTTGAGTTCGGCCACGTCGGTCAGCCATTTTTCGTTAGGCTTTTCAGCTTTGAATAGGCGTTTGAGGAGGTGTTCCGATATTTCGCCCATGGCGGGATGGCGGTAGGCTTTTTTCGCCCGTATTTTGGCTTTCAGCCCCATCTGTTTCATCAACCGAGCTGCTTTTTTGCGGTTCCAACCCAATGCTGCGGCAATGCGCCTTTGCCCGTAGCGTCCTTTATGCCGCCGGTAGGTTTCGACAAGGAGGGCTTTGTCGGCTGCGTCGGGGTCGGGTCGGTCTTGGTGGTGGTAGTAAAAGCTGCTTTTGGGCAGGTTTGCGATGTGCGGCAGGTATTTGAGCGGATGTTGCGCCCTCAGTGTTTGGACGGTTTGGCTTTGTCCTTTTCGGTCTGCTTTTGGCTGAGGGCTTTTAACTCCTTTAGGTAGGCAACCTCTGCGCGCATATAGCACAACTCTTCGATAAGCTCTGCCTGTGTTTTTTCGTTGTCGGGTTTGTCGGCGATGAAGGGGTTTTTGCGGTGTTCGGTCATGGTTTTGGATTGGGGATGTTCGAGTGCGCCGATACCGCCTTCCTGATAGGCGCGTATCCATCGCCGCAGGTGGGTTCGGGAGATGCCGTAATGATCTGCGGTACGCTGTTGGCTGCGTATGTGCAGGTAGTGGAGTACGGCTTGGTATTTGAAGTGTAATGTATATTTGCTCATAAAAAAACTGCACCTTGTGAGTTGGAGGGGATGTCCAACTTTTGGGGTGCAGTTCAAACCTGTTTTTAGGATTTTCAGACGACCTTTCTATGCCCCCATCAAATCGAATATTCAATCAACTCGTTCTGCGAGAACACATAAACCTGTTTCGGCACCAATGCCAACTCCTGCCCTACAGACAAGTCCAGCCTTGACGCATCGCTGCCTGCCAGCGTGATATGTACGTCTTGTTTGCCGTGTTTCACCAAAACGTGCGTCAGTGCGCCGACGGCGTGGATTTTTTCGATTTCGGCGCGGATCATCGGGGTTTCGTGTTCGGCGGCGATCTGCCATTCGTGCGGGCGGATGTAGCCGGTGGCGGTTTGTTCCTGCCATTTGTAGTGCGCGTCCAATTTCCACGCGAAGCCGTTGTAGTGCCAGATGCCTTTTTCGATTCTGCCTTCGAAGGCGTCGGTTTCGCCGAGAAATTCGGTTACGAAGGCGTTTTCGGGTTTGCGGTAGATGGCTTCGGCGCTGCCGGTTTGTTCGATTTTGCCGTGGTTCATGACGACGATTTCGTCGGAAACTTCGAGGGCTTCTTCTTGGTCGTGTGTCACCAGAATGCTGGTTACGCCCAAGTTGTGATGGATGTCGCGCAGCCAAGTACGCAATTCTTTGCGTACTTTGGCATCCAGCGCGCCGAAGGGTTCGTCCAAAAGCAGGAGTTTGGGTTCGACGGCGAGGGCGCGGGCGAGGGCGATGCGTTGGCGTTGGCCGCCGGAGAGCTGGTGCGGATAGGATTTGGCGAGGTGGGAGAGCTGCACGAGTTTGAGCAGTTCTTCGACTTTGGTGCGGATTTGTTCTTTGGAAGGGCGTTCGGACTTAGGCAATACGGTCAAACCGAAGGCGACGTTGTCAAACACGTTCATGTGGCGGAACAGGGCGTAGTGTTGGAATACGAAACCGACTTTGCGCTCGCGCACATGCTTGGCGGTTACGTCTTGCCCGTCAAAGAGAATATTGCCGCCGTCGGCGTTTTCCAGTCCGGCGATGATGCGCAGGAGCGTGGTTTTGCCGCAGCCGGAAGGACCGAGCAGGGAAACGAGTTTGCCGGTGGGGACGTTGAGGTTGATGTTTTTCAGCGCGTGGAACGCTCCGAAGTATTTGTTTAGGTTTTGGATGGTGATGCTCATGCTGCGTTCCTTTCGGCGGCGGCGAGTTTTTTGTCTTGTAATTTTGTGATGATGTTCTGCACCGCCAGCGTCGCCAGTGCTAAAAGTGCCAATACGCCGGAGAGGGCGAATGCGCCGGTGAAGTTGTATTCGTTGTAGAAGATTTCGACCAAAAGCGGGATGGTGTTGGTTTCGCCGCGGATATGCCCCGATACTACGCTGACCGCGCCGAATTCGCCCATCGCGCGGGCGTTGGTGAGGATGATGCCGTAGAGCAGCGCCCATTTGATGTTGGGCAGGGTAACGCGCCAAAACATCTGCCAGCCGCTGGCGCCGAGAATCAGCGCGGCTTGTTCTTCGCTGTCGCCCTGCGCCTGCATCAGCGGGATAATTTCGCGTGCGACAAAGGGGAAGGTAACGAACAGCGTCGCCAAAATAATGCCGGGGATGGCGAAGATAATCTGTATGCCTTGCGCTTCCAGCCAGCCGCCCAATGCTGTGTGCGCGCCGAACAATAAGACGAACATCAAACCGGCAACCACAGGCGATACGGAAAACGGCAAATCGAGCAGGGTGGTTAGCAATTGCTTGCCGCGAAAGTCGAAACGGGTCAGCAGCCACGCCATCGCCACACCCAAGACGGCATTGACGGGAACGACCACCGCAGCGGTAATCAGGGTGAGTTTGATTGCCGCCCACGCTTCGGGATCGGTAATAGATTTCAGGTACAAATCCCAACCGCCTTTCAGCGCCTCGTAAAACACGGCGACAAGCGGTACGACCAGCATCAGCAGCAGGAACCCCAGCGCGACGGCGGTTAGCAGCACGCGCAGCCAGCGCGGTTCGGTCAGGTTGGGATTGGCGGAATAGGGTTTCATGGCGGTGGTGTTCTCTGGTTGGTTTTAAGATGTTTGAGGGTCGTCTGAAAAGGGATTGAGAGGTTTTAGCTTTTGTAGTAGGTCGGATTCTTGAATCCGACAAGGTTGCTGAATCGCAAATGTTTGTCGGATACAAGTATCCGACCTACGAATTCTGTGTTTTGGGGAGCGGATTCGTTTTCAGACGACCTTTTATCTTTTATGTTAAAAGGGAAATAAAAAAGTCTAGCTACCGTCATTCCCGCGCAAGCGGGAATCCATTGGTGAATTTCGGCTGCCTTATTGATTTTCTGTTTTCCTGTTGCCTTGCAGTGGAATTCCCGCCTGCGCGGGAATGACGGTAACAGGTATTTCAGACGATTTTTTAAGGTAGGTCGGATTCTTGAATCCGACAAAATATCCGGTGGTTCCGTTGTTTCAGTTTCAGTATTAAAACGTCGGATTCAAGAAACCGACCTACATTTTTCAGACGACCTCAACCCTTCACCCCCGAACGCCTGCTCAACGCCCACTGCATCACGTTCAGCGCAAACAGAATCACAAACGAAACCAGCAGCATAAACAACGCCACCGCCGACGCGCCCTGTACGTCGAACTGTTCCAGCTTGCCCGTAATAATCAGCGGCAGGATTTCGGAAACCATCGGAATGTTGCCCGCGATAAAAATCACCGAGCCGTATTCCCCCGTTGCCCGCGCGAACATCATGCCCGCGCCGGTTAAGAGTGCAGGCGTGATTTCCGGCAACAGTACGCGGCGGAACGTCGTGAAGCGGTTTGCGCCCAAAGTTGCCGCCGCTTCCTCATATTCGCCCGACAATTCCTCCAATACCGGCTGCACGGCGCGGACGATAAAGGGCAGGCTGACGACAACCAACGCAATCCAAATGCCGACGGGCGTAAACGCGATTTTGATGCCCAAAGGCTCGAAAAAACGGCCTATCCAACCGTTGGGCGCATACAGGGTCGCCAACGCGATACCCGTAACCGCCGTCGGCAGCGCAAACGGCAAATCCACCAGCGCGTTCACCAGCCCCTTGCCCGGGAATTCATAGCGCACCAACACCCACGCCACCAACGTGCCGAACACGACATTGGTCAGCATCGCATAAAACGACATCCGCAGACTCAGCCACACCGCCGCCAACACGTTCGGCTCGGCAATCGTGTTCCAAAAGCCGCTCCAGCCGATTTCCGCCGCCTTCGCCGCCATCATCGCAAACGGCAAAACCACCAGAAGCGACAGGCACAATACGGTCAGGCCGAGGCTGATTTTGAAGCCGGGCAGTACGCTGGGCGTTTTGAGTAATAACATGGTCGGTCGGAAGGGAAAAAGAAGATGCTGCCACTTTAACGGGGTCGTCTGAAAAACGGAAAGAATGGTTTGTTTCCGGCAAAGAAAAATTGGTTATAAGTATTGCGTGAAACAAGGCCGAAAACTGTACATCCGCCCGCGCGGGGTGTATGCTTCGAATACATTCATACAATATCAATCTTTACCACAAACCTTAAACGTCGTCTGAAAACGACTAAATTCAGGAATACCGCCATGACCGATTTGACCGTTTGGGAAGTTTCCCCCGTAAATACCGTGATAGACCATGTCATCAGCCGCTATCACAATACCCACCGCGCACAACTTGAAGAGCTTGTCCCCTTGGCGCACAAAATCGCCTCAACCTCGCCCGACGGCTTCCCCGCCGAACTGCCGGAACTGCTCGAATACATCCAAAACGAGCTGCTGATGCACATGATGAAGGAAGAACGTATGTTGTTCCCGATGGCAAAACAAAGCTTAGGCAGCCGTGCCGCCATGCCGGTTAATGTCATGATGCACGAACACGAAGAACACGACCGTGCACTGGCGCAGTTGAAAACCCTGACCAATCATTTCACTCCGCCGCAAAACGCCGATAAAGACCAGCAAAGGTTGTACGCGTTGGCACAAGAACTGTCGGACGATTTGGAAGAACATATCCACTTGGAGAACGAAATCCTGTTCCCACGCATCTTGGCTTCATAAAAAATATCGGCGGCTGTCTAGCTGCCGATATTTTTTACCTATGCCACTCTATAATATATGATTGTTTTATATGGATATTCAACCCATGAGGATTATCTTATGAAACCTATTGCCGCCGCTTTATCGCTATCCGCCTTCATCCTGACCGCCTGCACCGCAGACTCGCCCCGCATGTCGGTAGGCCTCGGATTGGGAACAGGTATAGGCAACCATATCGGATTAGGTACCTCTGTCAATATCCCCGTCGGCATCGGCATCGGCAAAAGAGAAAACCTCCCCCCCTAAAAACAACGGCGGCATCCATATTATCGAGGAACAAATCGTTACTTATTTTGACGCTCAGGGGAACCCTGCCGACAGTCCAGTCAAAGGCGGTTACTATCGGCAATTAATCAGCAGGCACAATCATGAATATCTGGTACAGGATTTCTACAGCGACAACAGCAGGAAACGCACCGACCCCTATCCCCTGCCCCGCGAACGGCTGCTACAATTCCGCGCCACACCGTATGACGGTTCATTAACCGTATATGCCTACAACGGCAACGTCATGCGGCAGCAGGTATTTAAAAACGGAAAATTGATCAGCACAAAATATTAATGTGATAAAGTCAAAATAATATACTTACCATTCAAATATTTGAAATGCTGCCGTTTCGTCAGTTAAAATTTTAGTTGACACTTTTTTTCAGGGCTATATAATACGCCCCATTCCCCGATAGCTCAGTCGGTAGAGCGACGGACTGTTAATCCGCAGGTCCCTGGTTCGAGCCCAGGTCGGGGAGCCAAATTTAAAAAGCCTGAACAATTTGTTCAGGCTTTTTTGCATATACATATTGTGTTCAATCGGTGGAAAATAAAAGTCCTCCTATCGTATAAAGCATTAAGATTTGCCTGATTGCTCCTTTCAGACGACCTTCCTATAATCTGTTTTTCTTTTTTTATAAAGAGGCAATAAATCATGAATATTACCGAAATCGTCCGCCAACGATACAGCACCAAGTCTTTCGACCCGTCCAAAAAAATCGCAGCCGAAGACTTCGCCCATATCGAAGCTGCCCTGCGCAACAGCCCCTCCAGCGTCAATATGCAGCCGTGGCACTTCATCATCGCCGATGACGAAGCAGGCAAAGCGCGCATTGCCAAAGCTACTGAAAAACTCCCTTACAACGCCCCAAAAATTACCCATGCTTCTCATGTCGTCGTCTTCGCCGCCCGTGTTTGCGCTGACGATGATTATGTCGCCGCCGTATTGGCGCAAGAAGACAAAGACGGACGCTTCGCTACGGAAGAAGCCAAGCAGGCAGGCGACTCTACCCGCCGCCTGTTCTTGGGCATCCACCGCAACCAAATCCAGGATGAAGAGCAATGGCTTGCCAAACAAGTCTATCTCAACATGGGTTTCACCCTGCTCGCCGCTGTCGCATCAGACATCGACGCCGTGCCGATGGAAGGCGTGGATTTGCAGGTTTTAAACGAGGAATTCGGCTTGACCGAAAAAGGCTACAAAGCCGTCGCCGTCGTCTCTTTCGGCTACCGTGCCGCGGACGATTTCAACGCCGCGCTGCCCAAATCGCGTTTTGAAAACGAAGTCATCTTCACCAAAATCTGAAAAAACTGATGAAACGGCAATAGGTCGTCTGAAACCTTCAAATAGAGGGTTTCAGACGACCTTTTTGCGTCATCACATCCTGTTTCGGTATAATTCGCGTTCCAATATCCGGCTGAAAGCCGTTCAGACCTGCCCGTGAATACATCATCGAAATCTTCCCTACCTTATCTTGCCTCGTGCGCCAGCCTGATTTTTCTGATCCTGCTTTCCCTGTCTTGGGAATTGTGGATTGCGCCTTTGCGCAACGGCGGTTCATGGCTTGCCCTCAAAGCCCTGCCTTTATGCCTGCCGCTGAGCGGCATACTCAAGGGCCGTATTTATACTTATCAATACAGCTCCATGCTGATTCTGATTTATTTTGCCGAGGCGGTCATGCGCCTGTTTGACGCTTCGCCTGCCGAACGTCTGTGCGCCGCATTGTCGCTTATCTCCTGCATAATTTTCTTTATCGCCTGCCTCGCATTTATCAAACAACATAAAAAAGAGGGGAAATGATGTTTGCCCGTACCGCATATCATATTAAGAATGAATGGAATGTCCGCCTGCTGCCTTTATGGATTTGTTTTATCTGGGTTTGCGCCGTCCCTTTCCTGTCGATTTACCGCGTAGGCCCGCTGCCGAGCTTCTACCTTGAAGCCGGGTCCCTCTTGGGTGCGACAATTTTAGTTTTGGTTTCGGCATATAAAGGCCTGCTCAATATCCGCCTGCCTTATGTATCTGTCGGACTGTTGCTGATGGCGGCATATTGGGCGATACAGCCACGGACAATGGGTTTGCTGTATCCAGGAATGAGCGACTTGGCGGCATGGACTTTCGTCATCCTCGCCCTATCTGCCTGGGCCTGCCGCGGCTGGATTTCCGCTTACGGGCAGGACCGAGTTGTTACCGTATTCGCATGGTCGTTGTTTTTTGGTGCAGCTGCACAGGCTGTCGTGGCGTTTATGCAGTTCAAAGGATGGTCGGACATTTCCCTGTTTCACGGCATATTGGCTTACGGCGGCGGAACGGTAAACGGCCAGCTCGGACAACGCAACCATCTGGGCCATTATCTGATGTGGGGCGTACTTGCCGCATCCTATTTGTGGGCAACGCGGAAAATGCCCGACTGGCTGGGATTGGTTTGCGTATTTCTGCTGACTGCCGTCTTGGGTTTGGTCAACTCGCGCACTATCTTGGGCTATATCATCGCCATCGTATTGATTCTGCCTTTTTGGTACTGGCGGGCAGGCCGCGAATCGGCACGCTTAATTAAAATCTTCTTTTTCGCAGCGGTATTGGCTGCGGTTTTCCAGTTCGGCATGGGGACATTGCTTGATTTACTGGGCAACAGCCGTTACGAAACCGCCATAGAACGCGCCGGTCATAGCGATTTTGAAGGTTCTGCGCGCCAAATCGAATGGCGGAATGCTTGGACCGCCTTTACCCGCTCCCCAATCTTCGGACACGGCTGGAACAGCTTCGGCAGCCTGAGTTTTCTATTAAATGCGGAAAAACAGTACTTTGCCAATAACATCCTCGGCGTTTTGTTCACCCACTGCCACAACCTTATCCTGCAAATCCTTGCCGAAATGGGGCTGACAGGTGCATTATTGAGCGCGGGAACCATGCTGGCTGGCGTTTGGCGTTTGATTACCCGTCCGTCCAATCCTGCCAACCTGTTCCTACTGACCGCTGCAAGCGTAACCATGTGCCACAGCATGCTCGAATACCCACTTTGGTACATCTACTTCCTAACCCCGTTCGCCCTCATGCTTTCGCTCTCAAGCGCGCGTTATGAAGATGTATCCGACGGAATCAAACAAGCCCGCCGCCGCAATTTGACAGGCGGTATCGCCGCATTGGCCATTATCGGCGGCACGCTGCACTTAGGCTGGAACTACACCGACCTGACCGCTTACAGCCGTCAACCCAAAACCGACGACCCGTCTCAAGTCAACGCCAAAATTTCCGGACTGCGCCGCATTTCCGAAACCAGCCCCATGCTGGCCTATTATGCCGACCTGAGCCTGACCCGCCGTGCCGATCCGTCCGATGAAAAAGTCCAACCTTGGGCGCAAAAAGCGGCATTCGACGCACTCACCTACCGCCCTTACAGCAACGCCTACCAAGTCGGGCTTTACCTCTACCGTCAAGGTAAAACCAAAGAAGGCGCGCAATGGATGCAAGACATGTATTATTACTATCCTTACACGATGCCGTTTTACACCGGCAAAATCCGCAGCAGAAAGGAATTCGAACCGCTTCTGCCCCAAATTTTGGAAGACTGCCGCAATTTCCTGAAATCGCCAAAACACAAAACCGCCAAACCTTGCGCGGCGGAGATACCGGCACCGTAAACAACCAAGGTCGTCTGAAACGTTTTCAGACGACCTTAAACCCCTCTCTCTCCGTTACTATTCCATCTCTAAAACAGATGCGGTAAAACAACCGTCATCAGCCAATAAGCCCATATTCTATCGATCCAAATAAAAATACCTGTACCGATATTCACGCGCAGGTATTTTCCATTTCAATCCACTATATAATCCCGTTTATTATCCACCGCCCTACCCCCGCCATGTTCTACCTCTACCAATCCAACCGCCTCGAATCGCTAGCCGCCCTGTTTGCCGAAATCCAAAGGGTCAGGCCGCTTGAGTCTGCTTTGGCGGCGGAACAGATTGTGGTGCAGAGTCAGGGGATGCGGCGTTATTTGAGCGTGTATCTGGCGCGCGAACTGGGGGTGGCGGCGAATTTGCAATTCAGCCTGCCGGCAGGTTTGACGTGGCAGTTGATGCAGAAGCTGATTCCCGATATTCCCGCGCTCAGTCCGTTTTCGCCGGAGGTAATGCGCTGGCGGCTTTTGGATTTGTTCCGCAGCGAGCGTTTTCAGACGACCTCTGAATTTGAAAACGTCCGCTCTGTCTTGCAAAGCTATTTGGGCAGCGGCGAGTCGGCGGATTATCAGTTGGCGGGGCAGTTGGCGGATATTTTCGACCAGTATCTAGTGTACCGGCCGCAGTGGATTGATGCCTGGCAGGAAGGCAAATTTCTGGGGCTGGGCGAGGACGAGGTTTGGCAGGCGCAGCTTTGGCGGTATTTGGACGACGGCAACCAATCTGCGCCGCACCGTGTGGCGCTGTGGGAAAAGCTGCTGTCGTCTTTGGATAAGGCGCACCTGCCCGAACGGTTTTTCGTGTTCGGTATTTCGGCGATGGCGCCGATGTATTTGCAGCTTTTGCAGAAAATTTCGGAACATTGCGATGTGTTTGTGTTCGCGCTCAATCCGAGCGGCCAGTATTGGGGCAATGTGATTGAGGCTGCGCAGCTTTTGAAGGGCGGCGACGATGCGGATTTGTCGCAGACGGGGCATCCGCTCTTGGCGTCGTTGGGCAAGCAGGGGCGTGATTTTTTTGATTTTCTGACGGAAATCGGCTTGGAGGAGCAACCTGTGTTTGAAGAAGTTTCAGACGACACGCTGCTGCACTGCCTGCAAAACGACATTCAAAACCTGCGGATGCCGTCTGAACACAGCCGCGCAGATTTGCTGGACGACGGCTCCGTCCGTATCGTGTCGGCACACAGCCCCTTGCGCGAATTGCAGATTTTGAAAGACAAGCTGTTGCGGATTTTGCACGAACATCCCGACTGGCAGCTGCACGATATTGCCGTTTTGACGCCGAACATCGAGCCGTACAGCCCGTTTATCGAAGCGGTGTTCGGGCAGGCGCAGGGCGGGGCGCAGGCTTTGCCGTATTCGGTTTCGGACGTGAAACTCAGCCGCCGCCAGCCGCTGCTTTACGCGCTGGAGCAGACGCTGGATTTGCTGGAAAGCCGGTTTGAAGTCGATAAAGTGCTGCCGCTGTTAGAAAGCGGTTTGGTGCTGCGCCGTTTCGGGCTGACGGCGGACGATTTGCCGCTGCTACACGACACCATTACCGAATTGAACGTGCATTGGGGGTTGGACGGAACAATGCGCGGCGCGGCGGACAATCTGTTCACTTGGCAGCAGGCGTTGGAACGCATCGTGTTGGGCTGGATGCTGCCCGACGACGGCAGCCCGCTCTGGCAAAACGTCAGCGCGTGGTACGGCGATGTCAACCGCCTCGATGCGTTCGGCCGCTTTGCCGCCTTCATCCGCACGCTGTCCCGCCTCGCTGCCGAGTGGCGCAAACCCGCAGCAGCGGAAGAATGGACGGAACGCTGCCGCGATCTGGTGCAGTCGTTGTTCCTGCCCGATGCCGACGACCAATACGCCTTGCAGCAGTTTGAGCAGGCGTTGGCAAAATGGCAGGAAGAAACCGCGTTGGCAGGCTTTCGCGGCACTTTGCCGCAACATACCGTCATCCGCCACCTCCGCCGCTTTTTAGGCAGCGAAAGTCAGGCGGGCTTCCTGCGCGGCGGCATCACCTTTTGCAGCATGGTGCCGATGAGGAGCCTGCCGTTTAAAGTCATCTGCCTGTTGGGGCTAAACGACGGCGATTTCCCACGCAACACCAAAGCCGCCGTGTTCGACCTGATTGCCAAACACCCACAAAAAGGCGACCGCGCCCGCCGCGACGACGACCGCTACCTCTTCCTCGAAGCCATCATCAGCGCGCGCGACATCCTTTATCTCTCCTACGTCGGCCGCAGCATCCGCAACGACGACGAACTCGCCCCGTCCGCCCTTGTCAGCGAACTCATCGACACCATCGCCGCCATGACCGGACGGCGCAGCAAAGAACTGGCGGAACACTGGGTCGAGCAACATCCCTTGCAACCGTTCTCCCACCGCTATTTCATCGCAGACAACATTTCAGACGACCTCTTCAGTACGCGGCAAGACTACGCCGAAGCTCTCAACCGTCCGCGCGAACAGGCGCGTCCGTTTTTCAGCGAAGCCCTCGAAGAAAACAGCCCCGCACCGACCGTCTGGCAGGACGACTTTATCCGCTTCTGGAAAAATCCCGTCAAAGCATGGCTGCAACAAACCCTAGGCTGGCGCGAACCCTACCGCGACGAAGCATGGGAATCCGCCGAACCCTTCGAGCCGCAACGCGCCGACAAAATCGCCGCCGCCTACCTTGACGCCCGCCGCCACAACCAAGACTTTCAAGAAACCGCCGTCCGCCTCGATGCCGAAAGCCTGTTACCCGCCGGTGAATTGGGTAAATTGTGGCAGCAGAATTTCCAAGCCGCCGCCAAACGCATAGACGGCGCATTGCTGCAAAGCCCGAAACTGCCGCCCTTCGCCTACGAAATCCCGTTCGACGGGCAAACCCTGCAAGGCAGCCTCGGCAACCTGTACCAATGCGGCCAAGTGTTCTACCTCGACCGCAAACCCAACGCCCCGCAACGCATCGCCATTTTGCTCGAACATTTAATCTTTTGCGCGGTAGGGTCGTCTGAAACCGAAACCCGCCAAACCCATATCGTTCAGCCTGAAGAAACAACGCTTTATCCCGCAATCTCCAGCAGCCACGCGCAAGAAATGTTGCAAAAATGGCTGACGTTCTTCAACCTCGGACAAACGCGCCCGCTGCCTTTCTTCGCCAAAACCAGCCTCGCCGCCGCCGAAGCCTACGGCAAAAAACAGAGCTGGGAAGATGCCCTGAACAAAGCCAAGGAAAGCTATCACGGCAACAAAGTCAGCAAAGGGCAAAAAGACTATACCGAAGTCGCTTTAGTGTTCGGTAACGAAGATACCGAGCCGGTGGAAGGGGCGTTGTTCCAAAGATTGGTGGAAGAGCTGTTGATACCGCTGCTGGACGCGGTCAAGGAAGAATCGTCCGATGCGGCATAGAAGCCGCAAATCGGAAGAGGTCGTCTGAAAACATGAATTCATCGTTTCAGACGACCTCTTCCCCGGCAAACCTGTTTTTAAAACCCCTCACTTCCGCCGTCATTCACCAAACTGAAATCCATTGGAAATTCGAAAAGGCAGATATTTCAAAAACAGTTGCCGAAATACAACCGAAACCTTTGCAAAAAATCCCTTTTCCCCAGCAACCGAAAACCCATGTTTGGGTTTCGGCTGTCAGGGAAAGAAGAATTTTGCAAAGATCGGCCTTTGCTTCAACTGAATTCAAACCCTTCTATATTGACTTTATATTTTACATTTCACGTTTTTTGCCGGTTTCATTTTAAACCGACGGCCCAATTCACATATTGCAATCAAATTTTCTTCTTTCGTCTGTTTAAATCCAATTAAATCTTCCCTCTTCCCTGCTAATCAAATTCAAATTCAGACCAGCTTTATCTTTTCAGCCATATTTATCATATGCGTTTGAGTTATCTCCTAAAACAAGAATCTGCTTTATTCTTTAATAAATGAAATTCATTATCAAAATATTTGTAAAGTTTAATAATATGTTATAAAGTAACGGACTTCGTTTCTGAGGTAACTATTATGAATCCGAATTTCAAATTAAACCTACTGACATTATCTTTACTGGCTATAACAAGTATCGCACACGCAGAAGACGAGGTTTCAACTCAAGAGCTTGATGAAATTCAAGTCAAAGGCAAATACATTGCCAAAGAGAAAAAAGTTTTTACCGAAGGCCAAGCCAAAAGTTCGCGTGAACGCGTTTATCAATCCAGCGAAAACATCGATGCCATCGTGCGGAGCATGCCCGGCGTTTTCACCCAACAAGACAAGGGATCGGGGGTATTGGCGGTCAATATCCGTGGTGATAGCGGTTTGGGACGCGTCAATACGATGGTTGACGGCGTCACCCAAACCTTCTATTCCACTTCTGCCGATGCCGGACGCAGCGGCAGCTCTTCGCAATTCGGTACGGCACTGGATCCCAATTTTATTGCCGGTGTGGATGTAACCAAAGGCAGTTTCTCGGGTGCCAACGGCATCAATACCTTATCCGGTACAGCCAATTTCCGTACTTTACGGGTGGACGATGTAGTACACGGAAACAATACCTTCGGCCTTTTAACCAAAGGATTGACCGGCACAAACAGCACAAAAAGCAATTTTATGGCAACCGGAGCGGTACAAAAATGGTTTGACAGCGGTGCGCGCCTTGGCGCGTTATATGGTTACAGCCACCGTAATGTCGAGCAAAACTATAAAGTAGGCGGCGGCGGTCAGCGTATCGGCAATTTTGGCGAAGAATATTTGGACCGTAAAAAACAAGAATATTTTGAAAGCAACTTATTGAAATTCGACCAAGGGCAAAATCGTTGGGTTCGCGACTTTTCTAAGCGCAACGCAGTCGGTAAAAGCTATTGGGACTACCCTTTCTCCAGAAAATATAACGATCCTGAGGTTTTGCAAAAAGATTATGTTGATGATTTGGAAAGAAGCTGGAAAGAGAATTTGGCACCGCAATGGGATCTGACGCCTATCGACCCTACCAGCCTGCAACAACGCTCAAACAGTCATTTGGTCAAAGTGGAATACGAAAACGACAACAACAAGCTGGATCTTCAGCTTCGTACCATGAACAACCGTATCGGCAGCCGCAAAGTAGAAAATCGCAGCTACCAAGCCAATTACAATTTAAACATTGGCGATTATGTCGATTTAAACGTATTGGCCGCCCATAATCTGGGAAAACAAAAATATCCGAAAAACTCACGTTTTTCGGGATGGGGGCTGCTGGATTATTTGGAAACCAAAAACACAGCCAATCTTTTGGATATCAACAACCGCTTCTCTTTCAACCTTCCCAACAAAACAGATTTAAAAGCCACCGTCGGTTTCAATTTCTTTAAAAACCAATACAGTAAAAACCGCTTTCCGGAAGAGCTGAGCCTGTTTTACGACGGTCCCGACCAAGATGCCGGCCTGTACAGCTTTTTAGGCCGCTTCAAAGGCGACAAAGGAATATTTCCTCAAAAATCAACCATATTACAACCTTCAGGCCAGCAAAAATTCAATACGTTCTATTTTGATACTTCCTTGAAAAAAGGCATTTATCAATTGAATTACAGCACCAATATGGTCAACTACCGCTACAAAGGCGAATATACCGACTACTTCAATACCCAAGAAGACTTTAAAAAAGCATTTGGAGAAGATTCTGAAATTTATAAACAGCATTGCACGCCAAGCTGCGACCTTTACGAACCGGTTTATACCAAATCCGGTAAAAAGCATGCGGTAAACCATTCGTTAGCATTAAACATCAATGTCAACGACTACTTTATGCCGTTTATCAGCTATTCGCGTACGCATAGAATGCCAAATATTCAAGAAATGTATTTTTCACAAATCGGCGACTCGGGCGTCAATACCGCCCTTAAGCCGGAACAGGCCAATACTTACCAAATAGGCTTCAATACCTTCAAAAAAGGGATTTTCAAGCCGGATGATGTATTGGGTTTCAAACTGGTCGCCTATCGCAGCAGGATAAACAACTATATTCACAATGTTTATGGCAAATGGTGGGATTTGGATAAAGCACCCAGCTGGGTAACCAGTACCGGCCTGCAATACTCTATCCAGCATCGAAACTATGCCAAACCTGTCCATAAAAATGGTTTGGAAGTGGAAATGAACTATGATTTTGGCCGCTTTTTTTCAACCCTGTCTTACGCATATCAAAAAACCAACCAGCCGACCAATTATAGCGATGCCAGCGAATCGCCCCGTAATTCTTCTAAAGAAGACCAAATCAAACAAGGTTACGGCTTAAGCAAAATTTCCCGCCTGCCCCGAGATTACGGGCGGTTTGAATTGGGTTCCCGCTGGTTAGGCAACAAATTGACCATCGGCGGCATTATGCGCTATTACGGCAAAAGTACACGGGCGACGACTGAGGAAGAATTTGTTGACGGTACAACCGGTGCCAACACCTACTCTTCACACCAAATGGGCAGAAGGGCGATCAAAAAAACAGAAAGCATCAACAGACAGCCGCTGATTTTTGATTTCTATGCCAATTACGAACCGAAGAAAAACCTTATCCTTCGTTTCGACATTCAAAACGCGTTCAATAAGCGCTATATCGATCCTTTGGATGCCGCAAACGATGCCGCAACTCAGCGCTATTTCAGCGTATTTGAAAGAAAAGGCGGTTTAGATGACGAAGAAGTCGAATGTGATGCCAACGGTTTATGCAATGGCAAATATGGCGGCACGACTCGCTCCGTCCTGAATAACTATGCGCGTGGCAGGACTTTGCTGTTTACCATCAGTTATAAGTTCTAAACCTAACCGTCAGCATTCTTAGTACTGTGCTGATTAAAAAGCCGACAAACATAATGTTTGCCGGCTTTTTTAATATATTCTCAAAGTTCTCAATCTGCGACCTTTACAAAAATGGTCCGTTACCGAAATTTGACGCATAAAAACGCGCCAAAAAAATTTTCAATTGACTAAACTGATATTGAGAAAAAAGTGGAAGAAATCAGGGAGGTTCTTCATTTTTAAAATGGCATTAGCATAAAATTTTAATAACTCATGTTATTGCCAAGGTCTCCGCATATAAAAAGGTCGTCTGAAAAGATGTGTTTCAGACGACCTTTTTAACTCTTGTAACTTATTTGTTGTGTTGACGGAAATACGCCCACTCTTCCACAACAATACCGTCAGGCAGATGGCACATTCCATACTCTCCGCCATCCTTGTCTTTTTTGATTTCCAACTTACCGCCCTGCTTCACGCAAAATTCTGAAGCCGGATTGGGCATACCGGTCATCGGTACACTTTCTGTCTCAAGAATATTGCAAGCTGCCAAAGTAGTTGCAGCCGCGAGGCTTAAAATAATCGGCTTAATCATATGTTTTCCTTTTACTATCCCAATATCTCTATTGATTGGATGCTCGGTTTTCAGACGACCTCTAAAACAGTTTGAAAACACTCATCAATTTAAAATATCAGCGTTTGTTTTGGTGATAAATAGGCATAACTTCCGGCAACATCCTTCGTATTGCTTCGATACGGGTATTGTTGGCGGGATGGGTTGACAAGATGGCAACCTGACTGCCGCCTTGCACCCTATTCATTTTCTCCCACACGCTGATTGCCGCCTGCGGATTGTAACCTGCCTGAGCCATCAGGCGGACGCCTCCCGCATCTGCCTCGCTTTCCTGATGACGCGAAAAAGGTTTGGTTGCCAATAAATCTGTTCCAACGCCGACCAAATTTCCGTCCAAACCGACGGCACCTGCCAAAATAGAACCGCCCAAGCCGGTCAATACCTGACCTCCGATGGCTTTTTTGCTGTGTTCGAGCAGGGCATGGGTCATTTCGTGCCCGATGACTGCGGCGATTTCATCATCCGTCAGTTGCAAGCGTTCGACCATGCCGGTATATACCGCCATTTTTCCGCCCGGCATCGCCCAAGCATTCAAATCGTTGCTGCGGATAACGTTCATCTGCCAATTAAAAGGCATACCGGTACGGTTGGCGCGGTTGGCATACGGAACCAGTCGGGAAAACACCCGATGAACACGCTGCGCCGTCGGAGAGCTGACATCCAGCGCATTCTGGCTGCGCGCTTTTTGTACAACCTGCGTATAGTTTCGCTCGGCTCCCTCATTCAAAGCAGCCGTATCGTATCCGACCATATCGGCGACAGAAGTACAACCCGCCAATGCTGCAACCCCGAGCCATAATCCGTACTTTTTACTGATTTTGTTCATTTCAAAAATTCCTTGATGCCCGACAAAAAACAAAACCGTACAAAACGCCTTCCGTTTTCACCTACTGACCATAAAATAAAATGCCGCCTGATTTTCAGACGGCATAACAAGTATTTTAAGAGCGGCGCTGCAACATCCAAGATTCGATCTTACGCGCGTCGTTTACGCGGGTTGTCGAAGTCGGCGAGTTCAGCAATACGATGGTAATCGGCTGGTTTTGGACGTTTGCCTTAACCACCATCGAGCGACCTGCTTCGCGGATATAACCGGTTTTCTGAAGCTCGATATTCCAGCTGCCTTCGCGGACGAGGGCGTTGGAGTTTTTATAGTTTTGGCGGCCGTTTGCCGTCCAAACCGAGCCGGAGTTAGAGGTTGAATTTTTGCGGATAAGCGGATATTTGCTTGCCGCGGCAACCATGCGGTTCAAATCGTTGGCGGTTGAAACGTTTTGGAAATTCAAGCCGGTAGGTTCGTAGAAGCGGCTGTTGTGCATACCCAGGCTTTGCGCTTTGGCATTCATGGCAGCAACAAACGCCGACATACCGCCCGGATAGGTGCGGCCCAGCGCGTGGGTCGCGCGGTTTTCGCTGCTCATCAGGCTCAGGTGCAACAATTCGCCGCGTGTCAGCGTCGTGCCGATGGCAAGGCGGCTGCCTGTACCTTTCAGACGGTCGATTTCATCAGCAGTAATGGTAATGGGCTCGTTCATATCCAAACGTGCGTCCAAAACGACCATTGCGCTCATCAGTTTGGAAATGGACGCAATCGGCATCACGCGGTCTGCGTTTTTCTGATACAGGATTTCGCCTGTTTTGTTGTTAAAAATCAAAGCAGCCTGCGATGTCAAAAGCGGCCCCGCCATCATCGCCTGAGCCTCGATTTTTTGTGCGTGGCTTAATGCGAAAGCTTCCATCGGGTCATTTTGGGTTGGAAAATTCTGTTCCAAAAATTGACCCAAAACGTCCATATCGTCTGCAGCAGCAGGGGCGGCGGCAACCGTCAAAGCCATACCCAAACAGGCTGCACTCAGTGTTTTATAAAATTTCATAACCGACATATTTCAACCAGTAGAATTTAAGACAAATGAATTATTAAAGAAGATATTTTGCTTAAAATACAATAAAATGTAAAGTTTAATATGGTTTTTTTGCGTTTGTTTGCATCTTTTTCCCAAATTGGAAACAATCTTAAGGATGGGAAATCGTTGCGTGTTGCCAAGCGTCGAAGGGTCGTCTGAAAACCTTACGCCAAAGCGCTTGCCATACGGTATTTGATAAACCTTAAGATACTGATTATACTTACCGACTTTGCCGAAAACCGTTCCCGCAACATTCGGATAACGGTTTGCCGATATTGCTTGAAAACAGAAGATAAATTATGACTGAAGAAAAACGCTCCTGCTCGTTTTGCGGAAAATCCGAGCATGAAGTCAAGAACCTGATTGAAGGCGAAAACGCTTTTATCTGTAACGAATGTGTAGAAACTTGCGGCGTCATGCTGCAAAGTTCAGACGACCTCTCTGAAGAAAAATCTGCAACGGATGCGTCCCATCCAAACAACAAACTGCCCACGCCTGCCGAAATCGTCGCCAACCTCAACGATCACGTTATCGGACAGGAACAAGCCAAGAAAGCCTTGGCGGTTTCGGTGTACAACCATTACAAACGCCTGCGCCACCCTAAAGCCAACGGCAATGTCGAGTTGTCGAAATCCAACATCCTGCTTATCGGTCCGACCGGTTCGGGTAAAACGCTGTTGGCACAGTCTTTGGCGCGCAAACTGGATGTGCCGTTCGTCATGGCGGACGCGACCACGCTGACCGAAGCGGGTTACGTCGGTGAAGACGTCGAGCAAATCATCACCAAGCTCTTGGGTAAATGCGATTTCGATGTCGAAAAAGCCCAACGCGGCATCGTTTATATTGACGAAATCGACAAAATCTCCCGTAAAAGCGACAACCCGTCGATTACCCGCGACGTATCCGGTGAAGGCGTACAACAAGCCTTGCTGAAACTGATTGAAGGTACGGTTGCCAGCGTTCCGCCCCAAGGCGGCCGCAAACATCCGAATCAGGAATTTATCAACGTCGATACCACCAACATCCTGTTTATCTGCGGCGGCGCGTTTGCGGGCTTGGAAAAAGTGATCCGTCAGCGTACTGAAAAAGGCGGTATTGGTTTCGGTGCGTCCGTTCACAGCAAGGACGAAAATGCCGACATTACCGGATTGTTTGAAATCGTTGAGCCTGAAGACTTGATTAAATTCGGTCTGATTCCCGAGTTAATCGGCCGTCTGCCCGTTATCGCCACGTTGGCGGAATTGGACGAAGACGCATTGGTGAACATCCTGACCGAGCCGAAAAATGCCTTGGTGAAACAATATCAAACCCTGTTCGGCATGGAAAACGTCCAATTGGAATTTGAAGAAGAAGCCTTGCGCAGCATCGCCCGTCAGGCAATGGAACGTAAAACCGGCGCGCGCGGCCTGCGCTCCATCGTTGAACGCTGCCTGTTGGATACCATGTATCAACTGCCCGATTTGAAAGGTGTAACCAAAGTTGTCATCGATAAAGACGTGATTGAGAAAGGCAAACAGCCCAAGCTTCTGCGCGAAGACGGGAGCGAATATCAGGCAAACGCCCGGTAAAAGAACGGATTGGCAATACCGATAAAATATGAAAGGTCGTCTGAAACCCTGTTTTCAGACGACCTCTTTTGTTTTTTCAAGATAATTCGTTTCAATAGCAAACATCTATTACATCCGATAACATAAATATTCCAATTTTTGCCAAACTGGTCTATGATACCCAAAAGAATTGTCTACAATTCTTTGATTGCAAATCATTTGCAACGGTCAGAAGAAAAAACAGAAAAAAGGAACAAAGAGATGTTAGAAGCCTATCGCAAAGCCGCCGCCGAGCGCGCTGCCCTCGGTATCCCACCCCTCCCTTTGAACGCGCAGCAAACCGCCGATTTGGTTGAGCTGCTGAAAAACCCGCCCGCAGGCGAAGGCGAGTTCTTGGTCGAACTGCTTGCCCACCGTGTTCCGCCCGGTGTGGACGATGCCGCCAAAGTCAAAGCTTCATTCCTGGCTGCCGTTGCCGAAGGCAGCGCATCCAGCCCGTTGGTTTCCCCCGAATATGCGACCGAACTTTTAGGTACGATGCTCGGCGGTTACAATATTCACGCCTTAATCGAACTCTTGGACGACGACAAACTCGCGCCTATCGCTGCCAAAGGTTTGAAACATACGCTTCTGATGTTCGATTCTTTCCACGATGTTCAGGAAAAAGCCGAAAAAGGCAACAAATACGCGCAGGAAGTTTTGCAATCTTGGGCAGATGCCGAATGGTTTACTTCACGCGCCAAGGTTCCCGAAAAAATCACCGTTACCGTCTTCAAAGTTGACGGCGAAACCAATACAGACGACCTCTCTCCCGCGCCCGACGCATGGAGCCGTCCTGATATTCCGCTGCACGCGCTGGCAATGCTGAAAAACCCGCGCGATGGCATCAATCCGGATAAACCGGGCGAAGTTGGTCCGATTAAACTGCTGGAAGAACTCAAAGCCAAAGGTCATCCCGTTGCCTACGTCGGCGATGTGGTCGGTACCGGTTCTTCTCGTAAATCCGCGACCAACTCCGTCATTTGGCATACCGGCGAAGACATCCCGTTCGTACCGAACAAACGCTTCGGCGGCGTATGCTTGGGCGGCAAAATTGCGCCGATTTTCTTCAATACTCAAGAAGATTCCGGTGCATTGCCGATTGAAGTCGATGTTTCCGCGCTGAAAATGGGCGATGTCGTCGATATTCTGCCTTATGAAGGCAAAATCGTGAAAAACGGCGAAACCGTTGCCGAGTTCAGCCTGAAATCCCAAGTATTACTAGACGAAGTGCAAGCCGGCGGCCGTATCAACCTGATTATCGGTCGAGGTCTGACCGCCAAAGCGCGCGAAGCCTTGAAACTGCCTGCTTCCACCGAATTCCGCCTACCTCAAGCACCTGCCGAAAGCAAAGCCGGTTTCACGTTGGCACAAAAAATGGTCGGTCGCGCCTGCGGTCTGCCGGAAGGACAAGGCGTACGCCCGGGTACTTACTGCGAACCGCGCATGACGACGGTCGGCTCGCAAGACACTACCGGCCCGATGACCCGCGACGAGTTGAAAGACCTCGCCTGCCTGGGCTTCTCCGCCGACATGGTAATGCAGTCTTTCTGTCACACTGCCGCTTATCCAAAACCTGTCGATGTCAGAACCCATAAAGAACTGCCCGCCTTTATTTCTACCCGTGGCGGCGTGGCTCTTCGTCCGGGCGACGGCGTGATCCACTCATGGCTCAACCGCTTGCTGCTGCCCGATACAGTCGGTACCGGCGGCGACAGCCACACCCGTTTCCCTATCGGTATTTCTTTCCCTGCCGGTTCCGGCTTGGTTGCTTTCGCAGCAGCCACCGGCGTGATGCCGCTCGATATGCCTGAGTCCGTACTGGTACGCTTCAGCGGCAAGCTGCAACCGGGCGTAACCCTGCGCGACTTGGTGAACGCCATTCCGCTTTACGCGATTAAACAAGGTTTGCTCACCGTTGCCAAAGCCGGTAAGAAAAACATCTTCTCCGGCCGTATCCTCGAAATCGAAGGCCTGCCTGATTTGAAAGTGGAACAAGCCTTTGAATTGACTGACGCGTCTGCTGAGCGCTCTGCCGCCGGCTGTACCGTGAAGCTCAACAAAGAGCCGATTATTGAATACATGAAATCCAACGTCGTGTTGATGAAAAACATGATTGCCGACGGCTATCAAGACCCGCGCACTTTGGAACGCCGCATCAAAGCCATGGAAGCATGGCTGGCGAACCCAGAGCTGCTTGAAGCGGATAAAGATGCCGAATACGCCGCCGTGATTGAAATCAACATGGACGACATCAAAGAGCCGATTATCGCCTGCCCGAACGACCCGGACGACGTATGCTTCATGTCCGAACGTTCCGGCACCAAAATCGACGAAGTATTCATCGGTTCATGCATGACCAACATCGGTCACTTCCGTGCCGCTTCCAAACTCTTGGAAGGCAAGAGCGATATTCCCGTCCGCTTGTGGGTAGCGCCGCCGACCAAAATGGATGCGAAAGAGTTGTCCGACGAAGGCCACTACGGCGTACTCGGTCGCGCCGGCGCGCGTATGGAAATGCCGGGTTGTTCGCTGTGTATGGGTAACCAAGCCCAAGTACACGAAGGCGCAACCGTCATGTCCACCTCTACCCGCAACTTCCCGAACCGCTTGGGTAAAAACACCTTCGTTTACCTCGGCTCGGCAGAATTGGCGGCGATTTGCTCCAAACTGGGTAAAATCCCGACCGTTGAAGAATACCAAGCCAACATCGGTATCATCAACGAACAGGGCGACCAAATCTACCGCTACATGAACTTCAACGAAATCGACAGCTACAACGAAGTAGCCGAGACCGTGAATGTTTAACAAGTAGGTAAAGCAGTTTCAGACGACCCCTTCAATGTTTAAATCCATGAGGTCGTCTGAAAATAAAAAAAACAGAACAGTTTTCGCTGTTCTGTTTTTTGTTTTCAAGTCAATCACCATATTCCCTACTACCGGATATATCTCCTACCCGCTGATAATCCCGTTCACACCTGCTGCCGCTGCCAAACGATACAATATTTCCTGAGGCATATCATTGTGCCACAGACGGGTAATATTGGCGATAACCGGAAGACGGCACACTTTCCTAACCCGAACGATGGCATCGACATCCAAACGGTAGGCATGTTCCGGCTCAAAACTGAGTGTCCCAGCTTCACCGAGCACAATGTGGCTGTTGCCGCGCAAAGCGATATGTTCTGCCGCCACCAACCAATCATCAACACGATGATGCTTGTCTTTACACAACACTACCGGCGTATTCAGACGACCTACCTCATCCAAAAGCGTCCGATTGGTCATCATACTGCCACCCAAATACAAAATATCTGCACCGGCAGACAAGGCATCATCTATCTGGCGAACATCACGGATACGGACAATGACGGGCTTGCCTGTTTTCTGCAAATCAGAAATTTCCCGAACAATCGCCCGAACCTGTAAGTTTTCACGCTGCTCGTCCACTTTTTCATAAGGGCGTGCAGGAAGGTAAAACGGATCGACAAATACCGCATCCGCCCCTTCCGCCCTATCCGTATCGGCAGTAATATCCAACCGCTTCGCTCCGCCGAATATCACACCCCGTACAACAATCCTGCTGTCTTCCTCGTCCGCCTCTCGGCTGATAATTTTCCAATCGTTCAATACCCGGACAACGCGTTCCACATCGGGCAGACGTTCCAATTCATTTGGACGGAACACCCGCTCATCACCAACCGCACCGATAATCGTCCGCTCCTCCCCCCGAGAGATATGCTCTTTCAACCCCTTATTACGGATAAACCCGATTACTCCCTCTATCGACTCCTGAGAAGCATTCTTACCCATCACAATAATCATCATATATCTCCTGAAACAGACGACAATATTAGCACACTACCGCTTTCAGACGACCTGCCCGCCACAAGCTCTACCACTCATACCTTACATTTACCCTTAATCCCCTATCCGCACTATCCCAAATGTCATGTGTTATACTTTCAGCCATGTTATCTTATTGCCTTTACGCATGAAAAATCCTCTGCTTAATTCAGGAAAATTTTGGCTGAAATCAGCTGTAACTGCAGTTATATTACTCGTTTGCACCGCAGCCGCCCTGTATGCATCGGTTTATGCACTATTTCCCCTCGAACGAATCGAAGCTTCCGTACAAAACGCCTTCAGCGGAACGGGGCGGAATATCCGCTTCAGCAGCGACATCCGCCGAAGCTGGTTTCCCCGTCCTACCGTTACCCTAAAAAACGTTACCATTACCCAACCTCAAAGCAACCAAACTGCCTTACATATCAAAGAGACCCATATCGGTTTGGGCTGGAGCAGCCTGTGGAACGATTACCCGGTCATCGAAAAATGGGTTATTACAGGTGCAGATGCCGTGTTATCGCGCACCGATGACGGCAAATGGAACCTGCAAGACCTGTTACATCCTTCCCACCCTACTTCTTTAAACCGTTTGATTATAGAAAACAGCTCTCTGCATATGAACATCGCAGGGCAAACACATATTATCGACAATTTTTATCTAAACATCCGCAACAACGGCGCTGACGGCCTTCCCTTCAAAATCAGCGGCAGCCTGCGCCGCCCAAATCAACCTATCCGATGGCAGGGTAGCGGCGTGCTCAATGCCTCTGAAACCGGTTGGAGCATTCCCAATTTACTTTGGGAAGCATCTATTGCTGAAAAAGAAAGCAAACTGTCCGTTGATGGAAGCGGTACATGGACATGGTCGTCTGAAAACGACTCCCTACAAGCAGACAATCTCAGCCTGCGCACGGATAATCCTGCCCAAAATTTTCACCTGACCGCGCAAATTCCCCGTTTATCCCTTAAAAACCACGTATTGAATATCCCATCACTCAATGGTGCATTTACAGCAGGCAAGCCGGAAAGCCAATGGAACGGCTCGTTCAAACTCGACAAAGCAAGCATCCGTACCAGCGTTGCCACATTGGATAACTTTGAATTCAACGCCAGCCACAAAAATACCGCACATCAGACCAATTTAACCCTGACAGGCCCTCTGCTGTGGCAGCAAAACAAAGGATTGCAATCATCTTCAATCAATCTGACCACATTGCAGGACACGGTCAACCGCCTACCCAATCCTCGCTTTATCAGCCAATTAACCGGCTCATTCAACTGGAACGGCAAAGAAAACTGGCAAGGGGATTTCAAAGGCACATTCGACCGCCAACCCCTTGCTCTTGTCTTCAAATATCAACCAACGGAAGAACAAACGCCTCTTTTAGAAGCAGGGATTGCCCTGCAAAAACTCTCATTGCTCCCCTATTGGGATGATATACAGGCAAACTCCGGATCAGGCTACCCTGCAATCCTCAACAACGGCCCAATCCCAAGAATTGATGCCAGCATCAAAATCGGCAATGTCCAAATACCCGGCCTGCAACTGGACAATATTGAAACCCTGCTGAATGCCGACAAAGAGCACATCGCCCTAAGCCATTTTAAAGCAGGCCTCTACGGAGGTCAGACAGAAGGCGGTATAAGTATGGCAAACACAACTCCGCCTACCTACCACCTCCAACAAGATGCCCAAAACGTACAAATCCGACCATTGTTGCAAGATTTGTTCGGTTTCCACAGTTTCAGCGGCAACGGAGATGCCGTCATCGATTTGACAGCACGGGGCGACAATCGTAAGCAACTCATCCAATCCCTACAAGGGATGCTGACCCTCAATATTTTGGATGGGGTTTGGAACGGTATCGATATAAACCATATCCTCAAAAACGGCATTTCCGCACAACACCCCGGCGGCGAGCATGCCCAAACCCCTTTCAACCGCTTTACCCTCAATAGCGAAATCGACAAGGGCATCAGCCACCACATCAATACCGAATTGTTTTCCGAACATTTGCACATAGTCAGCAACGGCTACACCGATCTGAATACGCAAGAACTATCCGAGGATCTGCTTATCCGCAACACACTCAATCCTTCAGCCAAGCCCATACCGCTCAAAATACGGGGCAATGTCGCCAACCCGTCCGTTACACTCGACTACAACCGTATTACACACGGCCTAAACAATCCTAAAGAAAAACAAAAGGCATTGGAACAAACATTGCGCGAGCAATGGCACTGGCTCAATCCGGAACGAAAACAATCGGATAAATAGAAAAGGTCGTCTGAAAATCCAATCATGGTTTTCAGACGACCTTTCAGCATCTTCGCTAATCCGTTTTATTCAAACGGGCGCACTTCCAAACCGAACATACGGCGGGCGGTGTTCAGCATTTGGCAGCTGAAGCCCCACTCGTTGTCGTACCAAGCGAACACTTTGACCATGTTGCCGTCGATAACTTTGGTCAGCGTTGCGTCAAAGGTACTGGCTTGGGTGGTATGGTTGAAGTCCATAGACACCAGCGGCAGCGTGTTGTAGCTCAATACGCCTTTCAGACGACCTTCTTCCGCAGCGGCTTTCATCAGCGCGTTGATTTCTTCGACGCTGGTATCGCGTGCGGCTTGGAAGCTCAAATCGACGACGGAAACATTGACGGTCGGCACGCGGATGGCGAGGCCGTCGAGTTTACCTTTCAGTTCAGGCAATACCAAACCGACGGCTTTTGCCGCGCCGGTTTTAGTCGGAATCATGTTTTCCACACCGCTGCGGGCGCGGCGCAAATCTTTATGGCGCACATCGGTAACGGTTTGGTCGTTGGTCAAAGCGTGGATGGTGGTCATCACGCCTTTGACGATGCCGATGTTTTCGTTCAGCACTTTGGCAACGGGAGAGAGGCAGTTGGTGGTGCAGGACGCGTTGGAGACGACAGTCATGTCGTCGGTAATCACATCATCGTTCACGCCGTAAACGACCGTTGCGTCAACGTCGGCTTCGCCCGGCGCGGAAATCAGCACTTTTTTCGCGCCGCTTTCCAAATGCACGTTGGCTTTGGATTTGCTGGTAAACGCGCCCGTACATTCCATGACCAAATCAACTTCCAAATCCTTCCATGGCAGTTCGGCGGGGTTGCGGGTGGAGAAAAATGGGATTTTGCGACCGTTAATGATGAGATGGGTTGCATCGTGGGAAATGTCGGCATTAAAGCGACCGTGAACAGTATCAAATTTGGTCAGATGGGCGTTGGTTTCGAGGCTGCCGCTGGCGTTGACGGCGACAACTTCAAGTTGGTCTTGCAGGTTGTAATCGTAAATAGCACGTAATACTTGGCGGCCGATGCGGCCATATCCGTTAATGGCGACTTTAATGCCCATGGTTTTTCCTCTGTTACGGTTGGATAAAGGTTTGCGACCCGAATTATAACAAAAATGTAGTTTGATGTAATTAATGTTTTATCAATCCAGTTACATCTTTCCCATCAACCGTTTTCAGACGACCCATTGGGTAATTTTATGAAACACTGCATCAAAACAAAGTATCATCCCCTTCTTTCACTCCGACCGTCAAAAAATGAAACGTCTGCCATCACGCATCAAATCACTATCCTTATCTTTTTTACAGGCGGTAGTCATTTTCGCCATATTATCGGCCGTTGCCGATTGGTGGCGCAAACCCGAACCGCCCGTACAAATGTCGTCTGAACCGCTGTACCTACTTTCAGGAGAAACGCTGACACCTGCCTTACTTAGCGCAAACCGTACCGCCGTCCTCTATGTATGGGGAGACTGGTGCCATATCTGCGCCTATACTTCACCTACCGTTTCCCGGCTTGCCGAAGACGGCATTCCTGTTGTCGGTATTGCCCTGCACTCCGGTGCGGATGAGCATATCCGTACCTATATGTCAGAAAAACATCTTGATTTTCCTACGGTCAACGACAACGACGGACGCTTGGCTCAAAAATGGAAAGTCTCCGTTACCCCGAGCATTATCCTGATTAAAAACGGAAAAATGGTTCACTTCACCTCAGGAATCAGCACTTATTGGGGTCTGCGCGCCAGAATTTTTATTTCCGATCTATTCTATTGATGCTGCCTTGCTAGATTCCTTAAAATATAAAGAACTTGAATCCCGTGTAGCACATGACGCTATCGAGTAAATATTCATTTATTGAAAAAATAAACTACCCTTATCATGGCAAGTGATGATTTTGTTGAGATTATGTCAAAAATAGACTAATATACAAACATAAGAAAATACGGAACATTACTATCAAAACAAACTTACGGAATGTTATCTGATTTTTGGTTCGATACTTTTGCTCCCACGCATTCGCCGCTTTCACAGGGCTCTTATAATGACAATACAGCCTTTACAAATCTGCCTCACGCTTCAAAGGTTTGTTTATCGGTAACAACGGAGACCCCTCATGCCCAACCAATCCAAACATGCTTCCATTAACATCGGTCTGATTCAAGCGCGGGAAGCGTTAATGACCCAATTTCGTCCTATTCTGAACCAAGCCAATATCACCGACCAGCAATGGCGAATCATCCGCCTGCTTGCCGAAAACGGCACATTGGACTTTCAAGACCTTGCCAATCAGGCATGTATCCTGCGCCCCAGCCTGACCGGCATTTTGACCCGCTTGGAAAAAGCAGGCCTTGTCGTACGCCTAAAGCCGTCCAACGACCAACGCCGCGTCTATTTAAAGCTGACAAACGAAGGCGAAAAACTTTTCGAATCCATCGGCGCGCAAGTGGACGAACGTTACGACGCCATCGAACAAGTGCTTTCCAAAGAAAAAATGCTCGAACTCAAAGAGCTGCTGACGGCGCTGTCGAAAATCGAACAGCACCTGAAATAAAAAGCACGACGAATGACAGATTCGGCACACACACTCAAGCATCCGTTCAGGGATGCCATGGCATCCTGCGCCGCAGGCGTACACGTCATCACGACTGATGGAGAATCCGGCCGTTACGGTATTACCATGACTGCCGTTACCCCCGTCACCGACGAACCGCCGACCATTATGCTCTGCATCAACCGGAAGTCGGCAATCATTCCGATTCTTCAGACTAACCGCGACTTGTGCATCAATACCCTGTCCGAAAGCCAACAGGACATCGCAGAACACTTTGCCGGCCTGACCGGGCTTTCCCCTGAAGAACGCTTTGCCTACCATATTTGGAACAGGGGCGAAACTGGGCAACTCGAAGTCGAAGGCGCACTGGCGCATCTGCACGGACGTATCGTTTCACGACACGAAATCGGGACGCATTTTATCTTTTACGTCGAAATCAACGAAATCAAAAATTCCGGCACACACCCCCCGGCTTTATTGTATTTCCGACGGCAATTCAAATCATTGGAATAAAGCTCCCCAAGCTCGCAAGGTCGTCTGAAACCTTCAAATTTCATTTTCAGACGACCTTGAGCCAGCCTCCCCAATCCCGACAGACTGCCCATCATTTCATTATCCAAACTTATCCATATCCCCCATGAAAGCAATGATACTTGCCGCAGGACGCGGCGAACGGATGCGCCCGCTGACCGACCATACCCCAAAACCCCTGCTGCAAGTCGGCAGCGAACCCTTAATCGGCTGGCACTTACGTCGTCTGAAAACCGCAGGCTTCACTGAAATCGTCATCAATCACGCCTGGCTCGGCGAACAAATCGAAACCACGCTCGGCGACGGCTCGCAATACGGCGTACGCATCGCCTATTCCCCTGAAAAAGCAGGCGGCTTGGAAACCGCAGGCGGCATTGCCACTGCCCTACCCCTACTTGGTGACGCACCATTCCTCGTTGTCAATGGCGACGTGCTAACCGACATCGACTTTTCCAAAGCCCGACAGGCCGCCGAAGCATTGACGCATTCAGACAAACTCGCCTGCCTATGGCTGGTTGACAACCCACCACACAATCCTGATGGAGACTTCGCCCTACTTGCCAACGGTCTAGCCTCTTCAGACAAATCAGCAGGCGAAGCCTTGACTTTCAGCGGCGTAGGCGTTTACCGATTCGAACTCTTCCGCGATACACCGCCGCACCAGCCGGCCAAACTTGCCCCCCTCCTGCGCCAAGCAATGAACGAAGGAAAAGTTGATGCGCAAAAACACAACGGTCTTTGGTTGGATGTCGGAACGGTAGAGCGGCTGAACGAAGCAACCCAAATCGTACAAAACTGGTAATCCTTCATCATGATTTCAAAATAAAAAGGTCGTCTGAAACCCGTTTCCAAGTTTTCAGACGACCTTTTATTGTCCTTTATCTTTTATAGTGGATTAAATTTAAATCAGGACAAGGCGACGAAGCCGCAGACAGTACAGATAGTACGGCAAGGCGAGGCAACGCCGTACTGGTTTAAAGTTAATCCACTATATCAACCGCTTTCTGTCTTGCCTTGACCCACCCGTTTGCCATCATCAGGCACAACCCCGACCAAATCAAACCATAGCTGATTAAAGCCCCGGGCTGCAAAGGCTCGCCCAAAAACGTTACCGATACGGCAAACAGCAAAACAGGCTCCAAATAACTCATCATGCCGAAGACAGCGACCGGCAATAATTGATTTGCCTTCAGGTTCAAATGCATGGCTACCGCGCTGTTTATCCCCAGCAATACCACCAACCCCGCCAATACGGGCATATCGGCAATCAAACCTAACGTATCCGTAAAAAATACGATATACACCAGCGCGCACGGCGCAATCACCATCAAATCCAACGTCAGCCCGACCAAAGGCGGCACGCCCAACCTTCGCCGCAGCAGGTAATACACAGGATAAGTGCCGAACACCCACACCGTCGCCCACGAAAACGCACCCATCCGCAGCCATTCCCACGCCACGCCGGCACACGCCAGCATGACCGCCGCCGTTTGCAGGCGGTTGAGGCGTTCTTTAAACCAAATCCGCCCGCACAACATCATAGCCAGCGGAAACAGAAAATAGCCCATCGCCACATTCACACCCTCCCCGTTGACGGGCGACCAAACAAACAGCCACAACTGGCTCGCAAAAACAGGGGTGGGCAGGAAAATCAACAGCCAGCGTTTCCAATCCCAGCCGACGCCGCGTATAAATCTGTCTGCCGCCTGCCAGCCGCCCACCATCCCCATCAGGACGAACAAAGCCACCAGCATCGCCACCATACGCCAAGCGAAGACTTCCGTCCCCGTCATCGGCTTCATCCAAATTCCGTATAAAAACAACACAACAAACAAAATATTGGACAACGCCGCCGCAATCAGACCTTTCGACAAATCCGTCATTTCAGACGACCTTACGCAACGAATAAAAGGTGTATTGTAGAATACCCTTATAGGAACTTCCCGTATTTATCTTGTTCTCGTATTTTATTTTTTAGTTTTGAAATATATTTTTCTGCTTAAACAAACCGACAGCGGAATATCACACCCCCAAACCTAAAGGTCGTCTGAAATCCGGTTTCCCGTTTTCAGACGACCTTTTTCCAAGATAACGTTTAAGCGTTCAGCAAACTTTCATCCAGCGTCAGCTCTTCGTTTTTATTCACCGCCACTTTGCGCGTCAGGACGTTTTGCGCGATTTCCTGCGCTTCGGCGAGCGAGTGCATCAGATAGGTGCCGCATTGGTATTCGTTCAACTCGGGGATTTTGCTTTGGTCTTTGACATTGACCACATCCTGCATCGAAGCGAGCCATGCATCGGCGACCTGCTGCTCGTCGGGCGTGCCGATGAGGCTCATGTAGAAACCAGTGCGGCAGCCCATCGGGGAAATGTCGATGATTTCGACGCCGTTGCCGTTCAAGTGGTCGCGCATAAAGCCTGCGAACAAATGCTCCAGCGTATGGATGCCTTTTTCGGACAGGATTTCTTTGTTGGGAACGCAAAAGCGCAGGTCGAATACGGTAATGGTGTCGCCTTTGGGCGTGGTCATGGTTTTCGCCACACGCACGGCGGGGGCGTGCATACGGGTGTGGTCGACTTTGAAACTGTCTAACAGGGGCATTGGGTTATCCTTTTGAGTAAATGTTTTGGGTGTGAGATGGGCTTCTGAGTCCGATCACAATTCGGCAATTTCCACCGCTTCGCCCGAAGCCGCGCTCAGGGCTTCGTTCAAAACATCGTAGAAATCGCGGCTGTCGCGCGTTGCCAGCCATTTGCCGTTTTGCTCGGCGAAATGGTAGCCGCCGCTTTTTGCGGCAATCCACAATTCTTGGTTTGGCGTGTGGCGGTTGACGATGATTTGCGTGCCGTCTGCCGCTTCGATGGTCAGGACGTTTCCGGCAAACTGGCAGTCGAAATCCCAGCCGTTTTCGTCGATTTGGTCTTCGATGTGTTCGAACAATTCTTCGCTCATGCGGATGAATTCGCTTTCGGTCATCATGGCTTTTTGTGTGTTTTTTGTTTAAGATACCGAATCTTGCCACATTCGCGCTTATGAAGGAAGTTTACCGATGAAATACAGCGTATTTTTTGCGGCGGCAACCGCCCTCCTGCTTTCAGCCTGCGGTTACAAAGGCGACCTATACCTGCCCAAAGAAGGCGACAAGGCGCGTTTCGGCGTGGTCCAAACCGGCCTGAAAATCCATTCTTCCAAAGAACCTACCAATCAAACCAACGATTAAGCCTCACCAACATGACCCTGCATTGCGAACAAGTCCCCTACTCCCGCCTTGCCGAAGAATTCGGCACACCGCTTTATGTGTACAGCCAATCCGCGCTAACCGAAGCATTTGAAAACTACCAAACCGCGTTTGCCGCGCTTTCCCCGCTCGTCTGCTACGCCGTCAAGGCCAACGGCAATCTGAGCATCATCAAACACTTCGCCTCGCTGGGCAGCGGTTTCGACATCGTCTCCGGTGGCGAATTGGCGCGCGTTTTGGCGGCGGGCGGCGACGCGGCGAAAACCATATTTTCAGGCGTGGGCAAAAGTGAAGCGGAAATCGAGTTCGCGCTTCATGCCGGCGTGAAATGCTTCAATATGGAAAGCATCCCCGAAATCGACCGCATTCAAAAGGTTGCCGAACGCTTGGGCAAAACCGCCCCCGTCTCCCTGCGCGTCAACCCCGATGTCGATGCCAAAACCCATCCCTACATCTCCACAGGCCTGAAAGCCAACAAATTCGGCATCGCCTACGCCGACGCGCTCGAAGCCTACCGCCACGCCGCCCGCCAAAGCCACCTCAAAATCATCGGCATCGACTGCCACATCGGTTCGCAACTGACCGACCTCAGCCCGCTCATCGAAGCCTGCGGGCGCATTTTGATTTTGATCGACCGATTGGCGGATGAAGGCATCGTTTTGGAACACTTAGACTTAGGCGGCGGCGTCGGCATCGTTTATCAAGACGAAACCGTCCCCGATTTAGGCGCGTATGCCCAAGCGGTTCGAAAACTGATCGGCACACGTCGTCTGAAACTCATCCTCGAACCGGGCCGCAGCTTGGTCGGCAACGCAGGCTCTTTGCTGGCGCGTGTCGAGTTCGTCAAACACGGCGAAGAGAAAAACTTCGTCATGGTCGATGCCGCCATGAACGACCTCATGCGCCCCGCCCTGTATGACGCGTACCACCGTATCGAAGCGGTGGAACCAAAAAACATCCCGCCGCTGACCGCCGACATCGTCGGCCCGATTTGCGAAACCGGCGACTTCCTCGGCAAAGACCGCACCCTTGCCTGCGAAGAAGGCGATTTGCTGATCATCCGCAGCGCAGGGGCATACGGTGCCAGCATGGCAAGCAATTACAACGCGCGCAACCGGGCGGCGGAAGTCTTGGTGGACGGCAACGAATACCGGCTTATCCGCCGACGCGAAACCTTAGAACAGCAAATGGCAAACGAAATGGCTTGTTTGTAACATTCCGTCCGTTTTCAGACGACCTGTCCCATACTTTGAGAATACTTCATGAAAATCATCGATACCACCCTACCCGACGTCAAACTTTTAGAACCCCAAGTCTTCGGCGACGCGCGAGGTTTCTTCATGGAAACCTTCCGCGACGAATGGTTTAAGGCCAACGTCTGCGACCGCACCTTCGTACAGGAAAACCATTCCAAATCAGGCAAAGGCGTATTGCGCGGCCTGCATTACCAAACCGAAAACACACAAGGCAAACTCGTGCGCGTCGTTGTCGGCGAAGTGTTTGACGTTGCTGTCGATATGCGCAAAGACTCGCCTACTTTCGGCAAATGGGCGGGTGAAATCCTGTCGGCGGAAAACAAACGCCAGCTTTGGGTACCCGAAGGTTTCGCACACGGCTTTTACGTTTTGAGCGATGAAGCCGAATTCGTTTACAAATGCACGGATTATTACAACCCGAAAGCCGAACATTCGCTGATTTGGAACGACCCGACCGTCGGCATCGAATGGCCGTTGCAAGGCGAACCCAACCTGTCGCACAAAGACTTGGCGGGTAAAATTTTGGCTGAGGCAGTCACGTTCTAAATTACCATTGTCAAATCCGTCAAAAATGCAAGGTCGTCTGAAAACTTGAAATAAGGTTTTCAGACGACCTCTTTCCGTTACGGCAACCTTATCCCTTCCCCCGTCCGGCGGCGGAAGGTTAGGATGCGGGTGGCTTGCGGATATACGGCATAAAGGGCAAGAGCCACCCTCTCCCGCCGGAAGGGAGGGGGGCAGGTTACTGAATGCCGCCGTTACTGCTTTTTAGTGTCGTATTGAAGCGATAATGGATTTATAGTTTCGGAATACAAAAAGGTCGTCTGAAAAGCTCGAAACAAAGTTTTCAGACGACCTCCTTACCAATCCTTACACTTTACGGCATAATGGCGGATTGTTTTTCCGAGGAGAATTTCATGTCCGTCAAAACCCCGTCCAAAACCCCGTCGCTTTTCGGCGGCGCCATGATTATCGCCGGTACGGTTATCGGCGCAGGTATGCTTGCCAACCCGACCGCCACCTCCGGCGTCTGGTTTACAGGCTCGCTGATTGTGTTGCTTTACACTTGGTTTTCCATGCTCTCCAGCGGTCTGATGATCCTTGAAGTCAATACCCACTATCCTCACGGCGCCAGCTTCGACACCATGGTCAAAGACCTGCTCGGACCGATTTGGAACGCCATCAACGGCATTGCCGTCGCCTTCGTTTTATACCTGCTCACCTATGCCTATATCTTCGTCGGCGGCGACTTGACCGCCAAAGGCCTAGGCAGCGCGGTTGGAAGCGAAATTTCGCTCACCGTCGGACAACTCGTTTTCTTCGGCATCCTCGCCTTTTGCGTGTGGGCGTCGGCACGATTGGTCGACCGCTTCACCAGCGTCCTCATCGGCGGCATGGTGCTGACTTTCATCTGGGCGACCGGCGGACTGATTGCCGATGCCAAACTGCCCATCCTCTTCGACACCCAAGCCCCCGCAGGCACCAGCTACTGGATTTACGTCGCCACCGCCCTGCCCGTCTGCCTCGCATCCTTTGGCTTCCACGGCAACGTCTCCAGCCTGCTCAAATACTTTAAAGGCGATGCGCCCAAAGTGGCGAAATCCATCTGGGCAGGTACACTGATTGCGCTCGTGATTTACGTCCTGTGGCAAATCGCCATCCAAGGCAACTTGCCGCGCAGCGAGTTCGCCCCCGTGATTGCCGCCGAAGGACAAGTCTCCGTCCTCATCGAAACACTGTCCAAATTCGCCCAAACCGGCAGCATGGACAAAGTGTTGACCCTCTTCTCCTACATGGCGATTGCCACTTCCTTCCTCGGCGTAACGCTCGGCCTCTTTGATTACATCGCCGACATCTTCAAATGGAACGACAGCGTGTCCGGCCGCACCAAAACCGCCGCCCTCACCTTCCTGCCGCCCCTGATTTTCTGTCTGTTGTATCCAACAGGCTTCGTTACCGCCATCGGCTACGTCGGTCTGGCGGCAACCATTTGGACCGGCATCATCCCCGCCATGCTGCTCTACCATTCGCGCCAAAAATTCGGTGCAGGCAAAAACTACAAGATTTACGGCGGATTCGGACTGATGGTTTGGGTTTTCCTCTTCGGCGTCGTCAACATCGCCGCGCAGGTATTGAGCCAGCTCGAACTCGTCCCCGTGTTCAAAGGCTGACAACCACCCGAACTGATCAAAAAAGGTCGTCTGAAACTCCATCAAAGGTTTTTTTCAGACGACCTTTTCTATATTTCGCATAGACAGTATCAGTCCCTTAAAAATCCATTGCATTTTCGCTCAATCCATTAACATTTAACCTTGTTGGAAACACAGTTTGTTTGTTAGTATTAAGCCCAGTGCCGTTACGTCCGCATCACGGCGGCGACGGAGAACCTCCATACAGAAAGGACACACATCATGGCTAAATTATTGGTCGTTCCGGTATCTGCCGGTTTGGACGCCACTGCCGCAAGCAAAGCCTTTGCCGCAGCCTTGGGCGCGCAAGTTTTCCAACCGCTCGACGCATCCGCCGAAACCCTGTTGGCACAAGGCAAAAGCGACGACTGGTTTGACGCTGTGGTCGGCAAAGCCGTCGCACTCAATACTGACAAACTCGTTATCGAAGGTATCGCCCCCGATGCGGACAAACTCTTCCTGTCCGGCAAAAACGTCGAGCTGGCACTGTCTTTGGATGCGGGCGTAGTCTTGGCATTGCAATCTGACAATGCCGATGCAGCCGAAGTGGCACACCGAATCAACCTTGCCAAACAGCTTTACACCAACGCACCGGGTCTTCTGGAAGGCTTCATTATCGAAGGCGCGGCAGCATCCGTAGGCGAAGAAGTCGCCCGCCTGACCGGACTGGCGTTCTACGGCTCAAGCAGCGCGCTCAAAGACGTATCTGCTTTGGCAAAACGCGAAGCCTCCCGCCTTTCTCCCGCCCAATTCCGTTACAACCTGATTGATTTTGCCCGCAAAGCCGATATGCGCATCGTCCTGCCTGAAGGCGCAGAACCGCGCACCGTCGCCGCAGCCGCCATCTGCCACGAAAAAGGCATCGCCCGCTGCGTCCTGCTTGCCAAACGCGAAGAAGTTGAAGCCGTTGCCAAAGAACGCGGCATCAACCTGCCTGACTCTTTGGAAATCGTCGATCCTGCTACATTGGTCGAGCAATACGTAGAGCCGATGTGTGAATTGCGCAAATCCAAAGGTCTGACCCCTGAAGACGCCCGCAAACAACTGCAAGACACCGTTGTCCTCGGCACCATGATGATGGCGCAAAACGACGTGGACGGCTTGGTATCCGGTGCCGTTCATACGACCGCCAACACCATCCGCCCAGCCTTACAGCTGATTAAAACCGCACCGGGAGCAAGCCTCGTGTCCAGCGTATTCTTCATGCTGCTGCCTAATCAAGTCCTCGTCTTCGGCGACTGCGCGGTCAACCCGAATCCGACGCCCGAACAGCTTGCCGATATCGCCATCCAATCCGCCGATACCGCAAAAGCCTTCGGTATCCCGCCTAAAGTTGCCATGATTTCTTACTCCACCATCAACTCAGGCAGCGGCCCTGATGTCGATGCCGTGATTGAAGCGACCAAACTGGCGAAAGAAAAACGCCCGGACTTGGAAATTGATGGCCCGCTGCAATACGATGCGGCTACCGTGCCTGAAATCGGCAAAACTAAAGCACCTGAAAGCACTGTCGCCGGTCAGGCAGCCGTCCTGATTTTCCCGAACCTCAACACCGGCAACTGTACTTACAAAGCCGTACAACGCAGCGCCAACGTCCTGAGCGTCGGTCCGTTGTTGCAAGGTTTGCGCAAACCGGTCAACGACCTCTCCCGCGGCGCATTGGTAGAAGACATCGTCTTCACCATCGCTCTGACAGCGGTTCAGGCAAAACAAATGGCTGGCTGATTACTTGAGTCTTTGAAGTAAACAAAGGTCGTCTGAAAATCCTAAAATAAGGTTTTCAGACGACCTTTTTGATTGACGGAATACAGACAAGCTGAGACCTTTGCAATAACATAGGTTACTAAAATTTTATGCTCAATCTCATTTTCAAAATGCAAAACCTTTCTGATTTTTCCTACTTTTTGCTCAATATTAGGAAGGTTTTAGTCAATTGAAGATTTTTTGGCGCATTTTTATGCGTCAAATTTCGTTAACAGACTATTTTTGCAAAGGTCTCAAGCTGAGATCTTTGTACAATTTCGGCGTAAGTAACAAAATGGAGGCTATTTCGGAGAACATTCTCCCTAAGTAACAAAATGGAGGCTGAGCCTAAGATTTAATTGAGAAATAATCCTTAATGAACCTAATCTTATTCTCCCTACTCATGCCGTGATGACACGCTAAAAGTCGTTTCATGTCCGAGAATGTGCCGTCAAGCAGATTGGTCGTATTCGGGATGTTTAAATCAGGATATTGCTCAAACACAA
>NZ_POWX01000020.1 GCF_003044445.1 Neisseria mucosa
CAGCATGGTGCCTTCAAATCGGTGGAAGAGCTCAAAAACGTTAAAGGCATCGGCGAGGGTATCTTCTCCAAACTGAAGGCCGAAGCAACCGTCGCGCCCGCACCTGCAAACACAAAAGCTAAAAACGCCGTCCCATTGTAAGCCGCCGCCGCCTTTTGCACTTTGTTACATTAACTTTTGCACTAGGTGCGTTTTAAAAGTTACGACAGCTTTTGCACTATATCGAATAGCAGAATATAAGAAAAGCGACGAAAACGTCGCTTTTGTTTTACCAGTTACAAATAACCAATTCGCCACTGGTTTTACCCGTCTTATCCCTGCCTACAGTATAAGCTAACTCCAGTTGAGTAATACGAAAATCTTTAAACAACGCCAGTATATCAGGGCGGTCATTGATGGATAACATGACCTTACCCTTGCTCTCCGCCATTACCTTTGCCAGCAGCTCATATTGAGACCAATCAAAAGCACTATCGTAGCCAGCGGTCTGCCAATATGGTGGATCAGCGTAAAAGAAAGTGTGTTCGCGGTCATATCGTTTTAAACAACGCTCCCACGGTTCGCATTCTATATAAACACCTTTTAAACGGTCTTTAGCAGCCTTTAATTTAGCTTTGATTTGCGATGCATCCCACGCTTTTGACGTGGTAGCCGTGCCAAAATGTTGATGGACGGTCTTGCCACCGAAGGCATTGTGCTGCAAATAAAAGAACCGGGCAGCTCGTTGAATATCGGTCATGCAATCAGGCGGTGTACTTTGCAGGCGGGCAAAGACCTCTCGGCTTGTCAGTGTCCACTCAAACTGGCGGACGAACTCGTCAAAATGGTGTTGTACCACGCGGTATAGGTTGACGAGTTGTCCGTTGATATCGTTTAAAACTTCCACTTTGGCGGGTGTTTCCCGAAGAAAGAACAATGCCGCGCCGCCTGAAAACAGCTCGACATAGCAGGAATGCTCAGGAAACATGGGTAACAAGTGTTTTGCCAATCGTCGTTTCCCGCCCATCCAAGGAATGATGGGTAAAGATTGTTGCGGTTTTTGCATCATATATACTCCTAAATTGGCATTCGACGACGCTCTGAATCAGATTAATATGATGCTCGACGGCATTCTTAGATTTTATAATCAACTGAAAGAATTGATATTTTTGCAGCGCGTGCATTTTATTTGTACGAAACCACTGCCTTTTGCCAGCAATTTGCCGCAAAATTTGCAGCGTAACTCACGATAAATTTGCATTTGCATCCACTCCTGTATCAGATAGAATGCCTCGGTCTCGCGAGACTAAGGCGGCCTTAGAAGTCAATGCAGGCGCGAACTGCTTGGCTGGCGTAGCGGTGTTGCCGCACCGCTACGTCGCCGTCCCACTGATTTTTTTAAATCTCCCTATTGAGGTCGCCGGTATTCAGACGACCTTTTCCCTTGCCTATTTATCAACAATCCAAGCCTGATACCACACGCCCTTGAGTGCCGGCGCATAGTTTATGCCTATATCGAACCCTTCCGTTGTTATATTGCCCACATAAAAGACCCGTGCCATTTGGTCTTGTATATCCAGCACAACATTGACCATCGGACGTTCGGAAAAAGGAACATCAAATGGAATGGTAATCCACTTATTGTTGCCATTTCCCTCTGGAAATTTAATGTCCGATCGTGGGATATACATTTCCCGATACTCTTTTTTACCGCCACCTTGCGCAGATTGTAGTTTGCTGATTTCCGCCGCCTGCGCTTTAAACTGAGCGGCAACGGCATCGACAAACAGCTTAAAACGCTCGACTAAGGTCATGACTGTAACGCCTGATTAAATTTAGCCACAAAGTCAGTATCCGTATCGCCAAGATTGAGCGTGGTTTCGACTGCGGTTTTTTGCGCCTGTGTCAAAACTTGCGCCTCATCGATACGCAGGCGTTTGGCAACCGCTTCCGAAAGCGCGGCCGCGCCGGTTTTATCCTGCTCAATATACTTGGCAACTTCCGCCAGCGTATCGTATGCCGCGTCCGCGCCGTCTAAAATCTCTGATTTGACAGCCGTTTTTGCCGCATCAATCAGCGAATCGACCTTCTGGCTGGAGTAAGTCTTATCAGCCGCAGGCGCAGTATCGTCAATCGCTGCGCCGCCGTTACCGCTGCCGATGTTGTCAATACGGGTTTTAAGCTCGTTGACCGCGCCGACCACGCTGCCGCGCTCCGTAGTTTGCAGCATATCTGTCGAGCCGATTTTACCGATAACCTCTTTGAATTTTGCGCCAATAGCGTCCACCAGCGCGTCTATACGTTGTCTTAATGTCATTTTTTATCTGCCTTATGAAGTTGCCAAAATAAATCTTGCGACGAAATCAGGGGCTTCGCCCGCATCCTCGCTTTTAACGTCGGCAAGCCATCGGGTGAAGTCCTCAAATGATTTGCCTTGATTTTCGGGCTGTATCAACCACGTCCGATACAAGTCGTCATCGTACCGATGCGCGGCATTTTCCAAATTACCCTTAAAAACTCGAAACTTACCCAACATTGCTCGTACTCTTTAAAATCTCCAGCGGAATATCTCCGCTGTATTGCACCAAGCCGTCAGAGCGGCGAATAAACTGCAAATCAAAAACGTAATGCCCCTCTGTCAAACCTCGACACACATCGGCATCCAAGCGCAACAGCACTAAGCGTATTTCGGGGTAAAGGGTCGTCTGAAAGCGGGCAACCGTCTCCTTAGTATGTTTGCGCCGAAGTTCGGCGGCAGCGGTCACGCCGGTCAGGGCAGAAATCCCCAAGTCGTCCAAAACATCGAAGATAACGCTGATTTCAACGGTCTCGCCCCGTTTGAAGCGCAGAATATCGGTACTCATCACACCCTCAAAATAAAGCAAATTATCCCAGACCATCGCCCACCGCCCGGGCGGCGAGCCTGCACTCAACACTACACGCCCAACTCCAAAACAGCAGCGTCGGGGGCTTGGCTGATGATGCGGTTGGTGCGGACATCGTAGAAGACCCGTTGATTTAAGGCAGCCTGGCCGCTCAAGACGATATTTCCGCCACTTTGCGTTTGTGCCGCCCATGAGCCGCCGCCCAAATCGCCCGTTATTTTGGCGATGCCGCGCTGCTCGCGGTTGAGCAGTGCCGTCAGGTTTTGATACAGATTGGTCATTTTGTTACTCCCAACAAATAGATAAAAGGTCGTCTGAACATGGCTTTCAGACGACCTTTAAAGCAGTCTTAAAACAGCTTTAATCACTCGTCCAAATAGCGGTCGATGCTGACATTTTGAGTAACGACAGGCGCGTCGTTTTCGATTTTGATCTCGACCGATACGCCAACAACCACGCCCTGCCAGTTGCCTGACGGCTCGCTGATTTGCCAAATCTCGCCTAAATTAGCCATCGGAATCGCGTATTTGTCTGACACAGGCAAAGACACGGTCTCGCGCTTGTGGACGCCCGTCGCGCTCAAGGCGGCAACGCCTGCGGCAAGCAAAACAGGCTGGTCGGTATAAAGCGCGTGGGTCAATGCAGAGGCGCGCGGCTCGCGGTTGCTGCCGTTGCGGTACACGTCCGCGCCCTTGCCCTTGTTATGGCTCGGCCAAACATAAATCCCGTTCGCCCGCTCGGACATGTTACGCTGCCCGCTGATGCTGTAAATCACACTGGCAGGCACGGTAACGTCTGCCGCCGCTTGAGCCACCTCCCAAGCCGCAGTTTTCCACTTCGGCTTAAACCGCAGGGCAGGCTTGGCGCGGTCGCTCTCGATAAACCCGCCCGCCGTCTGCGCCAGCTCTTGCAATACCGCCATCGGCGTTTTGTCCGTCAACGCATACACGTCGGCAGGAATCAACCAATCCGCCATCGTCCATCCGTCCAAGCCCACGCCCGTCGGTCTCAAGACCTCCGTGGCGATTTGTTGCGCGTAGATAGGGTTGCGGTATGTGCCGCTGCCTTTGGGCGCATAGTCCGCGCCCAAGCGGGCGGTAACGCTCCTGCCCGTTACCGTATAGCTTTTTTGCCCGAATCTGCGGTTGTCGCTGTAATCCTCGGCGAGGATGACAAAAGTGTCCGCGTTGATTTGCACCTTGATTTGCGCTTCCTCGCCCTTTGCGCGTGCGTCGGGATTGATTTTGGCGAAATCCTCGGGCGATACGGTCAGGCTGCCTTGCCAGCAATAGCCGCCCGTATCGGCGGTAAACGAGGCGGAAAACAACCCAATCGGCTGCCCGTCCGCCGTGGCTTTGACGGTGTTTTGCATGATGTATCCGTTTAAAACAGGGGTTTTTGCCGTATCGAAACAGGCGAACGGCAGCGGGATATGGCGCGGGTCGTGCGCAATTTTCCTGCGGTAAAACCGCAAAGCAAGGCGGTTTGACGGCGGGCGGATGCCGCAGACGTAGGTTTCGGGAACCGGCTCCGGCTCGACCGGAATCTCATAGTATTCGCAAGGTACGGCAACGGCTGGCAGGGATTTAGGGTTGAAACAACGCGCCAAATCCGCCGCCGCGAGGATGTCCGACTGCAAACAACCGACCAACAAAGCGTCGTCTGAAAACGTGCTGTCCGCGTGGCTTTCCAATAGCTCGCCCGCCTGAGCCGCCTGCGCATCGCCGCCGCAGCCCGTTAAAAACAGGCTGGCTGTCGTGTTCACGCCGGAGCAGCCGTCCAGCCCGTCCATCGCGCTTTGAATACCGGACGCACAAGCCAAAACCGCAAACGACGGCTCGGACTGCGCTTTCAGACGACCCTCAAGCGCGGCCATCGCCTCAAAGGTCGTCTGAAAACAATGGGCAACGTCAACAGCCTCGACCGACACGCCCGACATCCCGATTGCCGCGCTACCGCCCGCAAAACCACCGGACAAACAAGCCAACCCTGTCCCCGCCTCATGTAAAACAAACCCCCACTCACCCGATACAGCGGCATAGCCTGCCGGCGGCGCGTAAGGTTCGGGCGGTTTGGGCTTAGGCGGCTCAATCGGCGCAACCGTCCCGCCCGCCGCAATATGGCGCAGCGGTCGGACAAACGGGATTGCCAAACGGTTTGACGGCTTACGCTCTGCAATCAACGCCCCGAAAGGCAGCGGAATCCGCGCGGAATCGGCATAGGTTTTGGATTTATCGTCAGACATTTCAGACGACCTTATCCGCCGTCAGTATCGACGTAGGGCTTGATAAAATCATAGGAGACAGGCTCGTATTGTTTTTTATAATCCGTCGCCACCATCAGATACTCCTCGTCTTCCTTCAGGTGGTCGAAACGGTAGCTGCCGTCGTCTTTGCTCCAAGTATCGGCGATGCATTCCATATTAGAGCGGGCGAACAGGTAGATTCGCCTTGAGGCAGGTTGTCCACCAACGGTAACAATCCCTTCCGCCTCTCCGGCGATATAACCGCGCCCGCCGTATTTAACATGAGGAGAACGGATGGCACGGCTTTTGACGGCATAGCTTTCGATTTTTGAGCGACGCGCGCCGAATTTAGTTACAGCGCGGCTTTTAAAAATCAAATCAGCCATTTAGATTTCCCATTCTTTCAGATTTATCAAAAAACCTCGGGCATTAAACCCTCTGAAATACATCCATTCGCCCTCGGTGCCATCTAAATTATGATAAATCTTACCAAACTCCAATTCGTCACTTCCAGGCATTAGCTCCATTGTGATCCACAAACCGGCAAGTAATCCTCTCAGTTTAATCTGGTTAGATTCACCTTCTGAAAGATATATATCGTCGGCGCAAAACCCCATGGTTATTGGATTCGGATAATTTACTACATAGCTGGCCATGGATTTAAATGAATAATTGGCAGATACTGCCTCATCGCCTTTATAGTCGCGGACAATGAGGTTATAAACAGGGTTTGTTCCGTTGCTCAAATATCTTTCTGCACCGACAAAAGATAAAATACAATTATTACTATCAGCAGCAGCCAAACTTGGGAAATCTCCAAAGTATAAATGCGGGCAAATGGTCGAATAATATTCATTCAGGATCACCAATAAAAATGTACGCTCATGCCCAACCACAACCCATTTAATCTGACTATCTCGATCAAAATAATTGTAATTGGCGTACGCAAACTTTATCTTTCCAGCTTCTTGAGTGACCTCAACCTCACCTTTTTTCGCAGAGACTGGATTTTTTAGCGCGACAACGTTGCATCCCCCATACTTTGCATTACCATGCACGCCCAATGCCCATTTTGTTGACTTATCATGTTTACTTCTGAAGCAGGCGTCGTTGCCGTTTTCGTGCAATATCTCCCAGCCCAGCGGCTCTTTGCGGTTTTCATTTTCGCCATAGCCCGTTACCAGACAGGCCTTTAAAATGGTTTTAATATCCCCTTCTGCAGGCAACACCTTCGGCGCATCCGCATCATCCCAGCGGTAAACCTTAACCGGCACCTTTTCAGTATTAAACATTTCAGACGACCTTTGCTTTAAAAATAAAGCCTTATTAAAGCAAAAGCCCCGAAAATCGGGGCTTGGCATGGTTGCAGTCGGGCACTTGTATCAGCGGCAATATTCCCGCCAGATGGTGTCGGAAAATTCGTGTGAATAATCTTTGTCAAAATAGTTTTGTGTCATTATTTTGCCGTCTTTGTCGTTGTACGAGTTGACTTGTACAAAACGCCGCCAGTTGGCTTTATCCCAAAGTACCTCTCCGCACAAAATACTTTCCCCGTCCTTATAACGCGCCTCGACACTTCGCAGCACACTCTCGGAGAAGTATGTTTTGGCGTTTGAAATCATGACGGCTTTGCTTACCCGTCTGACTTCTGCCTGCTGCTCCGCCTGATTGACATTGACTGTTACGCTCTCCCGTGCAGGCTCAGGCTGAACGTCTTTTTTTGTCTGCGCCTCCACTTTTTCGGGCTGCGGTGCAGCAATCGGTCTATCTTGTTTCGATTCTCGAAGTTGTTGTAACTTTTCGCGCTGTAATGCAATCTTTTCACGCTCCAGTTCGATTTCTTCTTTGCTTTTCCCGCAGCCTGCCAAGCCGCCCGCTGCAAGCGCAGTCAACGTAGCTATTAATATAATTTTTTTCATCCCTATTACTCCGTTTAAAAAATATCAACAGCATTTTAAAACAAACGGCATATAAAATAAATAAACGGTAGTTAAAAGGTCGTCTGAAACGCCTTCAGACGACCTTTATTTGTTGCGCCTACTCAGCGACCGTATTACCGCGCAAGCAGGCGGTGAAGCCGTCGCGCCCTTCCTGCCTGTCGGGCGAAGGCTGTACGCTGCGGAGAATCCACACAGGAAGCGGCGTGCCGTAGGTGTTGAAACGGATGCAGTTTTGAGCCGCCCATCCGCCGCCGAACGCTGTCGATTTAATCGTAAAGTACGGCTTACCCGTGGCGGGATTGGTGGGGGCGAGGTCGGTCAGGGTATCGCTCTTGGCGACCAAGCCGAGCTGCTCGCCGTATAGCTCGAATTGGTTGGCAGTAGTGAATCTAATCAGCCAACGCTCGGTAATCGCGCCGTTGCTGGTGAGTTTGATCGGGTAGTCTTTGACATTTGCCTTTGCCAAAATCGGATCGCCGCGGCGCGAATCCGCCCAAACGTTGTCCCATGCCTGTTGTGAAAACGGCTCGGTCGCGCGTACCAGCAAATCGCCGCCGATCAGGGCGGACGAAACGTAAGTCCCTGCTTTGGGGTAGGCGCGCGAAATGGCAAATTGCAGTTTCAGACGACCCGAAATATCGACGCCCGTAATGCGGTTTTCTTCTTCCCACGCGCACACAGCGGTCAGCGGCAGGGCGTATTGCGACAAGTCCAACGGCTCGCCGAAGGTAATGCTGCCCGCCTTGAGGTCTGCCGTGTATTTTTCGGCGAGGACGTGTTTGCCCTTGCTGTCGACCAAGCAGAGGCGGTCTAGGTTTTGACGGTTGAGCGTAATTTTCTGGGCGGCGGTAAACGCGCTGCCCAAATCCTGCTTGAGCCGGTTGGAAATCACAATCATGTCGCCCTTGCGGAACACGGGGACGCGTCCGTCGGCAGGCAGGCGCACGGCATCGATGCCGATAATCGACGAATCCAAGGGCAGGTTGTCTTGGGTTACGGCGTTGTATCGCAGCTCTTCGGGATAAAAGCCTGCGGTGCGGGTAATTTCGTAGAAACCTGTCTCGTAGTCGATTTTCCCCGTGATGCCGCCTTCGATATTGCCTTCGGCATTGCTTCGACCTACGATGTCGCCGTTGTTGGCATAAACGGTAAAGCTTTCGGGCTTGACCGGCGCGGCGGGGGTACGCCCTGCATAAGAGAAAATCTTAACCTGCGGCAAACGGACAACCCCGCCCGTTACCTTGAGGCTTTGGAATTTGATGGCAGGGTCGTTGATGGACACCTCGCCCGATGCGGACAATGTGCCGATATTTTCGCCGCTACCTATGCCTGCATCCCAGTTTTTATAAAGCGTTCCGCCGTATTCGACGATTTCGGTCGTCCCGTCTGAAAAAGACCATGAATTAAAGATGCAGGTGCTGCCTTGGTCAAAGTCAATCAAGACATTAAATGTCAGCCCGCCTGCCAGACGCCCGCTTCGGGGCTTGGCATGGGACGAGTCGGCGGACAAAAATTCCGCATTCCAGTCGCTGAAGGACATATCGACGGTTTTCTTGGCGGTCGCGTCTTTTTCCTGCGCGCGCCATGCGGCACCCAAAGTCGAATAAGACTTGGTCGCCCAAGCCAATGCCTCCACCCGCAACGCGGATTTAGGCACAATCAGCTTGCCGCCGTCCCAGCGGATACCCTGCACGGTGTTTTTACCCGCTTTCCAACCGCCTTTGACTGCGAGCAGACTGATACGCGCCGTACCTGATTTAATTTCTTTTCCCAAATAATTAGACATAAATCCCACCATTAAAATGTTTGTCTAAACGATGCGCCATACCAATTCGGCACTGTGTACTCCGTCTCCTCAGACACTTCGCCCTTGACATCCAGCCTGAAGACCGACTGATTAGGCAAAGAGTCTTTAAATACCAGCTCCCAATGCGCCCCTTTATCCTCCGCCGTCATGCCGTAGCCTGCGCCGCCGACCACGCTTGCGCTGATTCGGCGCGTCTCTTCGCAGGTGTATTCGACTGTGTTGCTGTTGATGTAGCGGGCGGTCGAAATCACGCCGTTGAGGTAATCCACCGACCCCTGCATATCACCCGTCAGACTGCCGTTTCCGTCGTCGCGGGCGGTTTTGGTGCCGCTGTCCTCCCAAGTCAATACCAACGTACCCGGCTTGATGGGATGACCCAAGCCATAGGTGCATTTACTTTCTGCGGGTTTCGGCGTCGCTGCCGTCCCCGTCTTACCGCCGTCGGACGAGGCAAACCCCGAAATCCCGCCCCATTGGAACACAAGGCGGCTGCCGACATCGGGCAATACGGGCAGATTAAGCACGACAGAGCCGGTAGTTGACGACACCGTGCCTACCGCCTTGCCTGCTTCATCGCGCAACACGCCGTCGCCCGAATCGGCGAGCAGATACCAAACGCCCAACGCCATAAACGACACTTTCAGGCTGCCCGCGGCGGGGGCGGGTGTCAGCAGCGGCGCAAACGCCGTGCCTTGGTTGGTCTCTTTGATGTCAACGGCAAAGGCAAACCGCGCCGCCGATGATTTGGCGGCGGGGATGGCGGAAACGGTATAAGTCCCGCTTGGGATGCCGCTCAGGCGGCCTTTTTCATAGTCCGCTTGGATGATGTTGTCGCCGGAGACCAACTGCCCCTGCGCATTGTCTTTGTAGTTGCCGATTTTGATGCTGCCCGGCAGGAGCGAATGGGGCATCGTCAGCGTACCGCCCGATACATAACCGTGAAACACCTGTTTTTCAGGCGCGGCAGCCACCCACATATCGCCCGCAACGGGATATTGGTCGGCATACGGCGTCTCCACCGTCGAAGTGGGAACCAGCTTTTCGTAAATGCTGGCAACCGTCAGCGACGCATCGCCCGCCTTAAGGTCGTCTGAAACGGGTTTGACGCCGTAATAGCTTGCCGAATCGGCGACCTGCGTTTCCAAAATCTTGACCTTGTTGCCCGCATAGCCCTCGACGGGGTAGTCCACGCCGTCAAAGTCGCGCGTCAGCGGGTTGGTCGTCTCCATTTTGACGACGCGGCGGCGGATTTCTTTGGTCTGCCCACCAGCCGAGGGGATTTCAAACGTCCGCATTTCGTGCGTCAGGTTGGCGATGCGGAAATATTCGGTAATCCGTTCGGTCTTGGCATTGGTTTTGTCTTCGTATTGTAAGCAATACCGCTCGCCCACTTTAGGCAGCGGGGCTTCTTCGCGCTGATATGCCTGCACAAGGCGCACGCCCGCCAAATGGCGACCCATCAGCGTCATGCGACTCTCCACCGTCGGCACGGAATACGCCTCAATACGCGGCATAATATCCGCGCGGCTCTCGCCGTAGTTGCGCGCTTTAAACGCCAAAAAAGACACGTTCTCAGAAGTCGGTGGCTCGGTAATGACGAAATGCCCGCCATAGAGCGGCTCGGAATCATTGCGCAATACGGCAGGGTAGAGCAGGCGCGCGTCCAGGCTGCCCATTGTGCGGTCAACGTCCGAGACGGGCGGGAATATCTCGTTATCCTCGCCAGTCAGCGGCTGACCCACCATCAAACCGCCGCCGTCAGGCGTGTCGGTCATGCGCTGGCTGGGGTAAATCTGCAAATCCTGTTGCGTCAGGCGCGTTGTTTTTTCCATTTTGAAACCTTTTTAAATCCTGTTTAAACCTGCTTTCAGACGACCTTAAAACGTCATCAGGCAGAGTTTGGCGGTGTATCGCTCGCTGTCCGCCTCGGGCGTCGAGTACCGCACCGGCTCGACGTTGCCCAAAGCCGCATCATGCGTGCGCCAAATGACATTAAATTCGCGCCCGTCGTAATGGGACAACGTCATTTCCAATTCGGGGACGTCCGTCCAGTCGCGCAAAGTACGCAAAGACCCCAAGTCCAGCCATACCCAATCGCCCGACAACGTAATCGGGCGACCGTTTGCCTTAATTCCCTGCTGGATGACTAAACCGCCCGACAGAGTGCGCTGCGGCGCGGCCTGTGCCACCTTGTTCCAACCAAATTCATCCTCCCAGCGCATATCCTGCGGCAGGCGGACGCTTGCGCCGGTGTCTTTACGCTTTAAAATCCAATCGGCCATTTCAGACGACCTTTGCCTAAATATAAAACCCCATTAAAGCAAAAGCCCCGAAAATCGGGGCTTGGCATGGTTGCAGTCGGGTTTGTATTTGCCGCTTGGATTAATTCGTCCGCTTGAACGAGTTTTCCAGTTGCGTCATCAGGCTGCCGACCGCCTTGTTGGCGACTGCTTCGTCACGTTGCGCCAAAAGGCGGTTAAGCTCGTCAGTATTGACGTTGACCTGCGGATTGACGATTTGCTGCAACTGACGCGCCACGTTATTGCTGCCGCTTGCCGTGTTTTGGCTGCGGGCGCGTTCCTGCGCGGCAGATTCGGCGCGCTTGTTGCGTTGGCGGTCGTAGATTTGCTGCTGCAATTCGATTTGACGCTGGTATTCGCGGGCAATGTCGCCCTGTCCCAGTTGCTTGGCGTTTGCCAGCTTCTGATTCAATTCGCGCAGCTTTTTCTGTTGCTGCAAAGCGTAGCCCGCTTCGGCGTTGCCGTTGAGTTCGGCAAGCTCTGCCTCAAGGGCGCGGGTTGCGTCGCTTGCCTCTTGGCGTAGCGCGTTCAGACGACGTTGCGCGTCGGCAATCGCATTTCGGAACTTGGTCAGCTCGGTATTGCCCAGCTTGTCGGCAGCCGCCGCAGCCGCACTGGCTGCATCGTTCAACACACCCTGCGTCAACGCACCCTGCGCCGTTGCGTCGCTCAACCGCTGCATGGCGGAGTTGGCAAGATAAATCTGCTGGGTGTAGTCCTTCATTCGCCCGATTTGCAGCGTTGCTTCCATACCGATTTTGACGCCCCTGAATTTTTGGTTCATCAATTCAAGCTGTTCGTTGTTGAACTTGACGTAGCCACCCGTCTGACTGAGCCGGTAGCCGTAGTCGGTTACGGCTTTGGCGGCTTTTTCGGTCGCTGCCGCCGCCTTTTCCGCACTCGCCGCCGCATCGTCGTTTGCCTTGACCACCTTGCCGACGGATTGGGCATGGCTTTCCGCCGCCTGCGCGCCTTTGTTGTGGGCGTTTTGGGCGGATTCGCCCGCCTGTGCGGCCGTATCGTTCAGCCCTTGATAGGCGGCTTTGGCTTTTTCTGCGCCGCCTGAAGCCGCGTCACCCAAGCGGGCAAGCTGATCCTGTGTCAAAAGTGCCGCATCGCCGCTGGCTTTGAGTTGGTGTTGGAACTCGGCGAACTCCTCCTTGCTTTTGAGTTTGCCCATCATCTGTTCAAACGCCGCCTGCATCAGTTTGGCATCTTTCTGACCGGCAGCCGCCGCCTGTTCGGACGCGTCCTTAAAGTCGGCAAACGCCTGACGTGCGTCGCTGCTGATGCCCGTCATCACGGCTTTGCTGTCGACGCCGATTTTGGCGAATGCGTCAGCAACCTTATCGGACGCGACGGGCGCGGCGTCGCCGATTTTTTTGATTTCCTCGGCGGTCATGCCTGCCTGCTTGCCCGCGTCTTCCAAGGCGGCTTTCAGTTTTTCGACCGCTTCGGGGCTGTCCATCTGCTTTAACGCAGCCTGAAATACACGCGACATTTGGTCGGCATCGTTACCGAACTTATTGGCAGCGATGGAAAAGTTGGCAATCCCTTCCGATGCTTTCTTACTCAGACCGGTGGTGACTTCTTCCGCCGTCAGCCCCAAAGATTCAAGGGCTTTCTGCGCTTCGGCAAGTTCGCCCGTATCCGCGCTGATTTTGATGTTTTTCTTATCCAGCTCGGCTTTCAGTCCGGCGGTTTTATCGCGCACGTTTTCCAGCTTGACCGCCAGCTCGCTGTAAAAATCGCCAGTTTCGCGCCCGTCGGCACGCAAGGCAGCCATACTGCGCTCCAACGCAGCTTGTTCGGCAGCGGAGGCACGATATTCGGCTTGCAGGGCTTTGACGGCGGCGGCTTCCTCTTCGGCTGCCTTTTTCTTGGCGGCAGCGGCTTTTTCGGCGGCTTCAGCAGACCGTTTGTTTGATTCTTCCAGTTCGCGCTTGATTTCGGCGTCAGTTTTGAAAAATTCGTGATATTTATCCAAACTCCCCGTCGTTAACAGGCTGTCAATCATAGCTATCGGACGCGCCATCTCGTCAAACACTGCACGAAGACCAGGAATATGTTCGTACAAATCCTGAATAAACCCTCCGACTGCTTCTCCGACAATCGTTGCCGTCGTACCGATAATGCCCCATCGGGCAACAAGGGAAGACAACCCCGAAGCCAAACCAGTCAACCCTTTTGATTGTGCCGCGACACCTGCTGATGCAATACTCCCGTATTCTTTAGCCGCCAAACCGGCTTTACCATATGAAACGGTCAACGCATCGACAGCAGTTTTTTGAGACACCAAACTTTTCAATGCAGCAGCGCCACCAAGACGCACAACTGCAGAATACGCCTCCATTGCAACACGGGCGGCAGCAAAGTAAACCGCCAGCTTGGACAATACCGGAAAATCTTTTGTGAAATCGCTAATTGCCGTTGCAACCGTCTCAACCGTGGATGCCGTTATTCTTAAAATAGGCAATAAGGCATCACCCAGCTCTCCCGCCATATTGGAAACTGCTGCCTTAGCCTTATTAATTTGCCCTTCGGTAGTATTTAATGCAGCTGCCGCCTCCTTCTGCATCGCGCCTTGTATTTGTGCTTGGTCGTTTACCAAGCCCAAAGCCTTTTCATATTCACCAAGCGATCCGACCAAGAGGGCAATGTCGTCGCTGTATTCCGTGCCGAAGAGTTGCGAGAGCGTCAGGGCGCGGCTTTGTTTGTCCAAGCCTTCGAGTTTATGCAGGAACTCGGTCAGAGCCTGTTGCGGGTTCGCAGCGATGTTTGCCGCCATCTCGTCGGCGGACGTTCCGATGGATTGCAGCGCATCTTGGAAACCTTTGCCTTGGCTTTGCGCGGTTTGCAGTTTTTGCAACAGCGCATTGATGGCGGTAGCCGCCACTTCGGGCGGTTTGCCCAAAGCGATAAAGGCGTCGGCAAGCGCGGCGGCTTCGTCGGCGGCAAGTCCGAACTGTTTCGCCGTACCGCCGATACGCGCCATCGCCGCAACAATGTCTTTTTCACGCGCGGCAGTATTGTTGCCCAAAACGTTGATGGCATCGCCGAGTTTTTCCACTTCACCGATCGGAAGCTGGAACACGTTGGCAATCGTTGCGGCGGCATTGCCTGCTTCCTCAGCCGTCAGGCCGAATGCGGTTGCCATAGTCGCGGTAACGCGTGCAAATTCATCCAACTTATCGGCAGCAATACCTAACTGACCGCCGGCGGCAACGATTTCAGCCATCTTCTCCGGCATCATGCCGAACTCTACCGCCAGTTTTTTAACTTGCCCGCCCAACTGTTCGATCTGTTCAGGAGTGCCGTCCACGACTTTCCGAACACCTGCCATTGCGCTTTCAAATTTCACCGCCTCACGAGCAGCGTACGTCAGCCCGGCAGCACCACTCGCCACCCCTCGGAACTCATTGGCAAAGTCGGCAAGTGTAGGACGCAAATCTGATAAGCTCTTATTCAACTGGAACACTTTATCGTTATAGCGGGCTGTTGCACGGGAGAGTTCTTCCTTGGTTAACGTGCCGCTATTTTTCAAGAGGTCATAGCTTTTCTTAAGCTCCTGCAGCTCACGCAAGGCTTTCTCATCGGTATCGATACCAAGTTTGATTTTTGCATCGGCAATGGCTTTAAGTTCCGATGCCTCGGCTGATAATTTGTCCAATCTTGCCGTTGCATCCGCAGTGGTAACAGCAAGCCTTGCCTCTTCGGCGGCAAGGTTTTTGACGGATACGCCCGATACCGACATCCCATCGCGGGCGGCATACAGCTTGCCTGTCAGCTCGGTTTCGCTTCTTGCCAACCGTTCGGATTCGGCACGCAGTTTCGCCAAATCCGCTTGCTGTTGCTGCGTACCGCCGCCGCGCATGGATTTCTCCAACGTCGCGGTCAGCTCGTCCAGCGCGCGCATTTCTTTGGCGGTGTTGTCCAATTCCGCCGACAAAGCCTTATATTCCGCAATCGCCGCCTGCTGTGCTTGAGCTTTCGCCAGCGTCGCGCCCAGCTCTTTCGCTTCTTCCGTCAGTTTGCCCGTATCAATGCCCGCCGCCTCGATGGACTGCGCCAGCGCGTCGATGTGTTCGGCACCGGACACGCCCGCCTTAATCTCTAAACCTGCTTGAATATTCGCCATTATTTTGATACCTTTGCTATTTAAAATAAATAATCTTACTTACAGTCAGCATATGAAACATTTGCAACCCTACTACAAACAGGCAATCCGCCAGATTCTTTCAGAAAACAGATTGTCCGCACTGTTTGATGTCGACCAAATTTATGACGTACTGTGCACCTTTCCTACTCCCCAAACTGCAGCAGACCATATCTGCACGCTTCGGAATAACGAAAATTTCACATGGAAGAAATTGGAAAAATGCCAAGAAATAGCCCGTAAGGAAGGGTGGAGAAAATTTGAAACACCAAATCCTAGAAATAAGTACCGAATCCTTTTACAGGCTGCTTCTTCGCGGGCATCAAACCTTAGAATTGCAGCAGAAGCCAAAGTCAAATTGACGAGAAACCTTAGCTGGGAAACATACGTTTCGCAGGCAGACTTGATCGATGAAAAAATGCTTGTTCTATTTTCCGAACATTACAAACTCCCAAAGCTACCTCCATTTTTCCCGTGCGACTTATCCATACTTTCTACACGAATGGTTCGAAAATCATGAAAACCCTCGCTCTAACCATACTTTTCGCCGTCGGCGCATTCTTCGGTTTCGCCGCGCTGTATCTCGGTTTCGATATGTTGGCGCACATCCGCGACATGAAACTGCTGGAATTTTTCGCCTTTATGGCCGTCAGCGGATACCTGATTAAATCAGCCCTGTATCGGTTCTAATCTGTTTTAAAACCCGTTTAAAAAAAGGTCGTCTGAAACTCCACGCCGCTGCGCCTACACGCAGAAGCTCGTTTCAGACGACCTTTTTGCCGTTTATCGGACAGCCCGACCGGCGAACCCGCCAATCCGCATAAGCCGCCCGAATCTTTAGTTGTTGTACGACGTGAAGGAATAAGTCGAGGTCTCGCCCGAAGCCAACACTGCCGTGCCTTTAAATTCGGCTTCGTTAAAATCGTCACCAAACCAGTCGATACTGCCGTCCGCAGCCAATACGGCATGGGGGATGTGCAGGATACCCGCCTCGCCGGTAACGCGGTTGCGGCCGTCGACATAGATTTCCAAGTCCAAGCGGGACAAGGTGGCCGCGGATACTTTGTAGCCGCCCGATGCACGGGTTTTGTATTCGACGGTAATGTCTTCGCCGTCGTTGACGGTGTCGGCAGTAGGCAGGACGGTAATCATGCCCAAGGCGGCATTAATATCCAAATGCTTGGCGTCGACATTGGCTTTGGACTTGTTTTTGACTTTGACGGTAGCCGGGTCGATGTTGCCGTTTGCCAGCTTGTACGCCATGCCTTTTTTGCCGATGGTTACGGTCTCGTCGGTAACGGTCTGCGCCGTATCCGCGATGACGGCGGCTTCGCCCATCAGGGCAAGCGCGAGGTTGTCTTTGTCGAAGGTATCGAGTTTCAGACCGATTTCGGTGGGTTTGACGGTTTTCAGGCTGTCGAGTGCGCTGCCGTAGGTGCCTTTTTGCTTGGACACGCGCTCTTTGGTTTCCACGCTGGTCTGCGTGGTCAGGGCGGTGGTATTGCCGATGTCGATAAAGCCCGAGCCTTTCTGATTGAGGTTGCGTACTTTAACGTCACCCTCAAAGATTAAGCCGTGGTCGTTTTGTTTTGCCATGTGGCAGCTCCTTTAGTTTGCCGCCTGCACGGTGTCGCAGGCGAATGAAATAGGGTAAAAAGCAAAGCCGTCGTTATACTCGATGGATGGCGAGGCGATGCGGCGGAAAGGGGTAACGGCATATTCGTCGCCCGCGTCCCAACCTGAAAACGCCCGTTGGATGGCCGTCAGGGTCTCGCCGACCTCGTACAGCGTGGATTTGCCGTTGGCGGTATAGCTGCGTGCCAACACAAAGGTAAAGTGCAGCGTCGATTTGAGGTATTTGCCGTTTTTCGCCTCGTCGGCAAAGGTCGAGCCGCCGTAAACGACATAGACCGCGCCGTCCAGCGGGGCGGCTTTGCGTTTCGCCGCGCCTTGGGCGAGTAGCTCGGCAAGTTCGCCGATTTCCCTGACCGCCTTAATGCCTTTGACGGTTTTCAGACGACCTAGGATTTCGGGATAGACCGCCAATAAGTTTTCATGCTGTTTTAAAGCCATATCAGACAATCAATCCTTCCAGCCAATCGGACATCAATTCGTCGATGTCCTGATAATCTTGCGAAGACAAGCCCAAAAACGGACGCGCCGGCATGTTTTTCGTGCCTTCTTGCACATAAACCGAGTAGCCCATTACCGAGCCGGTAATCACGCTTTTTGCCGATGCCTCGTGCGTAATGCTTGCCAAGAGGTTGCCGTGGTCCACCAAAATCCCGCCGCGTCCGTTTTTGGCTTGTGCCGTAGCGGGGGATACGTCCGCCCAGCGTTTGCCGTCGGGCGCAGTTTTGGTTTCGGCGATACGGCGGCGGGTCGAGGATTCGAGGATGCCGCCGATGGCGCGCAAAGGTTCTTCAAGGCTGCCCGTTAATTTGCCCGACAGACGGCTCAGGCTTTGGGCGATGCGCGATAAATTGTGTGATACCGTAATCCGCATCGCTTACTCCTTCAGCCATTCCCGCAAATCGGGCATTTCGTTGACATAAACGGCACACGTTGACGGCCTGTGGTCATCCGATACGCGGGTCTCGTCCAGCATATTCGGATTTTTGACGACCATCTTGAGCCAAGCGACCGCCGACTGATAACGCTCCTCGACAATACCCGTTACCGCGTCGTCGTAGAGGTAGTAGCGGGCGATGTCACAGACTTTGATTTTCAAAACCTGCGGCGCGGTGTTGCCGGTAAAAAACAGTTTCGCCGCCCGAAGGTAGCTTGCCGCCTCTTCTTCCGCATCGGCGATTGCCGCGTTTAATACATCTTCGTTGATGTATTCGTAGTTTTCGTGATTCGACCGCTCTGCCATCTCCTGCTCGCCGAAGCGGGTAATCATGTCTTGGATGGTAATCATGCCGTCCTCCGTTTTCAGACGACCTTTAAACTTGCCCTAAAGGTCGTCTGAAATCCGTTTAAGACATGGTCAGCGTTGCCAACAACTCGGGACGCAGCGCAATCGGCAGCGGGTTGGACTGCATGTGCAGGCTCCAGCCTTTGTCGTGCTGCAATTTCTCTCTGCTGGCGTAATACGGCAGGGCGCGAGTGTTTACTGTTGAGGCCATGTCGGCAGGTGCGAAATACTCTTTGTAGAGATTGCGGCCGACCGGCAGCAGAATCGCTTTGTCTGCCGCAATGTCGGCGTCGCTGCCGAAATGGTTGGCATACTCGATAAAGCGGATGCCTTTGTGGACAAATTCGGTCGGATTGAGCGTATCGCCTTCGCGGTAGGCGCGTGCCTCATCGTAGCGTTTGTACACTTCGAAGATGGACTTATGCTCTTTGAGCGCACTCAAAAACTCCATGCCGCAATAAACAACCCAGCCGCGCACTTGCGCACCGTTGAATTTTTGGCGTTGTTCGGACAAGAGCTTGTCCAATACCGAGCCGACTTTGGTCGTATCTTTGGACAATTCGATGTTTTGCGTTTTGCGTGTAACGCCGAAATCGGTGTTGATGTCCAAAATCACACTGCCGTCCGCATCCAAAATCTTGCCTTGCAACGCGCCGAGCATGAGGTGTTCGCGGGTGTATTCGAGGTCGGATTTGCCACCGGCCAGCTTTTCGTTGACCTTGTCCATGACCGTTGCGGCTTGGGTCGTGCCGAAAGCGCGCAGGTTTTGCACGTCATCGGCGCGGATGACGTCGTGAATCGGCAGGTGTGGGATTTTGACGGTGCGCACAGTGCGTTTCGGACTTTCGACCGACTGACCGGCCGTGCCGCGCTCTTTGCTGGCAACCAAGTGGACTTTGCCGTCTTGGAACTCAATGTCGGCATAAGTGGTGGTCAGATATTCGGGTTCGAAAATACCCAGTTCGCGGATTTGGCTTGCGCCCGGGTCGATTTTGTTGACGGCGGTGGTCAAAGCCTGCACGCCAAACTTGCTGTTATCGGATAAAGGCATAATATGTCCTTGTTAAATCGGGTTTAAAGGTCGTCTGAAATCAGGCGGCGGGTGTGCCTTGGTAAACGATGCCGTATGCGTCGCCTTCTTTTTTCAGCGCGTCCAAGGTTTTGCCGGTGGTAGCCGTTTTAACATCCGCATCGGCGACTTTTGACAGGTCGATAATGCAGTTGAACGGTTGTACTATCACTTTGCCGTCGGCTTCGTCGGTCAGCGCCACCAGCTTTTTGCCGCGCAGCGGGTACTCGACAAACTTGCCTGCCTTCGTGCCGGCATCGGCGGCAACAGCAACGCGGGTCTGCGGCGTCGCTTCGTATTTCAAAAAGTCGGAAATAGCAGGGCCGAGGATTTCGGTTTTGACTTTAGACATAAGAGCCTCCCAATAAGCCTTTGTGGCTGGCGACGGAGAACTTGCCCTCCGCCTCGCCGGTGTGTTCGGATTCGCCTTTGCCTGCGCCTTCGCTCAACAGTGCGGGCGGCACGACAGACTGGGCAGCTTTCGGCGTCAAATCGGCAATCATGGCTTCAGCCGCCGCAATATCGGCAGACAAAAGCACGGTCATGGTTGCGTCGGACAAGCCTTCAAACTTGCCGTCTTCGCCTTCTTTGAAACCTGCGGCGGACAATTTCGCCTTGACTTTTTCTTTCTTGGCAGCTGCTTCGGCTTCTTTCAGTTTTTTCTCTGCTTCGGCTTTTTCAGCCTTGAGCGTATCGACTTCCGCCTTCAGGTCGTCAAACGCTTGCTTTTCTTCGGGGGTCATGGACATGGATAACTCCAAAGGTTGTTTAAAAATATCCGGCAAGGGGCTGCCGTCCGACAACACCACCGCCTCCGTCTCACTGTCCACGCCGACGGCGGTAAACGACACCTCGCGGATGGTGCAGCGGCGCAAAATCACTGCTGGACCCGTTACCTCGTTGCCGTTGATGGACAATACCGCGCCCGCCGCCAGCTCCTCGTAGGATTCCGCCTGCGCGTAAACCGACATTTCCCAAGGAAAACCTTGGTCGGCGGCTTCGGCAATCTGCGTGCCAAACTCGTTGGACAACAGACTGCCCTCGGCAATCAGCCCGTCCGCCGTTACCGACAGGCTGCACACGCCCGCCATTTTCAGCGGCGAATGCTCCAGCAGGACGGGGACGGACGCTTTGTGCGACAGCTCCGCCAAATCGACGACGGTTGGATAACCGCCGTAGCCGAACGGCTTGCCCGAATTAGCGACGCCTTTAAAGGTACGCACATCATCCGCACGGGTCGCCAAGGCAACCGGCAGCGCGGCGGACAATTTGATATTGAGGGGTGATGTTTTCGTATTCATAGCCGCCATTGTGCAACGCATGACGGCAAACAGACGGCGGCATGACTTCACTTCGCCATCCGAAATGAAAAAGGCCGCCCGAAACCGTATTTCAGGTTTCAGACGACCTTTGAAAATCCTCATGCGTAAAATATGAAAATACCCACTTTAAAACCGCTTTAGAATCGCGTCAGATTGATTTTTAAGATTCTGGCGGGAGTTTGCCTATCTTTGGCATCCGACCCGCCTAAAATCGCAAATTTAGGGCATATCCAAAAATGCAGACGGCGGCGGTTTGAAAAACGTTTTCAGAGGGCTTTTAGGGCTGCGTCAGATTGCATTTAAACTCTCGGACATATCTTTGCCCACCCCGACCGATAAAACGCGCTAAAACGCGAAATTTGAGCGGTTATGAAAAAAGGTCGTCTGAAACGGTTTCAGACGACCTTCGGGTTATACAGGTTTAAATCTCGGATCAGCTTCAAGCGCGGCTTTTAAATCGGACTTGTACGGCTTAATCCACTCGGACTTTTCTGCCGCCTCAAGTATCCATCCGTACACATTGGCAAATGCCTGCGCGGACAAATCCGCAATCGAAAATACGCAGCCCGAAAACTCGCCCTGCATTTGGTCGGCTGCCTCCTTGTCAATTTCGGCAAGGCGCGGATATAGATAGTCCAACAATTCGGACGGGGCGGTTTTCCCGCCTAAAAATACTTTTACTTCGCGGCTGACATACAGTTCAGACGGCATGACTTACTCCGATATTTTTACCAATAAGCGGACTTTATCCCGCTGTTCTTTCGGCAATGATAACACATACTGCAACAATTTATGCCGGTTCGCCGCATTCAGGTGGCGCAAATCAAGCGGGACAATATCGGCTTTATCAAAATGTTCCTGAATCTTATCGACCTTAATATTCCACGCCCCGGCGGTGTGTGCAAAATAACGGTTCATCAATTCCGCACGGTCGGGATTTTCGGTAAACATAAAATCCAGCGTTACCCATTTCTCACGGGGCAGGTCGTCTGAAACAATCAGATAATCGGCTTGACCCTTACCTTTCTCCACGGGTAAATCGAACACTTCCAGCCTATCCCCCGTTTCAGCCTGCCACGCTGCCGCAGCTCTCGCTTCGTGGTCTTTGGTATTGTTGGCAGACTGCTCTTTTGTCAGCCTGCGCACTTCTTTTCCCGACACCTTATCCGACAAAGCCAACACCGCCACTTTGTCAGACGGCACGCTATACCGCTTGTCCAACCACGCCTCGCGCTCGGCAATCATGGCGGTCAGTGCCTCTTCGCCGTTGCGTTCGCCAAACAACGCGTCCATCGCGCCCAGCCTGTCGCCGTGGTTATGCGCAAAGCTCGGCGTAATGTCGTCGGGAATCAATACCTTTTGACCTGTGCGCGGATTGGTAAACTCGACCATATCCACATCAGGCTCGCCGCTGATGCCCTCGCGTTCCGCCTGCCGACGGGTCAGGGCGGACACTGAACATTTACAACCGTAGCCGTTGGGCGGAAAGATGACTTTCCAAATGTCGTGGTCAACCGGCAGGACTAAGCCGTAGTAGCGTTTATGGCTGTCGCGCGGATGCCCGGCGGCGGAATGGTTGTAGCGCAAATACGGTAGGGCTTTTTTGTTTGCCTGAATCCGCTGCCATTGCCCCGCCGCGAAGGCGGTCTGCATATTGGTATTAAAAATGGTTTTCAGACGGCGCGTACTGCCGAGCTGTACCAATTTCGGCTCGCCGTCCAGCGGGTCGGTCATTACTTGCTCGCCCCACCAGCCTTTCGCCATCAAATACGGTTTTAAACGCTTTTTAAAATCGGCGAATGCCGTACCGTTTTGCTGCGCGGATTCGATGGCATCTTTGACTTCGGCGAGCATATCCGCGTCCATCATCTTGGCGACGGTAAAGGCAAGGCTGTGCTGGTACAGCCATACATCGTAATGACTGAATCCGGGCAGGATTTTCTTGGATTTGAAATGCTCGAAAGCGGCTTTATCGACCAAGCCGGCGAAGCTGTATTCAATCCCGTCCATCGTCCGCTCCGTCAGCCCAAGCCGAAAGGCCGTCTGAAACCAAACGCTGAATTAAGAGATTGTCGCCCTGGCTCAAATCAAGTTTGGACAGCTTCGCCTCAAATTCGGCGTAGTCTTTGCAGTTTTCCAACAAACCCAACACCGCTTCCATTTTCGGACGGGCGATTGCCTGCTCCGCCGTATCGGGCGCATTACGGGCAAGACCGTCAGACAGGCGCAGGCTGAATTTGGCGGACGCAGGGTTTTCAGACGACGTTTTCGGATCGCGCAGCTCGAAATGTTCCGGCTCGAAGCCCAAGATGTCGCGGTAGTAGGTCTCGGTCAGTATGAGTTGTCCCGTATCCATATACATCTTGTCGCGTTCGGCGCGGGTTTTATCGACCTTGATTTCGTCTTCAAACTCGAACCATACACCTTTTGGCGCGTGAATCGGCTTGCCGTAGGCGTTGTTGACCATCACAAGCGCGTCGATAAAGTGCTGCGCCGCGCGGGACAAAAGGGCAAGATATGCGCCGATGCGCTCGTCGCGGTTGTTTTCTTCGGTCTCCTGGCTCGCTCGGCTGGCGGTCTCAAGGTCGCTGGTTTTGACCTTGCCCAGCAGTGTTTTTTGGATACGCGCATTGGCAAGGTTTTCCAGACGGCGGAATGCCTGACCGTCCGCGCTGTTTTGCAGCATCATCACATCGTCCTCGCGGTCGATGCTCAACGCGCCGCCGGAGACAAAACGGTAAAAACGGCTCATGAAGCTATTGTGGTCGTCCTCGCTGTTGGCTTGGATTTTGGCAATCAGATAAGGCTGGGCATAGCGCGTGATGAATTGCGCCGCATAGACAAAGCCTTTTTTACGCAACGCGACGGGGGCATACAGCCGCGCCGCCGCCATTTCTCCCGCAGGATTGGTCGATGTTGCGCGGTGGGCAATAAAGAGATACAGCACATCCGTATTGCAAGTCTCTTCGCCTGCGATTCCGCGATACACCAGCGAGCCGTCGCGGTAGGGGATATATTTCGCCAGTTCGCCGCTCTTGTTGCTGATGTGTTTAATCGTCAAAAAGCCGTCGGGTTCGGGCTGATAGACATAACGCCCCACGCCGTATCCGCCCAGCCGCGCCGTCAGGACGATTTCGGCAAGCGCGGGCAAATGGCGTTTCAGCGTTTTCCACAAACGGTCTTTGTCTTCGTCACTCAAGTCCTCGCCATAGATTCGCCAAGATTTATTCTGCATGGCGGAGTGTAAATCCTCCAAACAGGCGGCGACCTCATCGTCGCCCGCTACCGCGTCCAATGCCTGCTGCCTGTCCACGCCGAGGCGCGAAAGCAGAGCGTCCGTGCCTTCCATGTTAGAGAACAGGCTTTCCAGCGCGTCTTCTGTCGCGCTCGTCAATGTCTTGATGGCGGTTTTCCGTGTTGCGCTTTTAATCAATCCGAACATATTTTTTTACTCCAAAGGTCGTCTGAAAACGGTTTCAGACGACTTTAAAATCAATACTCTTCGCCGCGAGCTGCCAAAAAACCTTCAATTTCAGCGACAATAAAATGTAGATTTAATAGCCGCCCAGCCTTATAGCAGGAGACAACCTCTTGCAGATGTGCAATCGCTTTATCCAAACCACGCTCGAGGTACTCAACATCCTCTGTCAGCTCTTTTTCACGAGCGGTTATACGTTCTCTCACATCACACATTTTTAAATCTCCAACATCGGCGCAGGCAAATCAATCGCCCGCGCCCTGTTTGATACATTGCCCGTCGTTGCCGCCATCCACAGCATATGTAACGCGTCGGGGCCGTCGTCGTGGTCGGCTTTCGGGAAGTGGCGCAACTGGCTAATCAGTGTCTTTTGGTCGGGGTTGAGCAAAATCAGCCCGTTTGCCATATGTGGCTGTAAGGTCTCAATCCGCAACATCTTGTCCGATGACGGCTTGATACCGCGCACGGGGATATGCACACCCGAACGCGCCCCGCGCTTAATCAGCTCATCCTTAAGAAACTCTTGGAATTGCACCGTCTCCACGACCCACAACACCGGCTTGACCCGCGCCTCTTTTTGGATGCGGATCACGTCCTCGATAATCAAATCGGGCAGGCGTTTTTTGACTTGGGCGACGGTTACAAACAGCCGCCCCGTCGATTTTTGATAACCGCCGACCAAAATCGCCGACGGGTCGCGCCCCGCACCCGCTTTACCCAATGACGGGTCGAGCGCGCCGTAGTACACCAAATCGTCGGGCAGTTCAGACCAGTATTTGATGTTTTCGGCAAACGGCGCATCTTCGCCGCTGACCGGGTCGTTTTGATACTCGCTGTCAAACGTCGCATGGCCGTCGCGGGCGCGGATTTTCATCAGTGCCAACACACCGCGAGCCGCCCAAGAAGTGACCGCGCCACGCTCCATCTCATCTTTGTTGGCGAGATAAAACGCCTGCGCCACCTCTTTGCCGTCGTTGCGGTAAAGCTCCTCCCATCTGTCCCACAAATCCATGCGGTCAGGCCATTCGAGCATGGCTTTAAACTTGGTCGCGTGCCAAAACGGGTTGTTCAACGTGCGGTTCAACACGCTGTCGTAGTGCAGGATGGTGCCGATATAAATCACGTCAAACTTCTGCCCCGCGCCACCCAAGGCGAGGACGGCTTTTTTCAGCCAAGTTTCGAGTTTGTCGCGTTGCTCGGGGTTGCGCACCTGTTCGTCGTTCTCGATATCATCGAGGACGGCGAGGTCGGGGCGGTATGGGCCGTGGCGCAGACCGCGCAACTTTTTGCCACTGCCCGCCACTTGGATTTTGACTTCGTTTGCCGTTACTGCAGTCCCCGCCTGCCAAACGCGACCCTGTCCGCAAGCCTCCGGAAAGTCGGTTTTAAGGCGCGGGTTGAACTCAAGTTCCGCCTTGATTGCCTCCAGCATGGGATAGGCTTGGTCGATACTGTCCATCACTATGACCGCGTAATGCTTGCGCCCCGTTACCACACACCAAAGCGTAAACAGTTGCGTAACCAGCGTCGATTTCGCCTCGCCGCGCGGGGCGGCGGTTGCCTCATTGATACCTTCAGACGACCTCAAGATTTCGGGTAGCCGGGAAAATAAAAACTTGTGCAGCAGCGACTTTTCAGGCGAGCGGACATAGTGCGGGAAATAGGTATTGACGAAATACTCGTACCCGTTGACCGGGTCTAATACCTTCGCCCGACGCTCTGCAATGGCGACAGTCGACGCGTCGAAGCCGTCCACCTCTGCCTCAATGATTTGGCGGAGTTGGGCGGCGTATTCGGCAAGCGACTTTAAAAACTCTTTGGACTTCATGTTTTATTCGTAATAGTGGACAACCGGCTTTTTCAGCGGCTTTTGATCAACCATGAAACAAAATGGCAACGGCTCTCCTGTTTTCATTTCATTCATAGCGGACATAAAGTAAAAAAACTGGTCGGCGAGCCAAAACAACGGCTCCAGCTTATAGCGCGGCGCAACTGCCGGCACTTCGCTATCCCAATCTGCAATCCAAATCGGGCAAAATAAAAACCAACCTTTATGCGTGTATTCAACTTTTTGCATATCGCTTACCTGTATTTCTTTTCAATTTCCACACCCAGTGGCTCAACCAGCTCGACATAAGCCTGCAAGTGTTGCGGGTATCGCTCTTTGACTACTTCGCCAAACAATTCCAACACCTCAATCGCCGTCGCCAGTTTTGACGTTTCCGGCATCACTTTGGCGTTCGCGGCTACGGTCTTGGTAAACGCGTCGGACAGGCTCGCCAACAGTTTTGCGCGCTCGGACGGCATCAGCTCTTCAATCGACGTATCTTGCAACATCGTCATCGTTGACTGGTACTGCACCAAAAAACCCGCCAGCAGCGAACGGCTCAAGTCTTCGATGCCGCCGCCCGCCAAGGTGTAGGCTGCGCGTACTTTGTCCCAATCGTCGCCGGTCTCTTTGGCGGCGCGTTTCCAGCTACGGGCGGTCGCGGTCGGGATTTCGCACATCATCGCCGCGATTTCGAGCGTCTGCCCGTCGCTGACGTACAGCCTGCGCAGCTTTTCGCGGGTTTCTTTTGGGTGTGCCATTTTAAAATCCCAGTTTGGCGCGGACAGTCATGATGGCGGCAGATACCAAACCACCTGTAATCGCTCCGGACGCACTGCCTGCAATGACTGCCGCCTTGCGCGTATCCTTATGGATTTGCGCAATTTCGGCTTTCATTTCGGTTTGGTTTTTCAAGGTTTCGTCAGTCTTGGCCTCAATACGCGCCAAGGCTTCTAAAATCGGGTCGCTCATTTGTCCGCTTTCCTGTCTAATTTTTCATTCATTTTTTCAAGTTTGTTTTCGATGCGCTCCAAAGACGCCGCGATATTTTTGCGGTCGGCTTGGGCGTCCTGCTTGGTGTGGTAGGAGAGCTTGACCGCGTGCAGCTCCTCTTTAAGGTTGTCGATACGCTTGTCCGCCTCTTTCAGCCGACCTGAAATGCCGTTGACCCAAAACCAAAACGCGGCAGTCGCAATCGGCCACAGGGTTTTAAAACCAAATTCAAAGTCCATTTAAAACCCCCTTAAACCGGCACATCGCCAAATACGATACGGACGGCATAGCCTTCAGGATGGCGACTCGCCACTTCAAATTTTCCATCCCCCGAAAAAATCAGGTAATACGGCGACACCGCAGAATAGACAGCCGCTTCCGCGTTGCCGTCAAACTCCACGCAAAAGGTCGTCTGAAAATCCTTATCCATGCGCACTGCGTACTCAATCCCTGCCTTATCCAACAACGAGGACACATGTTCGACAAACGGCTTTTGCTCTCTTGCGCGGCTCAAACCCAACTCTAAATCCGCATGGCGACAGGAAATCACGCGCTGCACCAACTCTTGATAGGTCGTCATTTCGCAACCTCCGACTGACTGTCAATTTTGAGTTGACTGTTGACCCAATCGCGCCAAGCCTGATTTTGGTTTTCCAGCTCCGAAACATAGCCGCCAAACTCAGCCGCGTGTTCGAGCAGCGTTGCCGTCTTGCCGTCTTTCGGCGCATTCGGGCGCACCGGCGCAACCATCAACGCAGCGGGCGGAGACGGCATGACCGCCTTTTCGACAACCTTAATTTCCGTAGCCGAGGGCGCGGGCGTAGAGGCGCAGGCTGTGAGAGCCAAGGCCGTCAATACAACCGCCGCCTGCTTTTTGGCGGTCTTGAGTAAGCGCATTTTCGATTTCCTTTTTGTTTTCCGTTTTCAGACGACTGACTTCCGCCTGCTTTTGTGCCAATGCCACACCGACGGCGTGCGCCTTGGCTTCAGATTGTTTTGCTTCGTCGCGGGCTTGCTCCAGCTCGCGAGCGTAGTTTTGAGCCGACAGCCTCAAGGCCTCCGCCTTGCCTTTTTCCATCTTGTCGATGACTGCTTGCTGTTTGTTGTATGCCGTCTCGTAGCCTTGCTGATACGATGCCGCCAAAATCAGCGCCAAAATGGCAGCCAAGCCACTCAGCACCCATTTATTCGTCAACAGTTTGAGCGTCATTCTCGACCTCCTGTCGCTTCACGCTGACAAACGAGCGCGCCACGGCGTATCCGCCCACGATGCCCAAATACACCGCCCAAATTTCCGCCGACGGATCGGGCAACATCACAAATTTAACCGTCCCCGCCGCGCAGGCGACGTTTGCCCACAGTTTCGAGTGCGACACATTACCTGTCGCAGGGTTTTTAAAAATGTCGAAAATCCGCATATTTATTTCACACTCCCGTTTTGCAGATGCCGTTTCAGCATTTCCCGATAATTGGCAAGTTCGCTCTCCGCAAATTCAAATGCAGCCAAATCTGCCTGTTCTCTTGCCTCGCGGCTTTGTCGCGACCATTGCTCAATCATCTTTTCATAAAACGCAACCTGTCCCATGACTAACGACGGTTCTTGCGTTTACGCGCCGCACGTTTGGCGGCTGCCACGCCTGATTTACCCAAGCGCAGGCTCGGATGTTGTTTCAGATTGCCCACGCGGGCAGATTTAATCTCAAATTCAGGAACCAGCGGTTTCAATGTCGCCAATGCCAAAGCAATCAAAGACTTTTTCATGCCTCGCTCCTGCTCATTGCCGCACCGCCCAATGGCAGGTTGTAACGCTCCGGAGTGGGATCAAGAGGCGCACCGCCGACAGACGGCCATACATACGCAGCCACGCGGGACGTCGGAAATGCCGCGATGCTGACGCGATTGCCTTGATTACCGCCCAAAACCAACAGATTGCCTGCCTTGTCCTTGCCGACAACAAAACCAACATGACCGCCGCCTTGGCGCGTAAACACGACCAAACAGCCGTAAGCAGGCTTGGTAAGGCGTTTACCGCAAAAAGCATATTCTTTGGCGCGCATCCAATCCTTCGGGATGTCTCGGTTACCGGCTCGCAGACAATGGGCTGCGAATACGCCGCACCACGGCGTCTCGTCGTCTTTCCACCAAGCTTTCAGCCCGTGCAGCCAATTCAAAATGGTCGGATTGTGGTTTTTACCGGGGATTTCTGTCAGACCGATATACTTTCGCGCTTCAGCCACCCAAGGGAGTTCTTTTTGTTGAGCCATAAATACCTCAAATGGATAATTTAAAAACAAAGGATAGTTTGAAAACCCCATTAAACCCTTTCAGACGACCGCCAAGCCCCGTCAGGCTTGCATTCAGCGGAATAAAGGCAAAAAAAATCCCCGCCCGAAGGCAGGGGAAAAGGTCCACTCTCAACACAAGCACAACAAAAACTAAGCCGCAAACAAATCCGCCTGCGCCCTTGCCGCCGCTTCGCGGTCAGCTTCTTTCAAAATGTATCGGATATTCCGCGTCGACAGCTTATGCGCCAACACCAGCTCGCGCACAATAAACAAATCACTCAAACCCTCCGCGCTCATTGCATCATACTGGCGGCGGATGAATCGGTTTCGCAGCTCGCGCATCGCGTCCCAACAGCGCGGGATGGCAAGGAAAGGCTGCCCAACATAAGCACGCTCCAACCGCCCCGCAGCCTCCTCGCCGATGTCCTCGACCAGTTGTGCGTGTAAAATTCGACTCTGACGCGTATTGCGACGGCGGTTGGAAATCGGGTAATTCGTCCCGCCCCAAACCTTAACCATGTGGAACGCCGCCTCCAGCCCGATGACCGTAATCAGCGCTACCATACTATGCGGCAGCAGATGTTCCACATCCTTGAAATCCTGCTCCGTCATCTCCCAATTTAAACTCATCCCGTTTTCTCCTTTTTCTTGCGGTTCGCACTAATCTGCAAAGCCGCCACCAACTTGTGCATATTGCCGTCGGACAACCATTCCACGCGGTCAACCTTAAACATTCTTCGCGCCGTGCCGTGCGCATAATTCCAAGTCCAACCGTTATCCAGCAGCAGGGCTTCGATTTTGCGCATCATCGGGTCGGCAGACTCGCGGCGGTTCGGTCGTTGTCCCGCCGTCTTTTTCGGCGCGAACCCATGTTGGCGCAAATCCTCGACCACGCGCTCCAGCTCAGGGATACTGCACTCAGTACACGACCGCTTACCCGTCACACGCTCCAAGACCGCGCGATACGTCGCATCATCCAAACCAAGCTCTTTTTGAGCGATTTTAATTTTCGCAATCAACGCACGGCGCATTTCAAACCCCTAAAACACAATATATTGATTAATTATCGCATATTATACAGATAAAATACTATATGTTGTAGTAAGCCACTGTTTTTTTACGAAACGGACAGGCATAAAAAAGGCCGTCTGAAACAGGTTTTAAACTGTTTTCAGACGACCTTTTAAACATCAGCGGCTTTAACGGTTCACCGCGTCTTTCAAAGCCTTACCTGCGCGGAATTTAGGCGTTTTTCGTGCTGCGATGGTCAGCGGTTCGCCCGTTTGCGGGTTGCGCCCCTGCCGCTCAGGCTTGCGTTGCGCTTCAAATGTACCGAAACCGGCAATGCTGACCTTGCTGCCGTTGCGCAAATGGGCTTTTACGGTGTCCAGCAGCTCGTCGATAAGCCTCGCCGCTGCGGCGGCAGGAATGTCGGACAAGGCGGCGGCCTGTTTGACCAGTTCGGATTTGTGGACGGTTCGCTTGTCGTACATGGTTATTCTCCCAGTTGGTTGCAGATGTCTTCCGCGTCGGTTTCGCTGATTCGGTTTTCTTCTTGCATATCGATGCTCCTTGTGTTGATGCGGCAGGCCGTGCCGCGCGGTTGGTTTATAGTTTCAGACGGCCTCAACCGAGGCCGCCGGTGATTTAGGCCAATTCCTGCTCGGTCGGCTCGATGACAAAATTCTCAAGCCCCGACACAATCTTAATTCCCGGCACTTGGCCGTCTGAAAAACGCTCTTTTTGATTCAGGATGGCGTCTTTGTCGATTTCCTGCTTGGTGCGGATAAAGCTTTGATATGCCGTTTTTTCCGACATCCAAGCCAAGACGGCGGCGACGCCTGTTACCTTGACGCTAGGCGGACGGATGCGCCATTTGACGAGTCCCGTTACAAAATCCACCGTCTTGGTCTTGCCGTTTTCCGTCAGATCGTCCTTGTGTGCCTCGCAGTAGGCGGCGACGGCGGCGGTCAGGCGTTCCGACTCGGCTTTCAACGGAGCGGCAAGCGCGGCGTATTCTTCTTCAATTACCGCTTTTTTATCTCCCGCTTCGGTTTCCAAGCGTTTGATTTCGCGGTTCAGGTCGCCAATCGTGCGGATATGCGCCGTTACTTCGGTTTTGTCTTGTGCGGCTTCGATTGCCGCCTGTTTGATACGTTGTTTAGCCATTTTCTTTTTCCTTTCTTAATTTACTTTTCGGTCTGCATCTCTCAACTGTCTTGCCAGTTGCAATGCTTTTAAATTCGTGACGGCTGCCTTCATAAATCCTTCCGTATCTCGGGCGGCATCACTGCTTACGCTGGCTAAAAATTCCCTTGTCAACGCAGCCATCAGGTCGGGAGCTTGATACTCACCGTTTAGATTGATTTCGGGCAACTCGACACGGCACTTCCCATTTTCCGAAACAATTTTAAAAACATACTCTTTCATTTCACTTACCTTTCTTGTTTAAAACTTCTCTCACTTTCGCCATTTTCAGACGACCTTTTTCTTTGTCCGGCGCGGGCTTTGCCAGCATCGCCCTTGGTATCAACCGTGGCGGCAGGTTTCGGAGCAGTTCGGCGGGTTGCGGCCATGTTTCCGTCGCCTGCAACACCTTAAACCCCGTCTGAATCCGTATCGGGTCATACTCCGGCGAGACGATTTCTTTTGTCTCCATCAGTTTCCGATACCAAATTTCCGCGACTACCGGCATATCCTGCGCGGCGGGGCGGTTGGGCAGATTAAGCGCGGCAAGTAATGCAAAGCCTGACGCGATTTCCCGTTTTGCCCAATCATCCCCCGCCCATTCGCCCAAGGCTGCCACACCTTGCCGCAGTTTTGACGGCGCGCCGCCTTCGCCCACTCTCCCTGTTGGAGAGGACTGGGGAGAGGACAGCCCCGAACCCTGCCACTGGCTGACAATCTCCAGCAAATAACCATGCGACTTTAAGGGCAGTTTCAGACGACCTTGATCGCGGGCGTTGACGGTTTCATTAAATCCGTGCAGCCAAGCCTCGGCGGGAGCGGGGGAGGACACCCCGTCGCGCTCCGCAGTCTGCGCTTTCATCATCGACAGCAGTTCGTTCAAGAGCTTCGCCGTGCGAGACCAAGAGAGCTGCGATTTAGCGGGTCTGAACAAGCCGACATAACGTATCGCCGCCTTGCCCAATTCCGCATCCATCTCCAACACAGCCCGCAATACAGCCGATGCGTCGGCATCGTTGATTAAGCTGTCCAGACTATGCACCGCCCCGCAGTTCGGGCATTTGATATTCATTTAATCACCCCAAGAATCGCCAAAAACGCCACAAGGACAACAACCAACCCAATAAACATACTGCAGGCATCCAAAACAACATCTTTAGTCCGCCGTTTAAACCAGTTTTCAATTAAGCTCATTAGTGCCAAAACTACCAGCGCCAAACCAATCAGCCCGCAGATCAAGAGATAAATCATCATTCCGGTAGTCATCACATCTCCTTCCACTCTTTCATCGCATCATCCAATGCTTCGCGGTAATTGCTTCCATAGCCTCTAATGCCATATTCGGTTAAGCTGCAACAGGTCTTCTGGCCATTTTGTTTTGAAAATTCGGCTGACCCGACTTCGATTAAGAAATCCAATCTTTCCGTATCCTTTACAGCCTGTTTAAATTTTGGGGAAAAATCCAAACCACTAGATTCTTGGTCAACAATGTCGTTATTCGAAGACAGCAAGGTATCCAATACGGTCATAATCCAAGGCAAATTGGCGTTGTCAGACTTATATTCCAAAGCTTCAAACACTTCATCCGCAGGCGCATCACTCAGATATTCGAAATCGTCTTCATCCTCTGGGTCGGCAGGTTGGTAAATCGGATTCAAACCCTGCTCAATTTTGTTTAAAAACGCGACCAGTTCCCATACTGCGTCAAGGTCTTCTTTATTTGGTTTAGCAATATTCATCACATCTCCTCCCATACTGTTATCGCCCGTGCCAGCGATTGCGCCTCGGCAGTCTTCCAAATCCCGTCCGGCGCGCGCGCGGCAATCACAAAACCCTCGCCGTCCTTTTTCATGACCATGAGTTCTCCACGGTCTTCCAGCCATTCGATTAAATCTTTTTCGTTCATTTTTCGTTCCCTTCCTTTTTCAGACGACCTTTGCCGTCCTGATCTTCAAACTGCGCCTGATATTCCGCGATTACCTGTTCGCGGTTTCGCTTCACCATAAACTTCGTCGCTCGCCGGCGGTGTTGTCCCCATGCCTGCCAATCGTTGTTCCGTCTTTTAAAGCTCATTTCATACGCTCCCTAAATTTCAAAGCCCATTCGGCATCCGCTTTGCGCGTATCCGTTGCCGTCCAGTGCTTGTTCTCCATAATGGCGGGCGCGGCAGGCCAACTGTCGCCCCAAACTGTGCGGGCGACGGCGGGGCGTCCCCATTCCAACTTTGTGCCTCGTTCTTCTCGATGCCGTTCCATATTCGCCCGAGCCTCCTTTTCCATCTGTTCTGCCCAACATTTCGCACAACGTTGGGTTCGCTTCCTTACCCCGTTTTTGTCCAAAGTCCACGCAAACGCCGATTCAGGCTTCATTTGTTTGCATACGTGGCAGGGTTTCAATTTGGTTAACATTTCCCACCCCCTTTACGGCTGCGGTATGCCGCGTCCATCCACGCTTCCAATACCTCCCGTCCTGCGACTTCCACTCTCAAAATCCCGCGCAGACGCTCGTTTTCAAGCAAGATGCCTTCCGCGTAGATAAAAATCCCGATCACTGCACCCAGCGCAGCCCCCAAAATCATCCAAATCATCCAAATTTCCATCATTTTTACTTCCCTTCTGGCTCGCGCCATCCCTTCACAATCGCCCGTTCGCCGTACTTGGCGCGGATTTCCTCGACCGCCCGTTTCAATGCCAATTTCTTGATTCGGTTCAGCCCCCGTTTAGGCCGTTTGAACTTATTCATATACAATTCCTTCCATCTTCTGCTCCACACTCATTGCCTCGTAGGCACGTTCCGTTTTCAAAACTTCCAAATCCGCCTGACGCTGCATCGCCTCGACCTTAGTCGGCTCTTTCGCAACCGGTTCAGGTTCTTGGGTGCAGCCATACAACGCCATTCCCGCCACAAAACACCACACGCCCACCGTCAAACCAACCGGCACCCACCGCCAAAAACGTGGCGCCGAAAACATCTCCCAATCAACTTTCTTCAAAATTTGCACTTTAGTTTTCCTTTAAAAACAATAACTTATTAAAATCATAGGGTAAAAAAATATATAGCCCTGTCAAAGACTTACCGTTTCAGACGACCTATCGGATAATCAATGTCGAGTATTTTTTGACGATGCCCGATTGCATTTTGATGCCGTTTTTGTTTGCCGTTCGTACCGCACCGCACATCAACTTGCTCATCCGTCGCGTATTGCCGTTGCTTTGTTTAACCAGTTCCGCAATCGTCGCGTCATCCGCTTCCGGCATCGCCGCTCTGGCAATTTCTTCCAATTCTTCATCCGGCATCGAGTCGCCCAAATTAAGCGCAACCGATACGCGGCTATAAAGTTGCACCAGCTCGCCATGCTTACCGCGCAGATTCGCCACCAGTCGGGGCATACCGCTTAAAACCAACCCGCAGCCCGTGTCGTCGTGCAGTCGGCGGATAATCTCAAGGGCGCGTAAAGGCAGGTTTTCCGCCTCATCGACCACAATCAGACGGCCCGAATCACGCAGGCGGTCAGATACAGACTCAAACAAATCATTCAGGCTGCCGACCGTTGAGACCTTCGCCGCTGCCGCCAATTTCCGCATCAAAACCAAAGCCGTAAAGCTCGGATTAGCCTCAATCAGGATGGCGGCGGGATTCTTCTCGCAGTAGTTTTTGACCGCCTGAGTCTTGCCCAAACCCGCTTGACCGTAGATCACCACTGTGTCGCCCGCTTCATGCGCATCGCGCATCACTTCAGAGATTCGGCGGGTCGTCTTGGTCGATACAAATCCCAAAACCAGCTCTTCGCGTTGCGCCTTACTTTCCTGCACCTCTAAAAACGCTTCGATTTTCGGCTCGATGGTTTCATATTTGCCGCCTTTTTCCGCGTAGTTATTATTCAAATACATACTGATAGATGCCGGAGATACCCCGATACCGCGTGCAAGCATCGTCTGATTCATCCCTGATTTGGCTTTAAATTCAGCCAGTTTTTGTTGCAGTGCTTCGTTGACCTTATTTGTCATGATGTTTTCCTTATTAAAAGTGTTTTAAAAATGTTTTAACTACATATCCGCCTCAAACAAGACAATCTCGTCGTCTGTTCCTGTTTTCGGCAATACCGCATACTCCGCCTCGATGACGTTTCCGCCCAAATGTCCCAGCTCGTCCCAAGCTGCCGCCTGTTCCAGTGCCGGATTGACTTCCGCATTTGCGAGCTTGATTGCATTTTCCGCCCGCTTGATTTTGCCTTTTCGGCGTTTTTCCGCCAGTTGGTCGATACGCGCCGTCGGGAAAGCCTCGCGGCTATTGCCGTTGACTTGTGCCTTCGTGATGAACTTGCCGTCCATATCAAACACATTGACCACCGACGCATCGTCCAAATCGTAGCTGACCCGTACCTCGTCTTTGTGATACTCCGCCAGTTCGGTCAAAAAATAAGAGTTGTTGAACAAATCCAGCCAACCGCGCTGTACCTTTCGCACCTCCTGCGGCATAAACATCGTCGCCAGCTCTTCCGCCGACAACATATCCGGCGCGATACCGTCCTGTTCCAGCCTCATTTCCCGATAAGCCTTCGGCGTGTAATGCCCGCCGTCCGGATGTCGGGGCAGCTCGCCGTGTGGGCGGTTGTTGTATTCGTCGATACACTTGACCACATCCGCGATAAATTGCGACCAACTCGGCAGCTTTTTCAAATATTTTTGCTGTTCTACCGTCAACTCCTTGCCTTTTTCCAAAGCGTTAAACGCACTTTCCATCTTGCGGTACATCAGATTCTTCGTGCTGCTGTCCATCCCCGCGCCCGCAAACGTCTCATACTGGCGCGCCATCTCAATCAGATTGTCTTTCCACCATCGCTCAATGATGCCTCGACCTTGCGGGTTGCCCGCAATACCCGTTTCATGGCGGATACCCAATCGGGACGTAATACCCGTGATTTCATGGTCTATCGTCTTGCCTGTCTGACCGCCGCCGTTATCCGAGTAGTAGATAATCGGCAAACCAAAGTGCTTGACCCCGATACGCAGAGCGTCCGATACCGCCACACAACTTTCAGCAAGAGAGACCGAAAATCCCACCACAAACCGCGTACAACCATCAATAATCACCGTCACTTCAGGCTTAAACGGTCTGCCGTGTACAGGGTGCGCCACCTTCGCCTTGAAGCTGTGGCCGTCGCCGATCCAAACATCGTTCGGCTTCAAAGCCCCCCAATCACGTTTCACATAAGGCAGCAGCGATTTATAAGCCGCCCCCGTTTTCCTGCCGCGCTCCTGCATAATCAGCGGGAGCTTTTCCCAAACGCGCCGCACCATACTCAAGTTAGGCACATCATTGACCGGCATATTTTCCGCTTCGGCCCACTGCACAAATCGGCGGTAGCTGTGTGCCAATTTTGGCGCGGACGGAATATTGTGAAACTGCATAAATGTCGGCAACCAACCGTAGCTCTCAATCGGTTTGACCGCCTTAGTTACCTTCGGAGCCAAAGAGACCAACCGCTCCGTCGCGTTTTCCGCCTTAAGGTAGGCAGAAATCCAGCCGTCTAAAGTACGTTCGCCAACCTTTGCCGACCGACTGCGGTCATTTGCCGTTTCCAAGTTGCCGAGCGTAACCTCGTCCAACTTACCCTCCGCCAGCAGCCTCAAAAACTGAGCCACCGCAACCTTGGCAGAGCACCCGTATTGATATTTGATACCCAGCACCGCCGCCACCACCGCACATCGCGCATCCGCCACTGACCGTTGTTTCTCGTTCAATCGCTTTGCCGCTTCCGCCAAGACCTGAGGCGACATCGCCGTCTTCTCCTGTCTGATTTGGAGTAGGGTTTTCGGCATCTTCTCCGCCAGTTCGTCCGACTGCCGTTTCATGATGGCGGCTCTGATTTCGGCGGGGAGAGAGGCAATCACATATTTTTTCAGACGACCTCCGCGTGCTTTGCCAACTTCTTCGATGTACGGCCAGCCTTGTGTTTTGGCTCGGTATCTAATGCTTTCGATATTTTTTGGCAGATTTGGCAAACTTAAATTTTTCAGCTCCTCTAGCGATATGGTGTTGCTCATTTACAGCTCCTGATATAAACTTTTGTTTACTCTTTCGAGTAATTTAAACCTGTTCGGGATAACGGCTAGGCCAAATCTCTTGAGGTGGTACGCCGAGAAAGTCTGAAATAATCCGTTCGCCTTTTGGATATTTAAACTGCAACGCGCTTTTTAATGTATTCGCGCTCAATCCGGATTCGATTGATAGAGCAGTAATTGTTTTCCCACGTTTGCGAACTGCCGCGACGATTTCTGCACGATGCCAATCTTGTTTCCTGCTTTCCGCATTTTCGATTTTTTCTATTAATCTTTCTTTTTGGGTTTTCATAAGTCTTCCTTTTGGGTTTGTTTGCTAAGTCATTTAACTTAGTGAAACGCATAATACTAACCAAAAGGATAGTTGTAAACCCTTTTGGTTAGTAAATTTACAAACAAAAGGAACTTATTTTATAAACTTTTGTTTTTAATTGAGATTATTTCTAACCAAAAAGGAAGGTTTTTTGGTTAGTCTTTTTGTTAGAGAGATACACATGACTTTTAAAAGCAGACTTCAGCTTTTATGGCCTGATTCGACGTTGGAAGAAATAGCCTCCAAGATAGATATGTCCTACATGGGACTTAATAAGGTATTCGCAAAAGATGGGCTGCCGAAAGCCGAAACACTCATAAAAATTCAAGATGTTACGGGCTGCGACCTCAACTGGTTGCTGACAGGCAAGGGCGTGCCATACCTTGACCGCGCCCGTCCTGAGAATGCCGGAGCCTTCCCCGTATCCGATACCGGCGCAGGCGCGGTCGATACGCTCGGCAATCCCGTCGATTTGCGCGAATTCGTCTTTATTCCACGGTACAGCGTCGAAGCCGCAGCGGGGCATGGACAAACCGTAAGCGATGAAAAACCCTTATTCTGTATGGCTTTCCGCCGATACTGGATAGAAAACTACGTCACCCGCCAAACAGACAAACTCTCCGTAATCGCCGTGAAAGGCGATTCAATGGAAGGCATCCTGAACCACGGCGACAACATCCTAATCAACCACGCCGAAACCGAGCCGCGCGACGGCTTGTACGTCCTACGCATAGGCAACGACCTTTTCGTAAAACGCGTACAACGGATGCCGGGTAAGCTATTGGTAACATCAGCCAACCCACATTACGCCCCCTTTGAAATAGACCTAAGCCATACAGATGACGATATCGCCATCGTCGGTCGCGTCGAATGGTTTGGCCGCTCCGTGAACTGATTTTAAAAACCTCTTAAAACCCGTTTAAAAACCTATCAAAACCCGACAGCTTTCAACAAAAAACCGCGCATTCCCGCGCGGTTTTGTGAAAAAGCTGATGCAACTTTTTTTCAAACACAAAAACGCCGAAATCCACGTCTTTAAAAGATTTCGGCGTTTTTTTATATTACTTATTATTTGTGCAAAAACTAACAGTCCCCCACACCATCACCTAAAAAATAAACCTATCCGCGTATTCGTGAAATTGCAGGTGAATACGATGGTCAAACTAAAAAACGTCCAGTCCCGGAAGGGAATGGGCGTTTTTGTTTGTTGAAATGATCTTGTTACCGTCGCACAGAGTGGGGACAGGACAATGTACCGTTTCGGCAGTTCCTGCAATATTGTGAAATTGTACTTGTATGAATGGTAATAACTTGTTTGATGAGATCTTTGCAAAATTTCCTCAAATCCTCTAAATTCCCACTAAGACATTTATGGGATTTGGGGAAATTTTGCAAAGATCTCAGCTTGTCTGTATTCCGTCAATCAAAAAGGTCGTCTGAAACCTGAACTGCCCCCCAAAAGTTGGACATCCTCTCCAACTCACAAGGTGCAGTTTTTTTATGAGCAAATATACATTACACTTCAAATACCAAGCCGTACTCCACTACCTGCACATACGCAGCCAACAGCGTACCGCAGATCATTACGGCATTTCCCGAA
>NZ_POWX01000021.1 GCF_003044445.1 Neisseria mucosa
TTATGGGGCGTCCGGGGAGGATTAAGGGGGTATTTGGGTAAAATTAGGCGCAATTAGGGGCGAAAACAGCCGAAAACCTGTGTTTGGGTTCCGGCTGTCGGGGGAAGGGCTTTTTTGCAAAGGTCTCGAGCTGTTTTCAATTTTTAGAAACCAACTTATCAAAACAGAAATACTTTCAGCCGTTATACCCATTACATTTTGTTTCCAAGAAGGTTTTCAATTTTTCCTCATCCAAAAACCAATGGCAAATTTCTGTTTGGCCATCAAGCAAAACAGGGACAAGTTCATTATATTTTTCTTCCAAGACAGGATCTTCATCAACATCAAGAATTTCCAGCTCAAAGCCAAATCTTTCTTGATACGGTTTAAGCTGTTCGCGCATTTTGTGGCAGAGGCTGCAATATTCGCGAAACATCAACGTCAGTTTCATAATAGACTCTTTACTGTAAACGGAAATCGAGATTGTAAGGTATAGCCGATTAACTTCAAAACGGCAATTCGGCATATACCGTTTTATTTTAGAGTAGATGTAAAAGGTCGTCTGAAACCAAAAATTTTGGTTTCAGACGACCTTTTTTAATTTTAGATGAAATTAAGACTGAACATTAATGCCGGCGGTAATGGTAGTTTGGGCATTGTTGATATTCAGAAACGAAGCAGCCAATTCGCTGCAACATCCACAGCAAGTAGCTACTCCTAATTGAGCCTGCAAATCGCTCATCGTACTTGCGCCGGCGGCGATGGTTTCTTTGATTTCGTGGTCGGTAATGGCGTTGCAGATGCAGACAAACATAATGTGCTCCGTGTTTTCTTTCGCTCGGTATTGATAGTGTGTTTTATTCTTAAACATGAATATAAATAAAAACTGTTTGCATTGCAAGGTCTACCTCTTGGTTTATCTTGGTAATTTTCTATTGAAATTCATATTTCGATTGATATTTTCCAAAATAACTTATTTTGAATGTTTAATGCCATGTCAACAAAAAAGTCGTCTGAAAACGAGATTTCCGTTTTCAGACGAATTTTTTAATGGAATCGTTTAGTTTCGCGAATGGTGTTCGTCAACGATGTTTTTCAGGCGGATGTTGGCGACGTGGGTGTAGATTTGTGTGGTGTTGATGTTAGCGTGTCCGAGCATGAGTTGTACGGCGCGCAAATCGACGCCGTGATTGACGAGGTGGGTGGCGAAGGCGTGGCGTAGGCCGTGCGGGCTGAGTGAGGTGATGCCGGCGGTTTCGGCGTAGTTTTTGACAATCATCCACGCGAGTTGGCGGGAGATGCCGCTGCGTTTTTGGCTGACGAAGACTTCGTCGCAGATTTTGTTTTTGAGCAACAGCGGGCGCGATTCGGCGCAATAGCGTTCGATCCAGTAAACAGCTTCTTCGCCCATAGGTACGATGCGCAGTTTGTCGCCTTTGCCTATGGTGCGGATGCAGCCGCGATTGAGGTCGAGGTCGCCCAGCTGGAGCTTGACGGCTTCGGTTACGCGCAGACCTGTGGCATACATGACTTCGAGCAGGGCTTTGTCGCGCAGGCCGTGCGGCGTTTCGGTATCGGGCGCGGCAAGCAGTTTTTCGATTTGCGCTTCGGTAATCAGGGTCGGCAGTTTTTGCGTCTGTTTCGGGGCTTTGAGAAAACGGGTCGGGTTGTCCGTCCGACGCTCGGTCTCTTCCAGCCAGGCGTATAGGCGTTTGCAGGCGGACAAGGCACGCGCCTGCGAGCTGTGTTTTTCGTCCGCCGCATAGACGGCGTCCGCCAAATCGGCGGCTTCGGCATCCAGCCAAGTATGCCCGCCCGCTTCCAAGCGCGCGGCGATTTTTTCCAAATCACGGCGGTAGCCTTGCAAGGTGTTGTGGCTGAGACGGTCTTGCAGCCACAGGGATTCGAGCAGTTTGTCTATGAGTTCGTCGGTCATGGGGTTTTACGGGCAGTCCGAAGATGGTGTGTATCGTGGATTTAATATGAATCAGGACAAGCCAACCCTGCCCTGATTGACATCCACTATAAAAGGTCGTCTGAAAATGAAAACCTGCTTGGGCAGAGCCCGCTCTGTTCGTTTTCAGACGACCTTTTGCTGCATTACGGTTTATCGGGACAGCGTTTCCAACACTTCCTGCGCGTGTCCGGCAACTTTGACTTTGCGCCATTCGTGGATGATTTCGCCGTTTGCGTCCAATACGAATGTGCTGCGCTCAATGCCCAAAGACTCTTTGCCGTACAGTTTTTTCAGCTTGATCACGTCAAACATTTTACACACGGTTTCGTCTTTGTCGCTCAACAATTCAAAATTAAAGCCTTGTTTGGCGCAAAAATTCTGATGCGATTTCACGCCGTCGCGCGAGATGCCGACGACGGTATAGCCGAGTTCTTTAAATTGCGGCAAACGGGCGTTGAAATCCAGACCTTCAGTGGTACAGCCGGGCGTGCTGTCTTTGGGGTAGAAATAGACAATCAGCGGCAGATGTTCGGCAGAATCGAAGTCGTTGCCGCTGCTTGAGGGCAAAGTGAATCGGTATTGGGTCATGATGTCTCCTTTCAGACGACCTAAGACGGAAACGCAGAAGCGGGCAAGGAATAAAATGAATCCCCCAACATAGCCGCTTCGGCGTTTCACCACAATCTTGCAAACTGCGTCAGCGTTCTCTCAAATTGAGATAATTGCGCGTTCCTTGCAAATCGTTCAGCGCATTGAGCAACAGTTGGAAATGTTCGTCATTGCCTTGCAAGTCCAACTCGTCGGCATTGACGGTCAGCAGCGGGGAATTTTGATAAAGGTGGAAAAACTGGCTGTATCCCTCGTGTATCCGCCCCAAATAGCCTTCGGGGAAAAGATTGATGATGCCGTCGCCGCGTTTTTGCAGGCGTTTGCGGTTGCCGTCCACAGCGGTTTGCAGGTAGATCACCAAATCGGGCGCGGGATACTGCGGCAGGATTTTTTGTTTCAAATCGGCAAAGAGCTGCTGCTCGTCTTCATTCAACACGACCGGCGTGAAAATCCGGTCTTTTTCCAACAGGAAATCGGCGACCACCATGCCGCCTTGTGCGTATTCGTTTTTGATGATGTCCACGCTTTCGGCGCGGCGCATCAGGAAAAAAAGCTCGGTTGCCAAGCCGTGATGGGAGGCGTTGGCGTAAAACTTCATGAGGAAGGGGTTGTGTTCGGGGTTTTCCGCCAGCGACAGCGCGCTGAAATGTTCTGCAAGGCGGCGGCTCAAGGCGTTTTTCCCGCTGCCGATGGAGCCTTCGACGACAATATAACGGTAGTTCATGGTTTGATTAATGATTTTGTTTTGATATTTTGGAAAGAGGCATTTTATCAGACCGACGGAATTTGCCCAAACCTGCCGCCGTCCTTCTTGAAAGGTCGTCTGAAAAAGGAAACTGCCAAGCCATTTCCCTTTTCAGACGACCTCTTGAACCTAGCTTGCTTCAAATAGAAACTTCGACACGCGATCAAAGCAAACAGGCGTTTTTATTTCACTACCTTGCTTCAAACAGCTTCCAACAGACGTATGCCTTCATCTCCCAAAGCAGCCGCCAAAGCAGCCGCCCGTCCGTGTCCGCCCAAAACAAAATCGGGCAGGATTTCAGCCAGCGGCTTCATCACAAAGCTGCGTTCGTGCGCGCGCGGATGCGGCAGGGTCAGATGCGGGTCGTCGCTGGAGATGCCGTCAAAATCGATGATGTCCAGGTCCAATGTGCGCGGGGCGTTTCGGAACGTGCGTTCCCGCCCGAAATCCGCCTCGATGCGGTTCAACACGGCAAGCAGCGAAACGCCGTCTAATGAAGTGCGGACGGAACAAACGGCGTTGACGAAATCAGGCTGATCGTCGTAGCCGACCGGCGCGGTCACATACAGCGAGGAAGTTTTTTCGATTTGAATCTGCGGATGCGCCTCCAGCGCGGACAAGGCGGCGCAGACCTGGCGGGCGGGTTCGGCAAGGTTGCTGCCCAAGGCGATGACGGCAAAATGGGTTTGCGGCATGTTCAGACGACCTTTTTAAAACGGCAGCGTTTTGGTTTTGGCAAGATAGACGATGCAACCGACGCAAGCCATTGCCAAAACATAAACGGTATAAAACTTCGGCGAACGCGGACGGGCGCGCATCATGACCATGCCCAGCCCGATGTAAACCAGCAGCAGCAGGATTTTGCTGCCGAGCCAGGGCGCGTTGAAGGGCGAAAAGTGGGTAATCTTCATCAGCCACAAGCCGGTAAAGAGCAGCATGGTGTCGTTGAGGTGGGGAAGGGCTTTCCAGATGCCCGCCAAAGGTTTGTCGGGATGCCGCCAAAGCAGGAAGAAGCGGATATTGAACACCAAAATGGTGATGGTGACGAAAATCTGATGGCTGTATTTTACAAACAGATATTGCATAGCGGTCGCACGTTATTGTTTTTGAAAGAAGCGCCTATTCTACCCCAAACATTCATTCTTGACGTAACTTTTCAAACGCCAACAAATACGGCGGGCGGTTGCGGCGGTTGATAAAACCATAACGCAAAACGGCGAATTCATCCTGCGGCAACCGCTGCGCCCAATCTTCGATTGCCTGCGCTTCATGCAGCCCCGCCTCATGCCCCGGATACAGGACGGCAACCGCCACCCCGCCCGTTTTCAGCAGCGATAAGGCGGATGCCAACGCGCGGATACTGGTTGCCGCTTCTGTCGTACAACTTTTATCGCCGCCGGGCAGCCAGCCGAAATTGAATACCGCCGCGTCCAGCGGTTCGCGGATATGGGCGGCAAGGTTTTCATGTCCGTCCAATATCAGCTCCGCCCTATCCGCCATACCCGCTTCTTCCAAGCGCATTCGGGTGTTTGCCAATGCCTGCTCTTGAACGTCAAACGCCCACACTTTCCCGCCGCTGCCGATCGAACGTGCCAGCATCAGCGTATCGTTGCCGTTTCCCGCCGTACCGTCCAAAGCGCGGGCATCGGGTTTTAAGGCTTGTTTGAGAAGCATGTGTGCAAAAGGGAGGATGTTTTCGAGCTGCATAAAATTAAAGGTCGTCTGAAAATAAAAATACCTTACCGGCCAAGCGGTAAGGTATCAGAATCGATTAATGCGTTACATACATTATTCGGCAGGTTGTTGCACGGTCTCAACTTGAACCGGGGCAGCCGCAGCGGCTTGGGGTTTGTTCTCGTGTTGCAGGCTTACGGCACGGGCAGGAACGATCGTTGAGATGGCGTGTTTATAAACCATTTGGGTAACGGAAGTATTACGCAGCAGAACGACGTATTGGTCAAACGACTCGACTTGGCCTTGCAGTTTGATACCGTTGACCAGATAAATCGAAACCGGAACGTGCTCTTTACGCAACGCATTCAAAAAAGGATCTTGTAACATTTGTCCTTTAGCTGTCATATTCTAAGCTCCATTATTATGATTTTGAAATCGTTTTGAAAACGAACATGAGTCGGATTGTAGACCCGAACGAGAAAAATTACCAACTATTTTTCCGTAAGAATATGCAAACCTCTATCAAACGACGGGCTTTCCAACGATTTTTTACCCAAATGCGTTATATAAATCATTTCAATACGAACGATTTTTGCAATTAGGCATAGATTGGCAGATTTGGATTTTCAGACGACCTTGTTTTCGGATAAAACCTTTCCGTTACAAAATCTTACACAAACATCTTCAAAAAAATTTATCTCCAACCGCCCTATTCTCTCTGACTGCAATCTAAAAGGGGCACACTTGCGGTACGCCCCTTGTTCCGTCAGATTTATTTGCTGTGCTGCTTTTTCACGCTGACTTTGGTTTTCTTTTTAAAACGGTTTTTCTCTTCCTTGCGGCCCTCGCGTTTTTCGATGCGGTTGCTCAGGCTGACGCGGCGCAGCGGTTTTTTCTTCGGTTTGTCTTCCGCATTTTCATACGGGTTTTCTGAAACATTGTATTGAATCCGCAGCGGTGTGCCTTGCAGGTTGAAGGCTTTGCGGAACGTCTGGGTCAGGTAACGCGTATAGCTGTCAGAAATCGCGTGCAGCGAATTACCGTGTACCACAATCACGGGCGGGTTCATGCCGCCTTGGTGGGCATAGCGCATTTTCGGGCGCACCAAACCTGCGCGCGGCGGCTGTTGGCGTTCGATGGCACTTTGCAGGACGCGGGTAATTTTCGGCGTCGGCATCTTAATCATGGCGGCGTTGTAGGCTGCCTGAATGCTGTCGAACAATCCGTCGATACCGTGTTCTTTCAATGCGGAAATGAAGTGGAACTTGGCAAAATCGAGGAAATACAGTTTGCGGGAAATGTCGCGTTTGATCTGTTCGCGCCGCTCTTCGCTGATGCCGTCCCATTTATTGACGGCAACCACCAGCGCTCTCCCCGCTTCCAAGGCGAAACCGGCAATCGTGGCATCTTGGTCGGCGATGTCCTGTTGCGCGTCCAACACCAAAACGGCAACATTTGCCGCCTCAACCGCCTGCATGGCTTTGATAACGGAGAACTTTTCCACCGCCTCATCAACTTTGCCACGACGGCGCACGCCTGCGGTATCGATGATGGTAAACGGTTTGCCTTCGCGTTCGAAATCGATGTGGATACTGTCGCGCGTCGTGCCCGCCATATCGAAGGCAATCACGCGCTCTTCGCCGAGAATGGCGTTAACCAGCGTGGATTTGCCGACATTCGGACGGCCGATAACGGCAAAAACAGGATGTTTTACATCGGCTTCTTCGGCTTCAGGTTCAGGGAAGTTTTCTAAAATTTCTTCAATCAGGTAATACACACCGTCGCCGTGTGCGCCTGAAATAACGTGCGGCTCGCCCAATGCCAGCTCGTAAAACTCAGCGGCAAGCACGGCTCTATTGCCGCCCTCGCCTTTGTTTACCGCCAGATAAACGGGGCGCGGGCTTTGGCGCAGGCGGTCGGCGATGATTTTGTCTTGCGGGGTCAGACCGGTGCGGCCGTCCACCAAAAACACGACGGCGTCGGCCTCATCGACAGCCTGCAAAGTCTGCTTCGCCATTTCGTGCAAAATGCCGCTGTCCACGACCGGCTCGAAACCACCGGTATCAATGACGAGATAAGGTTTGCTGCCGATTTTGCCGTGTCCGTAATGGCGGTCGCGGGTCAGGCCGGGCAGGTCGTGTACAAGCGCGTCTTTGGTGCGCGTCAGGCGGTTGAACAAGGTGGATTTGCCGACGTTCGGTCGTCCGACAAGGGCGATGGTAGGTTTCATGATGGGATCTTTCTGTGTCAAGTGTCGGTTCGGAAGCGAACCTGCAACACGAGCAGGTGTTTTTCAAAACACGGTAGGTTAAAAAGGATAAGGGGTCGTCTGAAAATATAGTGGATGAAAATTGCAATGCTACGGCGTTGCCAACGCCCTTATGTACTATCTGCATTGCTGCCTTTTCTCATTTTTATTTTAATCCACTATATAAAGTGGAACACAATTAAAACAGACAAGGCTTGCCGAAAAGATTCCGACAAGCCGCATACGTCTCTCAATTTTTCAGACGACCTTATTTTTGCGAATCCAGCTTCATTTGCAGCAATTCGCGTTCGATAGCGTCTTTAGGCAACTTTTCCAAAGCCTGCTGATAGCTTTGCGCGGCTTCTTTGGTTTTGTTTTGCGCGGCATAAACATCGCCTTTCGCTTCCAACAGCAGCGGCTCGAAATCGGCTTCGACTTTGGTGTTCAAGGCTGCAATCGCGGCATCGTATTTTTTCTGCTGCAACAGGACGATACCCAAACGCTGCGCCGCCAATGCTTGAATCAGCGGGGCTTTTTGGTTTTGCAGCACCCAGTTCAAATGACCTTCAGCCACGTCGTAACGGCGGTCATCATATTCTGTCGCAGCCGCCATCAGCGTTGCTTGCGCGGCGGCGATAGAATCCGAATAGTTTTGCTGAAGATTGGTCAAATCGGCGTTAACTTCGGCTTGCGAGGCTTTTGCCTGCATTTTATCGACGATTTTCGCCAATACCGCAGCAGCTTCCTGATTTTTCGAGGCTTTATGGCTTTTATACATGGTATAGCCCAAATAGCCCAACGCCGCCGCCATCAGCAGGGCAAACAGCCATCGGCCGGTACTTTTCCAAAAGTATTTAAAATTGTCTAACTCTTGTTGTTCTTCGAGATGGGCTGCCATTTATGCGTTCTTCCATTGTTGTAAAGTGTGGATTAAATCGTCGGCGGCGACGGTTTGCTGACCGTGTGCGCCGTTCATGTCTTTGAGCGTAACCGTACCGTTCGCCAATTCGTCTTGCGCGACAATCAGGGCAAAGTGCGCACCGCTGTTGTCGGCTTTTTTCATTTGCGCTTTCAGGCTTTGATAGCCGGAATGCTGCATCACGTTGAAACCTTTTGCGCGTAAGGCTTGCGCGTATTTCATCACTTGCAAATCCGCGCCCTCGCCCTGATGCATGGCGTACACGTCAGGCGCGGCATTGACTTCCAGCGAACCGCATTCGCTAACCAGCAGCAGCAGCCGCTCGATGCCCATTGCAAAACCGATGGACGGAGCGGGCTTGCCGCCGAGTTCTTCAATCAAACCGTCGTAACGTCCGCCACCGCACACCGTTGCCTGCGCGCCGAGTTTGTCGGTCGTCCATTCAAAAACGGTCTGGTTGTAATAATCCAAGCCGCGCACCAATCGCGGATTTTCGACGTATTGGATGCCCAAGCCTTCCAGCATGGCTTTGAAGCGGCTGTAATGATTGCGCGACTCTTCGCCCAAATAATCGGTCAGATGCGGCGCCGCATTGCAGATTTCCTGCAAATCGGGATTTTTGGAATCCAAAACGCGCAACGGATTGGTTTTCAGACGACGTTTGCTGTCTTCGTCCAATTTGTCTTCATAACAGGTCAGATATTCGACCAAAGCCGTACGGTACGCCGCACGTTCTTCGCGGTTGCCCAAGCTGTTGATTTCCAAAGTCAGGTAATCGCGGATACCCAGCTTGTCCCACAAATCCGCCGACATGGCGATGATTTCCGCGTCGATGTCCGGACCTTCAAAACCCAACGCCTCGATGCCGACTTGATGAAACTGGCGGTAGCGTCCTTTTTGCGGACGTTCGCGGCGGAACATCGGACCCATGTACCACAGCTTTTGCGGGCTGTTGTACAACAAATTGTGTTCGACCACCGCGCGCAGGCAGGACGCCGTACCCTCCGGGCGCAGGCTCAGGCTCAAAGAATCGTTGGAATCGGAAAACGTGTACATTTCCTTACCCACCACATCGGTTTCTTCACCGATGGAACGGACAAACAAACCCGTCTGCTCGACAATCGGCGTACGGATTTGCTGATAACCATAAGCACGCGTCCAGCTGCCGACCACATCTTCAAACGCCTGCCAAAACGCAGCGGTCAGTTTGAAATCTTTCTGTTCGACGGGCAAAAGGTCGTTCATGCCTTTGACGGATTGGATTTTTTGTGCCATTTCAAATAGGGATACCGGAATCAAAATAGTCGGCAATTATAGCTGATTTTTAAGGAGTTGTGAGGTTTCGGCGATGAAGGTTTTGAGCAAAAAGGTCGTCTGAAAACCGGCTCAGCGATTTTTCAGACGACCCCGTATATTCAAAGCAGCCGCAATAAGGCAAGGATGGCATTCCTGAGGTCTTTGCAATAATAAGTTGAGACCTTTTTGTATTTTCAGCGCAGGAGTTTTGGAGATGGCGATACGTTGAGCCAACTGTAGCGGGGGTTGTTCTGCCCACGGATTGTTTTTTAGAAAAGCAAAGGTCATCTGAAAGCCTGCGTACAGGTTTCAGACGACCTTTCATATTTTCGCGGGCATAGCCCACGCTACAAATTGAAAATTGCTAGAAATATCGTCCTTTTCGATCGTGTTTCTATTGAGGTAGCGCAGCATGTAACCATGCATTCCGGCCAACCGCGGGCAGCACAAACTTTAAAACCGACGTAGCAACTGTATTTTTCACCCCGTCGGGCAAAAATACCAAAACTCAAATCAAGCCGTTTGGATACCGTTTTCGGCAAAATAATCACGCATCCGGGCATTCAATATCGTCAGCAGTTTGCGCATACATGCCGTAACGGCAACCTTATACGGCTTACCCTTGGACAGCAGGCGTTGATAGAAATCCCGAATAAGCGGTTCAAAACGTGTCGCTACCACGGTTGCCATATACAGTGCCTACGCACTTAATCTGAAAGTTCATATAGCATATCCAAAAAAGCATCAAAACTATCTGCAATATGGCTAGTTACCATTTTCGTATCTCCATTCTCATCTTCATAAAAATCATCATGATGCATCAGAATGATACATGGATTTTCATTGCATTTTCTGTAATCAAAACAGATATAATCGCCATTAGCTGAAATCCCAAAAGCAATCACTTTTTTTGCATACCCATATTCATCATCAATACATGAATAGCTATAAATATCTTCATAGCCTAAATTTTGTTTATACCCTAAAAATGAAATATCCCTTTCATCATTTTCACCGTATTGATTGACAAAATTGAACATATTTTCTTTAGGGTATAAATGATCATGTTTACTAAGAAGTGATACATATGAAACAGGAAAAACGACCCCTACATCTTCGGCGAATTGTTGAATTATTCCTGTTGAAACCAATCCCTCATCTGATGATATTGATAGTTTTCTCATTTTTAGTAACCTTTCTTTAACGATTTTTGACCAGTATGCCTAACAGCTTTATGAATACTAGTATAGTGGATTAAATTTAAATCAGGACAAGGCGACGAAGCCGTAGACAGTACAAATAGTACGGCAAGGCGAGGCAACGCCGTACTGGTTTAAAGTTAATCCACTATAGTAAGCCGTAGCCCGTATTCTCACCAACCACGGGCGGTATAAACTTTAAAACCGACGTAGCGTGATGCGGACGCACACACGCGTTCTTTGCCGTTCACACTATTATTTCAAACTTTCATACGATCTCAAACGTCGTCTGAAAACCGTGAATCCGTTTTCAGACAAGCCGAGACCTTTGCAAAATAGCTCTCTTTTACCTTCTTTTCTCCAACAGTCGAAAATCTGTGCTTGAGTTTCGGTTGTTTTTTGGGAAAAGGGCTATTTTATTTTACAAAGGTCTCAGGTTGAAATCGATGTGGATAACGAGACTGTGTTCGAGTTCGGGATCGGAGAGGCTGTGCCATTGTCCGAGCAGGATAGCTTTGAACATGGACAACAGGGGATAGGCGGGACGGCCGCGGTGGTCTCGAAGGTAACGGGTTCTTTGACGATTCAGGTACTGTTCGATCGGTTGCCAATCAATCACTTGATCCAACTTCAACAGTGGGAAGCGGTCGATGTGTTTGGCAATCATGGCTTGTGCGGTTTGCCGGAAAAAAGTGCTCATGAGAAATCCCCTAAATGTCTTGGTGGGAATTTAGGGGAATTTAGGGGATTTTGGGGAATTTTGCAAAGGCCTCAACATATATCATCTTGACTGCCGTGTATCTCACCATTTCACATAATGAACAAATATGTGAACATTAATAAAAAAGATAACAAAATAATAGATGAACTCACACCAACTATTTTTACAAGCAAATTTTATATATAATTTGCGTAAAATAATATTAAATGCAATCATCAAAGAAAATGTTATGTACAAATTTGACATTTCTCATCACTATTCAAATTGGAGTCAGCGGTGGCTTTCTTGATGGAGAAGATGCGGATAAATATGATGGCGCATATCCACCGGCAAGCTTCTCCTATAACTCCGCCAACAAATGATTTGATAAAGCCGGATTTTTAGCGTCCTAAACACAATATAATTAATCCCTAATTGATATTTGATAGACTCTTATCCTTGACTTTATTTCAAGCATACCATTTGTAATACAGCTTTTCTTCCATAAATAATCGACATTACCGTACAACCCTGCGTTTTCGCTTATGCCATAACGTAATCCCACCATACCCAAACCCATATTCCGATTATCATCTCATAGTTCAGTTGGAATGGAAATAAAACTTGCTGAGCCTTTCTGGATATAGATAATAGAAGATAATTCCGAATGCCGACTTTCACTATTTACATAACTGACAGCGGCTTATAATTTGCCCCTTTCCCTATCACTCTGCAATGACTCCTAATTTGAAGGAAGTTCGGCTATAGCAACAGACGGTACAAACGAAAAATTGGGATGAAAATATTTTTAATGTCTTTCTCTATTTCTCATCATATTTTTCAAAAATTAATTTATCAAATATTTATTGTCAACAATTTTTTGTAAATTTTTCAAAATAAACAATGACAAAACGCTAAATTAAAAGCTTAAATCCATTTAGACAGTTGAGTTTATCAAAAACAGAACCATTCAATCATTTTCAGACAATTTTTTCTATAAGCAATCCGCCACATGAAAAAACGCTCCAATCCCCTCCCTCTTTTAAACGGTGTAAAGCCCAGCTATTTGGTGCTGCCGCATGAAAAAGAGTTCTACGGCCTGCCGCTCCTGCATTTTCTCTGCACACGCTTTCCTTTTATCGGTGAAGAAAATTGGCGCAGGCGGCTGAACAGCGGCTTCGTGGTGGATGCGGACGGGGTGCCGCTTAACGAGCATACGGTGTTTGAAGCCGGCAAGACGATGTTTTATTACCGTGAAACCAGCAGAGACAGCGAACCGCGGATTCCTTTTGAAGAGAAGATTCTGTTTGTCGATGAACATCTTATCGTGGTTGATAAACCGCATTTTCTGCCCGTCATCCCCAGCGGGCGTTTTTTGCGTGAAACGCTGCTGACCCGCCTGCGCCTGCGGCCGGAATTACAGCATTTGAATGTAGCGGACATTACGCCGATTCACCGCTTGGATAAGGATACGGCAGGGGTCATGCTGCTGTCGCACAATCCTGCCACGCGCCGCGATTATCAAACCATGTTTCAAAATAAAACTGTCTGTAAAACTTATGAAGCAATCGCACCGACGCGGACGGATTTAGCTTATCCGCTAAACATTTCTTCACGCATGGTGCGCGGGGAAAAATTTTTTACGACACTTGAAGTGGAAGGTGAGCCGAACGCGCACACAACAGTCGAGCTTATCGAAAACCGCGGCGCGTTCAGCCTCTACCGCCTCACGCCGCATACGGGGAAAAAACACCAACTGCGCGTGCATATGATGAGCCTGGGCATGCCGCTGATGAACGATGCGCTTTATCCCGTTCCGTCTGCGGCAGGTGATGAGGATTATGGGAAACCTTTAAAACTTTTGGCAAAACGAATTGAGTTTACCGATCCTGTCAGCGGACAGGCACGGATGTTTGAAAGCGGTTTTGAGTTGTAGCGATAGGGTTGTTTTTGATAAAGGTCGTCTGAAAGCTGGTTTTCAGACGACCTTTATTATTGGATTTCCTCGGTGAAATGACGATACGGCTGCTTTCCATTTTTATCTGCTACAAAAGCGGACTGACTAAGCGGACAGTGTTTTCTATCAGCCCGCGGAATTTGGAGCGTTGCTGCCATGCTTTGACGGTGATGTAGCTGCTATTTTTGAGGTAGTCGCGTTGCAGGTTGCAGATTTGTTTGGTGATGTCGCGGTCGTAGATGGCGAGGCTGATTTCGAGGTTGAGGAAGAAGCTGCGCATGTCCATGTTGACCGTGCCGAAGAGGGCGTAGTCTTCGTCTATGGTCATGGTTTTGGCGTGTAGAAGTCCGCCTTCGAACATGGCGATTTTGACGCCTGCGTCCAGCAGCATGGGGTAGTAGGCGCGGGAGGCGTAACGCACCATGAGGGAATCGACTTTGGCGGGCAGAATCAGGGTAACTTTGACGCCGCGTTTGGCGGCGATGGTCAATGCCATCAGGAGGGGTTCGTCGGGGACGAAATAGGGGGTGGTGATGGTGATTTGTTTGGTGGCGGCGTAAATCGCGCTGATGATGGTTTCGTAAATGACGTGGCTGCCTTGTTCGGGGGCGGAGGGGATGACTTGGGCGACGATGTCGCCCTGCTGCATTTTTTCGGGAAGGATTTCGGGAATGCGCTCTTGCGCCTGCGTCAGATATTGCTGTACGCCTTCGAGGTTTTCGTCGGTTTCGACGGCGAGGTCGGCAAAGAAGACGGCGGAGAGTTCGAGTACCATCGGGCCGGTGCAGCGCATCATGACGTCCACCCATTCGCCGACGCCTGAATCTTTTTTGAAGAAGCGGGGATCGACGAGGTTGAAGCTGCCGGTGTAACCGATTTTGCTGTCGATGACGAGGATTTTGCGGTGGTTGCGCAGGTCGGTGCGGGTGAAGAAGGTGCGCCAGACGCCGACGGGCAATGAGGCGTGGACTTCTATGCCGGCTTCGCGCAGGGTTTCTACCCAGCCGCTGTCGAAAAAGCGGCTGCTGCCGACGGCGTCGGCGAGGATGGCGCAGTCCAAACCTCTGTCGGCGGCGGCGAGGAGTTCGTTTAACAGTTCTTCTATCCTGCCTTCGGGTTCGATGATGTAGAAGGCGAGCATGCAGGAATGGCGGGCGGCGCGGATGTCGGCAAGCATGGTGTCGATGATTTCATCGGTGGTGGACAGCAGCGTCATGGCGTTGTTGCGCGTCGCGCCCAGTCCCGTTCCTTTGGCGGCGACTCTGCTAATGCCGTGATAACGGGATTTGACGTTGTCACCGACGCCGAGGTAGATCTCGGAGAGGTAGCTTTCGGCGAAACTTTGATAGAAGCGGTTCATCTCGCCTGTGCGCTTTGCCCGCGCTGTGCCGAGTCGGGGTTCGCCGATAAGCAGGTAGGCGATGGTGCCGAAGACGGGGAATAGGAAGAGGATAATCAGCCAGGCGAAGGTGGAGCCGATGTTTTTTTGTTTGTACAACACACGCAAGACGCAGCCGAGCGCGGCGCAGGTGTGGGCGAAAATGAAGATTTCTGTCCAGGTGATGTCTTTTAGAAAAGTCATGTTCGATAGGAAATGGGATGACGGGAGCGGATGTATTTTGAATCTGACTGGTTTGAGGCGATAAGGTTCAGATGATGAGTATATACAAAGGTCGTCTGAAAATGAGTATAGCGATTTTTCAGACGACCTTTTTCCGCGCTCAATCAGGCGCGATATTGGCGCGACAGTTCGTGTACGGTATCCACTAAGATTTTGGCGTGTTCGGGGTCAGCGTGTTGGTTGATGCCGTGTCCGAGGTTGAAGACATGACCGCTACCGTGTCCGAAGTTGGCAAGGATGCGCGCGACTTCAGTGCGGATGGATTCGGGCGTGCCAAAGAGGGCAAACGGGTCGAAGTTGCCTTGCAGGGCGACTTGGTTGCCGACGCGGCGGCGTGCTTCGCCGATGTTGCACGTCCAGTCCAAGCCCAGGGCGTCTGCGCCGATTTCCGCCATGCTTTCCAGCCACAGCCCGCCGCCTTTGGCAAACACGATGACGGGAACGCGTCTGCCTTCGCTTTCGCGTTTCAATCCGGCAACGATTTGGCGGATGTATTTGAGGCTGAATTCTTTAAACGCAGCATCGCTCAGGACGCCGCCCCAAGTATCGAAAATCTGTACAGCCTGGGCGCCCGCGTCGATTTGGGCGTTGAGGTAGGCGGTAACGGCTTGGGCGTTGGTGTCGAGGATTTTGTGCAGCAAATCGGGGCGCGAGTACATCATGGTTTTGATGGTGCGGAATTCTTTGCTGCTGCCGCCTTCGACCATATAGCAGGCGAGCGTGAACGGGCTGCCGGAGAAGCCGATGAGCGGTACGCGACCGTCCAATGCTTTGCGGATGGAAGTTACTGCGTCGAAAACGTATTGCAGTTTTTCCATATCGGGAACTTGCAGCTTGGCGATGTCGGATTCGTGTTGCAAGGCGCGTTCGAATTTCGGGCCTTCGCCTTCGGCAAAGTACAGTCCCAAGCCCATTGCGTCGGGGACGGTCAGAATGTCGGAGAACAAAATCGCCGCGTCCAAATCGAAGCGTTCTAAAGGTTGGATGGTGACTTCGGTCGCCAATTCGGTGTTTTTACACAAATCGAGGAAGCTGCCCGCTTTCGCGCGTGTGGCTTTGTATTCGGGCAGATAACGCCCCGCCTGACGCATCATCCAAATCGGCGTGTATTCGACGGGCTGTTTGAGCAGGGCGCGGAGGAAAGTGTCGTTTTTCAAAGAGGTCATGTGGGGCTTTCGGTTTGTTTGTAAAACAGGGAAGGAAAACGGTTTTCAGACGACCTTTGCGGCGGTTTCCGCAATGAAAGGTCGTCTGAAAGGGGGGGGGAGACGAACATATTTATCTAGGGACAATCATCAGTAGATGATTAAACGGCAGCAGCCTTTTACGAGGTCTGTATAGCGCGTTTATCTTCGATATGGATAACGTTGAGTTCTTCAGCATCACAATCGCGATTAGAACGCCCTTCGATACCGATTTTGAAATCTTCATCCAATCCTTCTTCTTTTAGGACCAGGGTAGAAATTTCGGGATGATGGCATGAAACGGCATATCCATCGCCACTGTCTAAAGTGATGATGTCAAAATCTGCAGATGGTGTTCCTATTTGAACTCTGCCCCATTTGCTTAATATCTCTTTAGCCTGTTTTGCCAGATCTTTTTCTGGCTCAAGTAAAATGACGCAAGTTCCATTTTCAAAGAGCACCCAAGATTTTTCATCTCCCTTAATGCTCTTTTTCCAAACATCAATCAACCTTTGATTATAAGCAGGCGTTCCAATTTCAAATGTTTCTTTCTTTGACTTAAAGGAATCTGAAAGTCCCATCAAATTCTCCCAGATAAAGATGTTTCTCAAACTTAGCTATGCTGCTCCAACGCGGCGTGGCGCTCTTCTTCGGAGACGGCTTCCAAAACCAATTTCCGCTGTTCCTGAGCTTTTTGCGGTTGTCCGGTTTCGTCGAGTACGCGCGCGAGCATGAGGCGGGCGGCGATGCTCGGTTGTAGGGCGATGCTGGCTTCGAGGTAACTTTGTGCCTTACCCCATAGGTTGCGGCCGTAGGCAAGCTGTCCGAGGTACATCAAGAGCGGCGCGTCGTCAGGTTTGTCTTTCAGCCAAGAATCGGCAAGGTCTATGGCTTTTTGCTGACCGCGTTCGTTGAAGAAGCGGACGCTTTCGACAAAGGCTTCCAAAAGTTCGGGACGGCGGTTTTGTGGATAATAGTGGCGTACCCACTTGACGGCTTCGGTATAGAGTCCGAGACGCTCGTATTTTTCAGCAATGGCGACACACAATTCGTCCGCTTTGAGTGCTTCGGGAATGCGTTTCAGACAGGCTTTCAGACGAGCTGCGTCTGATGCTTCCGCCAACAGGCGGCGGTATGCCCAGCTTTGGTATTGCTCCGCTTCAAAATCGTTTATCGCGCCGGCTTTCATCAGTTTTTCGGATTTCGCCAGCACATCTTCCGCATCGCCGTGGTCAAAGGCATAACGCAGTTGCAGGCGGGCGAGGCGGGACAGGTTGGGATGGATGCGCGCGGCGGCGTTCAGATTTTCGAGAGCGGTCGGATAATCGCGACGGCTGAGTGCGGATTCTGCCAACAACAGATAGCGGGAAAGCTGCTGTTTGTTCGGCAGTTTTTCGATATCTTTCAGGTAGTGGTCGCGCAGTTCGAAGTTTTCCATTTGGTCGGCGGCGTGTGCGCCCAACATCAGCGCGAGATTGCGGTTGTCGCCGGCTTCTTTGTTTTCCAATACTTTGGCGGCTTCTTGCTCGGCTTTTTCAAAACGGCCTTCGAAAAACGCCAAACCTGCGCTGTTTAAGGCAACGGCTGCCTGACGACCTTTGCGCGCCGTGCCGAAACGCTGCATACGGGCGGGGATGTTCATCAGGCCGACGATGAATTTGATCAGGAAATACAGGGCAACGACAAAAAGGACCAACCCTAAGACAAAGGCGTGCAGGTTGACCCGCATCATGACTTGTCCGACGACGATATAGACATTACCCGTGTAAACACCGGAAGTCAGGACGATACCGACTGCGGCTGCGAATAAAACGACAATCCAGACGACAGCTTTCATGCGCGGCCTCCTTTGGTCTCAACATCGGCGGCAGGACGGCTTTGTTTTTCAGGAGCCGCTTTCTTTTCCGGCTCGGAAATGTTTTGCGGCTTAGTCTTGGAAGGCAGCGCCGGAGCTTCTAAAGGTTTCGCTTCTGTTTGGGCGGCAGGGGCGGGTTTCTGCGCAGGAGCGGGTCTTGCTTTGGCAGGATGGGGAGCCTTCGGTGCAGAAGCGGTTTTCGGTGCAGAAGCAGTTTCGCCTGCGGGTACGGTAGTTTGAGGAGTGGCAGCTTCCGAAGCAGCGGCAGGCAGAGGCGCGGACGCGGCGGAAGTTACAGGCTCAGGCAGCGCGATCGGAGCGCGTGTGCCGTCTTGATAAGCGCGGACTGCGCTGAGGCTGGCTTTCAAGCTGTCGTCTGAAATCATGCGCACTTCCAGCGCCTTCAATTCTGACAATTCTTTCAACCATGCCTGCGTCGCGGGCGATTTGCCGTCAAAGTATTGTCTGACCGCCGCTTCGACGTAGTTCAAATCGCTTTGATAAACCTCGCCGTTGTGCTGCAACAATGCGGTACGCGCGTCCAAAAGGCGCAGGCGCAGGTTTTCGCGGACGAAATACGCCTGTTCGGGCGAAAGCAGCATCGCGTCTTTATTGTCGAGTCGGCGGACTTCCACCAGCCCTTTCAGTGCAACCAAAGATTTGTCCCAAGCATTTTGCCACCAAGAGCCTGAAGATGCGCCGTTGCTTTGCGCCTGCTCGCCCGGCTGCAATACGCCGTCCAACACCAGCGGCAGACCGGAAACGGCGGTTTCCAAGCGGTCGAGGCGCAACGCCGTGCCAGAAATATCGACATAAGGACGGTTTTTCAATGCCGCCAAATCATGGCTGACGGCTTGTTTGATGGACAGCAGTTCGGGTTGGTCGAAACGGCTCAGGCGGCCGTCGATGTGTTCCAACACCGCCGCTGCGCCTTGTACATTGCCTGACAGCAGCAGTTGCTGAGAAGCAAGGTTTAACATGGTTTCCGCTTCGTCAACCAGCCAGTTGACGCGTCCTTTGGTCAGCTCTTGATACGCTTTTTGCGTCAATAGGATTTGTTCGTTGTTTGCCATTTGCGCTTTGCCCAAGCGGTCGATTTCGGCTTGGATGGCGGTTTGGCGGTTTAAATGGTCTTTCAGGAGTAAAGCGTTTTCAGATTCGCCCAAGGCGGCTTTATCGAGCTTTTGGTTAAACGAAAGCTCTTGGTTTTTCAAGACGTTCTGTCCTTGTACAAACAAAAAGCCGCTTGCGCCCAAACCCAGCAGCGCCAGCACCAGCGCGCCTACTGCCAGCCCTCTGCCGCCGGATTGTTTGATGATGACGGGGGCGGGTTGGTTTTGGGGAAGATTTTTAGATTCAGACATGTGTGTTCCTGCGTATTCGGAGGTTTTAGGCTGCTTGGCCTTTTTCGGAGCCGCTGTTTCAGACGACTCCGCGTTGCCTTGACTGTCGACGATAATCGGTCGACCGGCTTCGTTTGCTTCGGATGGATTGTCTTCAGACCGGCTCATCGGTTTGCTCCTTAGGAAGTAATGAAAGTGCCGCTTTCAGAGAAGCGACGACTCGTATGTGGCGCGCACCCGCCTCGCGAAGCGCGTCGGCTATGCGCGGATGATGGGTGAAGTATAACAAGGATTCGAAGAATCGGGAAAACTGCGGCGGAACCTGAGCAAACAGCCCGCGTACCAGTTCGCCCGAAGCGATAAAGGCGGTATCAATGGATTCGGCATCAAAATCCTGCCAATTCAATTCATTAGGTCGTCTGAAATATACTTCTGCGATTTCGACCGCAAAGCCTTTTTTCTTTAAGGACTCCGCCAAAAAATCGCGCCCGCCGCGTCCGCGCACAATCAATACGCGCGCGCCTTGCGGCAGCATATCCCAAACCGGCAGCCGCAACACCGCCTCGCTGTCGTTGCCTTCTTGCGGCACAGACACATTTTTCGCGCCGCAACGCCGCAAAGCGCGACCGCTTGCCCGTCCGACCGCAATCAGAGCCTTCAGGTCGTCTGAAAAATCCACATACGGCGCAGCGGTTTCAACTGCCGTCGGACTGACCCAAAACACCGCATCCGCACGGGAAAACTGTTCTTTCAAACCGCGCAACGCCGTTTCATCCGGCTCAATTTCAACCGGACTCAACACCCGCGCGCTCCACCCCGCCCGCGAACAGGTGTGCACATCATCTCCCGCACGCGCGGACGGACGGACAATCAGCATGACAGGCATTTCAGACGACCTCTTCAAATAAGGTTAAACCCAAGTTGTACAAAAAATATGGGAAAAAGTAAATATAAAAGCGCAATGCCGACGCAGGCGGGAATCCATCAAATAAACAGACAGTACAACATCGATGCTGATCGTATTAGAAGTTTCCAAATAAAACCCAAGCTATAGGTTGATTTATCTCAAACCAAACCCTTGTTATCCGGCCATACTTAAAAGGTCGTCTGAAAACCTGTTTCGTTTTCAGATGACCTTTCTTCACACATAACAACGCCCTATTGTCCTTCCTCTTCCAGCAACACCGACGGCCGCTGTGCTTTCCTCAGCTCTTCCACTTCATCTAAAAGCCGCATAATCAAGCCCAACGCCGGGATGCCGGCCTCAAAATCACGGCTCAGACGCTGTGCGCGGCGGATGCGTGCAAGGTGGAAACCGCTGAACGTAGTTTGTTCGGGCTTGCCACCTATGCTGATGATGTCTTCCTCGATGAGTTCCAACAGCCAATCGCGGCGGCAATGGCTGACAGCAATGATTTCTTCAAAAGTCAATGTAATGTCGGTGGATTGCGTCATGGTTTATCCTTTCTCTCATGCGTGTTTCGCAGCGAAATGCTCTGCCAGTTTCTCCCATGCGGCACGGTCGGCTTCACTTTCTGCAACAGGGACATTGATGCGGATATTCAAGTATAGGTCTCCCGCCTCTTTTGCCGGAATGCCCTTGCCTTTAAGGCGGATGGTTTTGCCGCTCTGAGTGTTGGCGGGCAGATTGACCTGTAAGCGGCCGGATGCGGTAGGAACGATGATTTTGCCGCCCAATACCGCTTCCCACGGTTTGACGTCTATCGTCTGATATACGTCTTTTCTGTTTTTGACGTATAAGTCCGGCCGGTCGTGGAACTTGATTTTCAAGTACAAATCCCCGTTCGCTCCACCATTGCTGCCCGGCAACCCCTGCCCTGCCAAACGGATTTGCTGGCCTTCGGCGATGCCTTTGGGAATTTTGACGTTGAGGGTTTTGCTTTGGTAAACCATACGGCCGTATTCGTCCAAAGTCGGCACATTCAAAGTCAGACTGCGCTCCGCACCGGTATAGGCTGCATAAATATCAATGCTCAATTCGGCGTGTTGATCCTCTCCCTTGACGGGACCGCGCGGCTGCTCGGGTCGGGAGCCGGCGTGGCGGAACGATGAAAACAAGTCTTCGAAATTAAAGTCGCCCGCGCCGAACGGCTCCCCTTCCCGGTACTCATAACGGAAACTTCCGCCGTCGAAACCTTTGCCAAACGGGTTCCCGCCTTGCCCGAACGGATTGCCCCCTGCGTTGCGCCCATAAGGGTTTGCCAGCATTTCATCATACTCGGCACGCTTTTCCTTGTCGGAAAGCGTCTCGTAAGCACGGTTGATTTCCGCCGTACGCTCAACGGCATCCGGCTCTTTGCTCACATCGGGATGGTATTTGCGCACCAGCTTACGGTAGGCTTTTTTAATAGCGGCTTCATCCGCATCTTTAGCGACGCCCAATATTTCATAATAATTTTTTTCTGCCATGTTATTCCTTTGATTAATAATATCCAAAATTTTTATTGGATTTATAGTTAAGGGCAATCACTATAAAATCAAGTCGGACGGAAATAAAAAACGCCGTTTCGGCAAACGGCGTTTTTAAAGATTGATTTGATGCTTGACCACCTGAATTATTGGACATTACGCGATCTTTTCCATTTCAATGCATATCCGGCAACGACAGGCAGCAAAGCCAGAAAAGATTTGAAAATCCAGTTTGCGTACCAAGGTTTTGCAACCACAATCGCCGTCGCTTCAGAATTCGGCACAATAATATCTTTGACGGCAAGCCAATCCAACATCGGCCACCAGCAAGCAACAAGACATCCTAAAAAAACAGGCCAAATCGTGCGCTCCCAGCCCTTTTGCCAAAAGCGGAAACATACCGCCGCCCAAATCAAAGTCAGCCCGGTGATCAACATCACCGTATAAGCATCCGCCCCACAAAATGCGGCCAGAAAATACGTCAAAACCACCCATAAAACAGCCAGCACCAAAACAATGATTTCTTCAGGACGTTTAAACATTTTTACAGCTCCAAAATCTTTTCCTACAAAGGAAACAACCGTGTAACAACAAGCGACACTATACCCGAAACGACATGCTTTGAATATGCGCCGCCTTTGAATTTTCAGACGACCTTGGTACCTGCCCTACTCTGTTACAATGCTAATCATTTAAAACCAAGGTCGTCTGAAAAAACATTCTGTTTTCAGACGACCTTCAGACATACCTTCAATCATGATGAACACACCACCCGCTCCCGAGACAATACCCGCAGAAATCACGCAAGACCAAACCGTCCCGCGCAGCAATACCGACAACGCGCCGCGTTCCGCCATCCACCAGACGCTTTATTCCGCCGATACGTTTGCCCAACACGATTATCTCGCGGGCAAAAAACTGCCCGACATCGCCCGTCCGCAAGCGGGGCAGACCAACTGGCTGCACTTTGTCGGCATCAACAACGCCGCGCTGCTCAAACACACGCTCGAACCTTACGGCATCCACGAGCTGGTCATCGAAGACATCCTCAGCCGCAAACAACGCCCCAAAATCGAAGACTATGGCAATTATCTGTTTATCGCCGCGCAGGTTTACCACTATACTGCCGCCGGCAAACTGAATTCCGACCAGGTGTATCTGATTATCGGCAAGGATTTTGTGTTGTCGTTCCAGCAAAAACCGCTGGGCCTGTTCAGCCAGTTGCGCCGCCAAATGAGCGAAAACCTGCGCGGCATCCTCGGTAAAAACACCGCCTTCCTCGCCTATTGCCTGCTCGACCGCATCGTGGACGACTATTTCATCGTCTTGGAAGAGTACAACAACCGCGTCGAAGCTATAGACAAATCTTTGTTTAAAAACGAAAACAGCGACATTCTCGGCAAAATCCACCGTCTCAAGCGCGACGCCGTCCGCCTGCGCCGAACGCTCTTGCCCTTGCGCGATGTGTTCTATCAGCTTGCCGTGCGCGGCGATTTCGCCATTTTCAAAGGCGAGTCCACCGTCTATCTGCGCGACGTGTACGACCACAACATGCAGCTTCTCGAATCGCTCGACGCCTCCCGCGACATGGTGTTGAGCATGATGGACATCTACCTTTCCTTTCAGTCCAACCGCATGAACCAGCAAATGCGCGTCCTGACCGTCATCACCATCATCTTCATGCCGCTGACCGTCATCACCGGCATCTACGGCATGAACTTCGACAACATGCCCGAGCTGCATTGGCATTACGGCTATTTTATGGTTTTAGGTTTGATGTTGTGCATCATCGTCGGGCTGCTGATTTTCTTCTCGCGTAGGAAATGGTTATAAAGCCATAAAAAATTCCAATTGCCGTATATTCATATATTAAATACACTCATTATTAAGGTCGTCTGAAACTATTCAAAACAATCACAGACCGCCCGTTTTAACACAAACATTTATTTCAAAAAGAGGAACATCATGGAACAAGCCCGCCAACTCCCTTCACACGAACTCATCATGTCCGAGCTGATGATGCCGGATACCGCCAATTTCAGTGGCAACGTCCACGGCGGCGAACTTTTGCGCCTGCTCGACCAAGTCGCCTATTCCTGCGCCAGCCGTTACAGCGGTAATTATTGCGTTACCCTGTCTGTCGATAAAGTCTTGTTTAAAGAGCCGATACACGTCGGTGATTTGGTAACTTTTTACTCCAGCGTAAACTACACGGGCAGAACTTCCATGGAAATCGGCATACGCGTCGAAGCGCAAAACATCCGCACCGGTGAAGTGCGCCATACCAATAGCTGCTACTTCACCATGGTCGCGGTTGAAGACGGCAAACCCGTTCCCGTTCCACCGCTGGAAATTACTACCGAGCGTCAACGCTGCCGTTACGAAAAAGCTAAAAAACGCAAAGCTTTGAGCCTTCAGACATCGGATGAGACTTCTTGCGGATGCTGAAAACAGACCGATATAGTGGATTAACTTTAAACCAGTACGGCGTTGCCTCGCCTTAGCTCAAAGAGAACGATTCTCTAAGGTGCCGAAGCACCAAGTGAATCGGTTCCGTACTATCTGTACTGTCTGCGGCTTCGTCGCCTTGTCCTGATTTAAAGTTAATCCACTATAAAACCGATTCAAAGAAAAAGGTCGTCTGAAAACCATGTTTCAGGTTTTCAGACGACCTTTACACATTCCCCAAGCCTTCAATCAGACAATATGCTGTACTCGTTCGTACAATTGTGCAGGATTCACCATCTGATCGGCAAAACTCAGACTGAGGTCTCGCGATTGTGCCGAAGCGTAGTAATGTTCAACCTTCACTTCATCCCCTTCACCGAAAGCACGGATAAGCAGGCTGTCTTGGGCGCGTGCGAACACGGCATCTGCCTGTTTCACCCCTTCGAACACCAAACGGTCGGTAAACACGCCCGCGCGGGTTGAGCCGTCGGCTACTGTATCTTTGCCGTGTCCCGCCGCAAAAATGTAAGTATCCGCAGTGTTGATACCGCCTGCCAGATAATCGTCGCCTTTCCCGCCGATAATCGTGTCTTTGCCGTAGCCGCCGTAGATTTTATCGTTGCCCGCGCCGCCATGAATCGTATCGTTGCCGTGCCAGCCCGTCAGCGTCGCTCCTGTATCGGAGCCATATATTTCCATAGTCGCCGTTTTCATGGCTTCCGCATCCAAGGTTTTGTCGGCAAACTCGAAACGTACATGACGGTTGGCAACCGACTGGAAATAATTGGCAACCGTTACCGAATCGTCTTCGCCGTATGCCTTGACGGTCAAATCGTTGCCGCTGCGGATAAATCTGGCCGAACCGGAAACCGCGCCATCGAAGCGCAGCGTATCGGTAAATTTACCGCCCTGATAAGTTGCATCCCTGACGGTATCGTGTCCGTGTCCCGCTGCAAAAAGGTAAACATCGCTGCTGTTGATACCGCCATACAGCATATCATTGCCCGCACCGCCTGCCAGCACATCGCTGCCCGATCCGCCGCGCAGCACGTCTTCGCCGTCCGTTCCGGTCAAAATCCTGTCCTGCCCCGACGCACGTCCCAATACTTCCAAGCGCATAGCGGCTTCTGCCGTTGCGCCCTGCGTATCGGCTGCCGTAATTTTCAAATCAAAGCTGCCCGATTGCAGAACCCTGCCGCCGAATACGCCGCGTTTACCGTCAAAATCCATGCCTTCAGGCAGTCTGCCACCATCGGCAAGCGTCGCGCGGTAAGTCAGCGCATCGCCGTCTTTATCGGCAAACAATCCCTCCGGCAATGCAAACTTCCATTCCTGTCCCGCTCGTGCGTATTGCGTATTCAGACGACCCTGCACTTCGGGCGCATGGTTTTCCGCCCCGATTGCCAACGTCCAATCTTGGGACGCCGACAAACCCTCGCCATCGAACGCACTGATTTTCAGAACCAATTTATCCGTTTCAGACGACACTTTGCCGCTCAAAGTACGGCTTGCCGAATCAAACGCCAAACCTTCGGGCAGGGGCGAGCCGTCCGCCAAAGTCAATTCATAGCGCACGACACCCTTGTCGTCGCGGAACAAATCATCCGCAAACTGATGGCTGAACAGCTTATCCGCCGATACCGACAAAGTTTCAACCGCCTTATCCGCCTGCGGCGCAGAATTGGGCGCAGGCAACACCAATCCAAACATTCCATCGCGGAAATTCTCTATCGCAATCTGTCCTTGGAACGTCGCGCCCGTCAAAACCAGGCTTGTGCCCATCAAAGCCAGCTTCCAACCTTGCGCCGAATGCCAGACATCAGGCTTATCGGCATCCGCCGTCCAAACCGTACTGTCGAGCGAAACGCCGTCGATAAAGATCGCGCCTTCCCCGCCCGCATCGCGTATGGTTTTCACATCATCGGCATTCTGCAAATCGCGGGACGCAAAAAGATAAGAATCGAAACCCTCGCCGCCGTCGAGCAGGTCGCGTCCCGCGCCCGCTGCCAGCGTATCGTGTCCCTTGCCGCCGTAGAGCCTGTCGTCGCCCTCTCCGCCGTCCAGATAATCGTCTCCCGATACCGCAGCGTCGCGGTTGTCGTCGCCCCACAAAATGTCATTGCCCGAACCGCCGTACAGCACATCGTTGCCGTCCTGACCGACAAGCAAATCATTGCCCGCACCGCCATGCAGCACATCCGCCGCACCGCCTGCAGCAACGCGGTGTACATTGTCCGAAGGCGCAATTTTCGCCGTCAGTGCGTAATCGCCGGCCTCGGCGTCAATCACAACATCCCAAGCATCCGTATCGTTGTGCGTACGGCTTGCGCTGTTCAGGTAGTTCGGATCCCATTTACCGTCGCCCCAAGTATATTCGTAGCTCAGCGTACCGGCAGGAATCCGCACCGGACGCGGCATGACCAAGCCCGGCACCAACGGCATGACGGGCGCAACCGTACCGTAATTGAAATAAATGTCCCCGCCACCCGTGGAAATATAGTGTCCGCGGCTGCCTGCGCGCAAAAAGCCGTCGCCCAGAATCACATCGTCGCCCGCACCGCCGAAGACCGTATCGCTGCCTTCGCCGCCCGTAATCAAATCGCGGTTTGCACTGCCGAAAACCTCATCATCGCCCTCGCCCGCAGCAACCCAGTCGCCACGTTCGGACGAACCCGTTTCCGACAGATGGCTGTCCGTCAGCTCCGAATAAATCACATCGTCGCCCACGCCGCCGTAAATCAAATCCCGGCCTGCGCCGCCGATGATGATGTCGCGGTCTTCCGCCTTCTGTGCCTCGGTTTTGTTGCCCGCAAAATTGCTGCCATTCAACAAATCGTTGCCCTCGCCGCCATTGATGACGTCCGCGCCGTAGCTTCCGTACACACGGTCGTTGCCCGCACCTGCCGACACCGTCAGCCTGCCCGCGCCGCCCGCAAACAGCACATCGTCCTTATTGCCGCCCGTCAGATTGAACCAGCGGTCTTGCGCATTCGCATAGAACACATTGTACTTGTCCGCCGCGCCGACCCCGTCGGTACGCACCAAAGAGCCTTCCCCGGCCTCCGAATCGGGCATGGCAGGCTTCTCCTTGGTCGTCAATGTGATCCCCAAAGCCGAAACATCCGATTTCTCGCCTTCAAAGAAATCGCGGATGACCGCCATATCCTTACCGTGCTTCACCAACAGCGAATGGGAAAGCGCAGGACGCACCGCCGTCATCAAACCGTCAGGCTTACCGTCCGCACCCACGCTCAGCCAGGTATCGTCGCTTTCGCTGTTGCGGATAAAACGGGACGCGCGGACGTCGTCTGAAAACACGATTGCCCCCTTTCGGTCGCTGTCGAAGACATTGTCTAAACCGTTGATACGGTAAGTATCGTCGCCGTTGCCGCCTTCAAGATAATCTGAACCTGCGCGTCCGTCTAAAACATCGTCGCCGTTACCACCGAATAATCTATCCTCATTTAAACCACCAATTAAATTATTATTTTCAGTGTTGCCGAATAAAGTAAATTTATAAGAAACTTTATTCATATAATCGGCAACTTCCAGCTTCATATCTTTTTGCAAATCTAGATAACGTCCATTATCCTCTCCTCTAGATTCCAAAGGCTCATAATCTATATCCTTGGCTGCGAATTTTTCCCAAACTTCCGCCATTTTGAAACGCGCTTCTAAATATTGATCGGTCATTCCGTTTGGATTGGAAGCAGAATAAAGCCCCAATGTACCATCTGCATTGAACTTACTATAGTCAAAACCAACTAAGGCAAACGGGCTCAATTCTTTCAAAGCATAACGCATTGCCATACCTTCGGCAGAATCTGTTTTGGCAATTTCCAAATTCAATTTTAGAAATTCAAATTTTTGTCCATTTTCTGCCAAGGACTCAATTTTTCCCCTTAATTCAACAATGTTCTGATGGTACTCTTCACGAGAATCAGCATCATCCGCAACATCACCAACAGTTGTAGGCTTAATGTCCTTACCAATAATAATACCCCTGACAAAATCTAAAACATTTTCCAATGATGCCTCAGGTTTGTTGCTAGATAGATTAAAAAGTTGATTCATTTTTTCTAATGTTAAATTTTTATCGAGCAATGATAGTGTATATCCCAATGCCAAAGCATCGGTAATTTTGTACATATAGTGATTTTCATGACGAAAGAACGTGCTTTCTTCATTAAATAAAGGTTGTCGTTTTCCAACCTGATTAAACCACCAATCATTAGTTGTAAGATTAATTCCATGCAATGCAAAATAATTATTTTGCTCTTGATAGAATTTAGTTTTAGGTAAAGTTAGAATTTCTTCAATTTTAGAGAAGAAACTCTCACTTGAGGAAATAAATCCTGCACTGTTAAATGTATTGACGGATTCAATATTAACTTCATTACCAAAAAGACGGGCAAATGATGATGCCAAATGTCCACCCAGGCTATGTCCATTAACTGTAACAGATAATTTTTCTCCATTAGGATAAATATCAATCAGACCAAGACCTGATACAGCTTTTGCAGTTTCAAGAACTCTTGAATAACCTGTATATGGTCTATCAATGTGATTAAACACCTGAATTTGCTCAGCCATTTTTCCTATAGGTGTTGTTATTTGTTTCCACCAATTAAACATGTTCGCAATCTGTTTACGGGCAGCAGAATTTACAGCTAAATCAGTATCAGTCAAAAAGTCTTGAATTCCTTCCGTCCCACGAGTAGAAACGAAAATTCTTCCCGCATAAAAAGAGCCTGGCTTTCCTCTCCATACAACCGCATCAAAACCACTTCCATTGATATCATTAGTTTCTAAACTGGCAATAACTTCAAAATTATCAACAATAAACTTTGCTTGCGACTTCGTCATACGTTGTATCAAGCCGTCCTGCTCATCAACACTATTAATTTTCAATAGGCTATCAACATAAACAGCATCCGCCAATAAAGCATTTACATAAACGTCTTTCAAGTTTAAATTAATCATTTAAATATCCTTAAATTATTTATAGATTACATCTGAAATTGAGAATTTATATTTCTCTTTCAAAATATTATAATCTGATGATTTACATACTTCTTTCTTATCAAAAAACAATACATATCCCCCTGCGCCGATTAAAGATGCCATCATTCGAGAAAACCACCCTCCGTATGGCGTATATGTCTTATATGTAAAAATTTCACTTTGATTTGAAGCATCCAGATACTTCGATATATTATATTTTATAGGTATAGCAGAATACCTAACATTCTTACGATTTTTACTATCAAATTCTAAAATTAAATTTTTATTACTTAGTTTACTGACATCCTTTATTAAAAAGATTCTTTCAGACTCACATAATTTTTTTAGCTGATACATGCCTATTATTTCATCACCAAACATTATAAAAAACCAAAGTATCACACCGACAATATAAAACAAAAGCCTTTTTTCAGAACGTAGGATTTCATATTTTTTGCTTTTCCATTCAAATACTATCCCAACAATAAATCCCAAAAAACCAAATATAGTGATATTGGCAATAAAAAAAAGTATTCCTATCATAGCTCTTTCCTATTCATTTAAGATTTATTTCCCGAAATCCTACGATAAATTTTAACTCCAAGAATAAAACCTGGAATAATTCCAAAAAATAAACTGATTAAATAATACACAAACGCTTGCATATTCATCTCCAATTATTCGACAAGATATTCGTTTTAGACGGAGGTGTCTTCTGCCCCCATAAATAATAAGACAGTACTTCGCTTGTATAATTTCCAGACAAATCCAAAACAAATTTTTTAGTTTGAGACATCATTGCATTTCCTCGTGTAATTTAAGGGTTCTTAAGACAACTGTAAAAATCATTACCATCCCAAAGGGTTTGGTAGTTGAAAATATAATCCAATCTTTTAAAAAGTAAACGCGTTACAGAATCATCAGGTTTTCCATTACTCCATTTTATACAGCCAACAGGAATTTCTGTAACCACCTGAATCCAATTCTCATTAATATGGAAACCATAATCTGTAGTCATATGCTTTGTATAATCGCCTTTTACAGAAGAATATTTTTCGGGAAGATATAATCCACAATTATTTATGATATATCTCATATAATATACTTCCATTTTATCTGTTAAATTTAAATTAATTATTTTTAAATCTAAAAAATAATTTCCTAACCCTCTTTGTTCCAATAAATCGGGTGTGCCATTGAACGGATAATCAGCTTTCAATAACTCTGACTTTTCCTTGATACCGCAGCAGTCATAAGGGTAAAAAGAACTGAACCTGTTTGAGGCATAAAACCCGAAAGGGAGCTTGTGCGATTGGTAGCGGACATTTTTTGGAAAAAACTGATCCGCCCTGCTGAATGTAACCCCGTTATTCCTTGCCTTTAATAGCGAGATTCTTTTTTCCTTGTCAAAGATATAATCCCCCATCTCGATAGCGGGCATCATATACAACTGACACGATTTCTCAGTGGAACATCTGTCCTTCCAGGCGTAGTCAGATGGGTCATCGAAATACTGCCCTGTCGATTCATGCGTGAAATAGCTGACCAAAGCCCGCCTCAACAATTCTTCCTTGCTCAATTTCCTTCCCTCATCCACGCAAATCCCTTGTAGGTTCTGTTCTATAGTTTTGTTGCTGAGGATTTCAAAAGGAGAGAAGAAGATACGGTAATTGCTGAAAAAATAAATTGAGAACAAGATAACCGAAGTTAAAATCGCCAAAATTATTTTCTTATTTTTAATCATATAATTACCTGCTTTTAAAGTTTGCGGATTATTCCACGAATGTCATATTTGTGTAATAGGATTATCAAAAAGGTCGTCTGAAAATCAAATTTCAGACGACCTTTTTGTCTAGCTTGAAGCTTAATGCTCCAGCCCCTCGGTATCGATTTTGACGACTTTGTCGGTTTTATCCTCCGGCAAAAGCAGGTTCAGGATAACTGCCGTAATGCCGCCGGCGGAAATGGAGTTTTGAAACAAGACGGGCAGGTTCTTAAACACTTCCGGCTCAAACGCCACGCCCAAACCCAAACCGACCGAAGTTGCCGCAATTACCGCTTCGCGCCTGCGGATGCCGTGGCTGACCAAAATCCGCACGCCCGCAATCGCAATCAAGCCGAACATCAAAACCATCGCACCACCCAACACCGGACTCGGAATCGTCGTAAACGCGCGTCCGACCACGGGGAACAAACCCAGCAACACCAAAATCACGGCAATATATTTGCCCACATGGCGCGAGGCCACGCCGGTCATCTGAATTACGCCGTTGTTTTGCGCAAAAGTCGTCAACGGCAGCGAACCCAAAGCCGTCGCAATCACCGATACCAAGCCGTCCGCCAACACACCGCCGCGCAGGCGTTTGGTGTATTCCTCGCCTTCAATCGGTTGGTCGGACACCATTGCCGTCGCGGTCAAATCGCCGACCGCCTCAAACACGCTCAACAGGAAAATCGCGCCCGCCACAATAAATGCGTGCCAGTCAAAAGCAAAACCGTATTTAAACGGTACGGGCAGCGTAACCAACGGCAGGTTTTGCAGCGCGGAAAAATCCACCTTGCCCAAAAACAGCGCGACGATGTAGCCGACAATCAGCCCGACCGCGATGCCGCTCATGCGCAGCAGCGGATTTTTCATGCAGTTGAATATCAACACAATCAGCAACACCAGCGATGCCAGCCCCAAGTTTTCCATCGAGCCGAACGTGCCGTTCGCCTTCGCGCCGAAGCCGCCGCCGAAATCGGTAATGCCGACGTGTACCAAACTCAGACCAATCAGCATCACGACCACGCCGCTGACCGTCGGCGTAATCACTTTTTTCAAATACGGCAGAAGCCACGCCGAGAAACACACCAAAAACGCACCGACAAACGATACGCCCAACAGCGTCGAAATCATCGCATCCTTGGTCAAACCGCCCTCTTTCATCCCCGCGCCGAGCGCGATCATGACGGTAACGAACGAGAAATTCACAGACTGGATAGACAGCATCCCCGAACCGACCGGCCCGAGGCGGTTGACCTGCAAATAAGTGCCGACACCCGACGCAACCATCGCCATCGACACGAGATACGCCGTCATCTCCACCGGCAATTCCAGCGCGCCGCCCACAATCAGCGCGGGCGTAATCATCGGCACAAAAATCGCCAGAAGATGCGTGATCGCGCTTAATAAGGCATTTCCGAATGGCGGTTTGTCTTCCAAACCGTACACCAAATCAGGCGAATCTGCCTGTTTTTTCATTGTTTCAGCCATTGCAGTCTTTCTATCCGTTGTCAAACGTTAAAAAATTTTAAGAAACGAAATTGTATCCAATACTGCACGTTCTATCAATTTCAGCCTGCAATACAAATACGGCAAAAGGTCGTCTGAAAAACCGCATCGCAAATTTTCAGACGACCTTTGTATGTAAACAGGCGGTTTAGGCTTTGCCCGTGCTGCCGAAGCCGCCTTCGCCGCGTTCGCTGGCGGCAAATTCGTCCACGACTTTAAACGATGCTTGAACGACGGGGACAATCACCATTTGCGCGATGCGTTCCAGCGGCTCGATGGTGAACGCTTCTTTTCCCCTGTTCCACACGGAGACTTTGAGTTCGCCCTGATAGTCCGAGTCGATCAGTCCGACCAAGTTGCCCAAGACGATGCCGTGTTTGTGTCCCAGACCGGAACGCGGCAGCAAAACGGCGGCGTAGTCGGGATTGGCAAGGTGCACCGCCAGACCGGTCGGAACGAGGTAGGTGTCGCCCGGTTGCAGGGTAACGGCTTCATCCAAACAGGCGCGCAGATCGAGTCCGGCGGAACCCGGCGTGGCGTAGGCGGGCAGTTTGTCCGCCATTTTCGGATTGAGGATTTTCAGTTCGACTTCGGTTTGCATGATTTTTTTCCATTTAATTTGATTTGACGCGGATTATACACATATTCCCCCGCCCTATCGTTGGAGTCGTCTGAAAAAACGGGGTATGATTCATTCAAACAAACGTGAATATCGGAGGACATCATGGATTTGCACAATATCCGCGAAGATTACAGCAAGCGCGAACTGTCGGAATCGGAATGCCATGCCGACCCGATTGTCCAGTTCGAGCAATGGCTGAACGAGGCGATTCATTCGCAAGTCAACGAGCCGACCGCCGTCAACGTCGCCTCGGTGGGCGAAGATGGAAGACCAAACAGCCGCATGGTGCTGCTGAAAGAAGTCAATCCGCAGGGATTTGTTTTCTTCAGCAATTACTTAAGCCGCAAAGGACGCTCGTTTGACGCGCATCCGTTTGCCGCCATGACGTTTTTCTGGCCGGAACTGGAGCGGCAGGTGCGCGCTGAAGGGCGCATCGAAAAACTGGATGCCGCCGCTTCGGACGAATATTTCGACAGCCGCCCCTACACCAGCCGCATCGGCGCATGGGCAAGCGCGCAGAGCGAAGTGTTGTCGAGCAAGGCGATGTTGGTTGCCAAAGCGGCGGCAGTGGGTGCGAAACACCCGCTGCACGTCCCGCGCCCGCCGCATTGGGGCGGCTATCTCGTCATTCCCGACCGCATCGAATTCTGGCAGGGCCGCCCCAGCCGCCTGCACGACCGCATCCAATACCGCTTGGTTGACGGCAACTGGATACGCGAGCGGCTGTCGCCTTAAACTTCCCACAGCTTCAAGCCGATAGGGTAAAATCCCGACTCAGCAAAAGGTCGTCTGAAATATAAAAACGTTTTAACAAAACTCGTTTCATTCGTTTCAGAGTGCGCAGCCTCCTGGCGGGACGACCTTTTATCCGTAACTTATCCTGCCGCCACCGCCGCAGAAGAACCGTTCCGATCATCAGGAAACGCGTTAGGAGAACCCCATGTCCAAGCAACCCACCAGCAAACGCCAATGGCGCGACGGCGCAGCCCCGTCTGCCAAGAAAACCGCCAAACCTTTCAAAAGCAAAGCCCGTCCTAAAGACGAAACGCGCAAAGCCGCTTCCAAACCTTACGAACAAAAAGTTTCAGACGACCTCAAGCCGCAAAACGCCCCCAAACAGCGTGCCACCAAAGCCAGAAAACTCGTCGTCCGCAATCCCAACCAAAAAATCATGGAACGCTCGCGCGATTTGAAAGAGCGCCGCAGCGACCTGTCGCGCATGGAACCCGAACGCCTGCAAAAGGTGCTTGCCGCGTCCGGCGTCGGCTCGCGCCGCGAAATGGAAGAATGGATCAACAACGGCTGGGTAACCGTCAACGGCAAAACCGCGCAACTGGGCGACAAAGTCACCCCCGACGACCACGTTACCGTCAAAGGCAGCATCATCAAGCTAAAATGGGCGGACCGCCTGCCGCGCATCATCCTGTATTACAAACAAGAAGGCGAAATCGTTTCCCGCGACGACCCGCAAGGCCGCGTCAGCATTTTCGACCGCCTGCCGCAGGCCGCCAGCAGCCGCTGGGTCGCCATCGGACGCTTGGACATCAACACCAGCGGTCTGCTCATCCTGACCACCTCCGGCGAACTCGTCCAACGTTTCGCCCACCCCAGCTTCGAAGTCGAACGCGAATACGCCGTGCGCGTACTGGGCGGGCTGACCACCGAACAAATGCGCAGCCTCACCGAAGAAGGCGTGATGCTCGAAGACGGCTTGGCAAAAGTCGAACGCATCTACGAACAAGGCGGCGAAGGCGCGAACAAATGGTACAACGTCGTGATTAAAGAAGGCCGCAACCGCGAAGTGCGCCGCATATTCGAAAGCCAAGGCCTCACCGTCAGCCGCCTCGTGCGCGTCGGCTTCGGCCCCATCGGCCTGCCCAACCGCCTCAAACGCGGACAGTTCTACGAACTCAACCCCGCCGAAGTCGCCAACATCATCAAATGGGCGGACATGCTGCTGCCGGGCGAACGCCGGCGGAAGAAATCCTGACCGCAAAGGTCGTCTGAAAACTTTTCAGACGACCTTTTATACACCCTGCCCCAACCCCAATCAGGAGCCGCTTCATGTTCACACTCAAAACCGACAACGACCGCCTGCTGCTCGCTTCCGCCGATTTGCGCGCGGAAATTTATCTTTACGGCGGGCTGCTCAACCGCTACGAAATCCGCCGCCCCGACGGCACATGGTTCAACATCGTCAAAGCTTACGACTCCCCGCAACACGCCCGCGAGAGCCTGACCGAATGGTTCCGCAGCGGCAAACTCAGCCCGTACGCCTGCCGCCTGCGCCACGGCAAATACAGCTTTGACGGCAAAGCATATCAGTGCGGCAAATTCAAACTCGCCGAACACGCGGCACACGGTTTGATGTATGACCACGAGTTCGCCCTCGTCAACAGCCATGCCGACAACCAATCCGCCGAAGTCGAAATCCGCGCAGATTACGCACAAGACGACAGCGGCTATCCCTTTCCCTTCAGCCTGACCGTCCGCTACCGTCTCAGCACAGACGGCTTAAGCATCCGCTCCACCGTCCGCAACCAAGGCACGACCGCCATGCCGCTCGCAGACGGCTGGCACCCCTATTTCACGCTCGGCGGCAAAGCCGACGATTGGTCGCTCGAAATCGACAGCAGCAAACGCCTAGGCTTCGATGCCGATTTGGTTCCCGACGGCAGCATCATCGACGACACCCGTTTTCAGACGACCTCAAGCCTGGCAGGCATCGAATTGGACAACAGCTTTGTCTTGGCACTCAGCAAACCCGCCGCCTGCACGCTTTCAGGCAACGGACTGACCCTGAGCATTTACCCCGACGCATCCTATCCCTACCTGCAAATCTTCACCCCATCGACCCGCGACACCATCGCCATCGAAAACCTCAGCGGCGCACCCGACTGTTTCAACAACGGCTTAGGGTTAATCAAGCTGAACGCGGGAGAAGAAGCCGCATTTGAAACGTGCTACCATATAGCAGCCAACCATCCGTAAACAACCCGAATCTTTACCGGCAAAGCATAGGTCGTCTGAAAAAGCCCAATCAGGTTTTCAGACGACCTTTTTGATTTTTAAACGACGCATTCGTCCTAAAAATACCGCTGCACACCGCTGATACTCAAAAAAATAGTTTCTTAATTAACAATATATTAAGATTATTTTAACAAAGAAACTGTATTAAAACTCTAATTTCCCATTTGATTAGAGTATAATTCCTAAAATCTTAAAACAGGCGTCATTTAGCCGATAAAAGCAACCTCGATACAGATACCCGTCTATTAAAAACACCACCCGCAACCATCAAGGAACCCATACATGCAAAGCAACTTCGACCCATTGCTCATCCGTGGCAAATCATTGATTCCCGTCGTTCAAGGCGGAATGGGCGTGGGCGTTTCCGCATCGAAACTCTCCAGCGCAGTCGCGCGTGAAAACGGTGTCGGCACGATTGCCAGCGTCGATTTGCGCCACTTGCACGACGACTTGCTCGCTGAATCCAAAATCAATCCGAGTGAAGAAAAATACACCCAACTCAACTGCACCGCACTTGACCGCGAAATCCAAAAAGCCAAAGCCGACGCAAACGGTAAAGGCATGATCGCCGTCAACGTCATGAAAGCCGTCAAAGACCACGCCGCCTATGTCCGCCAAGCCTGTGAATCGGGCGCGGACGCGATTGTGATGGGTGCGGGATTGCCGCTGGATTTGCCTGAAATGACCGAGGGTTATCACAAAGATGTCGCCCTGTTCCCGATTTTGTCCGAATCGCGCGGTATCGGTATCGTATTGAAACGCTGGATGAAAAAAGGTGTTTTGCCCGATGCCATCGTTATCGAGCATCCCGCACACGCCGCCGGACACTTGGGTGCGGCAAGCGTGGCAGGTGTGAACGATGCCAAGTTTGAATTCAAACGCGTCATCGAAGAAACTTTTGAAGTATTCAAGAACTTAGGTCTTGAAAGCGAAAAAATCCCGCTCATCCTCGCCGGCGGCATGGCAAACTTTGAAAAAGTCAAAACTGCCCTGAAAAACTGGGGTGCGTCCGCCGTCCAAATCGGCACAGCGTTTGCCGTTACCGAAGAAGGCGATGCCCACATCAACTTCAAAAAAACGCTGGCAGGCGCGGAAACCGAGCATGTTGTCGAATTTATGTCTGTTGCCGGACTGCCCGCACGCGGTGTGCGCACCAAATTTCTAGACAGCTACATCAAGCGCGAATCCAAGCTGCAAGCCAATGCCAAAGCCGACCCGCGCCGCTGTACGCAAGGCTTGAACTGTCTGACCAGCTGCGGCCTGCGCGACGGTTTGGCAAAAGCCGGGCAATTCTGTATCGACATCCAACTCTCCGCCGCCTTCCGTGGTGAAGTCGATAAAGGATTGTTTTTCCGCGGTAAAGACCCGCTGCCTTTTGGCAATGCTATCCGTACGGTGCAAGAAACCATTCAATATCTGCTCAACGGCACTCTTCCCGCAACAGCGAAATAAATCATATCCGCAGATTTGCAAAACAAAAAAGGGCATATTCAATATGTCCTTTTTTATGACTGGCAAATCATGTTCTTCTCCAAAGGTCGTCTGAAAATGGTTTTCAGACGACCTTCATCCTGCCTTCCTTTCTATGGATACATTGTCAACAAAATCCGCATAAAAAATGCTAAGATGACCTTCTCGATAGACATTTGGAACCCCCATGAACCCACTACTCGACCAGCTCCAACCCTATCCGTTCGCCCGCCTGCGCGAAGCCATGCAGGGCGTTAACCCTCCCGAAGGCGTTACCCCCGTCCCCCTGCACATCGGCGAGCCGAAAC
>NZ_POWX01000022.1 GCF_003044445.1 Neisseria mucosa
CTGCGTCGGGGTCAGGCCGGTCTTGGTGGTGGTAGTAAAAGCTGCTTTTGGGCAGGTTTGCGATGTGCAGCAGGTATTTGAGCGGGTGTTGCGCCCTCAGTGTTTGGACGGTTTGGCTTTGTCCTTTGCGGTCCGCTTTTGGCTGAGGGCTTTTAACTCCTTTAGATAGGCAACCTTTGCGCGCATATAGCACAACTCTTCGATAAGCTCTGCCTGTGTTTTTTCGTGGTCGGGTTTGTCGGCGATAAAGGGGTTTTTGCGGTGGTCGGTCATGGTTTTGGATTGGGGATGTTCGAGTGCGCCGATGCCGCCTTCTTGATAGGCGCGTATCCACCGTCGCAGGTGGGTTCGGGAAATGCCGTAATGATCTGCGGTACGCTGTTGGCTGCGTATGTGCAGGTAGTGGAGTACGGCTTGGTATTTGAAGTGTAATGTATATTTGCTCATAAAAAAACTGCACCTTGTGAGTTGGAGGGGATGTCCAACTTTTGGGGTGCAGTTCACATTTTCAGACGACCTTTAGCAGGATATTTGATGTTTAGCGCACGCTGCAGGAAGTTTCTACACGGTTGCCATACGGATCGGTAAAGCTGAAGGATGCTTCGCCGTTTTTCTCATGCCATTCCGCACCTTTGCCGAACAGGCCGCGTTTGGAAGTGTAGCGCGAGCCGGAACCGGAAACATCGGATGACAATACAGCGCGTTTGTCGTCAAGACGCAATTCCAACTGATCGTTATTCAAGTTGCGGACATCAACAGACAATCCATTCTCACAAGAGAATGTGCGCAAACGGCGGGACTCTGATGTGCGACGGTTTTCTTCATAACGACGCTCTTCACGGCGCACCTCGTTACGGTCGTAATTATTATCACGATTGTCGTAACGGTGTTCATGGCGATGCTCGTGGCGGGAACCACGTTCGAAATCATAATCCATGTCCGGTGCGACACAGGCACCAAGGGATAATGCGGCGGCAACAGCCAGTAATACTTTTGATTTCATAAATATCTCCTAAATAGGAATTTGTCTGCTAAATGCGCTGCCATGTTATAAATATCTCCACCTCCAAACAAGCGGGATTACGCTAATTTACCCGATATTCCTAAAACTGGTTGTTTGCAGGCAAAAAAGATATTTTTAATGATATTAACCAACATGAGTTTACATGATTGCTAAAAAAATCCGCACCATTTTCAGGTGCGGACAGTCGATCCAACCGGTATTTAACGCTGACGTGCCTTAAAGCGCGGGTTACTCTTACAAATAACGTAAACCTTACCCTTCCTTCGGACTATTTGACAGTCGCTGTGGCGTTTTTTCGCTGTTTTCAGTGAAGATAAAACTTGCATTATTTGTCCTTTCTAAATGAAGACATCATCGATTGGAAACGCTGATTGAACTTGCTCGCACGCCCTTCCGTGTTAACGTTGCGCTGTCTGCCGGTATAAACAGGATGAGATGCAGACGACGTATCTAGCGCGAAAAGCGGGTATTCTTTTCCATCTTTCCAAACCATTGTCTTACCATGCGTCTCCGCACAAGAGCGGATAAGCCAGCCTTCATTTGCACCGCTGTCGAAAAACAAAACGGTACGGTAATTATCAGGATGAATATTCGGTTTCATCAATCAATACTCCATAAGCTATATGTTATAATATAACATTATACGCTATTTTAAAAATATCGCAAGTTTCCCTCCAAATACCTTTTCATAAAAAAGAAGGATAAGGTATTAAACCTTATCCTTACTCCCTTTTCATATATTTTAACAGTTATTCAACAACATAACCTTCTTTATCCCAATGCGTTTTTTTCACCAGCTGATCGTTGGAATAAACCGATTCTGACTTTTTGGCACCATCTTCATACCATTCCAAAACAATACCATTGCGACGACCATTAGAAATGCTAATTTCCGATAAAATACGACCATTTTCGTCCCAACTTAAAATCTCAGTCGGTTTATCGTTGACCATATTCATTTCCATCTTCGGACTACCGTCAGGATACCATTGCTTCCAATAACCGTTGGCTTTGTCGTGTTTGAACTGGATCTCGCTTTCCTTCACCCCATTACGGTAATATCGCGAACCGATTCCTTCGCTCAAACCGTTTTGATAAGGCATCACAGCAGATTTCTTACCGTTCGGATACCAGTTTGTCCATTCACCGTTCGGCTTGCTATTTTTATAAATCCCTACCATTTTTTTCTGTCCGTTGAAATGCCAAAGCGTCAACGTCCCATTATCTAACACGGGAACAAATACTTTAATTTGCCCTGCAGGAACTTCATACGGATCAGAATATTTCTTCATGGACGGGTAATAAAAATCCTGCGCCTTGGCGATACCTGATTGAACCGTATATTGTCGGACATATGCAACCGATGACATCGTTGCCGTAATTTTGCCATGTTGATTAAAATAAACAGAATGGGATTGCGCCCATGTTTGAGAAAATACGCCTAAAAGCAGTACGGCAGCCAAACTTTTTTGCCAATATTGAATCATTGTCAGATTATCCGGAAACTGGAGCCAATAATATCGCTCCTTAGATTAAATGTGCAGATTGAAGTATTCCGACGACACATCATTGTGTTTGTATTATTATAACTTTCATAGCATGGATTGTTAAACACAATATCCGTGCAGATTATTGATATAAAAGACAATAACTTCGAAAAATGGTTCAATTCAATACAAGCAGCATAAATACATCATTTAAAAACAGGTACCTATCATATTTATTAAGGATACTTATAAACTAAGTAAATATTTTCTAATACAGAGCAAGCCCCCAAAATCCATAAAAACAAACAGCCGCTTCCCTTAGATAAGGAAGCGGCTGTTTATCTAATAAACTAAGCAAGTGCTTTTTGCAAATCTGCCAATATAGAATTTAACCCTGCTTTAACTTCTTCCGCCTTTGCAGCGGGATTACCATTTGCATCCAAAGAATCACGGCTGAAGCGGTCGACATAAGGCGCAAAGGTATCTTTCAGCTTCAACAGTTTCACCACATCAGAACGGGTGTAACGATCGCCACCGTAACCGACAACAATACCGTTCTCATGTTGCCACTGGGCAAATTGTGACGGGCTGATTTGCACCAGTTCGCACATTTCATCCAGTGAAAAATAACGTTTTGCGGGAATAACGGGATTAGCGTTGTTTGTCATAGTAATGCTCCACCATGCCTTTGAGTTTTTGGCTGGCATGGAAAGTTACTACGCGGCGTGCGGTAATCGGTACTTCTTCGCCGGTTTTCGGATTACGGCCGGGACGTTGCGGTTTGTCGCGCAACTGGAAATTACCGAAACCGGAAATTTTGATTTCTTCGCCGCGTGCCAAAGTGCTGCGGATTTCTTCAAAAAAGAGTTCGACGATTTCTTTGGCATCGTTTTTGGTTACATTGCTGACTTTATCTACCAAAATATCGGCCAATTCGGCTTTAGTTAATGTCATATTATTACCTTCTGTTGTAACAGGTGCAGATTATTACCAATTTCTATTTAAAATTCAAGCGAATATTTATTTTTTAGCTGCGAAGTTGCGCTCCCGCAGCAGTTGCCGCGTCAATCAGTTTTCCGATAACCGGCTCGACTGTTTCATCCGTCAGCGTGTTTTCCATATCCTGCAAAATCACCTTAACCGCCATACTCTTCATCCCTTCAGGCAGACCCGTACCGCGATACACGTCAAACACGCTGATTTCCTGTACCAACTTGTTTGCCGCGCCTTTCAACGTTGCCAACAAATCATCATGGGCCATGGTTTCAGGCATCACAAACGCCAAATCCCTGCGCACCGGCTGGAATTTCGATACTGCCTGATAGCGCGTTTTTTCGCGTTCCAACACGGCAGCCATGTCGATTTCAAATACCAGCGGCGCTTGCGGCAAGTCGTATTTTTGCAGCCATTTCGGATGCAATTCGCCGACAAAGCCGATAACTTGGTCGTCTGAAACGATATTGGCGGCGCGTCCTGGATGCAGCGCGGGATGTCCGGTTTTAACGAACTCAACTGCTTTGTTTTTCAACAGATTTTCCACATCCGCCTTGATGTCGTAAAAATCCGCGTTGCGCGTTTTCTCGCCCCATTGTTCGGGCATCGCCGCGCCGTACCACAAGCCGCCGATGCGTTCGTTTTGCACAAACTGGCCGTCTGAACCTTTGCTGAACACGCGGGCGATTTCAAACACACGCACGCGGTTTTGTTTGCGGTTCAAATTGTTTTGCAGAATTTCCACCAAACCGCCGATGAGCGTGGAACGCATCACGGCATACTGCGCCGCCAGCGGGTTTTGCAGGCGGATGGGGTTGGCGTTGGCGGCAAAATCGAGTTCCCACTGCTCATCAACAAAGGCATAGCTGACCACTTCGCGGTAGCCGCGCGCCGCCATTTCGTTATAAACGGCAAAACGCGGATGGCGGGTTTCGGGCAGCGCCAACATTTTCAGACGACCTGACGTGTAATCGTCGGGGATATTTTCATAGCCGTAAACGCGGCCGATTTCTTCAATCAAATCGGCTTCGATTTCGATGTCGAAACGGAAACTCGGCGCAGTAACGCGGAAGCCTTCCGCCGTTTTTTCAGGCTGCAAGCCCAAGTGCTGCAAAATAGTTTCCACCTGTTCGGCGGGAATGTCCACGCCCAACACGGTTTTCAGACGGCCTAAACGCAATTCGACCTGTTTGTTTTCAGGTAGCCTGCCCTGCGCTTCCACCATTTCGCCTGCCGCACCGCCGCAGATTTGCAAAACCAATTCGGTAGCGCGTTCGATGGCGTCAGCCTGCAAACGGTAATCCACGCCGCGCTCAAAGCGGAACGACGAATCCGAGCCAAAACCGTATTGGCGCGATTTGCCGGCAATGATTTCAGGCGCAAACCAAGCCGCTTCCAGCACGATATTTTGTGTGTCGTCTGAAACCGCGCTTGCCGCGCCGCCCATCAGTCCTGCCAAACTCAACGCGCCTTTTTCATCGGCTACCACCAGCGTATTTTCAGACAAAGAGACGGTTTTCTCGTTCAGGCATTCCAGCGTTTCACCTTCGCACGCACGGCGGATGTGCAGGCTGCCTGAAAGTTTGTCGGCATCGAAAACATGCATCGGCTGACCGATTTCCAGCATCACATAATTGCCAATGTCCACCAGCGCGGAAATACTGCGGATACCGCTGCGCTCCAAACGCTGCTTCATCCAATCCGGTGTAGCGGCGCGCGCGTTCACGTTTTCAATCACGCGGCTGATAAAACGGCCGCAATCGGCAGGCGCATCAATCTGCACGGGCTGTTTGCGGCTACCCGTGATGGGCGCGGCATGAATTGCAGGCTGCTTGAACGCGCAACCCGTCAGCGCGGACACTTCACGCGCAATGCCTTTGATGCTCAGGCAATCGGCACGGTTCGGCGTAATTTTCAGCGTGAACACCGTATCGTCCAAATCCAAATATTCGCGGATGTTTGCGCCGACGGGAGCATCTTGCGGCAGAATGTGTAAGCCATTCACGCCGTCGTCAGGCAGACCGAGTTCGTCGGTAGAACACAACATCCCATTCGACACCACGCCGCGCATCTTGGTCGGCTTGATTTTGAAATTGCCCGGCAACACCGCGCCCGGCAACGAACACGGCACTTTGATGCCCGCTTTCACATTCGGCGCACCGCACACAATCTGCACCAACTCACCCGTACCCGCATCAACTTGGGTTACGTTCAAACGGTCGGCATCCGGATGTTTTTCAACGGATTTCACTTCGGCAATCACCACACCTGTAAACGCAGGCGCGGCAGTCTCGGCTTCTTCCACTTCCAAGCCGGACATGGTTAACAAATGTTCCAGCTTATCGGCGGAAAGTTCGGTATCGGCTTGGGTTTTCAGCCATGAGTAGGAGAATTGCATGTTATGTTCTCAATCAATTAATTAACTTTTTTATCAGATTTTGATTTCAGACGACCTGTTTGCTTGGTGAGGTGCAGGCTGCTTTCTAACTTTGTTGGGGCTATTGCTTTCAGGTAGCCTTATTTAGATTTCTGCGGTGTAGGCTGCTTTTCCATGTTCAGGCAGTCTGCATAATCATTTCGCAAACTGTTTTAAAAAGTTCAAATCGTTATCAAAAAACAGTCGCAGATCGTTCACGTTGTAACGCAACATAGCAAAACGGTCGAGACCGATGCCGAAGGCGAAACCGGTGTATTTTTCGGGGTCGATATTCACGTTTTTCAACACGTTGGGATGCACCATGCCGCAGCCGCCGACTTCCAGCCATTTGCCGTTTTCGCCCATGATGTCGATTTCGGCGGACGGTTCGGTAAACGGAAAGAAAGACGGACGGAAGCGTACTTGCAAATCATCGCGTTCGAAAAAGCGACGGATAAAATCGGTGAATACGGCTTTCAAATCAGCGAAGGTTACGCCCTCTTCCACCCAAAGTCCTTCAGCTTGATGGAACATGGGCGAGTGCGTAGCGTCGCTGTCCACACGGTAAACGCGGCCGGGGGCGATAATGCGGATGGGCGGCTCTTTTTTATCGAGCATATAGCGGATTTGAATCGGGGAAGTGTGCGTACGCAAAACATCGCCGTTTTCAACGTAGAACGTATCCTGCATGGCGCGGGCGGGATGATTTGCGGGAATATTCAGGGCTTGGAAGTTGTGGAAATCGTCTTCGATTTCCGGGCCGTCTGCCACTTCAAAACCCATGCCGTGAAAGAGTTCAACCACGCGCTGCAAAGTCAGGGTTACGGGATGCAGACCGCCATTTTCCTGCGCACGTCCGGGCAGGGTAATATCGAGTGCTTCAGCCGCAAGCTGTGCTTGCAGTTTGGCTTCGTTGAGGGCATCGCGTTTATTGTTAAAGGCCGTCTGAAACTGGTTTTTGCACTCATTGATATGCGCACCTATGGTTTTGCGCTCTTCAGGCGACATTTGACCTAAGGTTTTCAGAAGTCCGGTCAATTCGCCGGTTTTACCAAGATAACGGGCTTTGATTTGTTCTAGAGCGTTGAAGTCTTGCGCGGCTTCTACTGCGGCAATGCCTTCTGCAACGATACGGTTTACATTTTCCATAGTGGTTTTATCGTCTGTCGGTTGATGATGGGTCGTCTGAAACAATGAGGCCGCCTGTATGGTTTGGTGTTGCCAAACTTTTCAGACGACCTTTTATCTGTCTACGGCCAATCCGTTTGATAGAATCGGCGTATTTTAACGCAAATCAATTTAAAAAAATAGACTTTAAAGAAAGAAAATCAATCACATAGACTTTCTTCAAACAAAGAAAAAGGAAGCCGTAGCTTCCTTTTTAAATTTCTTGAATTAAGCAGCCAAAGCAGCTTTAGCTTTCTCAACTAATTGTGCAAAAGCGGCTTTATCGAATACAGCCAGATCAGCCAATACTTTGCGGTCGATTTCGATAGAGGCGCGTTTCAGACCGTTCATGAACTTGCTGTAAGACAGACCATTTTCACGGGCACCTGCATTGATACGGACAATCCACAATTGACGGAATTGGCGTTTGCGTTGACGACGGTCACGGTATGCGTATTGACCGGCTTTCATTACCGCTTGCTTGGCAACGCGGTATACGTTTTTACGACGACCGCGGTAGCCTTTGGCTAACGCGAAGATTTTTTGGTGACGGGCACGAGCGGTTACACCGCGTTTTACGCGTGGCATATTCTAAACTCCTTAAGCGTAGGGTAACATTTTAGCAACAGAAGCCAAATCGCGATCGTTTACCATGGAGGTACCGCGCAGTTGGCGTTTGTTTTTAGTGGTCTTTTTAGTCAAGATGTGGCGTTTGAACGCATGAGCGCGTTTTACACCGCCGTTACCCAGTACTTTGAAGCGTTTTTTCGCGCTAGACTTGGTTTTCATTTTAGGCATGGGAAAACTCCATTCGTTATTAGATAAGGCATTAGGGGGTTTTAAAACATTGGTTTCAAACACTTGAACCCAAAATGCCACGGTTTTTGCCGCCAATCAAAAACTTACTCCGAAGCGGCAATCGGAGTAAGCCGAGAATTATAACTTTATTTTTTCTTCGGTGCAATCATCATCACCATTTGACGGCCTTCCATTTTAGGGAAGGATTCGATTTGGGCTACTTCCGCCAAATCTTCTTTCACGCGCTCTAAAAGTTGCGCACCGAGTTGCTGGTGAGCCATTTCACGTCCGCGGAAACGAAGTGTTACTTTGACCTTATCGCCGTCAGCCAAGAAGCGGTTGATGTTGCGCATTTTGATTTGATAATCGCCTTCATCGGTACCCGGACGGAATTTGATTTCCTTAATTTGTACCTGCTTCTGGTTTTTCTTGGCTTCGTCGCGCTTCTTGGCTTGTTGGTATTTATATTTACCGTAATCCATCAGTTTGCATACAGGCGGCTTGGCAGTAGGGGAAATCTCTACCAAATCCACATCCTGCTCTTCGGCCATAGCCAAAGCTTCACGAACCGATACGACACCAAGCTGTTCGCCTGACTCACTGATTAAACGCACTTCTTTGGCGGTAATTTCGCCATTGATTCGTGCTTCGCGTTCTTGAGCGATGATGAATACTCCTATAAAAATTAATGGTTGACGAGGGCGTCTGCGATTTCTTGCTGCAGTTGTGCAATGAAATCATCCAAATTCAAAGAACCCAAGTCTTCTGCTTTGCGGCGCACGGCCACTTTGTTTTCCTGCTTCTCTTTATCGCCGACAACGATTTGATAAGGGAAGCGGTATTGGCTGTTATCACGGATTTTGTAACCGATTTTTTCGTTACGCAAATCCAGCTCCACACGGAAGCCTGCTGCTTGCAATTTGGCAGCTACTTCACGGCAGTAATCCGCTTGATTTTCGGTAATATTCATAATCACCATTTGAACCGGCGCCAACCACAACGGGAAAGAACCTGCATGGTTTTCAATCAAAATACCGATAAATCGTTCCAAAGAACCCAAAATGGCGCGATGCAACATTACTGGACGGGCGCGATCATTGTTTTCAGTTACATATTCTGCATCTAAGCGTTCCGGCAATACAAAGTCCAGTTGCAGCGTACCACACTGCCAAGAACGTCCCAATGCGTCTTTAACGTGATATTCGATTTTAGGTCCGTAGAACGCGCCTTCACCCGGCAACTCGTCCCATTCCACGCCGCAAGCAGTCAATGCTTCGCGCAGACCTTGTTCTGCCTTATCCCACACGTCGTCTGAACCGGCACGCTTCTCAGGACGCAGTGAAAGTTTGACGGATACATCATGGAAACCGAATTGCTTGTAAATACGAACCAGCAATTCATTGAATGCGCGCGCTTCGCTAACAATTTGATCTTCTGTGCAGAAAATATGTGCGTCGTCTTGCACAAACCCGCGAACACGCATCAGTCCATGCAGTGCACCACTCGGCTCGTTGCGATGGCAAGAACCAAATTCAGCCAAACGCATCGGCAAATCACGGTACGAGCGCAAGCCGTTATTGAAAATTTGGACATGTCCCGGGCAGTTCATCGGTTTAACCGCGTATTCGCGCTTTTCCGAACTGGTTACGAACATATTGTCTTTGTAGTTATCCCAATGACCGGATTTTTCCCAAAAGGTTTTATCCATGATTTGGGGGGTTTTGACTTCTTTGTAACCGGCGGCATTCAGTTCTTTACGCATATGCTGCTCAATAGTTTGCCACAAAGCCCAACCTTTGGGATGCCAAAACACCATTCCCGGCGCTTCGTCTTGCAAGTGGAACAAAGCCAGTTGTTTGCCCAATTTGCGGTGGTCGCGTTTTTCTGCTTCTTCGATACGCTGGATATAGGCTTTTAATTCATCTTTTGTCGCCCAAGCCGTACCGTAAATACGTTGCAGCATTTCATTATTGCTGTCGCCACGCCAGTATGCACCTGCCAGTTTGGTTAACTTGAAGTTTTTCAGGAAACGGGTGTTCGGAACGTGCGGACCGCGGCACATATCGACATATTCCTGATGATGATACATACCCATTGCTTCAACTTCGGGCATATCTTCAATCAGGCGCAGCTTGTATTCTTCGCCGCGATCTTGGAAAATTTTGATGGTTTCGGCGCGCGGAGTCATGATTTTGATTACATCATAATCTTGTGCAATCAATTCTTTCATGCGCGCTTCGATAGCGGCAACATCCTCAGGCGTAAACGGTTTTTCCGTAGCAATATCGTAATAAAAGCCCTCTTCAATGACGGGGCCGATAACCATTTTTGCATTAGGATAGAGCTGCTTGACTGCATGGCCGACAAGGTGGGCGCAAGAGTGGCGGATAATTTCAACGCCTTCTTGATCTTTCGGGGTAATGATTTGGACGGTTGAATCTTTGGTAATCGGATCGCACGCATCGACCAATTTGCCGTTTACCTTACCCGCCACTGTCGCCTTTGCCAAACCTGCTCCGATAGACGCGGCAATCTGTGCCACGGTAACGGGCGATTCGTACTGGCGGACTGAGCCGTCCGGCAAGGTAATGTTCAACATCAAAAAAGCTCCAAAACATTAAAAAATAACGGCATAAATGCCGTTTGAGAAATTTGGTAGGCACGATTGGATTCGAACCAACGACCCCCACCATGTCAAGGTGGTGCTCTAACCAACTGAGCTACGTGCCTGTTTAATAGGGTTCGGATTATAGACGATACTTTGACGCGATGGCAAGCATGAAAATGAGGTTTCAGACGACATTATCGGAACATTGTGATTTTTTTGAAACATTTTCAACAGTGAACATCCCGACAAGAATAAGGTCGTCTGAAATATTCAAACACCGCTATTGCGATGAAAATCCTTTATAATCCCGTTTTTTTTACCTCAATCGTTTGACTGCACGGCGGCTTCGCATGCCGTTTTCGACATTATAGATACAACCTATGCTCAAATTTACCTTACACAAAAAAGACGGTCATGCCCGACGCGGCACGCTGGAACTGAACCACGGTAAAATCGAAACACCCGTATTTATGCCGGTCGGCACTTACGGCTCGGTTAAGGCAATGAATCCGCAAAACCTGCACGACATCAAGGCACAAATTATTTTGGGCAACACTTACCATTTATGGCTGCGCCCCGGTTTGGAAGTTATCGAACAATTCGGCGGTCTACACGAATTTATCGGCTGGAACAAACCCATTCTGACCGACTCAGGCGGTTTTCAGGTTTTCTCGCTCTCCGATATGCGCAAACTCACCGAAGAAGGCTGCACCTTCCAAAGCCCGATTAACGGCGACAGACTCTTCCTCTCGCCCGAAATCTCCATGAAAATCCAAACCGTGCTCAATTCCGATATCGTAATGCAGTTGGACGAATGCACACCGGGCGAAGCAACGCACGAGCAGGCGCAAAAATCCCTGCAAATGAGCCTGCGTTGGGCAGAACGCAGCAAAAAAGCCTTTGAAGATTTGAAGAACCCCAATGCCCTATTCGGCATTGTGCAAGGCGCGATGTATGAAGATTTGCGCGAAGAATCACTGCGCGGCTTGGAACAATTCGACTTTCCCGGTCTTGCTATCGGCGGACTGTCCGTCGGCGAACCCAAACCCGAAATGTATCGCATGCTGCGCGCCGTCGGACCGATGTTGCCCGAACACAAACCGCATTACCTGATGGGCGTCGGCACGCCGGAAGACTTGGTGTACGGCGTAGCGCACGGCGTGGACATGTTCGACTGCGTCATGCCGACCCGCAATGCACGCAACGGCTGGCTGTTCACCCGTTTCGGCGATTTGAAAATCAAAAACGCCAAACACAAGCTCGACAAACGCCCGATAGACGAAAGCTGCACCTGCTACGCCTGCCAAAACTTCAGCCGCGCCTACCTGCACCATCTGCACCGCACCGGCGAAATCTTGGGCGCGCAACTCAACACCATCCATAACCTACATTTCTATCAAGTCATCATGGCGGAAATGCGCGAAGCCATCGAGCAAGGAAAATTTGCCGACTGGCAGGCGCAATTCCATGAAAACCGCGCCCGCGGAGTGGATTGAGATTGAACCATGATTATCGAGGTCGTCTGAAAACATTTATCTTTATTGACCCTTTGCTTTTCAGACGACCTTTTGTACAAAATATAGTAGATTAAATTTAAACCAGTACGGCGTTGCCTCGCCTTGTCCTGATTTAAATTTAATCCACTATATCATTCAATATTAAAGAAAGAAACCATGCCCCGTTTCCTGCCAGAGCCTCCCCTCCCGTACACCGACCAAACCCGTACCGCCGTCCTACTGCTTAACCTCGGCACACCGGATGCTCCGACCGCGCAAGCCGTCAAACCTTACCTGAGCGACTTTTTATCCGACCAACGCGTGGTAGAACTGCCGAAGCTGTTGTGGCAACCGATCTTGCGTGGCCTGATACTGACGCTGCGCCCGAAAAAAAGTGCGCATGCCTATGAAAAAATCTGGTTTAAAGAAGGCTCGCCCTTATTAGTTTATACCGCACGCCAAGCCGAAGCCTTGGGCAAACTACTGCCGGATGTAACCGTCCGCTACGCCATGACTTACGGCAACCCGGGCGTTGGCGACGTCTTGGCGGAATTGAAATCGCAAGGCATCGGTAATCTTTTGGTGGTACCGCTTTATCCGCAATATGCGGCATCAAGCACAGGCGCGGCTTTGGATAAAGTGTTCTTGCAATTACTGCGCCAGCGCAACCAACTCAGCATACGCACAATATCCCGTTTCTACGATGATGCAGGCTATATCGAAGCCATGAAAAAGCAGATTCAGGCATATTGGGCGGAACACGGGCGCGGCGAAAAACTGATGCTGAGTTTTCACGGCATACCGCAGAAACAGTACGACGAGGGCGACCCTTATCCCGACGAATGCCGCCATACCGCCAAACTGCTTGCCGAAGCCTTGGGACTGACTGAGCAGGAATATATCGTCTCCTTCCAAAGCCAGTTCGGCAAGGCGAAATGGGTTAAACCGAGTACGCAGGTTCTGTTTGACGAACTGCCGAAACAAGGCATAACGAAATTGGACGTTTTCTGTCCGGGCTTCATGGCAGACTGCTTGGAAACGATGGAAGAAATCGCTTTGATGGGGCGCGAACAATTTCACGCCGCCGGCGGTAAAGAATACCGCTATATCCCCTGCCTGAACGACGGCGCAGAATGGATAGGCGCGCTGGCAGATTTGGTGCGGCGCAATTTGCGCGGATGGGTTTGAAGTACCCCTCCGTTTGTTTGACTTAAATCTAAGGTCGTCTGAAAAGCTTCGGCAGGATAGGTTTTCAGACGACCTTTATTGTATGATTGCCCAATTCCTTTAAAACAAAAACATCCCGACCATCTGCAAGGACAAACCATGAAAACCATCCACATCCTGACACTTGCCGCACTCTCCTGCTTTTCCGCCTCAACCTTCGCCGCCGATGCCGCACAGATGGCGCAAGGGCAGAAAATTTACGAAACCAACTGCGCCGCCTGCCACGGTAAAAAAGGCGAAGGCAGAGGCGCAATGTTCCCGCCCCTGTTCCGTTCCGACTACATCATGAAAAAACCGCAGGTACTGTTGAACAGCATGCTCAAAGGCATCAACGGTCCGATCAAGGTTAACGGCAAACCCTACAACGGCTTCATGCCCGCAACAGCCATCAACGAAGCGGACGTAGCAGCAGTTTCGACCTACATTATGAATGCATTTGATAACGGCGGCGGCACCATCACCGAAAAAGATGTGAAAGCGGCAAAAGGCAAAAAATAACCGCTCCCGCAATCAAGAGGTCGTCTGAAACCATGCTTTCAGACGACCTCTGTTATAATCGCTCCGCTTTGCAACAAATGACTTCCCGATTCTGCCGCCCGAAGGACGGTGCTCCGACCATTAAGGATTTTGATGAATATGTTTACCCAAGCAGCCCAAGAATTGACCTCCGTCCGCGACATCCTGCGTTTCGCCGTCAGCCGTTTCAACGATGCCGGTTTGTTTTTCGGGCACGGCTCGGACAACGCACACGACGAAGCGGCCTACCTCATCCTACACACCCTCAACCTGCCGCTGGACACGCTGGAACCTTACCTCGACGCCAAGCTGCTGCAAAGCGAGAAAGAAGAAGTATTGGCAGTGCTGGAACGCCGCGCAGTCGAACACATCCCCGCAGCCTACCTCACCCATCAGGCATGGCAAGGTGATTTCGATTTTTATGTTGACGAACGCGTCATCGTACCGCGCTCGTTTATTTACGAACTGCTCGGCGACAACCTTACCCCTTGGATAGAACACCCCGAATTGGTTCACCGCGCATTGGACTTATGTACCGGCAGCGGCTGCCTCGCCATCCAAATAGCACACCACTACCCCGCCGCTGAAATTGACGCTGTCGATTTGAGTTTGGATGCGCTGGAAGTAGCCGCCATCAACGTTGAAGATTATGGTTTGGAAGAGCGCATCAACCTGATTCACACCGATTTGTTCGAAGGCTTGGAAGGTACATACGACCTGATTGTTTCCAACCCACCCTACGTCGATGCCGAATCGGTCGATATGTTACCCGACGAATACCTGCACGAACCCGAACTCGCCTTGGGCAGCGGCGAAGACGGTTTGGACGCCACCCGCCAAATCCTGCTGCACGCCGCCAAATACCTGAACCCTAAAGGCGTACTGCTGGTCGAAATCGGACACAACCGCGACGTATTGGAAGCCGCCTATCCCGAGCTGCCGTTCACTTGGTTGGAAACCAGCGGCGGCGACGGATTCGTATTCTTGCTGACCCGCGAGCAGTTATTGGGCGAATACTAACCCGTTCTTTTTCAAGCAGCATTAATATAAAAAGGTCGTCTGAAAACTTTCAGACGACCTTTTTTCAACCATTCAAGCGATTAACAACATCTTCCGCCGTTTGCACCGCAGCGGCGTTTGCGGCAGTAGTCTTGAAATTGTAGCTCGGTCATGACGGGGGCGTTGGGATTATGTTTGCGTTGTTGAGCAACGTAGTTTTCATAATCTGGTACGCCTGCCATGAGGTTGGCGGTAAGTTTGGCGGTTTTCCACCAAGCGGAGAGTTTACGCTTCACCTTGGGCCTCCGGTTATTTGCCGTATATTGTCAATCTCCTTTTTAGGCATGCCCATACGGATAAAATGCTGCCGGATTTGTGCTGTTGTAGCCATGTTATATCCCTTTTAGTTCAATACTATCTAATAAGAAAGATGCTGGAAATATCATTAATGCATTTGTCTGTTGGATGCTGAAATAATATTCCTGCGCCTTTCTCCTCCCTTATAATCAAATGTCTATCACTCCCGATCAAACGGTTGTCTTCATCTACTGCTACTTGATTTACTACCGTATACCTGGGGAAATTCTTTCTTGTTCCGTCGTTAAAGCATACGCTGACCGGGCTTAGGATATGAGATGAAACATAGGGTTTCGGCAAATCCTCGGGATAACGGTTGTCAGGAAACAATGAACGGTATCGTTTTATATAAACAGGCGTTGCTTCGATTTCTAAAAAAGTGCTGCCGTCGTAGTCGGTCTGATGCACTACCGTAAAGCCGTCGGTCGGCCGTTTTAGCTTACGCCGCCTGTGTTTGAGCCATTTCTGCCGCTCTGCCTTGTCTTTCCATCTGAGTACCGCCTGTTTTTCTCCGTCAGGCCGCAAACGGCCGGAAAGCCGCACATAGCGCCGGTACACGGGAATCTGCCACTTTTTCGCTAAATCTTCAGGCGGCATATCAAGCAAACAGGCACTATGCAGCGTGCCTGCCATCTGCCTGAACAAACTCTCGAAGCTATTTACAGGATAAAGCTGCTCGCAGCCCGTTGCGTCATCCGCATATGCTTGAGAAACAGAGACCGTCTGAATGCCGCTATCGGCATGAGACAAAATGGGCAGCAACATGGCCGGCCACAGCAAAGCAGCTAAAAATTTCACACCCATCTCGTTCTTGATAAAAATTATTAATTGCATTGATATTATTCCCAATATTTTTTCACTGCAAGCACATTTACACGCTAATTGTTTGAGACCTTTGCAAAATTCCCCAAAATCCCCTAAATTCCCACCAAGACATTTAGGGTATTTTGGGGAATTTTGCAAAGGTCTCAGCCCGTTCTTTTTCAAGCAGCATTAATATAAAAAGGTCGTCTGAAAATTTTCAGACGACCTTTTTTTCAACCATTCAAGCGATTAGCAACATCTTCCGCCGTTTGCACCGCAGCGGCGTTTGCGGCAGTAGTCTTGAAATTGCAGCTCGGTCATGACGGGGGCGTTGGGATTATGTTTGCGTTGTTGTGCAACGTAGTTTTCATAATCGGGTACGCCTGCCATGAGGTTGGCGGTAAGTTTGGCGGTTTTCCACCAAGCGGCGAGTTTACGCTTCACTTTGTGCCTCCGGTTGTTTGCCGTCGCGGTACACCGCCGGAATTTCTTTAGCAGTTGACCAGCCGACTTTGCGTGCTTTCATAGCGGTACGCACGCCGTAGATGGCAACGACGACGACGACGGAGAGGAACAATGCGGTCAGACCGGCATTGATCTGGTCGTTGAAGATGATTTGCGACATTTCGCCGATGTCTTTAGCGGGCGCGAGGACTTCGTTTTTAGCCAATGCTTCGCTGTATTTGCCGGCATGGGCAAGGAAGCTGACGCGCGGGTCGCTGTGGAACAGTTTTTGCAGACCGGCGTAGCAGGTGACAAACAGTACGCCGACGGCAGGAACGAGTGCCACCCAGACATAACGGTCGCGTTTCATCTTAATCAACACAACGGCACACATAATCAAGGCTACGCCTGCCAGCATTTGGTTGGCGATGCCGAACAAAGGCCAGAGCGAGTTGATGCCGCCCAACGGGTCGGTCACGCCGGTGTAGAGGAAGTAGCCCCACAATGCCACGGCAAAGAAGGTCGCAATCAGGTTGGCAGGGATGGAGTCGGTGTTGCCGAAAGGTTTGTAGAAGATACTGCCCAAGTCTTGAATCATGAAACGTGCGACGCGTGTACCGGCATCGACAGCGGTCAGGATGAACAAGGCTTCAAACAACAGGGCAAAGTGATACCAGAATGCCATCATGGCTTCGCCCGGAATCAGGCGGCTCATGATGTGTGCCATACCGACTGCGAGGGTAGGCGCACCGCCCGCACGGGAAAGGATGGTGTTTTCGCCGACTTCTTTAGCGGTGTGCAACAGGGTTGCGGCATCGACAGGGAATTGCAGCTTGGTGGTAATCACTTCGGCGGCAGTATTGGCATCTGTACCGATCAGAGCGGCAGGACTGTTCATAGCGAAGTACACGCCGGGATCAAGCGATGCGGCAGCGGCAAGCGCCATAATCGCCACGAAACTTTCCATCAACATACCGCCGTAACCGATCATGCGGACGTGGGTTTCGTTTTCCAGCATTTTCGGCGTAGTACCGGAAGAAATCAGCGCGTGGAAGCCTGAAACCGCACCACAAGCGATGGTAATGAAGAGGAATGGGAACAATGCGCCTGAGAATACGGGGCCGGAACCGTCGATAAAGTGGGTCACGGCAGGCATTTGCAGCGCAGGGCTGACGATGAGGATGCCGATGGCGAGTGCGACAATCGTACCGATTTTCAGGAAGGTAGAGAGATAGTCGCGCGGAGTCAGCAGCAGCCATACCGGCAATACTGATGCTACAAAGCCGTAAATCATAATCGCCCAAGTGAGCTGGAGGCCGTCAAGGTCAAACCAGTGACCGATGGAGCTATGCGCCACATTGTCGCCGTAAATGACCGCCAGCATCAGCAGGATAAAGCCGACGATAGAAATCTCGCCGATTTTGCCCGGACGGATATAACGGGTGTAAATACCCATAAACAGAGCGATAGGCATGGTGGCGGCAATCGTAAACGTACCCCAAGGGCTGTGAACCAGTGCTTTCACCACAATCAGCGCCAACACCGCCATGATGATGACCATAATCATCAAAATGCCGATGGACGCGATCACGCCAGGCACAGTGCCGAGTTCTTGTTTTACGATATCGCCCAAAGACTTACCGTCGCGGCGCATGGAGACGAACAAGACCATCATGTCTTGTACCGCGCCGGCAAACACCACGCCGAAGATAATCCACAACGTACCCGGCAGATAACCCATTTGCGCAGCCAGTACGGGACCGACCAACGGACCTGCGCCCGCAATTGCGGCAAAGTGGTGTCCGAACAATACGCCTTTGTGTGTCGGTACATAGTCCAAACCGTCATTGTGCCGCTCGGCGGGCGTAAGGCGGTTCGGATCAAGCTGCATCACATATTTGGCGATGTAGAGACTGTAAAAACGGTAGGCGATGCAGTACACCGATACGGCGGCGGTGACCATCCATACCGCACTGACCTGCTCGCCCCGACTGAGAGCCAGAGTGGTAAAGGACGCTACGCCGACCAAAACCACAATGCCCCAAATGAGGAACGTTTTGAGCGATTTCATTGTTTAATCCTTAAAATACAAGAGGGAGAATGTTCGGGTTCTTATTGTTGCGGGGGGATAAACTGCATCCCGAAGCATTTGTGGAGGAAAAAATGAAGCGATGATGGTGCGGAACCCTGGCTTGCAATAATTAATAAACGGAGAAACTAAAACGCCAAAATGTTAACTATTATCAAGCTTAGCGTAAGGTTAACACAATCCGATAACGTGCGGGCTAGATTTAACTCAACCAATCGTCATTCATTACGATATTACCGTGTATTTCTTGACAAATTCTTTACAAACACCATAAAGCCACACTACCCGCTTGCATACGTTCAAAACGATAACGCCATTCCAATTCAATCAGCCCCATAAACGAAAGGTCGTCTGAAAACAGGTTTTCAGACGACCTCTATCTTTTTAAAACTCAATAATCCGCTTCAAATCAATCCGCTTCCAAAACCACTTTCATGGCTTGGTTTTCGGCGGCGTGTTTGAACACGTCGTAGGCTTTTTCCAATTCGCTGAATTTGAAACGGTGGGTCAGCATTTTGGTGTAATCGACGGAGCTGCTGGAAATTGCCTTCATCAGCATTTCGGTGGTATTGGCGTTTACCAAGCCGGTTGTGATGGCGAGGTTTTTAATCCAGAGTTTTTCCAGTTTGAAATCAACGGATTGACCGTGTACGCCGACGACGGCGATATGACCGCCCGGTTTGACGATGTCTTGGCACATATTCCATGTAGCGGGGATACCGACGGCTTCGATCGCGCAGTCCACGCCGTCTTCGCCGACGATGGCGAAAACTTGTTTGGATACGTCGCCGGAAGCGGGGCTGATGGTATGGGTTGCGCCCAGTTCTTTCGCCAGTTTCAAACGGTTTTCGTCCATATCACACACGATAATGGCGGCGGGGCTGTATAGTTGGGCGGTCAACAGGGCGGACATGCCGACAGGACCTGCGCCTGCGATGAATACGGTGTCGCCGGGTTTGACATCGCCGTATTGCACGCCGATTTCGTGGGCGGTCGGCAAGGCGTCGCTCAACAGCAGGGCGACTTCTTCGTTGACGTTGTCGGGCAGCGGAACAAGGCTGTTGTCGGCATAAGGCGTACGGACGTATTCGGCTTGCGTGCCGTCAATCATGTAGCCCAAAATCCAGCCGCCGTTACGGCAGTGTGAATAGAGTTGGACTTTGCAGTTGTCGCAAGTGCAGCATTTGCTGACGCATGAAATAATGACTTTATCGCCGATTTTGACGTTTTTTACAGCCTCGCCGACTTCTTCTACAATACCGATGCCTTCATGGCCGAGAATACGGCCGTCGGCGACTTCGGGGTTTTTACCTTTCCAAATACCCAAGTCGGTACCGCAAATCGTGGTTTTGACGATTTTCACCACCGCGTCGGTCGGATCGATAATCTGCGGTCGGGGTTTTTCTTCAAAACGGATGTCGTTTGCGCCGTGATAAACCATTGCTTTCATGCTGATACTCCTTGCTTGTTGATAAATAATTTCAATCCTGCAATAAAGTCTCTTTATATGAGTTATATACCCCTACAAACTGTATGTCAATAAGAATTATTTTCACAATGTTATACCATAACATGTTGTTTTAAATATAAATAAACTCCCCGATTGATATTAATGAACACACCCATCCCCTTCTCCGAACGGCTCATCCGCTGGCAAAAACAATGCGGCAGGCACCACCTGCCTTGGCAGGTCAAAAACCCTTATTGCGTCTGGCTTTCCGAAATCATGCTCCAGCAGACGCAGGTTGCCACCGTGTTGGACTACTATCCGCGTTTCTTGGAAAAATTTCCGACCGTACAGGCACTTGCCGCTGCGCCGCAAGACGAAGTGTTGTCGTTGTGGGCGGGCTTGGGCTATTACAGCCGCGCGCGCAATCTGCACAAAGCCGCGCAACAAGTCGTCGAACAATTCGGCGGCACGTTTCCGTCGGAGCGTAAAGACTTGGAAACCCTCTGCGGCGTAGGCAGAAGCACCGCCGCCGCTATTTGCGCCTTTGCCTTCAACCGCCGCGAAACCATTTTGGACGGCAACGTCAAACGCGTGCTCTGTCGCGTGTTCACTCGCGACGGCAACCCGCAGGACAAAAAATTTGAAAACTCGCTCTGGACGCTTGCCGAAAGCCTGCTCCCGTCTGAAAACGCCGATATGCCCGCCTATACGCAAGGCTTGATGGACTTGGGCGCAACCGTGTGCAAACGGACAAAACCCTTGTGCCATCAATGCCCGATGGCGGACATCTGCGAAGCGAAAAAGCAAAACCGCATCGCCGAGCTGCCGCGCAAAAAAAACGCCCCCGAAGTACAAACCCTGCCGCTTTACTGGCTGATTGTCCGCAACTCGGACGACGCAATCTTGCTGGAAAAACGCCCCGCCAAAGGCATTTGGGGCGGGCTGTATTGCGTGCCGTGTTTTGAAAAATTGGACGAAGCATACGCTTGCGCCGAAAAGCTCGGCATTTTTTCAGAGTGCGCAGCCTCCCCGTGGGATGACCTTTCCGAGCAAGCCTCCCTCACCCACCGCCTGACGCATCGTTTATTGATGATTACGCCGTTTGAAGCGCAAATCAGCTCGTCTGAAAATACAGCCTTGCCTCCAAACTGCCTTTGGGTTAAACCCGAAAATTTGGTAGATTACGGCTTGCCCAAACCGCTGGCGGATTATTTGAAACAACAGCAACAAGCATTGTTTTGAAAATGCTTGAAAATGAAACAGGCAGCATCCAACTTTAAAACACAATATAGTGGATTAACTTTAAACCAGTACGGCGTTGCCTTGCCTTGCCGTACTATCTGTACTGTCTGCGGCTTCGTCGCCTTGTCCTGATTTAAATTTAATCCACTATAAACATACCCGCCACGCACCCGTCAGGAATCCCATGCACACCCTTCCCCTGCTTACCCAACAATTCGCCGAACTCTCGCCGTTTTTCTATTCCCACGTTTCTCCCGAGCCGTTGACCGCGCCCTACTGGATCGCCTTCAACACCGATTTGGCGGCAGAGTTGAGTCTGGATACAGATTTTCAGACGACCGCCAACCTTGCCTACCTCAGCGGCAACGCGCCGCAATACGCGCCCGCGCCCATTGCCAGTGTTTACAGCGGCCATCAGTTCGGCGTTTATACCCCGCGCCTCGGCGACGGACGCGCCATTCTGATTGGCGATTCCATCAATGCCGCAGGACAGCGCCAAGAGTGGCAGCTCAAAGGCGCAGGCAAAACACCCTATTCCCGCTTTGCCGACGGGCGTGCCGTCTTGCGCTCCTCCATCCGCGAATACCTCTGTTCCGAAGCCATGCACGGTCTCGGCATCCCCACAACCCTCGCCCTCGCCCTGTGCGGCAGCAACGACCCCGTTTATCGCGAAACCGTCGAAACCGCCGCCGTCCTCACCCGCATCGCCCCGAGCTTTCTGCGTTTCGGCCATTTCGAATACTTCTATTACACCGGCCGCGAAGCCGAAATCCGACAACTTGCCGACTACCTCATCCGGCATTACTACCCCGACTGCCAAGATGCCGACAACCCCTACACCGCCCTGTTGGAACAAATCCGCAACCGCACCGCCGACACCGTCGCCGCATGGCAAAGCGTCGGCTTCTGTCACGGCGTGATGAATACCGACAACATGTCCGCATTGGGACTGACCATAGACTACGGCCCCTTCGGCTTCCTCGACGACTATGACCGCCGCCACGTCTGCAACCACTCCGACACCCAAGGCCGCTACGCCTACAATGCCCAGCCCTTCGTCGCTCATTGGAATTTTGCCGCCCTCGCCTCCTGCTTCGACGCCCTCGTCCCACACGACACCCTCGAACAACTCATCGACGGCTGGACAGAAGTTTTTCAGACGACCTATTTAGAGAAAATGCGCCGCAAACTCGGTTTGCAGCAAGCAGACCAAAGAGACGATGAAAGCCTTACCGCCGACCTCTTCGCCGCCCTGCAAGACCAAAAAACCGACTTCACCCTGTTTTTCAGAAACCTGTCCGAAGTCAGTAATACACACGGCGAACCCCTCCCGCCTGCGCTCGAACAAACCTTCAAAGACGGCGTTCCGCCCGCCTTCATTCGCTGGCTCGGACGCTACCGCCAACGCCTGCGCGCCGAAAACAGCGATCCCGCCGAACGCGCATTGCGTATGAACCGAACCAATCCACTCTACATCCTGCGCAACTACCTTGCCGAACAAGCCATCGTCCAAGCCCGAAACGGCGACTACCGCGAAATCGAACGCCTGCGCCGCTGCCTCGCCCGTCCCTTTGACGAACAGGCAGAATTCGCCGACCTTGCCGAACCGCCGCCCGAAGGCAGCATTCCGGTTTGCGTAAGTTGTTCAAGTTAAATAAGATTCTCCAACCAAGCACTTCCCCTACTTTTGAAACACATCGCAACCTCCGCACCAAAATTATCTGTGAACCAAACCCGAAATTTGTCAGATTGCGGCTTGCCCCTCAAAGATTACTGGAAGAAACCGATGACCGCATTGTTTTGAAAACATTTTTGGAAGACGCTTGCTGCTTCAGGTCGTCTGAAAATCAAATCATTGGCGCACAAAAAAAGGAAGACCGTTCGGCCTTCCTTTTACTTTGCATTTGCACAATCAACGATGCTGCGGGTTGTAACGGTTTTCCAAGCGCAGGAACACCCAGCCCAAGAAAGTCGTCATCATGAGATAAATCAGCGCGACGGTATAGAGCGGTTCTTCATAAACAGAATAGCGACCGCTAATCGTACTTTGCACATAAGCCAGCTCCGCCACAGCGATGACGGACAAGAGCGAGCTGTCTTTCAAGAGTGTAATAAATTCACTGGCAAGCGGTGGCAGCATACGGCGCAGCGCCTGCGGAAGAATCACATAACGCATCGCCTGCGGATAACTCAAACCCAGCGAACGCGCCGCTTCCATCTGACCGCGGTCGATGGACTGGATGCCCGCGCGGAAAATCTCGCAGATATACGCGCCGGAGTTGGCAATCAAGGCAAGCGAACCGGCAATCAGCGCGCCGTAAGAACGTCGGATGTCCACCGCTTGATCGCCGTTAATCAGCAAACCGTCGGTAGGATGGACGAAAAACGGGAACCAGACGTAAGACCAAATCACAATCTGCACAAACAGCGGCGTACCACGGAACAGCGTTACATAAAGCAGCGAAACCTTACGCAAAACCCAAGCCAGCGCGCGCATGGGCGCACCCGCCTTTTCCAGATGAATCAAACGCGCCAGCGCGAGCAGCAGACCCAATACGGAGCCGCCCGCCGTCGCCACTACGGTCAAGCCCAGCGTCGTCAGCGCGCCGTAGAAAAACATCCAGCGGTATTCGTAAATAATGTCAAACCGAAAATCCATACTCGTCCGCCTGTCTAAAACTCTGGGAAACGGATTGCGGCAGCCGCCCGATTCCCGAACATTGGAAAAATGAAACTTGATATTTTACAAGAAAATACATTATTTGAATGCCTTTTTGTTAAATTAATCGGGCTGCCATCCGTTTTTTTACATTTTCCCATCCGTCGCACCTATCCGCCCATTGCCATTTTGAAACCTGTTTTCTTCTGAAAAAACAACGCAAAACAGTCCACACATACCCCCGCAAAATTGACCGTCCCGACAAAAAGGCGGATAATCCGCCCATCCTTAAAACACCGTTTCAGACGACCTTTTCCCGTGATTTAAAAGGTCGTCTGAAACCTTTTATAAAGCACGAACATGAAAGCACCCGAACTCCTCCTTCCCGCCGGCGGCCTCGAACGTATGCGCGCCGCCTACGACTACGGCGCAGACGCCGTTTATGCCGGCAGCCCACGTTATTCCCTGCGCGCCCGCAACAACGAATTTGCAAAACTCGACGTCCTCGAACAAGGCATTAAAGAAGCGCACGAGCGCAACAAAAAATTCTTTTTGACCGTCAACACCCTGCCGCACAATTCCAAGCTCAAAACCTTCGTCGCCGACATGGAGCCGCTGATTGCCATGAAGCCCGACGCGCTGATTATGGCGGATCCGGGTTTGATTATGACCGTGCGCGAAAAATGGCCGGAAATGCCGATCCATCTGTCCGTACAGGCAAACACCACCAACTACTGGGGCGTGAAATTCTGGCAGAACATCGGCGTCGAACGCATCATCCTGTCGCGCGAATTGAGCATGGAAGAAATCGCCGAAATCCGCCAAGAATGCCCCGACATCGAACTCGAAGTCTTCATCCACGGCGCATTGTGCATCGCCTACTCCGGCCGTTGCCTATTGTCGGGCTATTTCAACCACCGCGACCCCAACCAAGGCACCTGCACCAACTCCTGCCGCTGGGACTACAAAGTCCACAACGCCACTGAAAGCGATGCGGGCGATGCCCAGCTTCTGCAAGGCTTCAACTTTGAAAAAGCCCAAGAAGAAGCCAACCAAAACTTCGAAGGCATCAACGGTCAGAAACGCCACCCCTACGCCGACAAAGTTTTCCTGATTGAAGAGTCCAACCGCCCCGGCGAAATGATGCCGATTATGGAAGACGAACACGGCACCTACATCATGAATTCCAAAGACCTGCGCGGTATCGAAGTCGTCGAAAAACTCGCCAAAATCGGCGTGGACAGCCTCAAAGTCGAAGGCCGCACCAAGTCGCTCTACTACGTCGCCCGCGTCGCCCAGTCCTACCGCAAAGCGATTGACGATGCCGTCGCAGGCCGTCCGTTCGATTACGGCTTGTTGAGCGAACTCGAAGGCCTCGCCAACCGCGGCTACACCAGCGGCTTCCTCGAACGCCACCAAACCCAAGACTATCAAAACTACCTCAGTGGCCATTCCACTGCCAAACAAAGCCAATACGTCGGACACGTTACCGAAATCGACGCCGAAGGCTGGGCAACAGTGGAAGTCAAAAACCGCTTTGCCGTCGGCGACACCTTGGAAATCATCCATCCCGAAGGCAACCAAACCATTACGCTGGAACAAATGACCCGCAAAGGCGCATCCGTCGAAGTCGCCCCGGGCAATGGCATCCAAGTCAAAATCCCAAATATGCAGGGCAAAGAAAAAGCCTTGTTGGCGCGGGTTATCAAATAATCAAAAGGTCGTCTGAAAATTTTCAGACGACCTTTTGTCTTTTCTGCTCCGCTTCTTCTAAAATATCCAAATAAACGGTTTCAAAACATTCCTTCAATATTAATATATTCTTATTTTTTCATATTGATTTAACAAGAAAATTTCCTCTGCAATCTTTAATTGATAAAATATAAATGTTTTCAAAACTTAACGTCTGCATGTAAGTTGTTGATTTATGGTTTGGTTGTTTTATAAATGGGCTGATTTTTTGGAAATTTGTATTGTTACGGTTTGCTAAGTCGGAGGTTATCCGATAAGGTGTACTACAAGCGGTTACATCCGTGAGTATTAAATTAATCAATAAGATAGTTGATTAAGTAATTAAAACTGTTAAATCCCACAAAAAACGGACAGGTTATCCTCAACCGTTTGCACATCAAACCGTTTGCACACCAAATAGAAAGGAAAAAACCATGCTTCATTATGCAGTTGTTTTCTTTGTTATCGCCATTATTGCAGCCGTACTGGGCTTTGGCGGCATTGCAGGCAGCGCGGCAGGTATCGCTAAAATCCTGTTTGTCGGTTTCCTGATTTTGTCAGTGTTGTCCCTGATTTTTGGCAAGAAAAAATAAAACTGACAAACAGATAAGGCGTAACCTCGCTACCTTCTGAATGAATGTTTTTAAAACAAAGGTCGTCTGAAATTTTCAGACGACCTTTCTTCAGCCATAATAATTCTCCTGTTAATTAATAACAATTTTTAATTTTAATTGGTGATAAAATAATTTTTTTTATATTGAATATAAGATATTTCCTTGCTACATCTCATATTTTCTTGGTTATCATGCATAAAGTATAGAGATACACTATCTTTAATAGACAATCTTGCATGAAAATCCTTAATATGACCGTTGTTGTCAATAGCCTCTAATGATTTTTCAAAACTTACAGCAGAATCAGAACAAAGTATAGGCCTAAACATTGGATGCAAAGCAATTCTTGGCAGGGGCAAATCCTCGGGATAACGGTTGTCAGGAAACAGCGAACGGTAATGCTTTAAATAATCAGGCGTTGCTTCGATTTCTAAAAAAGTACTGCCGTTGTAGTTGGTCTGATGCACTACCGTAAAGCCGTCGGTCGGCCGTTTTAGCTTACGCCGCCTGTGTTTGAGCCATTTCTGCCGCTCTGCCTTGTCTTTCCATCTGAGTACCGCCTGTTTTTCTCCGTCAGGCCGCAAACGGCCGGAAAGCCGCACATAGCGCCGGTACACGGGAATCTGCCACTTTTTCGCTAAATCTTCAGGCGGCATATCAAGCAAACAGGCACTATGCAGCGTGCCTGCCATCTGCCTGAACAAACTCTCGAAGCTATTTACAGGATAAAGCTGCTCGCAGCCCGTTGCGTCATCCGCATATGCTTGAGAAACAGAGACCGTCTGAATGCCGCTATCGGCATGAGACAAAATGGGCAGCAACATGGCCGGCCACAGCAAAGCAGCTAAAAATTTCACACTCATCTCCTTCTTGATAGAAATTATTACTTGTATTGATATTATTCCCAATATTTTTTCACTGCAAACACATTTACACGCTAATTATGTGTTTGGCAATCATGGCTTGGGCGGTTTACTGAAAGAAGGTAGTCATGGAAAATCCCCTAAATGTCTTGGTGGGAATTTAGGGGATTTTGCAAAGGTCTCAAACAGATAAGGCGTAATCGCGCTACCTTCTGAATGAACGTTTTTTAAAACAAAGGTCGTCTGAAATTTTCAGACGACCTTTCTTCATATCAAACCTTAATCTTCATACGCTTCCATCGGCGGGCAGGAGCAGACCAGATTTCGGTCGCCGTACACGTCGTCCACGCGGTTGACGCTCGGCCAGAATTTGTTTTCACGCACGAAAGGCAGCGGGAAGACGGCTTCTTCGCGGGAGTACGGGTGCGCCCACTCGCCGGTTACGTTGGCGGCGGTGTGCGGGGCGTTGACCAGCGGGTTGTCGTCTTTCGGCCATTCTCCGCGCTCGACTTTCAGCACTTCCTGTTTGATTTGTTTCAAGGCGGCGATGAAGCGGTCGAGTTCGGCTTTGCTCTCGCTTTCGGTCGGTTCGATCATCAGCGTGCCGGCAACGGGGAAGGAGACGGTCGGGGCGTGGAAGCCGTAGTCCATCAGGCGTTTGGCGATGTCGGTTTCGGTGATGCCGCTTTCGGCTTTGAGCGGACGCAAATCGACGATGCATTCGTGCGCGACGCGGCCGTTTTTGCCTGTGTAGAGAACGGGATAGTCTTCGCTCAGGCGTTTGGCGACGTAGTTGGCGTTGAGCAATGCCCAGCGTGTTGCCTGTTCCATGCCTTGTTTGCCCATCATGGTCAGGTACATCCAGGTAATCGGCAGGATGGACGCGGAACCGAAGGCGGCTGAGGAAACGGCGGTTTGCCCGGCACTGGCGCTATGCGTGTCGGTCAAGGTATGACCCGGGGCAAACGGGGCGAGGTGGGCTTTCAAACCGATGGGGCCCATGCCCGGACCGCCGCCGCCGTGGGGGATGCAGAAGGTTTTGTGCAGGTTCATGTGCAACACGTCCGCGCCGACTTCGGCGGGCTGCATGATGCCGATTTGGGCGTTGAGGTTGGCGCCGTCCATGTAAACCTGTCCGCCGTTTTCATGGACGATGCGGCAGATGTCGCGGATGCCTTCTTCGTACACGCCGTGGGTGGACGGGTAGGTAATCATGATGGCGGACAAGGCGTCGCGGTGTTGTTCGGCTTTGGCTTTCAAATCGTCGATGTTGACGTTGCCGTGTTCGTCGGTATCGACGACGACGACTTTCAAACCGAGCATGGCGGCGGTGGCGGGGTTGGTGCCGTGGGCGGATTTGGGAATCAGGCAGATGTTGCGGTGTGCCTCGCCTTGGGCTTCCTGATAGCGGCGGATGGCGAGCATACCGCTGTATTCGCCCTGCGCGCCGGAGTTGGGCTGGAAGGAAATCGCGTCAAAGCCGGTGATGGCTTTCAGGCTGTTTTCCATGTCGGTCAGGAGTTCGCGGTAGCCTGCGGTTTGGGCTTCGGGGGCGTAGGGGTGGATGTCGGAGAATTCTGCCCAAGTAATCGGCAGCATTTCGGCGGTAGCGTTGAGCTTCATGGTGCAGCTGCCCAGCGAAATCATGCTGCGGTTCATCGCCAAATCGCGGTCTTCGAGTTTTTTCAGGTAGCGCAGCATTTCGTGTTCAGTGTGGTAACGGTTGAACACGGGATGTTGCAAGATATTGTCTTGGCGCAGGAATTCGGTTTTCAGACGACCTTTGACGTCGTCTGAAAGCGTGAAGGTGTTGTTGCCGGTGAAGGCGTAGTACAACACGGCAAGGTCTTCGCGCACGGATGTTTCGTGGAAGGCGGCGGCGATTTGGGTGTCGCTGACGCGGTGCAGGTTGTAGCCCAGTTCCAAAGCGGTTTGGAACGCTTTGTCTGCTTTTTCTTTGCTGCCGAAATCGACGGTAACGGTATCGAAGAAGACTTCGTAAACCACTTTCAGGCCGTCTGAAACCAGCGCGTCGGCAAAGGCGGAAGCCAGCGCGTGAATGCGGTTGGCGATGCGTTTCACGCCTTCGGGGCCGTGATAGACGGCATACATGCCCGCCAAGTTCGCCAGCAATGCTTGCGCGGTACAAATATTGGATGTGGCTTTTTCGCGGCGGATGTGTTGCTCGCGGGTGGACAACGCCATACGCAGCGCGGGTTTGCCCGATGCGTCTTTGGATACGCCGATGATGCGGCCCGGGGCGGAGCGTTTGAACTCGTCTTTAAACGCAAAATAAGCCGCGTGCGGCCCGCCGAAGCCCATCGGTACGCCGAAGCGCTGGGTATTGCCCAACGCGATGTCCGCGCCCAACTCGGCAGGCGATTTCAGCAAGACCAAGCTCATAATGTCGGCGGCAACGGCAACAATCGTGCCTTTGGTTTTCAGACGACCTATGACGCTTTGCAAGTCTTGCACGTCGCCGTCTTTGCCGACGTATTGGAACAGCGCGCCAAAGTATTCGCCTTCATCCGCTTTGGCAAAATCGCCGACCACCAGCTCGAAGCCGAAATATTTGGCGCGGGTTTTCATTACGTCCAAAGTCTGCGGATAGACGCGCTCGTCCACGAAGAAACGCTCGGATTTTACTTTGCCCACGCGGTGCGCCATCGCCATCGCTTCAGCGGCGGCGGTCGCTTCGTCCAGCAAAGACGCGCCCGCCACGGGGAAGCCGGTCAAATCAATACACACCTGCTGGAAGTTCAACAAGGCTTCCAAACGCCCCTGCGCGATTTCCGCCTGATACGGCGTGTAGGCGGTGTACCAGCCCGGGTTTTCCAACACATTGCGCAAAATCACGTTCGGCACGCGGGTCGGATAATAGCCCAAGCCGATATAGGATTTGTTGATCACGTTTTTCGCCGCAATGGCTTTCAGCTTCGCCAAAGCGTCCGCCTCGGTCAAGGCTGCGGGCAGGTCGAGTTCGGACGGCATACGGATGCTTTGCGGCACGGTGTTGCCGACAAAATCGTCCATACTCTTCTCGCCGAGCGCCTCCAAAAGCGCAGCCTCGTCGCCAAAACTCAAATGACGCGCGGCAAATTCGTTGGGGTTGAACAGTTCGGATAGTTTCATTTCTACTCCTTCGGTGTTGTAGGAATCTGCCGCGAAGGCAGGTGTTTGGGTTTTCAGACGACGTTTGGATTCAGGAGGTCGTCTGAAAACATTTATTTAAAAATAAATATGGTAAGTGATATCAAAAACCTGTTTTCAGGCGACCTCTGTCCATTTCGGGCGACCTTCCAAAATTTCTTGATAAACCGGACAGCTTTCAATATGCGCGCCGGGCAGGTAGCCGGTACTCATTAAAAATTCGCCGACGATTTCGCCGCCGACAAATTTGAAATGTTTTTTAAAGAGCTTCACCCACTCGGCTTTATCGAGCGGATGGTGCGCATCGAGCCAGTGTTTGAACGAGCCGTATTCCTGTTGCAACTTTTTGATTTGCCGTGCGTTGTAAATAGCAGCATTGATTTTCAGGCGGTTGCGGACGATGCCTGCGTCGGCAAGCAGGCGTTCGATGTCGGTTTCGTCGAATGCGGCGACAGTGTCAATGTCGAAATCTTTAAATGCAGCCCGAAACGCCTGTTGTTTCTTCAGCATCAACGTCCAGCTCAAACCCGCCTGATTGATTTCCAACACCAGCCGTCCGAACAACTCATTGTCGTCTGAAATCGGAAAACCGTATTGCTTATCGTGGTAATGTTTGTTCGGATTGTCCGTATTGTTCGGAAGGGCGGCAACAAATTCGCAGTAATTCATGTTTTATCGGTCAAGCGAAACAAAGGTCGTCTAAAAACCTAAAACGGGGTTTCAGACGACCTTTCAAAATCAAAACGCGGCAATATGCCTGCCGCGCCATTTTAAAATCAATCCACTTCGCCCGCGTATTGTTCGGCGGTCAGCAGGCCGTCGTAGTCGGCAGGATTGGCAGGTTTGATTTTGAAAAACCAGCCTGCGCCGTATGGGTCGCTGTTGGCGGTTTCCGGCGCGCTGGGCAAATCTTCGTTGACGGCGACGACTTCGCCCGCAATCGGCGCGTACACGTCGGACGCGGCTTTCACAGACTCAACCACACCGGCTTGTTCTTCAGCGGCAAGGTTCGCGCCGACTTCGGGCAGCTCGACGAACACGATGTCGCCCAACAATTCTTGCGCGTGGTGGGTAATACCGACGGTGATGGTACCGTCTTCTTCAAGGCGCAGCCATTCGTGGCTGGCAACGTATTTCAGTTCGGCTGGGATGTTGTTGCTCATGGTTTGATTCTCCATTGGTTTTTTGGCTTAAAGAGTGAAGCCTTCGGATATGATCGACAGGCTGTTCTACGTTTGTTTTCAGACGACCTTAACTTTGACAAAGGTCGTCTGAAACCGCATCAGTCAAACTGTTTCTGCCCGTTGCGTACAAACGGCAGCTTCAATACGCGCACGTCTACTTCCTTGCCGCGCATCAGCACTTTGGCGGTATCGCCGTCAAAATCTTTCGGTACGCGGGCGATAGCGATGGATTGTTTCAGGCTGGGCGAGAATACGCCGCTGGTGGTTTCGCCTTTACCTTTGTCGGTCAACACTTCCATATGCGCGCGCAGGATGCCGCCTTTGTTGAGCAGCAAACCGACTTGTTTGACGGCAACGCCTTTTTCTTTCAATGCCAGCAAGGCGGCTTTACCGACGAAATCGCGGCTTTCGTCTTTCAAATCAACCGTCCAGCCCATGCCTGCTTCGAGCGGGCTAGTGTCGTCGTCCATATCGTTGCCGTAGAGGTTCATACCGGCTTCCATGCGCAGGGTGTCGCGCGCGCCGAGACCGCAGGGCTGTACGCCGGCTTGTTGCAGGGCTTTGAAGAATGCGACGGCTTCGGTGCCGGGCAGGATGACTTCGACGCCGTCTTCGCCGGTGTAGCCGGTGCGGGCAACAAACCAGTCGTTGCCCAAATCCGCGCCTTGGAACAGTTTGAGGTTGTGGACGACATCCGCCCATTCGGGTTTGACAGTCAGGAGTTTTTCGATGGCTTTCGGGCCTTGTACGGCAAGCATACCGAGGTCGTAGCGCGGGTTAAAGGCGACGCCGAATTCTTGTCCGACTTTGTGGAACTGGGCGGTATCTTTTTCGCGGGTCGCGCCGTTGGATACGATGCGGTATTGTGTTTCGGCCTCGTTGGTGCGGTAAACGATCAAGTCGTCAATCACGCCGCCGTTGTCGTTGAGCAGCGCGGAATAAAGGGCTTTGCCGACGAAGGCGAGTTTGGCAACATCGTTGGCAATCAGTTTGCGGAAAAAGGCTTTGGCGTTCGCTCCGGCGACGTCGGTAACGAGCATATGGGATACGTCGAACATACCGGCGTCGGTGCGCACGGCTTCGTGTTCGGCGATTTGCGAACCATAATGGATGGGCAGTTCCCAGCCGGCAAAATCGACCAGCTTCGCGCCTGCATCTTGATGGGCTTGGTGAAACGGGGTGGTTTTCAGGGCAGTCATTCTCAGCTTCTCCGGATTTATTGTTCAGATGCCGTCCGCACAAGATGCGCGGAAGACCCTATCTGTCCTTGAACCTGAGATTTTCGGCCGTATCCGCTTGATGGCAAACCAGTCTGCTCACTGCTTTGCGCGGTTGTCTGAATGGTGGTTCAGACGACCTTCTCCCCTTCGGTGGGTGCGATTGCACCGCTCTCCAGATGTTTTATTTCAATGTGCAGTCCCTGTTGCCTGAGCGATTTAAGGGCATCTGCGCCTTCGGCGGCTACGCGTAACCTGATGTAGCTCTCTCCTGCACATGGCGCGATTATGGCTTGAAAAGGCAGTTTGGGCAAGCCGTCTCTTTGAAATAAAGCCGTTGTGAAAACCTCCAAAATCACAAACCATTTAACACAGATTATACCGACAAATTACCTGTCATTAGAGGATAATATGTTAAAAACAACTTATTTAGGATATAATGCTACCAACTTAACCAACCGACCCGGCAAACGGGTTTGGAGAAAGAACGCAAATGACCCAGCAGATTACTTTAGATAAAACCGATTTGAAAATTTTACAGGTTTTACAGGAAAACGGACGTTTGACCAATGTCGAGCTGGCGGAACGTATCTCCCTCTCCCCCTCGCCCTGCCTGCGCCGCCTCAAACAACTGGAAGACGCAGGCATCATTCGCCGCTATGCCGCCCTACTCTCTCCTGCAGCCGTCGATTTGGGCTTACAGGCGTTTATCCGCGTTTCCATCAGCAAGGCAAAAGATGCGCGCGAAGACTTTGCGCAATCGGTACAAGGATGGCCGGAAGTATTAAGCTGCTTCGCACTCACCGGTGAAACCGACTACCTGCTCCACGCATTTTTCACCGATATGAATGCTTTTTCCCATTTCGTCTTGGATACACTCCTTTCCCACCACGGCGTACAGGACGCGCAATCAAGCTTCGTATTGAAAGAAATCAAAACCACTACCTCCCTGCCGCTTTCGCATTTGGTACGGGAATAGGCAGAGTCTTCAAAAAAGGTCGTCTGAAACCTGCTTCTTAGGTTTCAGACAACCTTTTTACCGTACTATTTTCACAACAAAATACACGCTGCCGTAGATTACTGAGGAAATTACAGAAACGCCAATCAAATAATACCTATTCCTCCATTCATGTGCAGGCTCAGTATCCTGTATTTTTTCGAACCCACTATTTTCCCGACACCAAAAGGTCGTCTGAAATCTTTTGAACTGCACCCCAAAAGTTGGACATCCCCTCCAACTCACAAGGTGCAGTTTTTTTATGAGCAAATATACATTACACTTCAAATACCAAGCCGTACTCCACTACCTGCACATACGCAGCCAACAGCGTACCGCAGATCATTACGGCATTTCCCGAACCCACCTGCGACGGTGGATACGCGCCTATCAAGAAGGCGGCATCGGCGCACTCGAACATCCCCAATCCAAAACCATGACCGACCACCGCAAAAACCCCTTTATCGCCGACAAACCCGACCACGAAAAAACACAGGCAGAGCTTATCGAAGAGTTGTGCTATATGCGCGCAAAGGTTGCCTATCTAAAGGAGTTAAAAGCCCTCAGCCAAAAGCGGACCGCAAAGGACAAAGCCAAACCGTCCAAACACTGAGGGCGCAACACCCGCTCAAATACCTGCTGCACATCGCAAACCTGCCCAAAAGCAGCTTTTACTACCACCACCAAGACCGGCCTGACCCCGACGCAG
>NZ_POWX01000023.1 GCF_003044445.1 Neisseria mucosa
TTGCAAAACATTCCATGGTTCAAAGCATGTCGCGAAAGGCGAACTGCTGGGACAATGCACCGATGGAAAGCTTCTTTGCGGTGCTGAAGACGGAGTGTTTCTATCGTGCAGGGGAATTGACGGTGGATGAATTGATGAAACAGATAGATGATTATATGGATTACTACAACCGCGAGCGTTGCAGTTTGAAATTGAAAAAGCTGAGTCCTGTCGCATACAGAACCCAGCTTGCACAGAGCGCCTGAATAGGCTTTTATGAGTGTCCAAGATTTGGGGGCCAGTTCAGTTTTCAGACGACCTTTTAAGTAGGCTGAACGGCAAAACAATATGCGAGATAGTTGCGTCAGATTAAAATCCAATCTCCCTACAGATTTCATATATAACCGTGGCTTGTTTAATTGAAACTCTCCTGATCTAAAAATTCTAACTCTATTTCCCGGCAAACTATATCTATGATAAAACCGGTCGGAAGATCATACCTACCGCCTATCAATGCCAGCGTACCTCCATAATCCAAGATTTCATCATCCTGCTTTAATTCGCCAAGCTCCAATACATTTTTGATCTTTTTATCTTGGTTCTTCGTAGCGTATTCATATCTAAATTTTAGATAGCTGAACTGCTTGAATTTAATTTTCACCCAGTCTGAATAACTGGGGGTAGGAAGCTCTTGAGGTAAATCCGGATAATCCACACAATTGACAATGATATGGAGTTCATCATTTTTCAAAGTATAGTTTAATAGAGTGCCCTCATATATATACAGAAATTGATAATCTTTTCTTGGAATAATATAAGTCGTCATATTATTTTACCTTTCAAAAACAATGGTTTTTAAGCAAGTATAGATTGGGGCAAAACCCAACAAGAATTATTGAATCTTCTGCAATGTTTTATTTTCAACCCAATTTATCGCTAAAAGATTACTCTCACTATTAATTTTTATAATTACATTCAAAATTTTATTATAACTTTTTTCTTATACTGAGTTTTTTGCCAATATTCTTGATACATAGCAAGGCAGTCATATATTATTTTGTATAAAGACTCATTTTTTCTTTTTACCCTTTCTATAAATCTGAAATTTATAATTATTTTTTCTTCGGGCAACCAACTCAAATCTTGCATACATTCATCTAGCGCATCGTAATTAAATCCAAAATAATCTGGAAAGTATAACTTCTCACTCATAATTTTTAAAAAACTGCTTGATGTTCCTAAGCTTCCCAAATTAATATCTACAACAAGAATATTATTCATTGCAATATTACACCTCTATAAATGCTTCATAATGATCTGTTGTGTAGCGAGCAACTGGATTAAGGTCCAACAAAAACTATTGAATAATCTTTGGCATCTTATCTTCATATCTGATCTGCTGCAATATCAAAAGGTTTCAGACGACCTTTTATCCTAAACCCAATCAACAACCCAACCGTAGCGTGGGCTTTGCCCACGAAAACCACCACCAAACCTATCTTTAAAAAATTCAAAAAAAAAACTTACCTATCGTCATTCCCGCGCAGGCGGGAATCCGGACCTCGGCATTTCGGAATAATTTCAAAGCTGCCATAACTTTAAACTTCCGGATTCCTGCCTGCGCGGGAATGACGACGATAGGTTAGTCATCTAGGGACGAGAGTGAAGACAATATCCACACTTAACATTTAAACTTCCCGCCAAACAATCTCCAACCGGATAGCCCCATACAATACCAAAGGTCGTCTGAAACTTCTTCAGACGACCTTTCCTTAATTCTCAAACCCGACCAATCAAATACTCCACCAATGCCGGCACGCCTTCCGCCGCGCGTTTCGGAATTACTTCGACATCCGCGCCCACGCCTTGCGGGTTCGGATCGACCAGATAGCATTCCGCATCGGGCGGCGCATAATGAATCAGCGAAGCCGCCGGATAAACCTGCATCGACGTGCCGACAATCATGACCACATCCGCATCTCGCATTTCCTCAACCGCCGCGTCAAACATCGGCACTTGTTCGCCGAAAAACACGATATGCGGGCGCATCGGATTGCCTTGGCTGTCGCGCACATCCTCGGTCTGCTCGCCGGTAAATTCGATGATTTCGCCTTCATCGACGGTACTGCGCAGTTTGTTCAGCTCGCCGTGCAGGTGCAATACTTTGCTGCTGCCTGCCTTCTCGTGCAGCCCGTCCACATTCTGCGTGATGATGTGCACATCGTAATATTGCGCCAGCTTGACCAACGCCAGATGCGCGGCGTTCGGCTCGGCGGCATTTGCCTGAAGCCTGCGCTGGTTGTAAAAATCAATCACGAGCTTGGGATTGCGCACCAAGGCTTCGGGCGTGCAGACATCCGTAACCCTATGCCCTTCCCACAAACCGCCCGCATCGCGAAAAGTCAGCAACCCGCTGTCGGCGCTGATTCCCGCGCCGGTCAGGACAATGCATTTTTTCATTGTTCGGACTCCTTATGCCGTCTGAAACCAATATTGCCAAACGGCTCAATCGTCCGGATGGAACCGCGCGGCTGCACGCTCTTTGGCGGCGGTTTCCTTGTCTTTCAATTTCGTTCCCAGACCAAGGCGTTTTTCATATTCCGATTGCGGCGTATCGTCATCCTGCATACCGAACGCGCTAGCGTTGACCCAAAGCGCGAGAAGCGAAACGACAAAGGCGCAAAAACCTATGATGTACCAAAACATTTGTTTTCCTGTATTTTTGATGTGCAATAACGAAGGGCGCGATAATCGGGAATGAAACGGCAGATTGGAAAGGAGTAAATTCAAATAAGAAATACCTGCCGCGGCAATCACGGTACAAATATTTTCTATTTGAAGCCACTGTCAAACAGTCAAACTGCCTACCCGCCGCCTTTCATATAGCGGTTTGTAAAGATATGAAATGTATCACAAAGCCGATGTGATATAAATTCTCCCGCCTGATTCTTTCATTCGTTTACCTATTATCGGTTTAAAAGCCAAAAGGTCGTCTGAAAAGTTTTCATAACTTTTCAGACGACCTTTATCTATCCTTAAAAACAAAACCCTTATTGATCCACAAACGCGCGCTCAATCAGGTAGTCGCCGCGTACACCGGTTTTCGGAGAGACGGTCAGACCGAAATCGTCCAAAACTTTGCAGGTGTCTTTCAGCATGGCCGGGCTGCCGCACAACATGGCGCGGTCGTCTTGCGGGTTGATTTTGGGCAGACCGATGTCTTCAAACAGTTTGCCGCTTACCATCAGGTCGGTCAGGCGGCCGTGGTGTTCGTAGTCTTCGCGGGAAACGATGGGGTAGTAAATCAGTTTTTCTTTAACCAAGTCGCCGAGGTATTCGTGTTCGGGCAATTCTTTGGTGAAGCGGTCGTAGTACGCCAAATCTTTTTTGTAGCGCACGCCGTGTACGAGGATGATTTTTTCAAATTGCTCGTAAATTTCGGGGTCTTTGGTGATGCTCAAGAAGGGGGCGATGCCGGTACCGGTGCTCAGCAGGTAAAGGTGTTTGCCGGGATTCAGGTCGCCGGCAACCAAAGTTCCGGTCGGTTTTTTGCTGATTAACACGTCGTCGCCGACTTTGAGGTGTTGCAGGCGGCTGGTCAGAGGGCCGTCTTGGACTTTAATGCTGAAAAATTCGAGGTGTTCTTCCCAGTTGGCGGAGGCGACGCTGTATGCGCGCATCAGCGGCTTGCCGTCCACCATCAATCCGACCATGACGAATTGGCCGTTTTCGAAGCGCAACGATTCGTCGCGGGTGCAGGTAAAGGTGAAATACGCATCCGTCCAGTGATGTACGGACAATACTTTTTGGGTATTGAATGCTGCCATTTGAGTTTCCTGTCGGTAAATCCGTCTGATCGCGCGGGTCGGGCGGATGATGGTTTTAAAAGGGTTTTCAGACGACCTGTCTCGCCTGTGAATAGATAATGCCGAATTAGAGCAAACGCGCAATTTTAAACGAAAATATTTATCATCACAATGCTTGTTGTCTAGCAGAAGTCGTCTGAAAATTTTTCAGACGACTTCTCGGACAACGGCTTACTTATCTAACGTTTCGCGGATGATTTCTTTGACGGCGGCTGCATTGTTCGGCACGACTCGGACGCGCTGCGGCAATTTTTCCAAACCTTCCAGCGCGGCGGGGCGCGGAATGGCGACATCGCCGACAGCTTCGTGTATGGTCGCATCGAATTTCGCTGCCAACGCAGTTTCCAAACAAACAACCGTCTCCCCCTCTTCGCGCACTTCGCGGGCGACTTTTACGCCGTCGGCAGTGTGCGGGTCGATGAGTTCTTTATCTTGCTCGTAAACCTGTTTGATGGTGGCGAGGCGGTCTGCGTGTGTGGATTTGCCGGAAGTAAAGCCGTATTTTCCGCCGACTTTATCCAAGGCAAACTGCAAGTCAAAGCCCTTGCCCGCCGCGACTTCCGCCCACAGCGTGTTGATTTCCTGAGGATCGCGATCCATCAGGTCGAACACGAAACGCTCGAAGTTGGACGCTTTGGAAATGTCCATAGACGGGCTGGAGGTAACATAAGTATGCTCGCTGTTGCGCGGGCGGTATGCGCCGGTTTTGAAAAACTCGTCCAACACATCGTTTTCATTGGTCGCAACAATCAGGCGGCGGATAGGCAGGCCCATTTGTTTGGCGATATGTCCCGCGCAAACGTTGCCGAAGTTGCCGCTCGGCACGCAGAAGCTGACCTGCTCGTCATTGCTTTGCGTTGCCTTGAAATAGCCCGCAAAGTAATAAACCACTTGCGCGACGATGCGTCCCCAGTTGATCGAATTGACCGTACCGATATGGTATTTTTCCTTGAACGCAGCATCGTTCTGTACCGCTTTCACAATATCCTGACAATCGTCAAACATACCCTTCACGGCGATATTGTGGATATTTTCATCTTGAAGGCTGTACATCTGCGCACGTTGAAACGCGCTCATCTTGCCGTCGGGCGACAGCATAAATACATTTACGCCCTTTTTACCGCGCAAGGCATATTCCGCAGCCGAACCCGTATCGCCGCTGGTCGCGCCCAAGATATTGAGTTCCCTGCCTTTTTTGTTCAACACATATTCAAACGCGTTACCCAAAAACTGCATCGCCATATCCTTAAACGCCAGCGTCGGGCCGTTGGACAAGGCTTGGATTTTGATGCCGTCCGACAAAGTACGCACAGGCGTGATTTCTTTAGAGCCGAACGCCGCTTCCGTATAAGTACGGTTCACAATATCGCGCAAATCGTCCGCCGGAATATCCGTTACAAACAGGCTCATCACCTCAAACGCCAGCTCCGGATAGCTCAAACCGCGCCACTTGTCCAAAGTCTCGCGGCTGACCTGCGGATAACGCTCCGGCAGCATCAAACCGCCGTCGGGCGCAAGCCCCATCAACAAAACCTCGCTAAACGGTTTATGCGCCGTCTCGCCGCGCGTACTGATATATTTCATGATTTCTTCTCTATAAAAACAAAAATATTGCCGATCAAAACAGGAAACCCGCCTGCGAACCATCCCGCAAGCCGCCCTATCCCGACCTTAATCCACTATAAACTTTCAGACGACCCCGATACACAGAAGTCGTCTGAAAACATTATCTATACAAACGCTTGAAACAAGCATTGACGGTTTTCACCGTTACCGACGCAATCGCCCGATCGCGAGAAGAAGGATTCAAAACATCCATCAACTCTTGTGCGGACACCTGATTCGGCGCCTCCTCGCTCGCGCAGCCGCAGATTTTGTCTTCCCACTCGCGCTGTTTGTCCGCGCTCATCGTCAGCGCGACCAAACGCCACTCATTGCGCTTGTTCAACTCCGAACGGCACTGATGATCGACCGCCATTTTCACCACGCTGCCGCCGATACCCGTACCGCTGCCCAACCCGCCGAACGCCGAGTCAGAATCATAAGCGCAACCGCCCAACAACGCCGCCACAGAAGCAACGGCAACAATCTTTTTCATATTCATAGCCATCCCTTGCCGCAAGGTCGTCTGAAACGCCCCGCAAAGTCTTTAAATAAACGCGTATTATACCGTAAGCGGTGTGAGATGGGGGATTGGGGAAAGTCGGGGTATAATTTCGATATTTATTTAAAAATGGGGCATTTTTAGACATGAATCATTTTAAGAAAAACAAACAGAAACAACTTAGATCACTATTACTTTTGAAATCTTCAGAAGAGAAGGAAAAAGCAAGGTTTATCGATTATTTAGAAATAACTAGTAAATTTTTTGCAGCTTTTGCTGCGCTTGGATTAATACTTGGAAGCTTTTTAACTCATCGCTATTTAAATTTTATAGGACAGCCCAGTATTTTCCCAGAAACAATGGCTTCTTCATCCAGCTTGACTGTTATCTTATTTGTTTTTGCTTTAATTCTCTTAATTTTTGTTTTCCCATTTCTATCCCCATACTTACTAATATCCATTTCAAAAGAATTAAAAGCAGAAGGAATTAAAGTCAAAAATTTATTCCCATCTTTATTTGCTTCAACCTTAAGCCTTCCGATAATAGTAACATGCGCAATTTTTATTGATTCAATTGAGAAATATATATCATTAACATCAATAGTAGATTTGTGCTTTGCATTCACAATATTCTCGCCATATTTTATTTACCTCATACAAGATAAAGTCAATTTCTCTCTCAATACGAAGTTCCGTATTAATTACAAAAAAATCATTACATGCTTGAATTTCGATAAAATTTTTACAGCCTTACTCTATACAATATACTCAACCTATTTAATAATTATATGTTTTTTTGCCTTTATCCCATTACTATTTTGTTTCATTATTTATTACCTTTATTATTTTATAATAAATTTTAGTATTATAAAGAATAAAATTATTTTTATTATACCATATTTAAAATTATTACCAGCACTATTCCAAACATTGCTGATATGTTTATCAATGTTTCTCTATCCAATATTTTTTATAATTTTTGCATCGAACTGGCTTCCGGATGGTTATATTCAATATATCTTTTTGTATTTTTTATATTTCCTCACACTTCTTAATATTTACGCCGTAGCCAATGAAGTAAATTCAAAAAACAAAAATAATATAAATACTTACACCCCTCCGGTTATATTGGCAATAACCTCATTCTTTGCAGCTTCGCTTCTTTCTAATAACTTTGCAACGCATATGCTTTATCCAACTCGTTTTGTAGAAGTTCCCAAAAATTCTTCATGGTACCTATTACACAATAACTTCCAACATAACAACGGCACCCAAGAAATTAACGGGGTCGATAAAAATGATTTATTTAAGTTAAAACAAAATTTCAAATGTTCCATCCTTTCAGAAAAGGAAAAAGGAGAAAAAGGCATTATCTGTTCTTCGATTCCCGAACAGCGTAACAACGCTTTATATGGCTACATGGCTTGGAATCTGGGTGACACCAAAGTTTTCTGCCCACCAACTACTGACAATACCAAAGGAGAAAAAGAAGCTGATAAATTAGCCAATGAATGTGTCGTCATCAGCGGAAAATCCTTGCAAATATTGAATGAAAAATACATCGATATTATGCCCAAAGAGCGTTAATCCCCCCTTTCAGACGACCTGCTATAATCCACGTCGTCTGAAAACCCTCTTTCACGGAAACCGCCATGTCCGATCTTTTCACCCGCCAACCTGATGCGCCGCTTGCCGAACGCCTGCGCCCGCATACGCTTGATGACGTTATCGGGCAGCAGCATTTAATCGGCGAAGGTAAGCCGCTGCGTGTGGCGGTGGAAGGCGGGAAGCCGCATTCTATGTTGCTGTGGGGGCCGCCGGGCGTGGGCAAGACGACGTTGGCGCGGATTTTGGCGCAGAGTTTCAATGCCCAGTTTTTGCCTGTTTCCGCCGTATTTTCCGGCGTAAAAGACATACGCGAGGCGATCGACAAGGCCGAAATCGCCTTGCAGCAGGGACGCGCGACGATTTTGTTTGTCGATGAAGTCCACCGTTTCAACAAGGCGCAGCAGGACGCGTTTTTGCCCCATGTCGAAAGCGGTTTGCTGACCTTTATCGGCGCGACTACGGAAAATCCGTCGTTTGAAGTCAATCCCGCGTTGCTGAGCCGCGCGCAGGTGTATGTTTTGCAGTCCTTGTCTTCAGACGACCTCAAAAAGCTGATTGCCAAAGTATTAGCCTTGCCCGAATACCGGGATTTCACGATTGAAGCCGATGCGCAGGAGCTGCTCGTCAATACCGCCGACGGCGATGCGCGCAGATTGTTGAATTTATTGGAGCAACTTTTACGCGCCGCCGACACACGTCGTCTGAAAACCCTGACCGCCGAATTTCTCGCCGACAGCCTCGGCGCGCAAATCCGCCGTTTCGACAAAGGCGGCGAGAGTTTCTACAACCAAATCTCCGCCCTGCACAAATCCGTGCGCGGTTCGCATCCGAATGCCGCGCTGTATTGGTTCTGCCGTATGCTCGACGGCGGTACCGACCCACGCTACCTCGCCCGCCGCATCGTGCGCATGGCGTGGGAGGACATCGGGCTTGCCGACCCGCGCGCCTTCCAAATTGCCAACGATGCCGCCGCCACCTTCGAACGCTTAGGCTCGCCCGAAGGCGAACTCGCGCTGGCGCAAGCCGTGCTGTACCTTGCCGCCGCCGCGAAATCCAACGCGGGCTACAAGGCATACAACCAAATGCGCCGCTTCGTCAAAGAAAACGCCAGCGACGAAGTCCCCGTCCACCTACGCAACGCCCCGACCAAATTGATGAAGGAATTGGGCTACGGACGCGAATACCGCTACGCCCACGACGAACCGAACGCCTACGCCGCCGGCGAAAGCTATATGCCCGACGGCTTGGACGAACCGGACTTCTACCAACCCGTCCCGCGCGGGCTGGAAATCAAAATTGGCGAAAAGCTGGAATGGTTGAAATCGCTAGATGAAGAGGCGTTGGATAAGCAGAAGTAAATGGCATGGATAAGGTTTCAGACGACCCCAAAGGTCGTCTGAAAATCCAATCATCAAAAGAAAAACCGGATTCCCAGTTGATGGGAATCCGGTTTGTTTTATCCCGCACTTAGAAATTCATTCTCACACCTACGCGGACGGAGCGGCCCGGCAGCGGTGCGATGTATTTAAATAAAAAAGAAACGTTTTCAGACGACCTCTTTTTTATACACCCCCCTTATTTCCGCATCTCAACCAACATCCGACACACGATCAATCCTGCCGCCGCTAAGATTGCGGCGGCAAAGCCGATGTTGGAAATGCCTGCCCACACGGTAACGTAGTGTCCCAAAAGCGCGCCGCCGCCGATACCGACGTTGTAGAGGCCGGAGTAAATCGAGTTGGCTACGTCCGTCGCATCCGAGGCAAAGTCCAATACTTTGGATACCATGCCGAGGCTCAAGACGACGATGGCGATACCCCAGACAAACACCAGCGCGTAAACGGCTATCGGGTAAGCGGCAAGGGGCAGCATGCAGAGCGTCGAAGCCAGAATGACGGATACCGAGGTCATCAGGAATGTGCGTGGGTGTTTGGCAAACCATTTGCCGAACAAATACGACGCGGCAAATCCCGCCAGCCCGTACAGGCTCAAGACGATGGTCACTTGTTCGGGCGCGAAGCCGCCGGCTTGCAGGACGAAGGGTTCGATATAGCTGTATGCCGTAAAGTGGGCGGTAATCAGGAGGACGGTCAGCGCGTAGAGCAGCATGAGGTTTTTACGCTTGAGCAATCCGGGCAGGCTTTTGAGCGAACCTGTGTTCACGCTCGGCAGCAGCGGCAGGTTTTTCGCCAATATGCCCATGACCGCCGCCGCGCACAGTCCGATAAGCAAAAAGCTGAACTGCCAGCTCGAGTGTTGCCCGATAACGCGCCCCAGCGGGATGCCCGCTACCATCGCCATGACCGTCCCCGTACTGAGCAGCCCCAAAGCCTGATTGCCTTTGCCTTGCGGCGCAACGCGCACTGCCAGCGAGGCGGTAATCGACCAAAACACGGCGTGCGTCAGGGCGATGCCGATGCGGCTGACGAGCAGGATTTCGAAACTTCGGGCGAAATAGGAAACGATGTGGCTGATGGTAAAGAACGCGAAGAGAATGAGCAGCAGCTTTCGGCGTTCGATATTTTTCGTTGCCAGCATCAGCGGTAACGACAGCAGCGCGACGATCCAAGCATACACGGTAATCATGATGCCGACTTCGGTCGGCGGCATATTGAAGCTCGCGCCGATGTCGCTCAATAAGGCAATCGGGATATATTCGGTGGTGTTGAAAATGAATGCGCCGACTGCCAGGGCGATGACGCTTAGCCATTGTTTGTTTGTGTTTGCTGACATTAAGGTTTCCCTTTTTATATTTTCCTTCAGGATTTTATCGAATCTGTAATTATACTACTTTCAGACGACCTTCCTACTGCGACGACGCAAATTTTCGCCCTAGACGCTCCCGCATCATCAGCATACAATCTTTGCATGAACACCAAACGCCCCAAGCTCTCCCGTTTTGCCCATATTTACGGCATGAACGGGCAATTCGTCCTGTTGGAACAGCATTCCGAGTGGATGCCGGTCAACGATGCCGACTACGACAATGCACCCGCATTGCCGGAGGGGTTCGTGTTTGCGGATGAAGCGTTCTATACGACCGACGGCAGCGTGCCGCCGCTCGTCCTGCCCGACAACATCAAAATCTTCAACGAAGAAGCGCGCAAACTCGAACGCCAAAGGCTGGACGCGCTGGCTTTGGAAGAGTTGGGCAAAAACCTCGCCGCAGCCCAAGCCGAGACCGATCTCGAAGCCCTGCTCGAAAAAATCGAATTTCATTTAAAACAGGACAATCTGTTCAAATAAAACTTTTCAGACGACCCTCCAAGCAGCAAAGGGGTCGTCTGAAAGATATAGTGGGTTAACTTTAAATCAGTACGGCGTTGCCTCGCCTTAGCTCAAAGAGAACGATTCTCTAAGGTGCTGAAGCACCAAGTGAATCGGTTCCGTACTATCTGTACTGTCTGCGGCTTCGTCGCCTTGTCCTGATTTAGTTAATCCACTATAAAATCGTTGACAATCCAAACCGATTTGGTACATTGTTCAACACTTATCAATCCCCGTTTCCCAACCGACAAAGGAGTCGAGAAGATGTTTTCAAAAAGCGTCAACCTAGCCCAATATGATCCGGAGCTGGCAGCCGCCATTGCCCAAGAAGACCAACGCCAGCAAGACCACGTCGAACTGATTGCTTCCGAAAACTACGTCAGTTGCGCCGTGATGGAGGCACAAGGTTCGCAATTGACCAACAAATACGCCGAAGGCTACCCCGGCAAACGCTACTACGGCGGCTGCGAACACGTTGACGTCGTCGAACAACTGGCAATCGACCGCGTCAAAGAACTCTTCGGTGCGGAATACGCCAACGTCCAACCCCATTCCGGCTCTCAAGCCAACCAAGCCGTGTACGCTTCCGTCCTCAAACCCGGCGACACCATCCTCGGCATGAGCCTCGCCCACGGCGGCCACCTGACCCACGGCGCCAGCGTCAATATTTCCGGCAAACTCTACAACGCCATTGCCTACGGACTGGATGAAAACGAAGTTCTCGATTACGCCGAAGTCGAACGCCTCGCGCTCGAACACAAACCCAAAATGATCGTTGCCGGCGCGTCTGCCTACGCCCTGCAAATCGACTGGGCGAAATTCCGCGAAATCGCCGACAAAGTCGGTGCCTACCTCTTTGTCGATATGGCGCACTACGCAGGCCTGATTGCCGGAGGCGAATATCCCAACCCCGTCCCGTTCTGCGACTTCGTGACCACCACTACCCACAAAACCCTGCGCGGTCCGCGCGGCGGCGTGATTTTGTGCCGCGACAATACCCATGAAAAAGCGTTGAACTCCGCCATCTTCCCAAGCCTGCAAGGCGGTCCGCTGATGCACGTCATCGCCGCCAAAGCCGTTGCGTTCAAAGAAGCCCTGCAACCCGAGTTCAAACAATACGCGAAACAGGTGAAAATCAACGCCGCAGCCATGGCGGAAGAATTGGTCAAACGCGGTTTGCGCATCGTTTCGGGCCGTACCGAAAGCCACGTTTTCCTCGTTGACCTGCAACCGATGAAAATTACCGGCAAAGCCGCCGAAGCCGCATTGGGCAAAGCAAACATCACCGTCAACAAAAACGCCATTCCGAATGACCCGGAAAAACCGTTCGTTACCTCCGGTATCCGCATCGGCTCCGCCGCCATGACCACGCGCGGCTTCAACGAAGCCGACGCCCGAGTCCTTGCCAACCTCGTTGCCGATGTTTTGGCAAATCCTGAAGACGAAGCAAATCTGGCAAACGTCCGCAAACAAATCACCGCGCTTTGCGACAAATACCCCGTTTACGGCGCGTAACCGGCTTGCCCGTTTAAGCATTGTGTAAAACGGAAAGGTCGTCTGAAAATCCTGAAAAAGGGTTTTCAGACGACCTTAATTTCTCATTTCAGACTACAATACCGAATTAAATTCTCTCATCAACCCGACGAACTCTGTCTCATCATAAAAGCAAGGAATACCCATGCACACCGAAGCCGTTTTAACCGTATTGAAAAACCTGCAAAACCAAATCTGCGCCGCGCTTGAGCAAGAAGACGGCGGGGCGGTGTTTGCGCGTGAAGAATGGACGGGCAAATTGGGCGTAGGCGAAACCCGCGTGTTGAAAAACGGCGCGGTATTCGAGCAGGCGGGCGTGAACTTTTCGCACGTGAAAGGCGACAAAATGCCCGCTTCGGCGACGGCGCACCGCCCTGAACTGGCGGGCGCGGCGTTTGAAGCGATGGGTGTGTCGCTGGTGATTCATCCGAAAAATCCGTATGTGCCGACCAGCCATGCGAACGTGCGCTTTTTTATCGCGTATCCGGAAGGCGGCGAGCCTGTGTGGTGGTTCGGCGGCGGCTTTGATTTGACGCCGTTTTATCCGTTTGAAGAAGATATTTTGCATTGGCACACGGTGGCGCGGGACGTGTGCGCGCCGTTTGGGGAAGCGGTTTATCCCGAGTTCAAAAAATGGTGCGACGAGTATTTTTACCTGAAACACCGCGGCGAAACGCGCGGCGTGGGCGGTTTGTTTTTCGATGATTTGAACCGCTGGGATTTCGACACCTGCCTGAATTTCATCAAGGCGGTCGGCGAAGGCTATATCGAAGCGTATCTGCCGATTGTGGCGAAACGCAAAAACACGCCATACGGCGAACGCGAACGCGATTTCCAGCTTTACCGGCGCGGGCGTTATGTGGAATTTAATTTGGTTTGGGACAGGGGTACGCTGTTCGGCCTGCAAAGCGGCGGGCGCACGGAAAGCATTTTGATGTCCATGCCGCCTTTGGTGCGCTTCGAGTATCAATATGCGCCAGAAGAAGGTTCGCCCGAAGCGCGGCTGAACGAGTTTCTCACCGCCCGCGACTGGCTTTCGGAGATGCAATAATGGCGGATAAACAAAAGCCCGACGCCCATCCTTCCGACAAATTCATCCTTGCCATGATTGTGATGGCGGTGTTCCTGGTGATTATCATCGGCGGCGGATTTATCGCCGTAGAGTATTTCAAGGCGCATCCCGAAGTGTTTGAATTGAAGCCGCCCGCGAAATAGTGCAAACAAAGACAAAAGGTCGTCTGAAACTTTTCAGACGACCTTTTTCAGCTTTAAAACCCTGGTTTACAAAACAGCCAAAGCCGAGTCGTAATCAGGCTCGTTGGCAATTTCAGCAACCAGTTCGCTGTGCAAGACTTTGTCGTTTTCGTCCAAAACCACAACGGCGCGCGCAGTCAGTCCGCGCAACGGGCTGTCAGTCAGGGCAACACCATAATCGGCGGCAAAGCTGCTGCGGAAGGTAGACAGGTTCACCACATTGTCCAAACCTTCCGCGCCGCAGAAGCGCGCTTGGGCAAACGGCAGGTCGGCTGAAATGCACAATACGACCGCGTTGTCCAAAGAAGACGCGCGTTGGTTAAAGGTGCGCACGGATTGGGCGCACACGCCGGTATCGACGCTTGGGAAAATGTTCAATACTTTACGCTTGCCTGCAAAGTCCGCCAAAGTTTTGTCGGACAGGTCGCCAGCGGTCAGGCTGAACGCAGGCGCGGTTTGACCAGCGGCTGGCAGGTCGCCGGAAGTGTGGACAGGGTTGTCGTGGAAAGTAATTTGAGCCATAAGGGTTTCCTTTTTTAGGTTGACGAAAAATATTGACGAGGATAGAAGGTTTTTATCTATTTGCCAAGTGATACATAATTAAGGGCAATATGCTCAAATCAGGTCGTCTGAAAAATTTCAGACGACCTTTGTCTATGCACCGTATGCCCGTTCACACCCACAGCCAAGCCCAAACGCTGCGCCCTTCTCCTTGCAGCAACACCAGCGTCCGGCAAGCGGAAGCTGTGTTCATGCACTCCAACCCGATGCCGTGTGCGGCAAGTTCGGCGGCGATTTTGGGATGGAGGAACTGCTGCTTCTCTCCTGTACCAACAATAATGACTTCGGGCAAACCATCCGACTCGGAGCTCGTCTGAAACAGGTCGGCGGCAGTCAGTTCGGACGGCGTTTGCACGTTCATTGCTTCAATTTTACCGTTGCGCCAGATGATGGGCGCGGTGTAGGTTTTGCCGCCCGCTTCGATTGCGCCCGCCCGATAAGCGGTCAGGCTTAGGGTTTCATCAGTTTTGTTTTCTTCAATCAGCATTTTTCTTCCGTTTCTTTCTCGGCTTGATACATCCGTTTCAAACAGGCTTTGCGCCCTTTCGCCGCGTTCCGTAAAAAAGGTGCAAAATCAGGCAATTTCAGGTAGGATGGGCGACTTTAGCCTGCGTCTTCCGCCCTTGCAAAATCGGCATTATATAGTGGATTAACTTTAAACCAGTACGGCGTTGCCTCGCCTTAGCTCAAAGAGAACGATTCTCTAAGGTGCTGAAGCACCAAGTGAATCGGTTCCGTACTATCTGTACTGTCTGCGGCTTCGTCGCCTTGTCCTGATTTAAAGTTAATCCACTATATCAATCCGCGGCGGCGGTGCGTTTCGGGCTTTCTGAATTTCTGTTTTTACTTTTTGATTTAAGAAAATCGGCTCACAAGGAGGCACAATGAAGCCAGTAAACATCGGTCTTTTAGGTTTAGGTACGGTCGGCGGCGGTACGGCTGCCGTGTTGCAGGACAATGCGGCGGAAATCAGCCGCCGTTTGGGACGCGAAGTGCGCATCAGTGCCGTATGCGACTTGAGCGAAGAAAAAGCCCGCCAAATCTGCCCGTCCGCTGCCTTCGTTAAAGACCCGTTCGAACTGGTCGCGCGTGAAGATGTCGATGTCGTCGTCGAATTGTTCGGCGGTACCGGCATCGCCAAAGATGCGGTGTTGAAAGCCATTGAAAACGGCAAACACATCGTTACCGCCAACAAAAAACTGCTCGCCGAATACGGCAACGAAATCTTCCCGCTGGCGGAAGAAAAAAATGTCATGGTGCAATTTGAAGCGGCTGTGGCGGGCGGCATCCCGATTATCAAAGCCCTGCGCGAAGGTCTCGCCGCAAACCGCATCCGCAGCATCGCCGGCATCATCAACGGCACCAGCAACTTCATCCTCTCCGAAATGCGCGAAAAAGGCAGCGCGTTTGCCGACGTATTGAAAGAAGCTCAAGCATTGGGTTACGCCGAAGCCGATCCGACCTTCGACATCGAAGGCAACGACGCAGGTCATAAAATCACCATCATGAGCGCGCTGGCATTCGGTACGCCGATGAATTTCTTCGCCTGCTACCTCGAAGGCATCAGCAAACTCGACAGCCGCGACATCAAATACGCCGAAGAACTCGGCTACCGCATCAAACTGTTGGGCATCACCCGCAAAACCGACAAAGGCATCGAATTGCGCGTCCATCCGACCCTGATTCCCGAAAGCCGCCTCTTGGCAAACGTCAACGGCGTGATGAATGCCGTGCGCGTCAATGCCGATATGGTCGGCGAAACCTTATATTACGGCGCAGGTGCAGGCGCATTGCCGACCGCTTCCGCCGTGGTTGCCGACATCATCGACATCGCCCGCCTGATTGAAGCAAATACCGACCACCGCGTACCGCATCTGGCGTTCCAACCCGCACAAGTCCAAGCGCAAACCATCCTGCCTATGGACGAAATCACCAGCAGCTACTACCTGCGCGTCCAAGCCAAAGACGAACCGGGTACGCTGGGACAAATCGCCGCGCTTCTGGCAAAAGAAAACGTGTCCATCGAAGCCTTAATCCAAAAAGGCGTGATCGACCAAACTACCGCCGAAATCGTGATTCTGACCCACAGCACGGTCGAGAAAAACGTCAAACGCGCCATTGCTGCCATCGAAGCATTAAGCTGCGTGGAAAAACCGATCACCATGATCCGTATGGAAAGCCTGCATGACTGAGCCGAAAAACGAAATGTCCGCTGAAGAGCAAGCCGCGGCGCGTAAAAAAGCAAAAGCCAAAATCCGCACCATCCGCATTTGGGCGTGGGTCATTTTGGCACTGCTCGCCGCGACCGCCCTACTCTCCCAATGCGCCATGTCCAAACCGCAGGCGAAGCAGAACATCTTTGAGTCTTGCGTAAAAAACATCCCCTTTGCCGAAAAATGGCAAAACGATTTGAAAGAAAGGGGCTTGGATTCAAACAACAGCAAACTCGCCGCCGATTACTGCACCTGTATGTGGGACAAGCCTTTGGACAAACTCTCCGAAGAGCAAATCCGCTCCTTAGGAAAACTCAGCCCGCAAGAGCAGCTCGACCTGCTCGGCGGCGCGCAGGCGTTTGAAGAACGCGACAAGCAATGTGTGGCAGATTTGAAGGCAGAATAATCCGGCTTTGACAATGCAAAAGGTCGTCTGAAACTCCGTTTGGTGTTTTCAGACGACCTTTTCTCATATAGGCGGACATCACTCTACCGCTTCACGGTATAATCAGCCCATATCACTTCACAACAAGGAACACACAAGATGGATTGGAAAGGGCGAGAACAGAGTCAAAACGTAGAAGACCGACGCGGCAGCAGCGGTGGTGGCGGCGGGAAAGCGCCCGGCATCCTCGGCATCATCGTCGTTTTGATCGGCGCTTATTACGGTGTCGATTTGAGCGGCTTGGTCGGTACGCCTTCCATGGGTCCAGGTTCGACCCAAACTTCCCAGCTCAAGCCTCAGGAAGAAGCCGAGTTGAACGAACTCGCCCGCGTCGTCCTCGCCGATACGGAAAAAGCTTGGGGCAGCTATTTCAAGCAAATCGGACGAACCTACACCCCGACCACCATGGTGTTATACAACGGCGGCACATCCACCGCCTGCGGCATGGGTCAATCGGCGATGGGCCCGTTTTACTGCCCGGGTGACCAAAAAGTCTATCTCGACTTAGACTTTTATAGAGATATGCAGACCAAACTCAATTCCGCCAGCGATGCCGCGTTTGCCTACGTCATCGCACACGAAGTCGGACACCACGTTCAAAACCTGCTCGGTATCCTACCCAAAGTCCACAGAATGCAGCAGCAGGTCGGCAAAAAAGAAGCTAATGCCCTTTCCGTCAAACTTGAATTACAGGCGGACTGCTACGCGGGCATTTGGGGGCATTACGCCGTCAACAATAATATCTTCAAAGCCGAGGACATCACCAAAGCCATGCTGGCTGCCGAATCCGTCGGCGATGACCGCCTGCAGAAAGAGGGGCAGGGCTACGTCGTTCCCGACAGCTTTACACACGGCTCGTCCGAACAGCGTATGGCATGGCTCAAGCGCGGTTTGGAAAGCGGAGACATCAACCAATGCAACACTTTCGGTAACTGATTGAAACCGCAGTAAATGTTATTTGATGTAACCCCCAAAGGTCGTCTGAAAGTCTTCAGACGACCTTTGCCTATGTTAGAATAAGCCCGTTTTCCATTCACAATCACAAAGGAAACCATCATGGCAAATATTGCCCGCGACATCTTCAAAGCCTACGACATCCGAGGCATTGTCGGCAAAACCCTGACCAACGAAGCCGCCTACCTTATTGGCAAAGCCATCGCCACCAGAGCCGCCGAAAAAGGCATCTCCCGCATCGCACTCGGACGCGACGGACGCTTGAGCGGTCCCGAATTGATGGAACACATCCAGCGCGGCTTTACCGACAGCGGTATCGACGTCCTCAATGTCGGCATGGTCGCCACCCCCATGCTGTATTTCGCCGCCATCAACGAATGCGGCGGCAGCGGCGTGATGATTACCGGCAGCCACAACCCGCCCGATTACAACGGTTTCAAAATGATGCTCGGCGGCGAAACCCTCGCAGGCGAAGCCATCCAAGAACTGCTCGCCCTGATCGAAGCCGACAAACTGACCGTTTCCGACAAAAAAGGCAGCGTAACCGAAAAAGACATCTCCGGCGAATACCACAACCACATCGTCGGCCACGTCAAACTCAAACGCCCCATGAAAATCGCCATCGACGCGGGCAACGGCGTAGGCGGCGCATTCGCAGGCAAACTCTACAAAGGTTTGGGCAACGAAGTGACCGAACTTTTCTGCGAAGTGGACGGCACTTTCCCCAACCACCATCCCGACCCTTCCAAACCGAAAAACCTGCAAGATTTGATTGCCGCGCTGAAAAACAGCGATGCCGAAATCGGCTTGGCTTTTGACGGCGATGCCGACCGCTTGGGCGTCGTGACTAAAGACGGCAACATCATCTATCCCGACCGCCAACTCATGCTGTTCGCCCAAGACGTTTTGAGCCGCAACCCCGGCGCGAAAGTCATCTTCGACGTCAAATCCACCCGCCTGCTGGCTCCGTGGATTAAAGAACACGGCGGCGAACCCGTTATGGAGAAAACCGGCCACAGCTTCATCAAGTCCACCATGAAAAAAACCGGCGCGCTGGTTGCCGGCGAAATGAGCGGACATATCTTCTTCAAAGAACGCTGGTTCGGCTTCGACGACGGCCTGTACGCCGGCGCACGCCTCTTGGAAATCCTGTCCGCCTTCGACAATCCGTCCGAAGTGTTGAATAAGCTGCCGCAAAGCATTTCCACGCCCGAACTCAACATCGACCTGCCCGAAGGCAGCAACGGCCATCAGGTTATCGACGAACTCGCCGCCAACGCCAAATTCGAAGGCGCGACCGAAATCATCACCATCGACGGCCTGCGCGTGGAATTCCCCGACGGCTTCGGCCTGATGCGCGCTTCCAATACCACGCCGATTTTGGTGTTGCGCTTCGAGGCAGATTCCGATGAAGCCATCGAGCGGATTCAAAACCAGTTTAAAGCCGTCATCGAAAGCAATCCCGCGCTGAAATGGCCGCTGTAAACGGTTAACGCTTTAAAGCTCGAAAGGTCGTCTGAAAACGAGTATTGCACGTTTTCAGACGACCTTTTCTATAGTGGATTAAATTTAAATCAGGACAAGGCGACGAAGCCGTAGACAGTACAGATAGTACGGCAAGGCGAGGCAACGCCGTACTGGTTTAAAGTTAATCCACTATATCTGTCCATACAAAATTCAGCTTTATTTCAACCCCTTCAAATACCCGCCGCCTTTGCAGGAATATTCTGCGCAACTCGGATCATCGGCTATTTTGCAGGCTTGGTCATATAGTGGATTAAATTTAAATCAGGACAAGGCGACGAAGCCGCAGACAGTACAGATAGTACGGCAAGGCGAGGCAACGCCGTACTGGTTTAAAGTTAATCCACTATAGTATTTTTGCCTTCTCCAAAACTTAGGCAGCTATACACAACAAAACCACCAATTTCATTGCAAAAATTTCTTACCCATTTATATTTTGCCAATCCGAAAGATGATAGTCAGGTCGTCTGAAACCCAACCCCATCACCATTCTTCCCTCCCTTTTTTCCCAATCTAGAATATAACGAAATCGCATTAAATTAAAACCAAGCATTCTTTCCGTTTTTCAGACGACCTGTTTACAGTATCGCCACTGTTTCTATAAAAATCATCAACCAATCAAACCATTAAAGCCGCGCAGGCAAACACTCTGCCTCAAGCAGCCGTCAGCCCAAAGGAACCGACATGACACCAGCCAACCCGCTTCCCGCCGAACTTTCCGCGCAACTCGCCGCCCTCTCGCCTACACAGCTCGCTTGGCTTTCCGGCTACTGCTGGGCGCAAAGTCAAGGGGTGGAGGGCAGTTTGGGTGTTTCCGCCGCTCTCGCCGTTGCAGCCCCCGAGCGACGCGTGTTGGTCTTGTCCGCCTCGCAAACGGGCAATGCGCGCGGCGTTGCCGAATCTTTACACGCCAAACTCAAAACCGCAGGCGTAGAAGCCGTGTTGAGCAGCGCGAGTGAATTCAAAAGCAAAACCCTGCCCGATGAAGACATCGTGTTATTGGTAACATCCACGCAAGGCGAGGGCGAGCCGCCCGAAGAAGCGCTGCCGCTGTATAAATTCGTCTTCGGCAAAAAAGCCCCCGATTTGGGCAAACTCACTTTTGCCGTTTTAGGTTTAGGCGATTCGTCCTATCCTAATTTTTGCCAAGCGGGCAAGGACTTTGACGCCAAATTTGCCGAACTGGGCGCACGTCGTCTGAACGATTTGGGCATCTGCGATTTAGAGTTTCAAAGCGCCGCCGACGCATGGATCGAAGCCGTCGTCCCCAAAGTTGCCGAGCTTGCCGCCCAAGCTGCTGCGCCTACCGCCACACCAGCCGCAAACCAAACCGCAGGCGCTGTCTATACAAAAGACAAACCCTATACCGCCACATTGTCCGTCCGCCAAAAAATCACTTCACGTTCCGCCGAGAAAGATGTGGAACACATCGAAATCGACCTGTCCGGCTCCGGCCTGCACTATCAGGCAGGCGACGCGTTGGGCGTACTCCCGCTCAACGATTCGGCTTTGGTTCAAGAAATCCTTGATTTGCACCAATTAAGCGGAAAAGAAAAAATCCGCCTTTCAGACGACCTCGAAACCGACATCCGCACCGCTCTGACCGAGTCCGCCGACATCACGCAAAACACACCCGCCCTCGTGCAGCAATACGCCGAATTGTCGGGCAGCGAAGCACTCAAAACCACAGCTGCCGACAAAGCCCGATTGGACGCCTACCTCGCCGCCACCCCGCCCGTCGGCGTCTTCGTCGCCCATCCCCATCCGTTGGACGCGCAAACCCTGTTCCAACTCTTCCGCCCCCAAACCCCGCGCCTTTACTCTATCGCTTCCGCACAAGACGAAGTCGGCGAAGAAGTACACCTGACCGTCGGCGTCGTCCGCTTCGAACACCACGGCAACAGCTACACCGGCGCAGCTTCAGGCTATCTGGGCGAACGCCTTGAAGAAGGCGGCGAAGTGCGCGTCTTCGTCGAACCCAACCCCAATTTCCGCCTGCCCGCCGACGGCAACACCCCCATCATCATGATAGGCGCAGGTACAGGCATCGCCCCCTTCCGCGCCTTCATGCAACAACGCGCCGCCAACGGCGACAACGGCAAAAACTGGCTCATCTTCGGCAACCAACGCCTCGCCAACGACTTCCTCTACCAGCTTGAATGGATCGATTACCGCAAAGAAGGCATCCTCACCCGCGCCGACTTGGCGTGGAGCAGACAGGGCGAACGCAAAGTCTATGTCCAACACAAAATCGCCGAACACGCCGCCGAAGTCTGGAACTGGCTGCAACAAGGCGCACACCTCTACGTCTGCGGCGACGCCACCCGCATGGCGCGCGACGTAGAAACCGCCCTACTCGATGTCATCGAAACCCAAGGCAAACTCAGCCGCGACGATGCCGAAGACTATCTTAACGAAATGCGCGAAGACAAACGCTACCAACGCGACGTTTATTGATACCGCCCCAAACGAAAGGTCGTCTGAAAGCCCAAATCAGGTTTTCAGACGACCTTTTACCAAATCTTATTCGACGGTTTCAGGTAGCGTCCGTCATCAAATGTATTAATCCACTGCGGCCTTAACGCAATAAAAATAGCAGCGGTAATACCGCTTAAAAACGCTTCCGCCCATGCAATGAGGAAAAACACGGGAAATGCCGTACTCCACAATGCCGTTTCAGGAAAAGCCCGCACCCTGTCCAATATGCCGACCAAAACACCTCCGGTCAGCAGCATACCCGCTGCGGATGCTAAAAAACCATTGACGAAAATGAAGATAAAAATATTGGCGGGAAGCCGGTTGACCCAAGCACGCGACAGCAAATTGACCGCCAGCGCAGGCAGAAACAATGCAAGCGCATTGACCGGATAGGCCTGCAAATCTGAGCCGAATATCCAAACATAGGGCAAATACAGCAACGCACAGGCCCAAAATGCCAGCGGTACACCGAGCATCAAGGCAATCAGGTTGACCGCCAACAGATGGTAACTCATCCCCGCAAGCTGCCCGCCGTCAGGGGTGGCATTCAAGCTCCAGACCGACGCCAAAATAATCCCTGCCAATGCGGCTGCCGAGCCATGTTTTCGGAAATCACGATAAGCCTTCGGCGCGGATAATGCCAACAATAAAACCAATACGCACCACGCAGCAGCCAAAATCAAACCCGAAAACCATCCCGTTTGGAAAAGCATATATCCTCAATGTTTAAAAAGCGTTTCAGACGACCTGATTATAGTGGATTCGCACAACCGAAAGGAAACAAAGCCTTGTCGGTTTTGTTTCATCCTGAAAAGCGTTAGAATAACGGACTTTGCTTTTTTGACTCGGGAAAATTTCAATATGTTGTGGAGCGTGCTGATTATTATTTTATTGCTTGCCATCGGCATCGTGTTTTTACTGCACAAAAAACAAGAACAAGATTGGGAACGCGAGCTGACCCGTCTGAAACGCGGCAGGGATTTTGACGAAAATCCGGACGAAGCATACGAACTTGCAGAAGAAGCAAAAACCGCAGGCAACAAAACCATCGCCCGCCAGCGTCTTTTGGCGGCGCAACACGACTATAAGAAACGTACGCAAACGCTTTTAGACGACTCCTCTTTCTCTCCAAGCTCGCTGGCAGAGGCTATGGGCGCATTTCAAGTTTCCCCTTCCGTACAAGAAGATGAGGCAGATTCATCACCCACATACGAAACGTCGTCTGAAACCGATTTCGAGCCGGAATACCTCCACGAGCCTGAATTTCCCGCAACGCGCGACAATCCTCTCCCTAAAGTCCGCCCAAATGCCCACAAACCTGAGCAATATCCGGAAATCGTACCGTTTGAAACGTCCGATACGCCGGAATATACGCCCGGTTTGGTAACAGGTAGCTCCTTCGAAGAGATTACTTTGGAAGAAGCCACCCGCTCTCTGACCGAAGCCGCCGTTCAAGAATGGGAAGAGCATCAAACCGCCAAACAAAACCCCGTTGCCATCACCGCTGAAAGCGAACCGGAAATCCGTTTGGTGCGGACATCGGTTACACCGATGAAAGGTTTGGAAGTCATTGATTTCAACGACCCTGTCTTACGCCGTACGCGCGAACGTGTCAAATCTTATGTGGATAGCATCCATCTGGAAAAAGCCGGCCGACCCCATATCGAAACGGCACAAACCGCTTTGCGTACTGCCGAACGTGAATCCATCCCCTCTACGGCCAACTATTACGGTCAAAAAGACGAAATCAACGTCATCGACATCCAAAACAATCTCGCCATGCGCCGTGCCGCTCGCGACAAACTTGCCGCAGCCGTTGCCCCTGTGCGCGGATACCAGCCTCAAATTATTGAAGATGAGGATATTTTTGCCAATCTGAAACTGCCCGCAAACCGCCGCCGCACGCTCAAGCACTCCGAAGCTGCCGCAGAAAAAATGACCCGTCGTCAACTGTCTCAACAAGAAGCAGAAAGTGTTGAAAAATCAACGGCGAAACCCACCTCATCCTTTACAGCAAGAAGCCCAGCTCCTGTTTTCAGCCGAAAAGCGGCGGTTCCCGCCAAACTGTCCCGCGCCGTTCGTGAAAACACTTTCATCTCTCGTCCGCCCGCTCCTGACGCAACCGTTATCGAACCACCTCCCGTACCGCCCGTACCGGCACCTGCGGTCGATATTCCGAAACCGCCCCAATTCGATTTACCCGAAAACAAAATCGATATTCCCGAACCGCCCGTGTTCCGTAACCATCCGTCCGTTTCCGTATTTGAGTCGGAAGTTAACGCACACATCAGCAACAATCCGGAAATCTCTATACATGATTACCTGATTCGCGAATCGGCAAGCGACACAATTAATGACGTTGATTCCAAAGCAGACAACGATACCGTGGATGTATTCGGACACGACCTGCCACACGAGCAAACGTCGTCTGAAAACATTGAAACCAATGAAACACCATGGTTTGACAGCGACGATGATTGGGACGCGGCTTCAGACGACCTCACCGACCCGCAGACGAACAGTATCCATCTGCCGACTACCGCCCTGCTCCTCCCGCCTCAATTCGACCCTGCCGCGACGCAGACCGAAGAAGAATTGCTGAACAACAGCATCACCATCGAAGAAAAACTGGCGGAATTCAAGGTCAAAGTCAAAGTCGTGGATTCCTATTCCGGTCCGGTGATTACGCGCTACGAAATCGAACCTGATGTCGGCGTACGCGGCAATTCGGTCATGAACCTCGAAAAAGACCTCGCCCGTTCGCTCGGCGTTGCCTCTATCCGCGTCGTCGAAACCATACCCGGTAAAACCTGTATGGGTTTGGAACTGCCGAACCCGAAACGGCAAATGATACGCCTAAGCGAAATTTTCAATTCGCCCGCGTTTGCCGAATCCAAATCCAAGCTCACGCTCGCGCTCGGTCAAGATATTACCGGACAGCCTGTCGTTACCGACTTGGGCAAAGCGCCGCATTTGCTGGTTGCCGGTACGACCGGCTCGGGTAAATCGGTCGGCGTTAACGCCATGATTTTATCCATGCTCTTCAAAGCGACGCCTGAAGACGTGCGCATGATTATGATCGACCCGAAAATGCTAGAATTAAGCATTTACGAAGGCACTCCACACCTGCTCGCGCCTGTCGTTACCGATATGAAGCTGGCAGCAAACGCGCTTAACTGGTGCGTCAATGAAATGGAAAAACGCTATCGTCTGATGAGCCATGTAGGCGTACGCAACCTTGCGGGCTTCAACCAAAAAATTATGGAAGCAGCGGCACAAGGCATGAAAATCGCCAACCCGTTCAGCCTGACGCCCGACAATCCCGAACCGTTGGAAAAACTGCCGTTTATCGTCGTCGTGGTTGACGAGTTTGCCGACTTGATGATGACCGCAGGTAAGAAAATCGAAGAGCTGATTGCCCGTCTCGCCCAAAAAGCCCGCGCTGCCGGTATCCATTTGATCCTTGCCACGCAACGCCCGAGCGTCGATGTCATCACAGGTTTGATTAAAGCCAACATCCCGACACGCATCGCGTTCCAAGTATCCAGCAAAATCGACAGCCGCACGATTCTAGATCAAATGGGCGCGGAAAACCTGCTCGGACAAGGCGATATGCTGTTCCTGCCGCCCGGAACAGGCTATCCGCAACGTGTTCACGGCGCATTCGCTTCAGACGACGAAGTACATCACGTAGTCGAATATCTGAAACAATTCGGAGAGCCCGATTACATCGAAGATATTCTGATGAGCGGCACAACCGACGATTTGCCGGGTATCAGCCGCAGTAGCGACAGTGAAGTTGACCCGATGTATGACGAAGCCGTTTCCGTCGTTCTGAAAACGCGCAAAGCCAGCATCTCGGGCATCCAGCGTCAATTACGCATTGGCTACAACCGCGCCGCCCGTCTGATTGACCAAATGGAAGCAGACGGCATCGTTTCGCCTGCCGAAACCAACGGCAACCGTACCGTTTTGGCACAAAGCAGCGAACATTTGGACTAAAGCCACACAGATGCGGCGAAAAAGCCTATTGCCGTTGCAGTTTCCCCTAGTTTTGGTACAATACCACCATTCATTCTTAAACAGACAAGCCGCCGAAATTTAGGCGGCTTGTATTTTTATTTTCATTTTGCGGATTATATTTACCGCGTATTTACTAGGCAAAAGCAGTCCAAATGCTTTTGCGGAGAAGACAAACCATGCAAAAAATTCCATTGACCGTACGCGGCGCAGAATTACTCAAACAAGAATTGCAACGCCTCAAAAGCGTCGCCCGTCCCGAAATCATCGAAGCCATCGCCGAAGCGCGTTCACACGGCGACTTGTCCGAAAATGCCGAATATGAAGCTGCCAAAGAAAAACAAGGCTTTATCGAAGGACGAATTTCCGAGTTGGAACACAAATTATCCATGGCGCACATCATCAATCCTGCCGAAATCCACGCCGAAGGCAAAATCGTCTTCGGTACGACCGTAACTCTGGAAGATTTGGAAACCGAAGAACACGTTACCTATCAAATCGTCGGCGAAGACGAGGCAGACATCAAAGAAGGTAAAATCTACGTTGGTTCCCCCATTGCCCGCGCCCTAATCGGCAAAGAGGAAGGCGATGTCGCTGAAGTACAAGCCCCTGGTGGTGTACGCGAATACGACATTATTTCGGTTCAATATATCTGATTGCCCCGAATATTATTAATATAAAAGGTCGTCTGAAAATCAAGGAAAATGGTTTTCAGACGACCTTTTCAGCATTCAAGCCCAAACCGTTGCTTAAAGAAGCAATCAAAGCTCCGACACAAGATTGCCCAATGCCACATTCCCGCATTTCTACTTTGTTTCTAGCAAAAAAGGTCGTCTGAAATTTTTCAGACGACCTTTCATCAATCAAAATTGACTCAACGATCATTCAGGTGCTTTTTCTTCGCGGGCAGGAGCTTCGACCAAAGCTTTGATAGACAGACGTACGCGGCCGCGATCGTCCACTTCCAATGCTTTCACATTCACAACCTGACCGACTTGCAGATAGTCGCTGACGTTGCGCACGCGCTCGTGGGCGATTTGGCTGATGTGTACCAAACCGTCTTTGCCCGGCATCACGCTGACGATGGCGCCGACGTTGTTGTCGAGGATTTTAACCACAGTACCTTCGTACACTTTGCCCACTTCCACTTCGGCAGTGATTTCTTCGATGCGTTTTTTCGCAGCATCGCCGGCTTCTTGAGTGGTTGCGGCAATAGTGATGGTGCCGTCTTCCGCGATGTTGATTTCAGTACCGGTTTCAGCAGTAATCGCACGGATGGTTTCGCCACCTTTACCGATAACGTCGCGGATTTTGTCTTGGTTGATTTTCATAGTGAACAGACGCGGAGCATGAGCAGACAGCTCTTGCGGGCCTGCCACGGCGGCTTTCATCTGCTCCAAGATATGCAGACGCGCATCTTTGGCTTGCGCCAAGGCAATCTGCATGATTTCTTTGGTAATACCTTGGATTTTGATGTCCATTTGCAGCGCAGTTACGCCTTCGGTCGTACCGGCAACTTTGAAGTCCATGTCGCCCAAGTGGTCCTCATCACCCAAGATATCGGTCAACACGGCGAATTTGTTGTTGTCCAAAATCAGACCCATCGCGATACCGGCAACGTGTGCTTTCAAAGGCACACCGGCAGACAACAAGCTCAAGCAGCCACCGCAGACGGAAGCCATAGAAGACGAGCCGTTGGACTCGGTAATTTCGGAAACAACACGCATGGTGTAGCTGAATTCTTCAGGAGACGGCAATACTGCAACCAGTGCGCGTTTTGCCAAGCGGCCGTGTCCGATTTCACGGCGTTTCGGCGCGCCGACGCGACCGACTTCGCCGGTAGAATACGGCGGGAAGTTGTAATGCAGCATGAAGCGGTCGGTGTATTCACCGGAAAGCGCGTCAATAATTTGTTCGTCGCGAGAAGTACCCAAAGTTGCTACGGCAAGGGCTTGGGTTTCGCCACGGGTAAACAGGGCAGAACCGTGTGTACGCGGCAATACGCCGGTTTGAATATTCAAAGGACGGACTGTACGGGTATCGCGACCGTCGATACGCGGCTGACCTTCCAAAATTTGGGTGCGTACGACGTCGGCTTCCAAATGTTTGAAAATACCTTTGATTTCGTTGGCAGCCAAAGTATCGGTTTCTTCAGTAATCAGCGCACCTTTTACTGCATTCCAAGCTTCGTCCAATTTGGCAGAACGCGCTTGTTTTTGACGGATTTTGAACGCTTCTTTAATGGCTTCGCCCGCAATTTCGCGCACTTTGGCAACCAATTCTTCATTGGTTTCAGGCGCTTTCCAATCCCATACTTCAGGGTTTACTTCGTCGGCGAACTCGTTGATGGCGTTAATCGCCACCTGCATTTGATCGTGACCGTAAACTACGGCACCGAGCATCACGTCTTCGGACAGGATTTTGGCTTCAGATTCCACCATCAAAACGGCTTTAGATGTACCCGCAACCACCAAGTCCAGCTTGGATTTAGCCAATTCGGCTTTGGTCGGGTTCAATACATACACGCCATTTACATAACCTACGCGTGCAGCACCAATTGGACCGGCAAACGGTACTCCGCTCAACACCAACGCAGCAGACGCGCCGAGCATGGCAGGAATGTCGGAATCGATTTCAGGATCAACGGAAACCACCATTGCAACGATTTGGATATCATGGTAGAAACCTTCAGGGAACAGCGGACGGATAGGACGGTCGATCAGACGGCTGGTCAGAATTTCTTTTTCGCTTTGTTTGCCTTCGCGCTTAAAGAAACCGCCTGGGATTTTACCTGCGGCGTAAGTGCGCTCAAGGTAATCAACAGTCAGGGGGAAGAAGTCTTGACCTTCTTTGACTTCTTTATTGGTGGTCACAGCAACCAAAACAACGGTGTCGCCCATCGATACTTTAACAGCCGCTGCGGCTTGACGCGCGATTTCGCCAGTTTCTAAGGTAACGGTGTGATTGCCATATTGGAAGGTTTTAACGTGTTTATCGAACATTTTGTTCCTTTCGAAATGCCGCACGCTAAAACACTAATAATGCACACTAAAAGTGAGAATGTGCATAGTTAGGGTTTCAGGTGTGCGGCGGTTGGTAAAAACTATATTTTTCAGACGACCTTTTAAAGGTCAATCCAAACGCGCATTATAATAGCAAATGTAAATAAAATCCAAGTATTCATGACAGCAAAAGGTCGTCTGAAACATACTTCTGTGTTTCAGACGACCTTTTATCAAATTTATGATTCTTTGGTTAAAAGATTTAATGCTTCCCGATATTTATCAACTGTTTTCTGAATAACATCACTAGGGACTTCCGGTGCCGGAGCTTTTTTGTTCCAACCGCTTTGCTCCAGCCAATCTCGAACAAATTGCTTGTCAAAAGACGGCGGATTGGTGCCGACTTGATATTGATCCGCCGGCCAAAAGCGGCTGGAATCGGGCGTCAGCACTTCATCCATCAGGGTTAATGTACCGTTTTCATCCAGCCCGAATTCAAATTTGGTATCGCATATAATGATACCGCGTGATTTTGCATATTCTGCGGCTTCCGTATAAAGCTGAATCGCTTTAGCGCGTACCTCAGCCGCCAGCTCTTTACCGATAATGCGTTCACATTCTTCAAAACTGATATTTTCATCATGATCGCCGACAGCAGCCTTGGTGGACGGAGTAAAAATCACTTCCGGAAGCTGCTGCGCTTCTTTCATCCCTTCGGGAAGTTTGATGCCGCAGACAGAACCGTTTTTTTGATAATCTTTCCAACCGCTACCCGCCAAATAACCGCGCACAATCGCCTCGACTTTGACAGGTGTCAGTTTCTTGGCGACAACCGCACGTTTCTCAATGGCTTTAGCTTCATGTTCAGGCAACACGTCATAAACCGTGTCGCCGGTAAAATGATTGGGCATGATATGCGCCAGTTTTTTAAACCAGAAATTGGAAATCTGCGTCAGAATTTCTCCTTTCCCCGGAATCGGATTGTCTAAAATCACATCAAATGCAGACAATCGGTCTGACGCAACCATCAACATGCGTTTACTGTCGATCTCGTATAAATCGCGCACTTTTCCAGAGTAAATTTTTTTCAAGCTGATTTCGGACATTTCAGGTTTCTCCCTTCACTGACTTGGTTTAAACAGGATTCCGTTATTTTATCCGAATTTGGATTTTGGGGTCAGATTGTTTACAAAATAGGTCGTCTGAAAACGTTTTGCATGAATGCAGACGCTTTCAGACGACCTCATCAAGCCTAAGTCTAACTACTAATCAGAGATTAGATGCTAGGAACTTGGGTTTGTTGTTGGATGCTGTTTACAGCTGACAGAGAGTAGTAATCACCATGACCGGTTACTTCGTAAGTGCTGCCATCGGCAAACTTGAAGTTTTCGATTTTGTGGTTGTTACCGGAGAACCAGTCGTCAATTGTAACAGAGTCGCTATTGCCAACAGATACGGTCAGGTTGTTGCCTGATTTGCTCAACAATACGTCGGAAGCAGAAATACCTTTGCCGAATTGCAGGGTATCGTTACCGCTTTCGTCTTGGATGGTATCGCGGCCGTAACCTTTATCGAAGAAATAGGTATCGTTGCCGGTACCGCCGATCAAGACATCGTTGCCGATGCCGCCGTCGAGGTAGTCGTTACCGTCTTTACCAACCAGACAGTCATCGCCGGCCAAGCCGTACAAGTGGTTGTCGCCGGAGTTACCGTTGATGTCGTTGTTCAGAGCGTTACCGGTACCGTTGAGATTTCCGGAACCTTGCAAGAACAGGTGTTCAACGTTGTCGGTCAGAGTGTAGTCGATTACGCTGCGAACAGTATCGATACCGCCGTTCAGATTACCGTATTCGATAACTTCGTCGCCTTTGTGGTCAACAAAGTAAACGTCATTACCGTCGCCACCACGCATAATGTCTGCGTCAGCACCACCGTTCAGATAGTCATTACCATCACCACCTTGCAGGTAGTCTTTACCGCCTTGACCGTACAGAGAGTCACCGTTGTTACCGCCTTGCAGAGTGTCATTGCCGTCACCGCCGTAAATCACGTCAGCACCGTCACCGCCGTAAATTACGTCTTCACCGCTGGTACCGTAGATAGTGTCTTTCTTATCGGTACCCACAGTTTTGGTTGCACCCTTTTTATCTTTAGTTGAACCGTCAACATTGATAATGTTGCCTGGATTTTTATCAACATTACCATAGGTGTTGTTTTGATTATGGTCATCAACACAATCTTTGCAGTCTTTATCGTTAGGTTTAGGCTGCGGTTTTGGTTGCGGTTGCGGTTGTGGTTTAGGCTGCGGCTGAGGCTGCGGCTTAGGTTGTGGTTGAGGTTGTGGTTTTTGAGGCTCTACCGGTGGGCAGTACGGATCAACATTTTTCGGAGGAACCGGTTTTGGAGCTGGTTTAGGGTAATAAGGTTTACCTGGGTTGCAATCAAACTTGATTACCACGCATTTGTAAGCAACTTTTGGAGGTGGGCAGTATGCACCATGACCGATTTTGCCATGATGTACTTTGATACCGTGAGAAGAGCCGTAGTTATGGAAACTACCTTTGTAACCGAAACCACCATGGCTAGGAGGGCAGTAAGGATTGTAGGATTTAACCGGAGGGCAGTATGAGTTGAAGTGGGCTTTAGAAGAATAGCCGCCATAATGATAAGTCATGATAAATCACTCCCAGAATATATGTAATTAAGAAGCATAGGCCTTTTGAAAAAATAAAAACTGATCAAACTGCCTACACTGTTATTCTAGTGATATTTCATGATTAACTGTTTTTCAATTCGCTAACGGTTGAAATTTCAGACGAATGGAAACCTTTTTTAAAACAATCAAATCCAAATTGACAATTTATCCTGATGATAATTCCTTTTTAAAAAACAAGATATTGATTATTTTTTGAAATAATATTATTTATTTCAACGTACTATTTATTTCACTTTCCACAACAGGGATCCCTTTTTTCCCCCTCAAACAAAATTTTTCATAATTCGTCTTATCTGACCACCAAATATTAGCGAGATATTGCAATAATCGTACCTTACAACGTTCAAATTTTCCGATAAGCACAGGTTCAAAACGGCGAAGGCGTAAAATGCTGTTAAGAGCTAATGTTTGTTCTATAATGACGGGCATCTTGCTGAAACAATATTCATTAAGGAGATATACCATGAGGACTTTGCTGACAGGCTCTAAAGGACAACTCGCACACTGCTTCCGCGACCGACTTCCTGATAATTGGGAGCTGATTGCCACTGACTCCTCCTCCTTAGACATTACGGATGCTGATGCCGTTCGCAATATGGTTCAAAGCTTTCAACCCGATGCGATTGTCAATACCGCCGCCTATACCGCTGTCGATCGTGCAGAGACAAACGTTCCTGCTGCATTTGCCGTCAATGCTGCAGCTGTTCACAATCTTGCCGACGCAGCACGTTCGGTTCATGCCCGATTTATCCACATATCGACTGATTACGTTTTCGACGGGACAAGCAAAACACCCTACCGTGAACATGACTACACCAATCCACAAAGCGTATACGGCCGCACCAAAGCCGCCGGAGAACTACTCGCGCTTGCCGCTAATCCTGAAAGCACGATTATCCGTACCTCTTGGCTATTTAGCGAATACGGCAACAATTTTGTTAAAACCATGCTGCGTTTGGCAAAAGAACGAGACAGTCTTTCCGTTGTTAACGATCAAATCGGATGCCCGACCTATGCGGGGGATTTGGCGCAAGCCATCATTACACTTTTGCAACATCCATCACCTTCCAGAGGAATCTACCACTTCGGCGGCAACAAATCGGTTACTTGGTATGAATTCAGCCAAGCTATCTTTCAAACGGCACTAAAACATGACAATAATTTCAACATGCCGAAATTAACACCCATCACCACCGACCAATATCCTCTTCCTGCACCACGCCCCGAGTACAGCATTATGGATTGTCGAAAAATCGAAAACGATTACGGCATCAAACCCTCTGACTGGCAAAAAGCTTTAAACGACATCATCGGTAAATTGGACTAATCCTCACTAAAAAGCCCCTGATAACAGGGGCTTTTATATGAACGTCAAACCTTACGAAACAAGTATTTAACTTTACACAATTCATCTTTTAGTTTAAATAAAAAACAGCTATCATTTTAATCTAACATCTCACAATATATTGAATAATTGATAAAAGACCAATAAACAATCAACGACAGGGTTATTAAACGGTAAATGAATGATTTGATTCATCTTCCTTTTCAGAATAATCCTTTAAATCACAGAAAGGAAAAATAATGCCACATCGCAGACGACTGGCTATTTACCAAGCCGCAAAACGTGCTTCCTTCACCGGAAAACCGGTTGCTCCGACTACACCCGTAGCCGGTTAAACAAAACAGAGGGGATGATGACGCTTACCCCTCATGATATTTCAAAGGCTGTCTGAAATAAAAAATCAGGCAGCCTTTTATTCATATAGCGGTAGCGTAAGAACAAAATCTTGAAATTCTTTGAAAATTTTTCAGACGAGCTGAGACCTTTGCAAAATTCCCCAAAATCCCCTAAATTCCCACCAAGACATTTAGGGGATTTTCCATGAGCACCTTCTTCCAGCAAACCGCACAAGCCATGATTGCCAAACACATCGACCGCTTCCC
>NZ_POWX01000024.1 GCF_003044445.1 Neisseria mucosa
CGCTGTTGGCTGCGTATGTGCAGGTAGTGGAGTACGGCTTGGTATTTGAAGTGTAATGTATATTTGCTCATAAAAAAACTGCACCTTGTGAGTTGGAGGGGATGTCCAACTTTTGGGGTGCAGTTCAAACCAAGATTCAGGTTTCAGACGACCTTTGTCGTTTGAAAGCATCGGTTTTTGATAAAATCCACGGATTGCTCACAACTTATCCACAATTCAAACTTCGCTCTAATTTAATCAAACCAAACCTAATTTGTTGAAAAATATCAATATACAAAAAGGTCGTCTGAAAACTTTCAGACGACCTTTTAAATTGTTCACAAAATTATCAACAAGTCTCTCGCATATTCGGCATCAAACCAGATTCTGCGGATTGCCTGCGACGAAGCGGTTGATGTTGTCCACAAGGATGTCAAACAGGCGGTTGATTGCCTCTTGGCTCGCCCATGCGACGTGCGGGGTAACGATCAGGTTGGGCAGGCGGGTTTTTAGCAAAGGATTGCCGTCGCGCGGCGGCTCTTGTGTCAACACGTCGAAGCCTGCGCCGCCGATTTGTCCGTATTTCAAGGCGGCGATGAGCGCGTGTTCGTCCACCAATCCGCCGCGTCCGCAGTTGATGATGACGGCGCCGGGCTTCATTTGCTGCAATTCGGCTTCGCCTATCATGTTTGCCGTTTGCGGTGTGAGCGGGCAATGCAACGACAACGCGTCGGCGGTGCGGATGGCTTCGTCAAAGGAAACGTAGCCGTCGCGGACGGTTTCGGCGTGTTTGTGTTCGGCGAATACGACCTTCATTTTGAATGCCTGTGCATAAGTTGCCAGCGTCTGCCCGATGTTGCCGCGACCGAAAATTGCCAGCGTTTTGCCGTTCAAATCGCGCATCGGCGCGCCGAAATGGCAGAAAAACGGCGATTTTTCCCATACTCCGGCAGCAACGTCGCGTTGATAGGCGGGCAGGTTGCGCATCAGGGTAATCATCAGCATAAAGGCGTGTTCCGCTACCGATTCGTTGCCGTAGGCGCGGATGTTGCACACGCTGACACCGGCTTGCTTGGCGGCGGCAAGGTCAACGTTGTTGACGCCCGTCGCGGCTAGCGCAATCAGCTTGAGCTGCGGGTTGGCGGCAATGTGTTCGTCGGAAATCACGACTTTGTTGGTAATGATGATGTCCGCGCCCTGTATGCGCTCGGCGGTCTGATGCGCTTCGGTCGAACCATAGCTGCTTAAAGTATGCGGAAAATCAAAGTCAAACGGACGGTCGGCAAGCGTGTCGCGGTCGAGAACGGCAATGCGCAGCGGATTCATTTTTCACCTATCAAAAATAAAATAATGATTTAAATAAACTAATATTGAATAAAATATTCAAAAGATACGGCGCAGTTGAGAATAGTTATAGTGGATTAACAAAAATCAGGACAAGGCGACGAAGCCGCAGACAGTACAGATAGTACGGAACCGATTCACTTGGTGCTTCAGCACCTTAGAGAATCGTTCTCTTTGAGCTAAGACGAGGTAACGCCGTACTGGTTTAAAGTTAATCCACTATATTATCCGAATCATACAGACATCACCATATCAGGAAACCACCATGATTAAAACCATGACTTTTGCCATTTTACATTTCGCCACCGCGTTCGGCGTTGCCTATATTTTGACCGGCAACATCGGCATCTCAAGCGCAGTCGCACTGGTCGAACCGCTTGCCAATACCGTCGTTTTCTATTTCCACGAAAAGGCATGGCGACGCTACGAAAAAAATAAAACCGTAAAACAAGAATGGGCTACGCCGCTGCACCATTGTGGATAAGTCTTGTCCAAAGGTCGTCTGAAAACGGGATAGGATATATTGTTTCTTATTAGTAAATATTATTTCAATAAAATTGATATTTATTAATTAAAATGAAATAAATAAAATGCTTTCCATCGCTTGAACGCCTACACAGTTCATCTTAATACTCAACATCATAAGGAAAGTAATCATGAAAAAAGCACTCTTCGCCTCCCTCATCACCGTTGCCGCCGCCGCATCTTTCGCCGACAGCCGCATTCCTGAATGGAACCATGCCAACGACTCCGGCCCCATTCCGGGCTTAACCAAAGTCGAATATCACGACGCGCACGATATGCGCAAGGATGATGACCGCGTGAAATTCACCGCACCTGCCACAGGCGTGCGCGAAATCACCGACATCGGCTATAACGACACCTATGCCCGCTCATTGCAAAACGGCTCAAATTGATTGACAAGCGGTTGACGATAAGTTGAAAGGTCGTCTGAAACGTATCCACCCGTTTTCAGACGACCTTTTGCTTTATCGGAAACGGCAGCTATGATACCCTTTGGCGCGGAATATCGAAGAGTCGATATTGTTAACTGATTGAAAACGCTATGAAAGGATAAAACATGAGCGGTTTGATTATTGAAGATTTGCAGGAAGGCCACGGCAAAGAGGCTGTGAAAGGCAAGGAAATTACCGTGCATTACACCGGTTGGCTGGAAGACGGCACCAAATTCGACTCCAGCCTCGACCGCCGTCAGCCTCTGACCATTACGCTGGGCGTGGGTCAGGTCATTCAAGGCTGGGACGAAGGTTTCGGCGGCATGAAGGAAGGCGGCAAACGCAAGCTGACCATTCCCGCCGAAATGGGCTACGGCGCACGCGGCGCGGGCGGCGTGATTCCGCCAAACGCGACGTTGGTGTTTGAAGTAGAGCTGTTGAAAGTTTATGAATAATGCCTGACGGCGTTGGGATGGATTTTCTGCTTTGAATCTGCTTTGAATCTGCTTCGAATCTGCTTCGAATCTGCTTCGAATCTGCTTCGAATCTGCTTCGAATCTGCTTTGAATCTGCTTTGAATCTGCTTTGAAAAAGAGCGAAAGGTCGTCTGAAACCTGAATTTTCAGGTTTCAGACGACCTTTCATTGTCCGATTCCGTCTAAAAACAGTAAAATACCCGTTTTAAAAGATTCTGGAGCCATCATGACCGTCAAAACCCGTTTCGCCCCCAGCCCCACCGGCTATCTGCACATCGGCGGCGTGCGCACCGCCTTGTTTTCATGGGCGTTTGCCCGCCATCACAAAGGCGAGTTCCTATTGCGTATCGAAGACACCGACTTGGCGCGTTCTACCGCCGAATCCGTCAACATCATCCTCGACGGCATGAAATGGGTCGGTCTCGATTACGACAACGCCGACAACGTCGTGTACCAAACCCGCCGTTTCGACCGCTATAAAGAAGTCATCGCCGAACTCTTGGAAAAAGGCGCTGCCTACTACTGCTATTGCAGCAAAGAAGAGCTGGAAGCCATGCGCGAGAAAGCCGAAAAAGAAGGCACGGCAACTTACGACCGCCGCTGGCGTCCCGAAGCAGGCAAAACCCTGCCCGAAATCCCTGCCGACGTACAACCCGTCGTCCGCTTCAAAACACCTTTGGACGGCGTTACCCAATGGACAGACTTGGTCAAAGGCGAAATCTCCATTCCCAACGAAGCGCTCGACGACCTGATTATCGCTCGCGCCGACGGCACGCCGACCTACAACTTCTGCGTCGTGGTGGACGACTACGACATGGGCGTTACCCACGTTATCCGCGGCGACGACCATGTGAACAACACCCCGAAACAAATCAACATCTTAAAAGCCATCGGCGCAAACCTGCCCGAATACGGTCATTTGCCCATGATTCTCAACGAACAAGGCAAAAAAATCTCCAAACGCAGCGGCGATACCGTCGCCATCACCGATTTCGGCGCGATGGGCATCCTCCCCGAAGCCATGCTCAACTATCTGGCGCGCTTGGGCTGGGCGCACGGCGACGACGAGTTCTTCACGATGGAACAATTTGTCGAATGGTTTGATTTGAAAGACGTTTCCCCGTCTCCAAGCCGCATGGACTTGAAGAAACTTTACTGGATCAACGGCGAACACATCAAAATCACGTCCAACGAAAAACTCGCCGAACTCATCAAACCCCGCCTCGCCCTGCGCGACATTTACGACACGGCCAAACCCGCGTTGGAAGACGTGTTGGCACTGGTCAAAGACCGCGCCCAAGACTTGAACACCCTCGCCGACGAGTGCCTCTACTTCTACGTCAAACAAACGCCCGCCGAAGCGGACGTGCAGAAACATTGGGACGACGAAGCCGCCGCCCGTATGCTGTGCTTCGCCGAACGCCTCGAAGGGTTGGAAGACTGGAACGCCGAAGCCATCCACGACCTGTTCAAACCTTTCTGCGACGAAGAAGGCATCAAAATGGGCAAACTCGGCATGCCCCTGCGCCTTGCCGTCTGCGGCACGGCGAAAACCCCCAGCGTCGATGCCGTGTTGGCATTAATCGGCAAAGAAGAAGTGTTGAAACGGATTCGTTCTTAAAGCGTTGAAAAGGTCGTCTGAAAATTTTCAGACGACCTTTTTGGTTTTTCCGATACCCTTTGATTTCTTGTGAAATAGACGGCAGGCTGGAACAGAAAACACCTGCTCCGTCATTCCCGTGTAGGCGGGAATCCTGCTCCTTCGTTTGAGGGAATATTTAGAAATCACCATTATTTCAACCTTCCGGACTCCCGACTGCGCGGGTAAATCCCAGAATAGGGACTTGTCGTTTGAAACCCCTATAACAAGCGTTCGGAAGAAGAAAGCCGTTTCGAGCATAAAAAACGTCGTCTGAAACCTAAAACCTGTTTTCAGACGACGTTTGCGTTTATTCAGCCCGAACTTTACTGCGCACCGACCACGACGATATTCAAGTCTTCGGGGCGGACGCGTTTTTGCCAGGCGGCTTTGACGTCGGCGGCGGTCAGTTTGGCGACGGCTTTGGGGTAGGCTTCGAGGTAGTCGTCGGGCAGGTTATAGACGCCGATGAGGTTCAAGTAGCCGAGCAGTTTGGCGTTGGAATCGAAACGCAGGGGGAAGCTGCCTGTGATGTTGGCTTTTGCCTGAGCCATTTCTTCTTCGGTCGGACCTTCAGCGATGAACTGCCTGATGACTTCCTGTGCTGCGGCAAGCGAGGCGCGGGCGGCGGGTTTGCGCGAAGAATAAGCGATGGTGAACATGCCTGCCTGACGTTCCGGAGTAAGGTTGCTGTACACGCCGTAGGTGTCGCCCCTCTGATTGCGCAGGACTTCCATCAGGCGGCTGTCGAATCCGCCGCCGCCGAGGACGTAGTTGCCGGCAACAAGCGCGTAGTAGTCGGGGTCGTTACGGGTAATCAGCGGCATTCCGAGCATGATTTGCGCCTGTTCGCCGGCGAAGGGGATGTCACGGCGTTGTGCAGGATGTTTTTTGACGGGCGGAACATCGGCCGATGCGGCAGCATGGTCAGGCAAGCCGGACAATGCGTCTTGCACGAGGCGGTCGGCACCTTTGCGGTCTATATCGCCGACGATGGCGACGACGGCATTGTTTTTGCCGTAGCGGGTGCGGTAAAACGTGCGGATGTCGTCAAGCGTGATGCCGTTTATGCTTTGTACGGTGGTGTATGCGCCTTTGCCGTAAGGGTGGTCGGGATAGGAGAGGCGCGCCAATGTTCGGGCGGCGGTGAAGTCGGGTTTGGTTTCCTGTTGTTGCAGGAAGGTGGCGGCTTGCGTTTGGTTGCGGCGGAACACAGCTTCGTCGAAACGCGGGCGGGTCAGTGCGCCGTTGAACAGGGAAACGGCTTTTTTGAGTGTGTCCGGACGGCTCAGGCTGCGCAGGGTGGCGGTGGCGGTTTCGTTGTCCGTACCGCTGCCGATTTCAACTGCCAATCCGTTGGTTTGGGCGTTGAAGGTTTCTTCGTCCATTTCTTTTGTGCCGCTGGTCAACAGGGCGGCGGTGAAGGCGGCGGTTTCGCTTTTGCCGTCGGGATCGGACGCGTTGCCTGCGCCTCGGAAGCTGACTGCCATGTCGATAATCGGATTTTCATGCCGCTCGGCCAAGAGGACCTGCACGCCTTGCGGGGTGGTCCAGCGTTGGATGTTGACCGCTGCCTGTACGGACAGGGGCAGGATAAGGGCGAGGAAGGCAGGAGCGTATTTCATTGTTTTTCCTTTCGGACGGTATTCTTCAGGGGCAGTATAGTGCAAGTACGCGGAATGAAACACCCTTTGACGGGAAGGTTACGGCGGTTTGATTGTTTGGCCGCTGAAAATTAAGGGTCGTCTGAAACCTGATTTTCGGTTTCAGACGACCCTTCCATCCTTCGGTCAGATTCGTAATTTATAACCAAAAAAGAAGGGCGCAATCTTGCGCCCTGTCGAGATGATTTTGAACTGGGGTCGTCTGAAATTCAAAACCGGATTTTCAGACGACCTTTTGCTTACTGCAAGACACTCAATTATGCTCCCAATCGACGTGTTCGCTCAAGAAACCGCCGCTTTGGTGCGCCCAGAGTTTGGCGTAGAGGCCTTGTTTCTCGAGCAACTCGGTGTGGCTGCCTTCTTCGATGATGCGGCCTTTGTCCAAGACGATGAGCCTGTCCATCGCGGCGATGGTGGAGAGGCGGTGGGCGATGGCGATGACGGTTTTGCCGTCCATCATTTTGTCGAGGCTTTCTTGGATGGCGGCTTCGACTTCGGAGTCGAGCGCGCTGGTGGCTTCGTCGAGCAGCAGAATCGGCGCGTCTTTGAGCATGACGCGGGCGATGGCGATGCGCTGGCGTTGGCCGCCGGAGAGTTTCACGCCGCGTTCGCCGACGTGCGCGTCATAGCCGCGCCGTCCTTTGGCGTCGGAAAGGTTGGGGATGAAGTCGGCGGCTTCGGCGCGTTCGGCGGCGGAAATCATTTCGGCGTCGGTGGCGTCGGGGCGGCCGTAAACGATGTTGTCGCGCACGGAACGGTGCAGCAGCGAGGTGTCTTGCGTGACCAAACCGATTTGGGCGCGCAGGCTTTCTTGGGTCACGCTGTCCACGTTTTGCCCGTCAATCGAAATCGTGCCGCTTTGCGGTTCGTAGAAGCGCAAAAGCAGGTTGACGATGGTGGATTTGCCTGCGCCGCTGCGTCCGATCAAGCCGACTTTTTCGCCCGGTCGGATGGTGAGGTTGAAGCCGTTGAGCAGCGGTTTGCCGGCTTCGTAGGAGAAATCGACGTGTTCGAACTTGATTTCGCCTTGCGACACTTTCAGCGGCAGGGCGTTCGGCTTGTCGAGGATGGTTTGCGGTTTGGACAGGGTTGCCATGCCGTCGTTGACGGTGCCGATGTTTTCAAACAATCGGGCGGATTCCCACATGATGTATTGCGACAAACCGTTGACGCGCAACGCCATGGCGGTGGCGGTGGCAACCGCGCCGACGCCGACCTGTCCGTGATACCAAAGCCAGATGCCCAGCGCGGTCGTGCCGGCGGTCAGTGAGCTGTTGACGATGAAGCTGCAAGTGTGCAGGAGCGTCGCCAAACGCATTTGGGCGTGTACCGTAACCATAAATTCTTCCATCGACTGCTTGGCATAAGCCGCTTCGCGCGCGCCGTGGGAGAAGAGTTTGACGGTGGTGATGTTGGAATAGGCGTCGGTAATGCGGCCGGTCATCAGCGAGCGCGCATCCGCCTGACGCGAAGCGGTTTTGCCGAGCTTGGGAATCAGGAAGCGCATCACTAAGGCGAAGCCAATCATCCAGCCGATAAAGGGCAGCAGCAGCCAGCCGTCGAGCGCGACCAGAATCACGCCGGAGGTGATGAAATACACCAGCACATACACGACCATGTCGGCAACCGTCATTACTACGTCGCGCAACGCCAGCGCGGTCTGCATGACTTTGGCGGAAACGCGGCCGGCAAATTCGTCCTGATAGAAGCCGAGGCTTTGTCCCAGCATCAGGCGGTGGAAATTCCAGCGCAGGCGCATGGGGAACACGCCTTGCAGGGTTTGCAGGCGCACGTTGGACGCGAGGAAGGTCCAGAGGGCGAAAAACACCATCATCGCCGCCATCGCCGTCAACGCCCAGCCTTTTTCGGCAAACAGGGTGGCGGGCGTGTATTTGCCGAGCCAGTCCACGACTTTGCCCATAAATTGAAACAACAGGGCTTCCATAATGCCGATACCGGCGGTAAATACCGCCAATACGGCAATCCATTTGCGCAAGCCTTCGATGTTGCTCCAGATAAAACGCCACAGCCCTTTTTCAGGCGTTTTCGGGGCGGCTTCGGGGTAAGGGTCGATTCGGGATTCGAACCATGAGAATATTTTTTGAATCATTGTATTGGGTTTAATTGAGAGAGAATGGATTTCAGACGACCTCTACGGTGGGGACAGGTCGTCTGAAAACAAGTATCGGGAGTTAAAGGCATTATTTTACGGGAAAAAACGGCGGGAAGACACCGTAAAGGAGAAGTGAGGACGATAATTCGGCAGATGTTTTGCCGAGAGCAGGTTTGCCAATCTGATTTAGGTTTTGCCGAAACAAAGGTCGTCTGAAAATCCGAATGATGTTTTCAGACGACCTTTGAGTTATCGCGGGTTCACTATTATGGCTGTTATCGGGTATGGCTGCTTTCAATGCCGGTTTTGATTTCGCCATAGACTTGCGAGCTGCCGCCTGTTCCCGTTGCAGCAGTACAGGCGGCAAGGAAGAAGAGGGCGGTGAGGCTGAGGACGGTTTTCATGGGGTTCCTTTCTCGGAAGGGAAAGAGGTCGTCTGAAACCGTATTTGGTTTTCAGACGACCTTTTGGGTTATTTAGGATCGCAGCGGAAATGGTATGCGCAGATTTCGAAGCCGTTTTTGAAATACAGACGGTGCGCATCGACGCGGTCGTGATTGACGTGGACGTTGAGGTGGATTTTAGTCACGCCTGTTTCCGCGCCGATTTTGCGGACTTCTGCCAACAGGCGGGAGGCGTAGCCTTTGCGGCGGCTTTGCGGCAGGGTAACGATGTCGTCGATGTGGATATGGCGGCCGCTGGCGAGGTTGCAGGATTCGCGGAAGCCGCAGACAGCGACGGCGTTGTGTTTGCCTTCTTCGAAAATACCCAAGAGGCGATAGCCGGCGGGGCGTTGGACGGTGTTGATTTGTTCGGTGAATTTGCTGATGTCGGTCAATGAAGAACGCAGGACGCTGAGGGCGGCGAAGGCGGCGGATGTGTCTTCGGGCGGGATTTCGCGCAAAACGTAGTCGGCAGCGACGGCTTGGACCGGCGCTTTTTCGGCGGCGTGTTTTTCTTCGATGGCTTGCGCCAGCGGGACGCGTTCGGCAGGTTCTCCTTGCGCTTTGGCTTCCTGTTCTTTCAAAAGCTCTTTGCAGTCGATGATGCGCAAGTCGTTGTCGGCGGCAAAGTCCATCAGGAAACGGAACATCTGCGGATTGTCTTCTTCGAGTTTCTTATCGACGGCGACGCAGCGGACGTTGTCCACCAGAATGGGGCGCACCCAGTTGGAGTAGGACAGCCGGTTGTCTTTGGTGAATGAGGACAATATGCCGCACAGGCGTTCTGCCCAGTCGCTGGGACGGAAAATCTTGCCTTTGTTGGTTGTGCCGTGAATCACGACTTCGTAGGGGTTGCAGACTAACATGGCGGTTTCCTGTGTAGAGTTTGAAATTCGGGCGGACACATGAAAAGAGGATATTCAAATTGCCGCTGTTCCTTTTGCGGGAAGGACGGCGCGGGTCATTCCTGTTTGAATGTACGGTCAGATAGTGGGCGGGATAAACTGCTTTGTGTCCGTTTTTGATTGATTTCACTATAAGAATGTTCATGATTATACCGCACAGTCCGGGCTTCGTGGCAGTGGGGCGGATGTATAGTGGATTAACTTTAAACCAGTACGGCGTTGCCTCGCCTTAGCTCAAAGAGAACGATTCTCTAAGGTGCTGAAGCACCAGCGGCTTCGTCGCCTTGTCCTGATTTAAAGTTAATCCACTATATGCCGCTTTTGAGGTCGTCTGAAACTGAAAGAAGCCGGTTTCGCTGAAATAAATAAAGCGGTGCTTGTCCGAACCTTTTTCAGATGACCCGTTTGCCGCAGCGTTGTTTTCTCCGTCCTGCCAACTTGCTTGCATTGATACCGCTTATTTATCGGCTCTCATTCCTGCCCCGCGCAGGCGTAGGCGGGAGGGGCGGTTGAGGGCTGGTGTCGTTCAAAAGCAAAGCGAATCAGTTAAAAATAAAAAAGGCGCATCATGCGCCCTTTTTGTCTTTGATACGTCGTCTGAAACCCGACGAAGGACAAACCGTCAATCTTCTTCCCCTTCCGGCAAACCCTTATCCTGCAAAGCAGACTCTTGGGCGGTTTCCGCCAAATCGCGTTGCAGGCGTTTGGTGGTTTTCACGCCCAGCGCACGCAGTTTTTCGGCGCGGCTGACCAAATTGCCCTTGCCCTGCGAGAGCTGCTTGAAGGCTTGTTGGAACTGGTTTTGCGCTTGGTCGATGTTTTTGCCGACGCCCTCAAGCGTTTGGACGAAGCCGGTGAATTTGTCGTAAAGTCTGCCGCCTTCAGCCGCGATGGCGAGGGCGTTTTGGTTTTGCTGTTCGTTGCGCCAGATGTGGGCGACAGTGCGCAGGGTGGCGAGCAGCGTACTCGGACCGACCGGCATGATGCGCTTGTCGAAACATTCTTGGAACAGGGCGGCATCGTGTTGCAGGGCGAGCAGGTAGGCGGGTTCGACGGGGATGAACATAAACACGAAGTCCAGCGTGCGCACGCCTTCGAGGTCGGTATAGTCTTTTTGCGACAGGCTGCGGATGTGGGCGCGGATGCTGGCGACGTGGGCGGCGAGTTCGCGCTCGGCGGTTTCGGCGTCGGCGGCTTGGGTGTAGCGGACGTAGGCAGTCAGCGAGACTTTGGAGTCGATGACGATTTGTTTGCCTTCGGGCAGGTTGACGAGGACGTCGGGCTGGAGGCGGCGCGCGCCGTCTTCTTCTTGGCGGACGGCGGCGGCTTGGACGGTGTATTCGCGCCCTTTTTGCAGGCCGGAATGTTCCAAAACGCTTTCCAAAATCATCTCGCCCCAGTTGCCTTGGGTTTTGTTTTGCGTGCCGGTGAGCGCGTCGGTGAGGGCTTTGGCGTCGCTGTGCAGTTGGGTGTTGAGGGTTTGCAGGCGTTTGAGTTCGTTTTCGAGGGTCAGCCGTTCGCGCGCTTCTTTTTCATAGGTTTGCTGAACCAGCTCGCTGAAGCCGTGGATGCGTTCGTTGAGCGGGGTCAGCAGTTGGCTGAGGTGGTCGCGGTTTTGCTCGGTGAAGCGGCGGCTTTTCTCTTCCAAAATGGTGTTGGCGAGGTTTTGGAACTGGTCGCCCAAGCTTTGGCGGGCTTCGGCAAGGAGCTTGAGCTTTTCGTCGGCGGCGAGGCGTTCCTGTTCGAGCTGGATGTGGAGGCGTTCGTTGCGGACGTGCAGGTTGTGCGCGTTTTCCTGAAGCTCGGCATAATCTTGTTTCAGACGACCTGCTTCCTGTTCGCGCTCTTGAAGATAGCCGATTTGGTGTTCGGCGGCGGCAAAGCGGTTGCCCAATTCCTGCAACTCGCCCTGCAAATCTTGGACATGATAGCGCGCGTCGGCAAGCTCGGATGCGGTTTGCGCCTGATTTTGTTCGGCAAATTCAAGATGCTGGCGGCACTCGGCAAGCGATTGCATCAGGGCAAACTGCTGCGTCTGCGCCTTGTTGCGGGCGAGCAGCCAAGTGATGAGCGCGCCGGACAAAAAGGAAAGCGCGGCGGTCAGGAGGAGCGGGGCATTCATAGGTCGTCTGAAAACGGAAAAAGCAAAAACGGCAATATAGCATGTTTGCAGGGCAAGCTCGCTGCGCGCTTGAGTAGGATAGGGCGGAATGGCTGATAAACCGATGCCGGGCAGCGGGTTGCAGAACGCAGAACGAAGCAGTCGAACTGAATCAATTTGATTGAGGCGTGAACAGAAGCACCGAAACAGACAGCCTTTTCAGACGACCCTGCCAACCCATAAACACAAACAGGTCGTCTGAAAACCTAAAAACAAGCTTTACACGCTTCGCTGCGCCCAAACAGAGCTTTGACCGCCGACAGCTTGGAAAACCGCCCTCTTTGGGCAAAGCGAAATAAGCCGCAGCGCCGGATGAGAGATTTGCTGAGCAATTTCAGAAGAAAACAGCGGATTCCGGTTTGTCGGGCAGGGATTTTGGTTTCAGACGACCTGTTTTTGCCAAAAATAGATAGGTTATTTAAAAAATGGCAATGGCGATTATAGTCTGAGGCTAAAAACCCAAAATCCAAGCAGAAAAGTGTTGTTTTTTATCTAATTGAAAAATAAAAGGAAAAGTAAAAATCTGTCTAAAATGATGTAATTTGGCAACAAAAAATCCGAGAGCATCTATTCTAAAATAAACAATTTGTAATCGGCTTGTAACTAAGACATCGGTGTCATTCCGCAAGACATCGGTGTCATTTTCAAAACTAAAAATAATTTATCAAAATAATTACAATAAGCCATTTTTACCGCGTATTTCTTTACTAAAAAACTGTATAATTTATCAATTAAGGCGGTATCATGACTCCTGTCGATACGGCAGACACGCCGACGGCGAATACAGATGTTGTTAAATAACATTTGATAAGTATGAGAAAGGATTATCCGAAATGAAAAATTTATTGACCTTAGCCGCAGCTTCTTTAATCGGTATGGCAGGCGTTCCCGCTTCAGCCGCTATGGTTGCCCGCAATATCGAAACCGCTGCAAAAAAATAATTTGAAAACAAACGAAATATTTTAAACGCTTCCCAAACCCCACAAACAACCCTTCCCGCCCAAGGCGGAGCGGCTTTCGGCTTTCAACCGATTCCGGCATCAGATGCCGACACAAGCGCGAACCGCAGACCGCCGGATTCGGCGAAGGGAACAAAAGAAAGAGAGATTACCATGAAAAACTTAATCAAATTGGCAGCTGCCTCCCTGATTGGCATGTCCGGTCTGACCGCCAGCGCGACGACCGTCGCCAAAAACATCGCCGAAGCCGGCAAATAATAAGCCGACCCGACGATAACATCCGCAACACAAACACAAGAAAGAGACTCAAAATGAAAGAATTGATCAAACTCGCCGCCGCATCCCTGATCGGTATGTCCGGTCTGGCCGCCGGCGCAACCCACATCGCCGACAATATGCGTACTGCGATTAAAAAATAAGCTCGGGCTGTTTTAAACCTCTAAGCTCTTGGAAGTCAAAGCAAAGGTCGTCTGAAAATTTTCAGACGACCTTTTTTGATTTGTCCGACGGGTCAAACGACGGCGGGACACAAAACATCATCTCGATGGTTCAAACCAAACGATTTGTTCTTTATCGATATGTATCGACACGGTATCACCGGCGGGTAAGTGTTCGGCGGGTAACAGGGTGGTCAGCTCGCCGTATTCGGGGTGGGCGAAAGTCAGGCGCAGGCTGTCGGGCAAGGGGGTAAGGGACAGGATGCGGCAGGGTGTACCTTGCGGGTTGGGGCGGATGGCGTGCGTAGGGATGTGGCGCGTATCGTCGGTGTTGGGCAGTCCGAGCAGGCGGGCGGCTTGGGCGTTGGCAGGGCGGCGGAAGAGTTCTGCGGGCGTGCCGTATTGGAGGATGCGCCCTTCGTGCATGAGGGCGATATGGTCTGCCAGCGCGGCGGCTTCTTCGGGGGAATGGGTTACGAGGACGGCGGGGATGTTTTGACGGCGGATGCTCTCGTCGGTCAGGCGGTAGAGGTTGTGGCGCAGGTGGGTATCGAGGCTGGAGAAGGCTTCGTCCAAGAGCAGCAGCGACGGTTTGATAATCAGGGCGCGGGCGAGGGCGAGGCGTTGCTGTTCGCCGCCGGAGAGGCTGCCGGGTTTGCGGCGGGCTTCGTTTTCCAAACCGATGTCGCGCAGCGCCTGCATGGTTTGCGCTTCGATTTCGGCTTTGGGCAGGCGGCGCATTTTGAGTCCGAAACCGACGTTTTCTTGGGCGGTCAGGTGCGGGAACAGGGCGTAGTCTTGAAACATCAGCGAGACGTTGCGCTTTTCGGGCGGGACGGCGGTGATATTTTGCCCGTCCAGCCAAACTTCGCCGCTGTCGGGCTTGACAATGCCGGCGATGATTTTGAGCAGAGTGGATTTGCCGCAGCCGGAGCGTCCGAGGACGGCGAGGGTTTCGCCGGCGGAGACGGTCAGGCTGATGCGGTCGGCGACGGTTTTGCTGTCGAAGCGTTTGCAGATGTCGGTAAGTCGGAGCATGGGTTTCAGACGACCTTTTGGGGAATCGGGGAAGGAAAACGGCGGGGCGTTGGCGGGTTGGTTTATCGGCTCATTTTTCGGCGCTCAGCGGCAAAGGCTGTCCAGCCAAAGGCTTAGCGGGTGCTGCCTGTCGAGCGCGCCGTAGCGTTTGAGGGCTTCGAGGGTAACGAGCTGGGCATCGTGCATCATGGTTTGGGACAACATGGTTTCGACAAGTTGCGAAACGTTCATCAATTCAAACCCTGCGACTTCGCCGTCTTGGTTTTCGGGGCGGACGGATTCGGGCAGGACGATGTCGAAGATGTGCAGGATTTCGTTGTGGATGCCGCGCGAGACGGGACGCAGGCTGTGGATTCGGGCGGCGGGTCGGAGTGTAGCGAGGGCGGGCGGCATCAGTCCGGCTTCTTCTTCGCTTTCGCGGCAGACGGCTTCAAACGGGGTTTCGCCGCTGGCAATGCCGCCGCCGACGAGGTTGTCGAGTTTGTTGGGATCGACGGCTTTGTGCGGGCTGCGGCGGCCTATCCAAAAATGCCAGCCGTCATCGGTTTGCACCAGTCCGTTGAGGTGGACGGCTTGGCTCATGAGTCCGAACGGGCGGAAGGCGGCGCGTTCCAACACAAAAAGCACCTTGCCCGCGTCGTCGCACACGTCAAACTTTTCGTCGCGCCAGCCGTGCAGCAGTCCGAGGCTTTTCCATTCGTGCGCCAAGTGCTGCAAACTGTCGCCCATCGCCAGCCAGTTGTCCGTTTGCAGGTAGAGGTCGTCTGAAACTTCAGAAAGCCCTTCCTGCCAGTCTTGTTTGATCCGTTCGCGCCAAAACGGATTCAGACGACCCAAAGCCAGCCCGTTCAGATGGAGCGTGTTCCAGTCGTCCGACGCGCCGTAACTTGCCCGCGCCCAATCGTAGAGCGCGTCGTGGGTGCGGCGGTCGATTGTTTCGGAAAAACAAGGGTACGAAGACATGGCTGTTCCTCAATCCAATCATAAACATAAAGCGGATTGTATCTGCTTCGTTTCAATTTGCAACCAACTCTATCCACAATCAGGCGGCACACGCTGCAAAGCCAAACCGCCCGAAAACCGCTATAATCGTCTCATTTTGTCGGAGGTACAACACCATGAGCGAATTGAGCGAAATTCTCGCCTATAACCAAAATTTTGTCGAATCGGGCGAATACGAAAAATATTTCACTGACAAATATCCCGGCCGCGAACTGGCCATCCTGTCCTGCATGGACGCACGCATCATCGAGCTGCTGCCCAACGCGCTCGGACTGAAAAACGGCGACGCCAAGCTTATCAAAAACGCCGGCGCGCTCGTTACCCATCCTTGGGGTTCCGTCATGCGCAGCCTTTTGGTCGCCGTGTTCGAACTCAAAGTCAAAGAAATCATGGTCATTGCCCACTACGACTGCGGTATGAAGGGGCTGAACGCCGCAGGTTTCCTCGAAAAAGTACACGAGAGCAACATCCCCGACGACCGCATCGAAACCCTGCGCAATGCAGGCATCAACCTCGACAACTGGCTGACCGGTTTTGACAACGTAGAAGACAGCGTCCGCCACACCGTCGAAGTCATCCGCAAGCACCCGCTCATGCCCGCCGACATCGCCGTCCACGGACTCGTCATCCATCCGACCACCGGCAAACTCACCCTGGTCGTTGACGGCAGCCCCGAAGCAGAAAGCCTTTCAGACGACCCCGCCAACCCATAAACCCGACAGGTCGTCTGAAACCCAAACAGAGCGCACACCCCACACCCAAGGACACCCATGAAAAACATCGGACTTTTCGGCGGCACCTTCGACCCCATCCACAACGGCCACCTCCACATCGCCCGCGCCTTCGCCGACGAAATCGGACTCGACACCGTCGTCTTCCTGCCCGCAGGCGACCCCTACCACAAAGACCCGTCCCGCGCCTCCGCCCAAGACCGCCTCATCATGACCGAACTCGCCATCGCCGACGACCCCCGCTTCGCCGCCAGCGACTGCGACATCGTCCGCGACGGCGCGACCTACACCTTCGACACCGTCCAAATCTTCCGCCAGCAATTCCCCGCCGCCCAACTTTGGTGGCTCATGGGCAGCGACAGCCTCATGAAACTGCACACTTGGAAAAAATGGCAGACCCTCGTGCGCCAAACCCACATCGCCGTCGCCATGCGCCAAGGCGACAACCTCAACCAAACCCCGCGCGAACTCCACGCCTGGCTGGGCGAAGCCCTCCAAAACGGCAGCGTCCGCATCCTCAACGCCCCCCTGCACAACACCTCTTCCACCCAAATCCGCCAAACCCTCCAAAGCGGCAGACTTTCAGACGACCTCCCGCCCCAAGTCGCCCGCTACATCCGCGAACACAAACTGTACCAAAGCGGAAAATAGCGTAAATTCATACAGATAAGTTATAATACCATCCAAACCCCATTTCATTCCCACCATTAGGAAAACAATGAACGAACAAGAACTGCAAGACCTGCAAAAAATGGTCGAAACCGCCGTCGAAGCCCTCGAAGACATCAAAGCCAAAGACATCTCCGTCCTCGAAACCCAAGAAAAAACCTCACTGTTCGCCCGCATGATCATCGCCAGCGGCGACAGCACCCGCCAAGTCAAAGCCCTCGCCAACAACGTCGCCGTCAGCCTCAAAGAAGCCGGCTTCGAAATCCTCAGCACCGAAGGCGACAGCGGCGAATGGACGCTTGTTGACGCAGGCGACCTCGTCGTCCACGTCATGCTGCCCGCCGTCCGCGACTTCTACGACATCGACACCCTCTGGGGCGGCGAAAAACCCAGCTTCCACGCCGGCGCGCAAAAACCCTGGCACGCCGCCGACTAAGCAGCCATCCCAAGCCGTCTGTGCATACAGACGGCTTTATTGCGCACACCGAATCCTATCTTTGCCCAAACCGAAGTTTTCAGACGACCCCTTGACCGAACAATAACAATATCGGCTTAAGGAATCCCGTTTCACCATCATTCAAACCAAAAGGTCGTCTGAAAACTTTCAGACGACCCCATCCAACCAAGGAAACCCATGAACATCACCATCCTCGCCGTCGGCACCAAAATGCCCCGCTGGGTGGACGAAGCCGTCGGCGAATACGCCAAACGCTTCGGACGCGACGTCGCCTACACCCTCAAAGAAATCAAACCCGAAAAACGCGGCGCAGGCGTCAACGCCGCACAAGGCATGGCGGCGGAAGAAAAACGCATCCTCGAAGCCATCCCGCAAGGCGCGTTCCTCATCGTCCTCGACGAACGTGGCAAAGCCCCGACCTCCGTCGAGCTGGCGGAACACCTCAAAAGCTGGCAGCAAAACGGCGAACACGTCTGCTTCGTCATCGGCGGTGCCGACGGCATGACCGACCGCCTCAAACAACAAGCCCGCATGATGATGCGCCTCTCCAGTCTCACCCTCCCGCACGGCATGGTGCGCGTCCTTCTGACCGAACAGCTCTACCGCGCCGTCTCCATCCTCCACAACCATCCCTACCACCGCGAATAGCAAAACGTCCCCGTAGGCAGGCTTCGTATATTTATTAAAGAAAAGTAATCATCTGAAATCATGGGATTTTTTTATTATAAACAATTTAATCAAGAAAATTCTTGACACCTTTCCGGAATGAAAGTATAGTTCTACCTTCTGACGCGGGATGGAGCAGCATGGTAGCTCGTCGGGCTCATAACCCGAAGGTCGTAGGTTCGAATCCTGCTCCCGCAACCAATTTTAAAAACCCTCGGTTTTCCGAGGGTTTTTTGTTGTCTGCCGTCTATATAGTGGATTAAATTTAAATCAGGACAAGGCGACGAAGCCGCAGACAGTACAAATAGTACGGAACCGATTCACTTGGTGCTCCAGCACCTTAGAGAATCGTTCTCTTTGAGCTAAGGCGAGGCAACGCCGTACTGGTTTAAATTTAATCCACTATACATGAAAGTGGCAAATCGGCATGAGAAAATATCCGGAAGTCTAATGAATACCGGCAAAACCGCAAACAGTATGTTTTTGTATTTGAGAGATAAATAGATTCAAATAGAAACAGGATATTTCCTCCCACCGCCATTCCCCCTCCATCGGAATGGTTTCTTAAGAAGGGTCAACAACATGGGGGATGGAGAGTTTGCGTATCCTGTCTTGTGTAGCGTGAAACGGCGGATGGTTGGCGGGATGATTTCACTTTACCGTCTAAAATACCAAAGGTCGTCTGAAACTTTCAGACGACCTTTCCATCTTTTTCCTCAATGAGCCGGAAGGGATTAACGTTTTTTCTTGGCGTTTTTCTTTTCGGCGGCGGCAAGGCGCATGGCGACGAATTCGACCATCAACTCTTTTTTCGTCCAGAAGAAGTTTTTCATTTTTTCCAGAGAATAGATTTTGCGCACCATCATGGGCAGGCCGGCATGGATGATGGCGGCGACTTCGCCGTTGCGGGTTTCGTCCGCCATGGCGGTTTTGAGGTCGGTATTGTTGGCGGCGAGGTAGTCGCCGATTTGTTTTTGAACGCTGGCGCTGATTTCAAATTGCTTAATCATGTTTTCTTTCCGTTTTGTGTTTGTCCCGCGGGGAATGGGCATATTAGTTTAATTACATATGCATTTTAACAAAATTTAATCTTATTGCATATAAACAGTATGGAATTATGATGTGATTTACCATTTTTCGGGCGTAAAACAGACAGTCGTTGACATAAAGAAAACAGCCGCTTCGGTTTGGCGGGTAAAATATGCGTTTTCGAGCATGAGGTCGTCTGAAAATGTATTTGTGGTTTAAGCTCTTGCATGTGTTTTTTGTGATTTCGTGGTTTGCCGGTCTGTTTTACCTGCCGCGTATTTTTGTGAATCTGGCGCAGGTCGAAGCGGCGGAGCAGCCGGTGGAATATGAGCGGCTCTCGGCGATGTCGCGGCGGCTGTATAAGTTTATGTCGCCGTTGGGCTTCGGGACGCTGGTGTTCGGTATTTTGATTCCGTTTGTTACGGGCTGGTGGGGGCAGGGCTGGCTGCATGTGAAGCTGTTGATGGGCCTGCTGCTTTTGGCTTATCAATTTTATTGCGGCGCGCTGCTTCGGGCCTTTGAGGAAAAGCGCAATACGCATTCGCACAAGTGGTACAGGGTGTTTAACGAAGTGCCTGTATTGATGATGGTCGTCGCTTTGTATATGGTGGTGTTCAAGCCGTTTTAAGGTGTGTGCGAAACCTGCAAAACCTGTTTTCAGACGACCTTCTTTTATATTGGAATCAAACAGATGACTATTGAAATCGAACGCCGCTTCCTGTTGAAAAACGATGACTGGAAGCGCGAAGCCTCTGCGCCGCAGGTGTTGCAACAGGGCTATTTGAGTGTGGAAAAAGAGCGCACTATCCGCGTGCGCATTATTGACGACAAGGCTTGGCTGACTTTGAAAGGCTATATTTCGGATGTCAGCCGCAGCGAGTTTGAATACGAAATTCCTTTGGTGCACGCGCAGCAGATGATGGAGACGATGTGTCCGTTTAAGATGGAAAAACACCGTTATCGGGTGGAATTTAAGGGCTTTGTGTTTGAAATCGACGAGTATTTCGGCGACAACGCGCCTTTGGTGGTGGCGGAACTTGAGCTGCCTGCGGAAGATACGCCGTTTGAAAAACCGGACTGGCTGGGCGCGGAGATTACGTCGGAAGGAAAATTTACCAATGCGTATTTGAGCAAACATCCTTATTCGACTTGGTAGGCGGGTTCGGGATTTGATCGGCGGATTCGCGGGCGAAGCCCACGCTACGGCTGGCTTAATTTAATGCGCTATATCGGCTTGTTTGGTAATCAAAAGGTCGTCTGAAAACGTGTTTTCAGACGACCTTTTGACTTTTTAGCCTATTTTAAGGCTGGTAGCTGGGTTTCATGCCGTTGGGCAGGAGTTGCCAGACGTAGCCTGTGGTTTTCATTTTGCCGGCAACTTCGCCTGCTTCGTCGCCGTAGCCCCAGAAGTAGTCCACGCGAACGGCGCCTTTAATCGCGCTGCCTGTGTCTTGTGCCATGATCAGGCGGTTGAGGGCTTTTTTGGTGGTCGGATGGGCGGTGGCGACAAACAGCGGTGCGCCTAAGGTGATGTAGTGGCGGTCGATGGCGCCCGCGTATTCACCCAAGAGCGGTGTACCCAATGCGCCGACCGGACCGGCTTCACTGCTGCCGGTCAGTTCGCGGAAGAAGACGTAGCTGGGGTTTTGTCCCAAGACTTCGGCGAGGCGGCCGGGGTTTTGCTTCATGTAGGCTTTGATGCCCTGCATGCTGGTTTGTGCGAGGGGGAGGTAGCCTTTGTCTGCCATGTAGCGTCCGATGGAGACGTAGGGGTGTTCGTTTTTATCGGCGAATCCGACGCGGATGTATTTGCCGGATGGGGTTTTCAGACGACCTGAACCTTGGATGTGCATGAAGAAGAGTTCGACGGGGTCTTCTGCGTAACCGAGGATGGGGGCTTTGCCGTTGAGCGCGCCGCCGTTGATTTGGTTGCGCGTGTAATAAGGAACGAAGCGGCTGCCTTCAAATCTGCCTTTGAGGGCGGTGCTGCGGGCGGTAATGGGGAATTGGGACAGGTCGGCGGTGTGTGTGCCGCTGTTGTCGATGACGCCGCTGTTGGCACCGGTTTGGCGGATGCGGACGGTGGCTTTGCTGCTTCTCAAATTGGCGGACAGGGGGACGGAAACGAAGTCGTTGGGGATGCCGTAGATGGGGAAGCGAGCCTTGCTTGTGGCTTTGTCATCGCCGAGCAGGACGGGTTCGTAGTAGCCGGTGATGGTGCCGGCGGGGTTGCCGTTGTTGCTGACTTGCCAAGGGGTGAAATAGCGTTCGAAGAAATGCTTGGCTTGGAGATGGTGGACGGGCGTCTGCATGGCTTGGGCGCACACGTCTTGCCAGCCTGCGCGGTTTTTGAGTTTTTCGCAGCCTAAGCGGAAGGATTGGAGGCTTTTGGTGAAGTGTTGGGTGTTCCAGTGCGGCAGTTCTTGGTGGGACACGACGGTGTAGGTCGCGCCGCCGCCGCTGACGGTGGTACCGACGGGGTCGGGCGTACCGGTCGGTCGGTCGGGGCCTTTGACGGTGGTGGTGTCGACTTCGGGGAGTTTTTTGATGCGTTTGCTCGGGCAGGCGGAGAGGACGGCTGCGGTGATGGTCAGGAGTGTGATGCGGTATAGGTGTTTTTTCATAATGCTGTCTTAAAGGTCGTCTGAAATCGGGTGGATGGGAACGTGGTTTGCAGACGGGATATTGGTCCGTTTATTCAAGAGCTTGGGATTCTAACACAGTTTTTCCGCCTGCTTTGGCTCAAGGCGTGAGGTCGTCTGAAAGCGGATGGGGCGGGTTTTCAGACGACTTTGTGTGTTGTGGCGGATATTGTTTAAGGGCGGGAATATATTTTGACTGCCGTATCGGCTGTTGGGAGACAGGCTGGAAAAGTACGTTTGTCCAATACTTTCGTCATTTCCTTGTTAACATTCGTAACTGTGTTTATTACTTAAAAATAAAAATTATTTGCATTTGTTTCATTATCGGTTTATAAATATTTGGGCATAAGGTTGTTTGAATTTTCTTGGAGAGGATTTATTGTAGCCGAATAGAATAGATAAGGCGGCGGGCGAAACGGATTGGGTAAAAGAATAAATGGTTTAGTTTTGGATATTAAGTTTTAAGGTTTGTTTTATATATGTTGATTGCTTTTCTGATTATGTTGCGCGAGGGTATCGAGGCGGCTTTGATCGTCGGTATCGTCGCCGGTTTTTTGAAACAGTCGGGACATTCGCGGCTGATGCCTAAGGTGTGGCTGGGTGTGGCTTTGGCTGCGCTGATGTGTTTGGGCATCGGATACGGCATCCATTCGGCAACGGGCGAGATTCCGCAGAAGGAGCAGGAATTTGTGGTCGGCGTTATCGGTTTGGTGGCGGTGGCGATGCTGACTTATATGATTTTATGGATGAAAAAAGCCGCCCGTTCGATGAAGCAGCAGCTTCAGGATTCGGTTCAGACCGCCTTAAACCGCGGCAACGGTCAAGGCTGGGCTTTGGTCGGCATGGCTTTTCTGGCTGTGGCGCGCGAGGGGTTGGAGAGTGTGTTTTTCCTCTTGGCGGTGTTTCAGCAGAGCCCGACTTGGTCTATGCCCGTCGGCGCGGTATTGGGGCTGCTTGCCGCAGTGGTCATCGGCGCACTGATTTATCAGGGCGGTATGCGTCTGAATCTGGCGAAGTTTTTCCGCTGGACGGGCGCGTTTTTGATTGTGGTGGCCGCCGGTTTGGTGGCAGGTTCGCTGCGTGCGCTGCATGAAGCGGGCGTGTGGAACCACCTGCAAGAGGTGGTGTTTGATTCTTCCAAATACCTGCATGAAGACAGCCCGCTGGGCGTGCTGCTCGGCGGCTTCTTCGGCTATACCGACCACCCGACGCAGGGCGAGGTGCTGGCGTGGCTGCTGTATTTGGTTCCGGTCATGATTTGGTTTCTGCACGGCAGTAAGCCCGCCGCGGTGCAGAGGTCGTCTGAAAGCCATTAGAGACTGTCGACAGCCCCTAGTGGCGCTTAAAAATTCCGTATCTCATTCTTATCAACATGCCAAAGAGATTTGAAATGAAAAAACTCAATATAACTGCTTTATCCGTGATGCTGGCTTTGGGTCTGACCGCGTGTCAGCCGCCCGAAGCGGAAAAATCCGCGCCTGCCGCGTCAGGTGCATCCAGCGCGAATGCCGGCGGCTCCGTCAACGTCGCCGTGAACGACACCGCCTGCGAACCGATGGAACTGACCGTACCGAGCGGACAAGTCGTGTTCAACATCAAAAACAACAGCGGCCGCAAGCTCGAATGGGAAATCCTCAAAGGCGTGATGGTGGTTGACGAACGCGAAAACATCGCCCCCGGACTTTCCGACAAAATGACCGTTACCCTGCTGCCGGGCGAATACGAAATGACCTGCGGCCTCTTGACCAACCCGCGCGGCAAGCTGGTGGTAACCGACAGCGGCTTTAAAGACACCGGCAACGAAGCCGATTTGGAAAAACTTGCCAAACCGCTTGCCGACTATAAAGTTTACGTTCAAGGCGAAGCCAAAGAGCTGGTTGCCAAAACCAAAGCCTTCACCGATGCCGTCAAAGCGGGCGACATCGAAAAAGCCAAATCCCAGTTTGCCGCTGTCCGCACCCACTACGAACGCATCGAGCCGATTGCCGAACTCTTCAACGAACTCGACCCCGCCATCGACGCGCGTGAAGACGACTTCAAAGATAAAACCGAAGACGCGGCCTTCACCGGCTTCCACCGCATCGAACACGCCCTGTGGGTCAAAAAAGACGTCTCCGGCGTGAAAGACATTGCCGACAAACTCATGAAAGACGTTGAAGCCCTGCAAAAAGAAATCGATGCCCTCTCCTTCCCGCCGAACAAAGTCGTCGGCGGCGCGGCAGTGTTGATTGAAGAAGTTGCCGGCAGCAAAATCAGCGGCGAAGAAGACCGTTACAGCCACACCGACTTGAGCGACTTCCAAGCCAACATCGAAGGCGCGCAAAAAATCGTCGAACTCTTCCGTCCGATGATTGCCGAGAAAAACAAAGCCCTGCTCGAGAAAGTCGATGCCAACTTCAAACAAGTAACCGACATCCTCGCCAAATACAAAACCAAAGACGGCTTTGAAACCTACGACAAACTCAGCGACGAAGACCGCAAAACCCTTCAGGCACCGATTAACGCCCTTGCCGAAGACCTGAGCCAACTGCGCGGCACACTGGGTCTCAAATAAACTTGACCCGCCCGTTTCAGACGACCTTCTATTACTCAAAAGGTCGTCTGAAAACTTATCGCTGACAGCAGTCATGCCCGCGCGGCAATCGCAGGCGTAGCGTGGGCTTTGCCCGCGAAAAAACCCAAAGCCGTATAGGTCGGACACTTCTATCCGACAAAGCACAAACCGCGACACACCTTGCCGTCATGCCAAACGTCGGATTCAAGAATCCGACCTACATTCAGGACAAACCATGAGCCAAGACAACAACCCACAACCCACCCAACCGACCAAACGCACCCTGTTCAAAACCGTCCTAGCCGCAGGCGCAGCCGGCGCGGCAGGCTGGTTTGCCGGCAAACAACAAGGCGAAACCGCCGCCGAGACCCGCCACAACGAACACTCCCCGCAAGCCTACCCCTGCTACGGCCCCCACCAAGCCGGCATCACCACCCCGCACCAACTCTTCGGCATCATGTGCGCCTTCGACGTCACCGCCAAAGACCCCAAACAACTCGAAAACCTCTTCCGCACCCTCACCGCCCGCATCGAATTCCTCACCCAAGGCGGCGAGTACCAAGACGGCGACGAAAAACTCCCCCCCGCAGGCAGCGGCCTGCTCGGCAAAACCTTCCGCCCCGACGGCCTTACCATCACCGTCGGCGTCGGCAGCAGCCTCTTTGACGACCGCTTCGGACTCAAAGACAAAAAACCCCGCCACCTCCAAGAAATGCGTGACTTTCCCAACGACCGCCTCCAAAAATCATGGTGCGACGGCGACCTCAGCCTCCAAATCTGCGCCTTCACCCCCGAAACCTGCCAAGCCGCCCTGCGCGACATCATCAAAAATACCGCCCAAACCGCCGTCATCCGCTGGAGCATAGACGGCTGGCTGCCCAAAGCCGAACCCGGCGCCATCGCCGCCCGCAACCTCCTAGGCTTCCGCGACGGCTCCGGCAACCCCGACGTATCCGATCCCAAAATTGCCGACCAAGTCCTCTGGACAGGCATCGCCGCCAACAGCCAAGACGAACCCGCCTGGGCGAAAAACGGCAGCTACCAAGCCGTCCGCCTCATCCGCCACTTCGTCGAATTCTGGGACAGAACCCCCTTGCAGGAACAAACCGAAATCTTCGGCCGCCGCAAATACAGCGGCGCCCCCATGGATGGCAAAAAAGAGAGCGACACCGCCGACTTCGCCAAAGACCCCGACGGCAAAACCACCCCCAAAGACAGCCACATGAGGCTCGCCAACCCGCGCGACCCCGAGTTCATGAAAAAACACCTGCTCTACCGCCGCGCCTTCAACTACTCCCGCGGCCTCGCCGCCAACGGCCAGCTCGACGTCGGCTTGGTGTTCATCTGCTACCAAGCCAACCTCGCCGACGGCTTCATCTTCGTCCAAAACCTGCTCAACGGCGAACCGCTGGAAGAGTACATCAGCCCCTTCGGCGGCGGCTATTTCTTCATCCTCCCCGGTGTAGAAAAAGGCGGCTTCCTCGCCCAAAGCCTGCTCAGCGCGTGAGTACAGGTCGTCTGAAACCTTACGGCGCATAGGTTTTATCCGTCAAACTCTCCCTGAAAAAGGTCGTCTGAAAATCAAGTATTCCGGTTTTCAGACGACCTTTCCGTCAAGTGGGTGCGGGTGTTCTCAATAAACCGAACCCGTAGCGTGGGCTTCGTCCACGACCTCCCGTCCGAACGTCCGAATCCAATCATCTCTGTTTATCCGTGGGTAGAACCCACGCTACGGGCGGCTGGCTCTCCCGCCTGGCGGGAGAGGATGATTCTACGGCTTGCACGAATTTGATTTTACCTAAACCCACAAAGTCACCCCCATCCTAACCTTCCCCCGCCGGACGGGGGAAGGAACAGGTTGCCGTTGCAGCAAATCGTAGCGTGGGCTTCGCCCACAACCTTCCGTCCGAACGTCCGAATCCAATCATCTCTGTTTATCCGTGGGTAGAACCCACGCTACGAGCGGCTGGTAACGGATAGGGCAAAGCAAAAAAGGTCGTCTGAAAACCTAATTCCGGTTTCAGACGACCTTCTCTTGTCTGCTGTACGGCTTATTGCTGCTTCGCTGCCCATTCCGCAGGTGTGGCGGCAACGGAAATCGACAGCGCGTGCAATTCGTTGCTGGCCAATTGCGCCTTCAGACCGTCTTTGATCAGGCGGTGGCGGGCGAGGCGGGCTTTGCCTTCAAACTCGGAAGAGACGATGACGGCGAAGAAGTGATGTCCGTCGCCTTCGACTTCTACGTGTTCGCAAGCGGCAACGCCTTCAATCAGCGATTTGACTTGTTCTGGGGTAAGCATTTGTATTCCTTGTTTCAAAAACATTGCGGCATTATACAGAATAATGCCGTCAAACATCGCCAACTTGCTGAGGATGTATAGTGGATTAACTTTAAATTAGGACAAGGCGACGAAGCCGCAGACAGTACAGATAGTACGGCAAGGCGAGGCAACGCCGTACTGGTTTAAAGTTAATTCACTATATCTGAAACATTATTCATTAATATTAAATCAACATGAGATTTGCAGAGGTCGTCTGAAACATTTTCAGACGACCTCTTTGCTTATTTTTAGATGTCGGATACTTAAAAATATCATTTTTTTAGTACGTATGAATCTAAGTAAAAGGGTTTTGGCATATAAATTGCTTTCGAATAAAAAGATAAATTTTCGCTTTAATTGCAAAGTAAGGTTAAGAAAATAGAAGTTATTAAAGATAAACGGATATATAAATAGCTAAAAGGTCATGAAATCAGGTTTGAGAGATTGTTATCTGAGGTATAGATAAATTCTGAAATTTGTTTGAAAGTGACAATATGCGTCATATCCGTTGAATAATTTTTGTAATCGAAATATCGGTATCGAATAAGATGCTTTCATTTTTGGTTATTGGGTCGGATGTTTGAAAAGTAGGCTAGTCCTACAGTTCAATAATATATTAAATTTATTTGTTTAACATTTTAAATCAGAGAGTAAGCATGAATAAAATCTATCGTGTCGTATGGAACGAAACCACACAGACGTGGAACGCGGTGGCGGAATTCGCCAAAGCGCATGGGAAAACAGCTTCATCAGGCATAGGCGGCATCGTTGCCTCCGTAGGCGTGCGCTTCGCGTTTACCGCCATCATGTCCGGCCTGCTGCTCGCCAGCGGTCAAGTCATGGCTGCAGAAAATAGCGGCAAAACCCTTGCTAATGGTAAAGCTATCTCTGCGGCTACCGAAGGTACCGACTACAACACCTGCTATTTCGATACCGTAAGTTACAACGTGGTCTGTGGCGACGATAGTACAAAAGCCTTGGATGTCATACCGGGAGACACGCCCAAACAAGGCAAATCCGTCGTGATGGGACAAGGGGCATCTTCCAAAGGAGAAACCAATGTCGTTATCGGTGCCAATTCTTCCACTGCAGGTCCGAGTGATGAACCGTCCCGTGCAACCGGTGCGATTGCCATCGGTGCGGCGGCAAGTGCCAACCATAACCAATCTATCGCTATGGGTCAGGCGGCATCGGCAAAAGGTGAGGCTGATGTCAGTATCGGAAAATTGGCAGGAGATACTGTTTCTTCCAGCGGCCGCAATATTTCCATTGGTGAGAGCGCGCTGAAAGGCGGTTTAGGGGTCAATAACGTCATCGCTATCGGTTCGGCGGCAGGCATTGATTCCAATAGTAGCCATTCCGTTTATATCGGAACCAGTGCTACCGGTATGGATCCCAAAAATGTTTCCATCGGATATTTGGCGAAAACCAAAGGCGGCAGTATTGCTGTCGGCGACAGCTCTAATGCGCAGGGTAGTTCGTCCGTTGCCATCGGTACCAAATCCGTTGTAACCGATGTAGCATCTAATGGCGTTGCCATTGGTTTCAATTCCACTACTTCGGGATTGAGTGCTGTCGCTATCGGTGGTTCAAGTTCTACCGGTAAAGGTGCCAATGCATCGGGACCTGCCAGCCTAGCAATAATGGGTACTGCCGTCGCTTCCGCGCAGCGTGCGATTGCCGTGGGCGAATTTACGGTCGGTTCAGGAGCTTACGGTATTGCCATCGGTGGTAAAGCGAATGCGCAGGGCACGTCCTCCATCGCGATTGGCGGTAGTCAGGCGACGGACAAAGCGACGAACGCAACCGGCAATTTCTCAACCGCCATCGGTTATGGCGCTAAGACAGTCAATCACGATACTACTGCCGTCAGTAAGAACAGCACGGCAAACGGCCTGCGCGCCACAGCCTTAGGCGTGGACAGCAATGCAGGTGCTGAAAACGCCTTGGCTGCCGGTCCGCAAACCACTGCTTCTGCCAAAGGCGCGATTGCCGTCGGTTTTGCCACTCAGGCAACCGGTATGAGCAGCGTCGCGGTCGGTAAGGAAGCCATTGCCACTACAGAAACTTCTACTTCGCTCGGACAAAACAGCCAAGCCACTGCCAACAACGCCGTCGCCATCGGTAACAAAGCCGTAGCGGCAGGTACAGGCAATATCGTAGTGGGTACGAACGCGGGCGTGTACGACGCCGCCGTTTCCGCAGGTCGCACGGTTGGTGCGGACACCGTCTATATCGGCGCGGACAGCGGCCGCAATGCTTATACCAATGAACGCCAAATCTCTATCGGTAAAGGTACGGGCAATAACGCCACCGGCGTGGATAACATCGCTCTTGGCTTGCGTTCCGGCGCATTTGTGGTCGGTGCGAACAACGTCGCCATCGGTAAAGAAGCAGGCATGGGCACGGATGCTCAAAAATTGAATGTCACCTCTACCGTTGCCATCGGTGAGGCCGCAAAAGGCAGCTTCAACAATACCATTGCCATCGGTAAAACCGCATTGGCGGAAAAAGAATCCGCAGTTGCCGTCGGTATGGTTTCCAAAGCCAGCGGTGACAACTCCGTAGCTATCGGTAAGACTGCCAATGCCAGCGCACACGAAACTGTTGCCATCGGTCATGAGACCGTTGCCGGAGCCGTTTCTTCCGTCGCTGTCGGTCAGCGTGCCAACGCATCAGGCAGTGAGGCAGTTGCATTGGGTATCGATTCCAATGCCTCCGGTCGTTTTGCCGTAGCCATCGGTAATATGGCGAAGGTAACCAACAACAAGCTCAACGGTGTCGCTATCGGCAGCAATGCTGTTGCGTCAGAAGACTATGCGATGGCAATCGGTCTGGATACTCAAGCAACAGGCAACAGCTCGATTGCCTTCGGTAATACTGCCAAAGCACTCGCTGCAGAAGCTGTTGCATTTGGTCATTCTGCCAATGCTGCGGAAGGCAATACTGTTGCCTTGGGTGTATCCGCAACTTCGGCGAAGGCAGGTGCCGTTACTTTGGGTGCATATACTAAAGCCGATGCCGTCAAAGCACTTGCCTTGGGTTACGAATCCCATGCCGTTAATGAAAACGATGTTGCATTGGGTGGTGGTAGCTTGACTGAAGCACACCACAACGGCGACTACACGCTGAATGGCAACTATACCGCTGCCGGAACAAGCTCTTATGGTACGGTTTCCGTCGGTAGCATCAATACCGCTGAAGCAGGTAAGTCTAGCAATGCCTTCACCCGTCAAATCCAAAACGTCTCCGCGGGTGTTATCAGTGCAACCAGTACCGATGCCATCAACGGCAGCCAGCTTTACGCGACCAATTCTTACCTGCTCAACTTGGGTAAAAACGTCAAAGACGCCTTGGGTGGCAGTACCCAAATCGACGATGCAGGCAATCTGACCCTGAATAACTTGGGCGGTACAGGTAAAGCCAATGTTCACGACGCTTTGGAAGCGATGAACAATAAAATCGACCAATTGGGCGGCGGCAACTCCAGCCATTTTTACAGCGTTCAGACGACCTCTAATGCCCGTGGCAACTACAACAATGACGGCGCAACCGGACTGGATGCTCTGGCAGCAGGTGCAGACGCGCAAGCTGCCGGCGAATTTGCCGTAGCCGTCGGTACAGGCGCGCAGGCGGTGATTTCCAACTCTATAGCCATCGGTAAAAACGCCACTGTCAACGAAGACACCGCATCCGATATTGCTGTCAATGGTTTGACTAAAGGCGAAGGCTCCGTCGCCATTGGTGCGAACACCAAAGCCAGCGGCACCAATGCCACTGCCGTCGGTCAGTCGTCCAATGCTTACGGTCAAAACTCTTTAGCAGCCGGTCAATCTTCCAAAGCGTTGGGTAAATCCAGCGTAGCGGTTGGTGACGGCGCAACCGCCACCCAAGACTCTGCAACCGCACTCGGCCCATACAGCCAGTCCACGGCGGCAGGTGCGACCGCGTTGGGCTTCAATACCCGAGCTACTGCTTTCGGCACCGTCGCGGCAGGTCGGAACAGCAAAGCCGTTGCCAACAATGCCTTAGCATTGGGTAACGAAGCAGACGCGCAAAAAGACGACGCCATCGCCATCGGTTACAACGCCCAAGCCACGCAAAACCGTGCCGTAGCCTTTGGTAAAAACGCCAAAGCGACAGCGGGCGATACCTTTGCCTTGGGCGATTCGGCAAAAGCCTCTGTCGGCAATGCTATTGCCTTCGGTAAGAACGCCAATGCCGCTCATGCAGGTTCTATCGCATTGGGTGCCAATTCCGCGACTGAAGCAGCCGTTCCGACGACCTCTGCTACCGTTGGCGGCTTGACTTTTGGTAACTTCGCAGGTACTGCACCTGAGTCCACACTCAGCATCGGCACGGCAGGCAAAGAGCGTACGATTACCAATGTCGCCGCAGGCCGCATCAGCGCAACCAGCACCGACGCAATAAACGGCAGCCAGCTTTATGCGACTCAAAACGTCATGAACAACATCGGTACGACCGCAGTCGGCGTATTGGGTGGCAATGCAGCCATTGCGAATGACGGTACCATTACGATGTCCAACATCGGCGGTACAGGCGCATCCACCATTGAAGGCGCGATTTCCGCCATCAACAACGCTTCTTACAAGTCGTTCAAGCTGAATACGGCTAAAACCAGCGGTACCAACGGTGAAGCCAACAACCACTCGCTGAAAGAAATTACCAACGGTTCGACCATCACGTTGGAAGCGGGTAAAAACATCGTGCTGAACCAAAACGAGTCCACCGTCAGCATCAATACTGCCGATGCGCCCGAGTTCGCAGGCAAAATCACTGCCAAAGGCGGACTGGATATGTCCAACACCAAGATTACCAATCTGGGCAAGGGCGACCAACCGACCGACGCGGTTAACCTGAGCCAGTTGACCGATGCCATCAATAACGTTCACGTTACTACCCTGACGGCGGTTACCAACGAAGCTCCGTTTGCTTACGTTTCCGCAGATGGCAAAATCCTGAAGCGCAACGTAACGGTTGATGGTTCAGGCGCAAAACAGGTTTCCTTTACTTACGCGGAAGATCCAAGCCAAACCTACAACGGCAACGTAACCATTGCCGCGCTGAATCCGACCGATCCGCAAACTACCGTTCCGACCCAAATTGGCAACGTTGCTGCAGGTAAAGGGCAAAACGATGCGGTAAACGTATCCCAGCTGGACAAAGTTGCCCAAGCTTTGGGTACTTCCGTCAATAGCACTACCGGTGAAATCGCCGCGCCGAAATACTCTGTGATTTCCGGCAGCCCGGCGATTTCAGGCGTAGCTGATTACAACAATGTCGGCGACGCATTGACCGCCTTGAGCAATGCCGTCCGTGCGCCTCTGATTTTTGCAGGCGACAGCGGTACGCCTTCAACCCGCCAATTGGGCAGCACTGTTACCGTTAAAGGCGGCGAAGCCGATGCGACCAAACTGTCTGACAGTAACAACATCGGCGTGGTTTCAGACGACACTACCGGCACGCTCAACGTCAAGCTGGCGAAAGAGTTGAAAGGTCTGACCTCGTCTGAATTTGTCGACGCAGCAGGCGGCAAAACCACCGTTTCTGCAGACGGCGTGACCGTCGGTACAGCGGCGAACCCTGTCAAACTGACAACCGAAGGTCTGTCTAACGGCGGTAAGAAAGCAACCGACATCGCTGCCGGTGTGAACAATACCGATGCCGTCAATGTCAGCCAGCTCACTCCGTTGGCAACCGCATTGGGCGCAACCGTCAATCCGGCTACCGGCGCGGTTGAAGTACCGAATCTGGTGGTAACCAAAACCGACGGCACGCAGGCCGCACCTGTCAACACCGTACAAGGCGCATTGGACAGCATCGGTACCGAGCTGCAAAAAGGCCTGACTTTCGGCGGCGACAACGCAGACAAGAATTTCGAGCGCAAACTCGGCAACCAAGTCTTGGTTAAAGGCGGTGCGGATGCGGCGAAACTGTCTGAAAACAACATCGGCGTGGTTTCAGACGACGCCAACGGTACGCTCAACGTCAAACTTGCCAAAGAGTTGCAAGGTTTGAACAGCGCCCAATTTGAAACCGACGGCAACGTGACCACCATCAACGGCGGCAATGTTTCCTTGGCTGACAAAGACGGCAATATTGCCGAAACCACAGCAAACGGCATCACCCTGACTCCGGTGCCAAGCAGCGGCAAAGAAGCAGTCAGCCTGACCACTGCCGGCCTGAACAACGGCGGTAACAAGATTACTAAGGTTGCCGAAGGCACGCTTGCTGCTGATAGCACCGATGCTGTTAACGGAGCGCAACTGTATAAAGTTGATCAGAAAGCCGATACCAACGCTGGTAATATTGCCAAAGGCATCAATATCGGCGGTACGAGCGGCAGCAACAAATACGCATTGGGCGACACTGTCAACATCAAAGGTGACAGCAACATTGTCAGCGAAACCGTTGAAGGTGGCGTACAACTGAAACTTGCCGATACCGTCAAAATCGGACAAGACAGTGGTAAACCTGTCAGCATCGACGGCGTAAACGGCACGGTAAGCGGTCTGAGCAACAAAGCCTTGGGCGGTGCGGACTTCGCTACCAAAGGTCAAGCGGCGACTGAGGAGCAGTTGAACGCAGCCCAAGCCAACCTGGCGAAAATTCTCGGCGGTAACGCGGCCAACAACAACGGCAACGTCACCTTCACCGACATCGGCGGTACCGGCAAAGACAACGTCCACGACGCCATTGCCGCAGTGAAAGAAACCGCCGACAAAGGTTGGAACCTGAAAGCCAATGACGAAACCTCGTCTGAAAAAATCGCCGCGGGCGACACCGTAACCTTCAAAGAAGGCAAAAACATCAAAGTCAGCCGCGACGGTAAGAACATCACCGTAGCGACTTCAGACGACGTATCCTTCAACAAAGTAACTGTCGGCGACAGCGTCCTGACCGACAACGGACTGACTGTGGGCAATGGTACGGCAGGCAACCCTGTC
>NZ_POWX01000025.1 GCF_003044445.1 Neisseria mucosa
TTGTGTTTGAGCAATATCCTGATTTAAACATCCCGAATACGACCAATCTGCTTGACGGCACATTCTCGGACATGAAACGACTTTTAGCGTGTCATCACGGCATGAGTAGGGAGAATAAGATTAGGTTTATTAAGGATTATTTCTCAATTAAATCTTAGGCTCAGCCTCCATTTTGTTACTTAGGGAGAATGTTCTCCGAAATAGCCTCCATTTTGTTACTTACGCCTGTTTGTCAAAAATGATGCAAAGACAGCGTCGTTTGACGCAAAAATGACGGACTGTTTTAATCTCCCTATCGGCAGTTTACCGTCGGGAGGTGATATGTTTTACGGATTTGTTGTGGCAACATCGGCTTTCCTGTGTTTCGGATTCGGGAGCTATATCATAAAAAACAAGTGGTTGAAGGCATCGGTATTATGTATGGGCTGGGTTTTTATGGTTTTTGCACACGCAGAGATACAGCGGATAATCAGTGTATATCCTGCTTCTTCAATCCGGCACTATTTCTTTTTTTTGATTGCCGAAGTGGTTTGCCTTATCTTTTTGTTCCGTAGATTTTCCCGATGAGGTCGTCTGAAAATGGTTTTCAGACGACCTTTTTCTATTTCCTGAACTCTTCCCTGACGATGTCCAGCCAAGCCCTGAGCGCGGGAGTGGGACGCTGGTGTTTTTTCCACGCCATGGTCAGTTGCCAGCGGATTTCGGGTTCGGTCAGCGGGACGGCGGCGAAGGTGTCGGGGTTGATTTTGCGGGCGTAGTATTCGGGCAAAAGGGCGATGCCCATATGGTGCGCCACCATGTCGGCGAGCAGGTCCCATTGCCCGGTGCGGCAGACGACGTTGGGCGTGAAGCCTTGGCTGCGGCAGGCGGTTTGGATGGTTTCGTTGAGGGAGAACCCTGAGCCGAACAGGATAAACTGTTCGTGTTGCAGGCTTTTGAGACTGAGTGCGGAATGGCGGGCTTGGGCGCGCGACATAAGGACGACGAGCGGGTAGTCGCATAAGGTGATGCTGTCGAAGTCTTCGTGGACGGGGGCGAGCAGTTGTCCGGCGTCGAGTTCGTTGTTGCGCAAGGATTGTTCGATGGCGAGCGAACCTTGTTCGAGGAAGGTCAGTTCGATGCCGGACCATTGGCGGCGGAAGCGGAACAGGGCGTTGCTGAGCAGGTCGCTGCCGAGCAGTGCCAAACCCAGCCGCAGCGTGCCGCTTTTGATGTGGCGGTAGCCGTCGATGCGGGCGAGCAGCAAGTCGCGTTCGTGCAAGAGGTTCAGCGCGTGGCGGTACACTTCTTCGCCGATGGGCGTGGTGGCGACTTGGCGTTTTTTGCGACCGTTCTCTTTAACCAGCAGCAGCACGCCCAGCTCTTCTTCCAATGCCTGTATGGTTTTGCTGACGGTGGGCTGGGTCAGGTTGAGCGCGGATGCGGCGGCAGAGAAACTTTGCAGGCGCACGAGTTCGGCGAAGCAGTGCAGGCTTTTGAAGTCCATTATTCCTCTTGGGCATGATTTTAGTGCAGATAATTCATATTATGCGTAAACCGCGTCCTTATAATCAAGCCTTCGTTTTGAATTACGGATTGATGAACCTTATGGATACGCTGACGCGATTTTTTCAGACGACCTTGCAGCTTGCCGTGGTCGGCTTGGTGTGGCTGGTGTCAGATTTGATGGTGCGCTTTGCCCATCTGCCTATTTCTTCGGGCGTATTGGGGCTGTTTTTAATGCTGGCTTTGTTGGGCAGCGGCGTGATTAAAACCGGCATGGTTGAGCGCGGCGCGAAATGGGTGTTGGGCGAACTGGTGTTTTTCTTTATCCCGATTATGGTTTCCGTGTTGCAATACCGAGATTTGTTGATTTCCGAAGGCTGGCAGCTTGTGCTGACGATTGCAGTCGGCACTGCGCTGGTGATGATCAGCACGGCGCTGACGCTGAATTTCTGCTACCGCTGGAAACGCCGCCTGTACAAAAAACTGCATGCCTGATAAGGAACAAAAATGGATTACGTCGCATTCGCCTGCTTCGTCTGGACCTGCTTCGCCTATTTCGTAGCGAAAAAAATCTACCGCAAAAAACCGCTGATGATTTTCTCGCCCGTCGTTACCGTCTCTGTCAGCACCATCGTCCTGATGCTGCTTTTAGGCATTTCCTACGACACTTACCACAAATACACGCAAGGCATCGTTTTCCTGCTCACACCGGTAACGGTCGCCTTCGCCATTCCGATTTATGAAAACCGCGAAGTCATCCGCCGCCAGCTTCCCATCCTGTCGATAGCGATTTTGGTCGGCATGTTCGTCGGCGTTGCCAGCGCGTTTTTGATGGGCAATATGTTCCACTTCGACAGCGAAGTGACCAACAGCCTGATGGCTCGCTCTATTTCCACGCCGTTTGCCGTCGTATTGGCGGGCGAAATCCACGGCTCGGCTTCGCTGGTGTCGCTGTTCACCATCATCACCGGCTTCGTCGGCATGATATTCGGCGATTTGTTTTTAGCGTTCACCCGCATCCGTTTCCACACCGCCAACGGCGTCGCCTTCGGAAACGCCGCCCACGGTTTCGGCACTTCCCGCGCCGGACAACGCCACGAAACCGAAGGCGTGATGGCAAGCCTGACCATGATATTGTCGGGGCTGTTTATGGTACTGTTCGGTCCGAGCATGGTGCATTTGGTGGTTTGGCTGATGGGCTGATCAGCAGTTTTACAAAGGTATTGGAAACGTCGTCTGAAAAGCCGTTAAGCAAAATCTGATGGCAGTATGTGGTACCTTGCTGATAGTTATTGCGAAAATACCCATATCGGCATTGCTTCCTGCTTATGCGGGGCAGGCTATGGCAAAAATGATGGAGTTTGGAGCTTTTCTTTGAATTGACTGTGTTGATGATAAAAAAGGTCGTCTGAAAATTTTCAGACGACCTTTTTGACAACAAACCTTACCTATCATCAGGCTTTTGGTTTTTCTGACGTAGTTTTCTTGGCATTTTTTTTGCCTTCGGTAGGCGTTATGTAAGAATAGTAGTAGTCGTAAGTGCTGTTTGCCTCGCGTTTCATACCATTGAGGATAACGCCTTTGATGGTGATTTTGTTTTGACGCAGGCGTTCCGCACTGATAGCCAGCTCTTTGGTAGTCGTATTGCCGTAGCGGCTGACCAGTAGGACTGTGCCTGCATGTTGTCCGACAACGACGGCATCGGTTACTGCCAAAACGGGCGGGGTATCGATGATGACGTAATCGTAACGTTTTTGCGCGTTTGACAACAGTTCTTTGAAACGGTTGTCCATCAGCAGCTCGGACGGGTTTTTAGGATAGTTGCCGGTGCTGATGAGGTGCAGGTTAGGAATGTTGGTTTGAGTAACAGCCTGTGCCGGGGAAACTTCCCCGGAAAGAATATCGGACAGGCCGAATTCGGGTGTTACGTTCAGCAACTGATCCAGATAGCCTTTGCGCATATCCGTATCAATCAGCAAGATGCGTTTACCGGACTGTGCCATCACGGTGGCGAGGTTGGCTGAAATGAAGGATTTACCTGCTTCAGGAGTCGCACCGGTAATCATGAGGATATTATTGCGTGCGTCCAGCATGGAGAAGTAGATGTTGGTACGCAGGGCGCGGATGGCTTCGACGGCGATGTCGGTACTGTCCTCGTTTGCCAAAAGATAGTTGGAACGGCCTTTGAGCGATTTGAACTTGCGCTTGATAAGGTCACGTTTTTGCTGGGTTTTTGAATGCGGGATAAGGGCTGATACTTCGAGATCGAGGGCTTCGATTTCTTCAGACGACGTAATGCCGCGGCGCATACGACCTTGCAGCAGGAACCACATGGAGGCAAGTGCGCCTGCGGCCAGCGCGCCCAATGCGGCGATAACGGCTTTACGCGGGGCAATCGGTTTTTCCGGCGTGTAGGCATGGTCAACAACGCGGACGTTGCCTTGCGCACTGGCTTTCATGATGTTGAGTTCTTGTTGTTTTGCCAAGAGTTGGACGTAGGTCGCTTGGTTGGTTTCTACGTCGCGGGTCAGACGGATGACTTCTTGTTGGGTGTTGGGCAGGCCGGCAATTTGTTGGTTGATTTTGCTCTTGGCGCGTTCGAGTACCGCCAGTTTGTCCAAAACGGCTTTATAGGAAGGGTGTTCCGGAGTGTACAGTTCTGCCAAACCCGCTTCTTCGGTTTTGAGCAGGGTGATTTGGGTTTCGATGCTGGTCAGGCTTTCAAGCGCGCCTTTGGACTCAAGCGGAATATCGAGCGAACCGGAGCGTTCGCGATAGGCGTTGAGTTTGTTTTCTGCGTCTTGCAAGGTTTCTTTCAGACGAGGCAATTCTTCGCTGATGAACGCCAAGCCGCTGGACGCGACTTGAACGTCTCGTTCACGGTTTTGGGAGACGTAATTGTCGGCGATGCTGTTGAGAATAGTGCTGGTTTTTTTAGGATCGGTATCGGTATAAGACAGGTTGATGATAGGGCTGGTTTTACCTTTACTGATGACCGAGAGCTTGTTTTTTAGATTTTCGATAGCGCTGAGTTTGGAGAATTTGGTCAGCTCGAAATCTTGCTCTGCCTCAGCAAGAATGCGGTCGACTTTTAGAACGGTTTCGTTATTGACTTTAAGGGGCGCGCCGACGCGGCCTTCTTTAGTTGTACCGTCAGGGAGTGTCAGCAGATAGGTTTTGCTGTCTTTAACGGTCAGTTTGAAAGGTTTGTTAATCCAGTCCTCAGAAACGGTGAATGCGCCGATTTTTAACATCGGATCGTCGCTGCCGCTGAGGTTGTGCACCATATTCCCGAAAATCGGGAAGTAGGTGGCTTTGACTTCTTGGTCGAGTTGTAGGTCTTCAACGGTTTTGCCCAATACCAAACGAGATTGAACGAGCTCCACTTCTGCTTCGGACGGGGCAGGTTCGTTGGAAAGCATGTTGTTGATTTCGGTTAGAATCTGGTTTTGTTTGGTTTCGATTTCCAACATGGCGTCGGCACGATAGAGCGGGGTGGAGGCCAAACCGATTACGGCACCTGCCAATCCGCCTGCCAAGATTGCGGTGGCAATTTTGTTTTTGTTTTGCCACAGGCTTTGCATTTGTTGGCCGAAGTCGATTTCGTCGTTGCCGGCAGGGGCTGATGAGGGATATTGTTTGTACATCAGTAGACTTTCTTCTTAAACGGGTTCTGTTGTGCGGAGGATGGAGATTATTGCTCTGCCTGTCCGCTCAGTTTATCCGCCCATGTGTCGGCGGCTTGTTCGATTTGTAGAAAGACCGCTTCGAACATTTCACTGCTTTGTTTGAATGGGTCGGGTATATTTTTTTTCGGCAGCCATTGGGCAAGCAAAAAGGCTTTGCTGCGTGCAGATGGCTGAATGTCGGCAACCATGTCGATATGTGCCGGCTCCATGACCAAAATCAGATCCGCTTCGTCGCACATCTGGGGTGTCAGTTGGCGAGCGGTATGTCCTGCGACGATAACGCCGTGTTTGAGGGCAGTTTTAATGGCTTGGAAATCTGCATCTTTTCCAGCCAATGCGTTAATGCCGGCAGAGCTGATACGGTGGTTGGGCAGTTTTTTCTGCAAAATACGTTCTGCCGTCGGGGAGCGGCAGATGTTGCCCATACATACTACTAAAATATTTTGAAACATAAGGGAAGCGGTATTTTTTCTTGTATAGGGTCAAATCATTATAAAACAGTTTGCGGCCGGATATTTTATCGGTCTGGATGGGGATTCCGTTCATACATTATTCAGAATTCAGACGAATCATACCCGAACCGCTGCTCCGCCTGACAACAGATGTTGCCAGACTGTCAGGTTATTTGAATGTGCTGTCGATAGAGTTGACGTTGGTAACGAAGCTGGTTATTTGCGACACTACGCGGTTCCAACGGGTAACCGGCGCGGCAGTTACATAGACGATGTCGTTGGGGCGCAAGTCAAAATCGTTGCCTAATGCGTAAGCAGTCGCGTCTTTCAGGTTAAGTTGGTAAATATGGATAGGTTTGATAGCATCCTCAGGTGCGCGGCGGATGACGAATACGCCTGTTGCATCGGCTTGAGTTTGGTTCATGCCACCAGCCTCACCCAATGCCTGTGTGAGATTTAAGCCATGATTGCCGATAGGCAGGGTCGCTTGGCGGCCGACTTCACCCATGATGTACACTTTGCTGTTGCTGTTGTTGGGGACGTAAACGATGTCGCCGTTGCTTAAGAGGTGGTTTTGCGACATATCGCCATACTGCATGATGTCTTGTAGGGAGATAGTGCGGTCAACACCGTTATGCGTCCATTTGATGTGTTGGGTGTCTGCGTTTTGCGCCACGCCGCCCGCTTGGTTGACAGCATCAAGGATGGTCATGGGGACGTTGGTAATCGGCAGTTGGCCGGCTTGTCCGACAGCGCCGGAAATGGAAATGCGTTGTGAACGGAATTCGGTTACGTTGATGGTAACTTGGGGATTTTTAAGGTAACGTTTCAGACGACTTGTCAGGATATTTTGCAGCTCGTCTATGGTTTTGCCTTGTGCTTGGATTTTGCCGACCAGCGGGTAGGTGATGTAGCCGCTTTCGTCCACCCAGGCGCCGCGGCTGACTTGGTTGCTTTGCGGACTGCTTTGCTGAACGGGTGAATTGAGGTCGGTGTGCGCCCAAACCATGATGTTCAATACGTCACCTTTGCCGATGTGGTAGCGGTAGGCGGCTTTGCTGCGTTCGAGGACTGCGTTGGTTTGCGACAACACCGGCGGTTTGCGCATTTTTTCAACCAGGCCGAAGGTAATCGGATAGATGGCGACACGTTTGTCGAATTTGGTGTCTGCTACGGTTTCGCCATTATCGTAAATGATGGCTTTGTTGCGTGTGTTGATGGTGGAGCCGGGAATGACGGTAGTGCTGTTGCAGGCGGTCAGTGCCATCAGCGACAGGCTGATGAGGGCAAGCTGTTTTTTCATGTCGGTATCCTTGTCAATCTTATCGGGGTCGTCTGAAACTTTCAGACGACCTTTTTTGTAGGGTATCTTGCTTTATTGGCAGAATATTTTAATGGGTCTGCTTCCAAACTAAATCGCAAATATCATCTTTGGGATTAAAGCCGGCAGGGGCTTCAAGCAACAGGGCGCGCAGGGTTTGTTGGTCTGAATTTGCGCATGCTAAATCCATACGCATAATTATGTCATCTAATTTATCCCACGGCAGCATTACTTCACTGGCGGTCATAATTCGGGGATGAGTGGTTTTTTGCACTTCGTCTCCGATGAGCAACTCTTCGTAAAGTTTTTCGCCCGGACGCAGTCCTGTAATTTTAATTTCGATATCGCCGTCGGGATGTTGGGCATCTTTCAATTTCAGGCCGCTAAGCGTAATCATTTGTTTGGCTAAGTCAATGATTTTAACAGATTCGCCCATATCTAACACGAATACGTCGCCTCCTTTGCCCATTGCGCCCGCTTGAATGACGAGTTGGGCGGCTTCGGGGATGGTCATGAAGTAGCGGGTGATGTCTTGGTGGGTCAGGGTGATGGGGCCGCCTTCGGCGATTTGTTTTTCAAACACGGGGACGACGGAGCCGGAGGAGCCTAAAACGTTGCCAAAACGCACCATACAGAAGCGGGTGTGTTGGCCGGGTTCGGCGGCGAGTGCCTGCAGGCAGAGTTCCGCCATGCGTTTGCTGGCGCCCATGGTGTTGGTCGGGCGTACGGCTTTGTCGGTGGAGATGAGCACGAAGGTGCTGACTCCGGATTCGACGGCGGCCTGCGCGCATAAGAGCGTGCCGAAGACGTTGTTGCGGATGCCTTCGATGGTGTTGAACTCGACCATGGGGACGTGTTTGTAGGCGGCGGCGTGATAGACGGTTTCAACGCCGTACGCGGTCATGACGCTGATCAGGCGTTCTTTGTTTTGCACGGAACCGAGCAGGGGGACGACTTCGATTTGACTGCCGGCGGCTGCCTGAGTTTCGCGCAATTCTTTGTCTATGCTGTACAGGGAGAACTCGGACAGTTCGAACAGCAGCAATTTGGACGGGCGGCATTTCAGGATTTGGCGGCAGAGTTCGGAGCCGATGGACCCGCCCGCACCTGTTACCATTACGGTTTTGCCGGTAATGTCCGCGCCCATGAGTTCGGGGCGGGGGGCGACGGGGTCGCGGCCGAGTAAATCGACGACGGAGATTTTTTTCAGCGCGCTGACTTTGATTTTGCCGTCCACCAAGTCTTTCATGCCGGGGATGGTCAGTACTTCGCATTTGTATTTTTCGAGGCTTTGGATGATGCGGCGGCGTTCTTCCTGAGTGGAGCTGGGGATGGCGAGCAGGATTTTTTCCACACCGTAGCGGTCGATGAGCGATTGGATGTCTTCAGGACCATAGACGGTCAGGTCGTAGATGACGGTGCGGCGGATTTTGGGGTTGTCGTCAACGAAGGCGACGGCGGAGTATTCGTTAACTTGTTTGATGGCTTCCAGCAGTTGGCGGCCGGATTGTCCTGCGCCGTAGATGATGACAGGCACCATTTGTTTCTTATGGCGGTCGGTCAGGATGGCGCGCAGAATCATACGCGAACTGGTGATACAGACGACTAGCAGCAAGAAATAAACGACAGGCAGGGCAAGGTGTAGCTTACGTTCGAAAACCAAGGTGGTTAGGCAGAACAAGACGGCTGAAATCAGGCTGCCGAATGCGGCGGCGGTCAGAACGCGGGTACTGACGAAGCGGGTAACGGCGCGGTACAGCCCCAGTCTGACGAATAGGGCGATGGTCAAAAAGGCAGTCGAGCCGAAGGCGAGCCAGTTCGCCATGCTTGTCCATTCGTCAGAATATTGGGCTTTAAGGCTTTGAGCAAACCAAAAGGCGATAAAAACCATCAAAAGGTCATGAATGACGAAGAAGATTTTTTTGACGTTGCGGGGTAGGGATAACAGGGTTTCCAAATTCATTTTGGTATGTTCTGAGTAATGTTGTGGGCGGGTTTCAGACGACCTCGGTCATGCAAAGGTCGTCTGAAAAGACGTTTGTTGCTACGGAGCATTGGTTTTCCGTATGTGTCGGCTGTTTGCCGATTCCCTTTTTTATTTTGCTGAAGCGGTAAACTGCCGCCGTCCCGATGATACGGGTGCGGCGGTTTTTACTTTACGCCGTGGCTTCTGACAATACGGCTTCGATGTGTTCTTTGCAGAACGCGATTTCGTCGTCGGTCAGCGTCGGATGCACCAAAAACATCAGGCTGGTGTCGCCCAGTTCGACGGCGTTTTTCAGCCGCTCTTTCGGACGCCACGGCGTGTTGTCGAAGGCTTTTTCCAAATAGACTTCGGAGCAGCTGCCTTGATAGCAGGGGACTTTGCGTGCGTTCAGTTCGTTGACGATTCGGTCGCGCGTCCAGCCTTCTTTGAGGTGTTCGGGTTTGACGAAGGCGTAGAACTTGTATTGTGCGTGTTCGATGTAATCGGCGACTTCAATCAGGCGGATGCTGGCGAACTTGCCCAAACTTTCTGCCAATTTGGCGGCGTGCGCTTGGCGGCGTGCCGTCCATTCGGGCATACGTTTGAGCTGGATGCGGCCGATGACTGCCTGCATTTCCATCATGCGCCAGTTGGTGCCGAAACTTTCGTGCAGCCAGCGGAAGCCGGGGGCGTGTTCGCGGTGGTACACGGCGTCATAGCTTTTGCCGTGGTCTTTGTACGACCACATTTTGCTCCACAGCTCTTTGTCGTTGGTGGTGACCATGCCTCCTTCGCCGCCTGTGGTCATGATTTTGTCTTGGCAGAACGACCATGCGCCGACGTGTCCGATGCTGCCGACGGATTTGCCTTTGTATTTCGCGCCGTGCGCTTGGGCGCAGTCTTCGATAACCCACAAATCATGTTCTTTTGCCAAGTCCATGATGCCGTCCATTTCGGCGGGCATACCGGCGAGGTGGACAACGATGATGGCTTTGGTATTCGGCGTCAGCGCGGCTTTGATGGTTTCTGCGCTGATGTTTTGGCTGTTTAAATCCACGTCGGCAAACACGGGGTTTGCGCCTGCGGTAACGATGCAGGAAGCGGAGGCGAGGAAGGTGCGCGAGGTAACGATGACGTCGTCGCCTGCGCCTATGCCCATTGCTTTGAGCGCGACATCGAGTGCCAGCGTGCCGTTGGAAAGGGCGACGGCGTATTGCGTGCCGGCGAAGGCGGCGAATTCTTTTTCAAATTCGCGGCATTCGGTGCCCGTCCAATAATTGACTTTGTTGGACAGCAGGACTTTGGAAACGGCATCGGCTTCTTCTTGGGTGAAGCTCGGCCATGGGGAGAGGGATGTGTTAAGCATTGGCTTTTCCTGCGAAAAGGCTGGTGGAGTCTTTAGGGGCGACTTCTTCCAGCAGTTGGCGGTTGATCAAGGTGTATTTTTGACCGTCGATTTCGACGTATGCGCCGTCGTAAGGCGGGAACCAGAAGGCGCGGATTTTTTTCTCGACATCGTCGCCGTCATGGATTTGCTTCATGGCTTCCATTGCGTCGCGGCTGACGTAGCGGCCGCCGATGTTGGGCGTAGTCGGCAGTTTGGCTTGCGCTTCGACGGCGCGGGCGATAATGCGTTGTGCGAACGGCTCTAATGCCTGCATGGTCTTGCGTTCGAGCGATTGGGCGGTTTCGACAGAAGAATCAATGGGGAAGCGGTCCACTTCAATGATTTCGCCGGTGTCGATGGATGCATCGACATAGTGGGCGGTGCTGCCCCATTCGGACAATTCGTCCATGATGGCGAGGTTGTAGCCGCCTGTGCCTTTGTATTCGGGCAATAAGGCAGGGTGGAAATTAATCGTGCCTAAATGTGGTGTGGTCAGGAATTCGTCGCGCAGTTTGCGCCAGTAGAGTACGGACAAGCCTAAATCGTATTTCAGACGACCCTCTTTCATCGCTTCCAAGGCGGTGTCGAAAGTGTAGAGCGGCAAGCCCAATTCTTTGGCAGCGGCGGTCGTCGGCGAGCCTTGCAGGTGGCTGTCGGTCAATACGCCGACGATTTCGATACTGTCTTGTAAGGATAAGAATCGTAGCAGGTTGGCGGAAAGCCGTTTACGTCCCATGAATAATATTTTTGTCATGTAATAGTCCTTTTAATATTGTGAGTGTACGTTTGATTATGTAATGGTTAAATGTTTGAATCGATTAGAGAAGCTAAATCTTGAAGGGAGTCGATCCAAAAAGCGGGATGATATTCTGTACTAAAATTTTCGGGCAGGTGGCAGTGGATATTACGCCCGGAGGGGCGCAATCCTATGGTTATCCAGCCTAAAGCGTTCGGCGTGATGAAGTCTTTGGAAATGTTGTCGCCGATATAGATGAAGCAGTCTGCCTTTGCAGCATATTTGTCTTGTAAATAGTGGAAGCGTTTGCTGTCGGGCTTTTCCGAAGTGCAGGCTTCGGAGACGAGGATGTCGTCAAACAGGGAAGACAGACCCAAGGCTTCCAGTTTCAGACGTTGGGTCAGGCTTCTGCCATCAGTAATCAGTGCGCGTGCGGCGAAGGGCACGGTCAGATCGGACAGAAAATCCGGCGAGGCATACGGCGTCAGCGTCGGGCGGTGCAGCCGGTATTGCCACAGAAGAACCTGTTTCTCCGATTCGTTGAAACCGCAGTGGCGACACAACTTGTCCAGCCAGTTTTTGCCGTCGGGGTCGATGCTGCGCCATAGGTCGTCTGAATTCCAATCAGGATACAGTGCGACAACGGTATTGACGACCGCACGAATACCCGACAGCTTGTATTCGTATTCCGAATACAGTGTATCGTCCAAGTCAAAGACAATGACGGCGGTTTCGGGATTAATCGTTTTCATGAACCAAGACCTTGGCATCGTAGCGCAACATGATGAGGTTGTTTTCCCAGTCGTCTGAAAACGGGATTTCTCCGTCGCCGAGGTATTCGCGCATCAGCCAGCCCGGATAATTGCCGCCTGCGGCATACGTCAGCGGGAAGCCGCCGCCGAAGCGGGGGTTGATTTCCACGCCGTAGAATTCGCCGGTTTCTTCGTTGCAGAAGAACTGCGCCGTGATACAGCCGCGCGCGCCTTCCAATACCGCCATTTTTTCCAGCAGCGTTTGGTAGAGGCTGTTTTTGCGGGTGATGCCTTTGCTGACTTCGCCGGTACGCACTTCCAAGCGTTTACGCGGAATCGTGCATTTCAGACGACCTTGTCGGTCGTAATACATATCGACGGTAAATTCGGAAAATTCGTTTTCGATATCTATAAGCTGACAGAACATTAATTTGGGGTCTGCCAAAACTTCAGGTGTCAGATCGGCAGGCGTGTCGATCCGTTTGGCACCGATGGCGCGGCTGCCGTCGTAAGGTTTGGCGAAGCAAGGGAAAACCAACTTCTCGCGGTCGTAAATCTCGGGCGAGCGTATGCCGTACTGTGCAAACAGGTCGGCAGTTTTACGTTTGTCGCGGCATTGCGCAATAAAGTCCGCATCGGAAACGACAATGTGGATACCAGCTGCTTCGAAGCGGTCACGTTCATTCGCCAGTTTTTGCAGTTCGGTATCTATGGTTGGGATGATCAAACCGATGTTTTCGCGTACCGCCAGATTGAAAATGCTGTCGATATACGAATCGTCATTGATCAACGGTACTTCAAACGAACCGTCGGAAACGTGACAGGCGGAAGACATACGCGGAACCAAATCCGTCGTCAAAATCTTGACGTCGTCTGAAAACTTGGCGGCTTCGGTTTGAAAATCCTGTACCAATTCGACGCGCCTTCCCGCGGAAAGGATAAGTACGTTATTTTTTTTCATCTGTGTCATTCCCTGTGAAATACGGCATGGTGGCTTCTCCCTCCGCCGAAATGCCTTCTTTGATAAAGACTTTTTTGACTGTCAAAAACAAGATTTTCATGTCCAGCCAAAAACTGTAATGGTCGATATACCAAATATCGTGTGCGAACTTTTCGTCCCACGAAAGCGCGTTGCGCCCGTTGACCTGCGCCCAACCCGTTACGCCCGGTTTCATTTCGTGGCGGCGGAATTGAAATTCGTTGTAAAGCGGCAGGTAGCTCATCAAAAGCGGTCGTGGACCGACCAAGCTCATATCTCCTTTTAGAACGTTCCAAAGCTCTGGAAGTTCGTCCAAGCTCGTCGCGCGCAGTCTCTTGCCGAAAGGGGTCAGTCGCTTGCTGTCGGGCAGCGGGTTGCCGTCTTTATCGACCGCATCGCGCATGGAGCGGAATTTGATCATTTTGAACGGTTTGCCGTCTTTGCCCGGCCGCTCTTGGGTGAAGAATACCGGTTCGCCCAGGTTTTTGCGGATGAGGTAGATCAAAATCAAAAATACGGGCGAGAGGAAAATCAGTCCCGAGGCGGAGGCGACAATGTCAAACAGGCGTTTGAAGAATTTACTCATGGGCTAATCTTTCAATCAGGGTGATGATTTTTTGATACGCCACATCGCGCTTGAAGCGGCGGACGATTTCGTCGGATTGAACGGGGTCGTTTTTGCGCGCCAGAATATCTTTGGCTGCTCGGACGAAGCTGTCCACATCGCCGGAACGGTAGTCCGCGTGCGGCAGCAGGGTGAGGACTTCGGCAACTTCGTCATTGACTTGGCTGTTTAAAATCGGTTTTTGCAATGCCATATAGTCGGACAGTTTGTTGGTAATCGACTGCATGGCGTAGGAATGGATGGCGTTGACGGAGATGTCGCAGCCTTTGGCGACCGACATCATTTCGGCGTAGGGAATGTAGCCGTAAAACCGGATACCCTCGCAGGCGTATTGTTTGAGCCTGTCCAAATCGGGGCCGCCACCCATGATGTGCAGCTCTACATTTTCGCCGTCGTCCAAAAGTTTCCGAACGCCTTTGCACACGGTTTCCACGTCATAGCTGTAACTGAGCGTACCCAAGTAGAAGAAACGGGTTTTGCTGTCGCCAAAGTCTTTTGCCGGCGCGGCATCGAGTTTCGGAAAATCCGCACCGATATAGACGACTTCGCCGGGAACGTTCGGATTGGCTTCTTTGGCGCGGTCGAGGTAGGTCTGCGACACGGCGACCAGCGCATCGGCGTGGCGGTAGGCACGGTTGGCACGAGAAGAGAAGGGCAGCAGGTTGTGCGGGATTTTTTTCAAAAACGGCACGACCGAGGAGAAAGACTCCGGCCATACGTCCTGCACGTCGATAATCAGCTTGTAACCCAAACGCGCTTTGTGTTCGCCCAAGAGCAGGTTAGTAGCAATCAGTGGGTAGGCGGAAAAGACGACGTCTTGCTCGCCCGGACGGCAGTTGTTCAGCCATTGCTCAAAATTTTTGACGAACACATGATGGCTTTTGACGCGGTCTAGCGAGACGTTTTTGCCGTAGCCGCTCTCTTCCAGCAGCATGACTTTCAGACGACCTTGCGAGGCAGATTCGGCATCTTCAGGTCGTCTGAAAGATTTGTCGTAGTGTTTGAAATTGCTGGTAATCAGCAGCACGTCATGAGACTGCGACAACAGCTCGGCAAGATACCAGAAGCGGTTGAAATGCGGCTCGGACGGCAGCGAACAGTAGGGGGCGACGATGGTGATGTTCATATTTTCAGACGACCTCACATATCGTAAGCGGCCATTGTGGTGCGATAGATTTCATCATCGGAACACAAGGTCTCAACGTGTTTATGCAGGGCTTTGCCCAATTTCTCACGCAGCTCGGGCTGCTTGATGAGTTTATCGACGGCTTCGATAAAGGCTTCGTCTTCGCCGAAGGGGAAGCAGTATCCGGTTTCGCCGGTAATGACCATTTCGGAAATGCCGCCCATGTTGTAGGTCACGACGGGTGTGTCGTAGAGGCCGGCTTCAAGGATGTTGTTGCCGACGCCTGCGCCGTGGTCGCCGATACAGTGCGGCGTGTTCACCAAAATATCCACGTCTTTGAAATAGCCGGTCAAATCGCGCACGCCGCCGAGGAAGGTGACTTTGTCGTCTATGCCCAAACGCTTCGCTTGCGCTTTTAAATTGTCCATCTCTTCGCCTATGCCCGCCACGTTCAGGCGCACGGGCATATTGCGGTCGACCATTTTCTTAAAGATGTCCAGCATCACATGCACGGCGCGGACGGTATCCAAGCGCGACAACGTACCGAGCATGACGTAGTCTTTGGCGGTTTTTTCAGGAACGTAATCGGCTTTGTGCAAAGCGTTGTAGGTGTAGGCAATGCGGTTGGCAGGGAAGCCGTGGCGGATGAGTTTTTCCCGCTCGTGTCTGCAGTTGCCGATGATATATACGCCCAGCTTGTCGAAAAGTTTGGCGATTTTCGGATAAGTTTCAGCATCCAGACCACGCGCGTGGTAGAACACTTTGGTTTTGGGAGAAGCTATTTTTGCTGCGATGGCGCAGGCGGGAACGATGCGCGCCATTTGGCAGTGGACGATGTCGGGTTTTTCTTGTTTCAACATTTTCATGTAAGCGAACATGCCTTTGATGTAGCCCAAGATGCCGCCCTGATAAAAATCAATAGGATACCATTGAATACCCAAGGCTTGGGCTTCTTTGATGAGTGGGCCATCGGAAGAGGCAAGGACAACCTCGTGGCCACGCTGCCTGAGCAACCGTCCTAAGCGGAAGGTCGCGTTTTCAGTGCCACCGAGGCCGGACATGGAAGTAGTCAAAACAATTTTTTTCATAGCGTGTTTTCTATCAAGGGGTGTATCGGTACGCGTTATACGCCGCGTCGCGCTGGGGCAGGACGCTGTACAGGAAAATCAAAAAGCAGGGCAGCCAAATGAAGGGCATACGCAAAATGGTGGACGGGATAAAACCCGCCAAAAGGAATAACCCCATTGCTGCCAACCCAATGACGCGCTGCTTGCTTTTCATATTCCTGCCTGCGGCGACGCAGAAGAAATAGTATGCGGCATAGAATAAGAAAGCTGCCAACGAAATCAGACCGAAACCGAGATATAGCTCGATAAGGAAACTGTGCGGGTTTTCAAACGCTAGACTGTCGCTCAAATGGCCGCCGAAATATTCTTGGAATTTTTTCGGGCCATAGCCCAACAGCAGGAATGGCGGATGTTCCCAGAAATAGTTATAGATTTCCTGACGGTAGCCGACCGAATTGTCGCTTTCCAAATCAAACAGGAATAAATACAGGCGTGAGGAAATGTTTTCCAAAAAGGCATTGCCGTGCAGGGAAAGCAAGAAATCGGCAATGTACTGTTTCGGAATCATTGACAAGCCCGCGCCTGTAACGCCTATGGTCATCAGCGTAAACAGCCCGTTGTTACGGTAAATCAGGTTCAGGATAAACAAAATGATGTAACACAAAGTGGCGGTACGCGACGCACTGGCAAAAATGACTACGCCCAAACATAAAAAAAGCATCCAGCCGAGCAAATATTCTTTTTTGCTGACATTAATATTGAAAAATACTAAAACGGCAGGTGCGAAACAGAGGGCGGTCGTGCCTAAGTTGTTAGGATTAAAGAAGAAACCCTTAATAATCCCCGCGTCAATCGCCAATACTTCATCTGCTTGAACGAATTGGATGCCGGTCAAAATCTCCATAGCGGGCGGGATGACGATGAATGCGCAGAAAAACAGCAGTAGGCGGCGGATAAACGCCACCGGATTTTCATGCCGGCTCAATACCAGGTACAGCAGATAAAACAGGCTGGGTAGGGACAGGAAGAAAAACGTATCCATAATCCTGACCGAATCCAGCGTGGTAATAAACAGATGGATGCCGCCCCAACCGCACATGATGGCAAGCGCCGCCAGCATCCTGCCTGCTTTGCCGTTGAACCGTTTGGACTCTAACGCAAAAATCAGCAGGGCGGTAGGCAGCAGCAGGATGGTCAGGGGATTGTCGATACGCGGAATCCCGGCTTTGTACGACAGCATCGGCCCCAGCATATAGGCGGTTGAAATCGTGTATATCAGCGTAATGTATAAAGTTTGTGTTTTGAGTTTCACTTTGTTTCCTGAGGTGGGACGGTTTCGGAAATATTATTATATGCAGAAACAATTTGTCTGACCGCAGAATCCGACTGAATGCGTCGGTAATGTATTGGGCGGTATATCGGCCGAAAAGTTTCAGTTCCGATGGTTTTGTGTCTGTCTGAAAACTGCTGCTTCCTTTCCTTTGGATTATCTTTTCAGACGACTCTTGACAGCAGCTGCTGCCGAAATAAGGGATGACTTGCGACGCCATATCAGATAAGAAAGTCCTACCAGCCAAAGCAAGGCGAACAACGGATAGTTTTCCTTTGTGCCAAAATAGGTGTAGCTCACGCAAAGCAGTACGCTCAAAGCAGTATTGGTATAAATTTTCAGCCGCGGCAGAGGGCGCCATACCCTAGATGAAAATTCGGTTTTGATGACGCAAAACACCCAAAACGATATTGCGCTTGCTATGGCCGCACCACGCGCCCCCAAATGGGGAACCAGTAGCGACAGCAGACCGAAATTGATGGCAAAAGCGACAATGTTGACTGCTGTAATCAACCAAGTCCGTTTGACAACGTTCAATCCGATACCGCTGACTTCCGTAAGCGTATAGAACAGCGGATATAACATGCATGAGAGTAGCAAAAACTGTACCGGAGCATATTTGTCGGGCAATATCCAAGTAACGACAGGCGAGAAAATGCCGATAAAACAAATCATCGCACTGATTAATTCGGTCATCGAAAGAGTGATACCGCCGATTTTATCCAAATGGGTTTTGTCTTCCACCCATTTGAACACCAAAGGCGCCCAAATGGTTGAGAATACGCTTTGAAAAATCAGGGCAACCGCACCGAAGCTGACCGCCATCGAGTAAATGCCAAGCTCATCCAAACCCGCCCACTGTTTGAGTGAAAAACGGTCGACTGAAGTTAATCCCCAATAAGCCAAATTTCCGAATGCCAAAGGCAAGCCGTAGCGTAGGCTTGCATGATGAGTTTCAGACGACCAAGGAGCGCGCGCAGCAGCGCGCAGTTCATGTCTGGTTTGGTATGTCAAAACGGCGACAGTCAATACTTGCGCCACGGTGTAGGCAAGAACAAGGCTGACGGTATCAGTTTTGACACCGCTGAAAACGAATAACAAAACCAACGCCAAAATCAGGAATTTCGGTGTAAGTTGGCTGAGGGAAAAGGCGACGGCCTTTTCCTGCATCCTCAGTATTAGGGAGAGAAACCGCGCAAACAGGCTGGTCAACAGGAAAATTAAAAACAATAAACCCAGGGTTTTATCTTGCAAATCAAAAATCAAATCTGCCGGCCAAGCTGTATTCCATACAAGCACTGCCAAAATCACGGCAGTCGTTAAAACGAAAGGTGACAGGCTGATGGATTTAAACAGGGACGCTTTATCTTTGGCGGCGTAGTATTCGCGGATATACGCCTGATCCAAACCCAGCCCCAAAATCAGGATGGTCAGACCGGATACGGTTTGCAGTAAGACGATACGGCCGATGTCTTCCGCAGGGTAGTACCATGAAATCAGCGGAAGCGAGAGGATGCCGAAAGCCGCGCTGCCTATCGGGCCTAAGGCATAGCCGAGTATTTTTTTTATATTCATAAATAGGTGGGGTTGGTTGCCGCCGAGATTTTCAGACGACCTGAAAACGCAGCCGCATCATGCAAATAAGAGCTTTCTTAGGTCGTCTGAAAACAAACGGCCTAAGAAAGCCGACTGCCTGCCGAAACTTGCCGGCAAGCAGTCTGCCTGAATCATCAAAGGTGTTACGCCTTCACGACTTTCGGGTTTTTCGCAGGGAATTTGCCGCGCGTATCGACGATCAGTTTGGCGTGTTCGGCAATCATGTCGTAGTCAAACTTGTCGTGATCGGTAGTCAGAACCACGCAGTCGTATTTCGCCACGGTTTCCGGCGTCAGCGGCTCGCTCTTCAGGTCGAAGTAGTGATGACCGGGGATGTATGGGAACTCGAGCACGTGCGGGTCAGAGTAGGAAATGTCCGCGCCCAGTTTGTGCAGGCGGTCCATCACTTCTACTGACGGGCTTTCGCGCATATCGTCCACGTTTTTCTTGTAGGCGATACCCAAAACCAAGATTTTGCTGTCTTTGATGGAACGGTTGTGTTCGTTCAAAGCCAGTCCTACTTTGCCGATAACGTAGTCAGGCATGTGGGAGTTCACTTCGCCTGCCAACTCGATGAAGCGGGTATTCACGCCATATTCGCGCGCTTTCCAAGTCAGGTAGAACGGATCGATGGGGATACAGTGTCCGCCCAAGCCCGGGCCGGGATAGTAGGCAACGAAGCCGAACGGTTTGGTTGCGGCGGCGGCGATGACTTCGTGAATATCGACATCCATTTTGTCGGCGACGATTTTCATCTCGTTTACCAAGCCGATGTTCACGGCGCGGTGGATGTTTTCCAGAAGCTTGGTCAGCTCGGCGGCTTTGGTGGAGCTTACCGGTACGACTTTGTCGATGGCAGGCTGATACAGCGCGATACCGACTTCCAAACAAGCAGGGGTATGACCGCCGATGACTTTCGGAATGGTACGGGTTTCAAAATTCGGATTGCCCGGGTCTTCGCGTTCCGGAGAGTACACCAAGAACACGTCTTTACCGACTTTCAAACCGCCTTCTTCAACGCGCGGCAGCAATTCTTCTTCGGTTGTGCCGGGGTAGGTGGTGGATTCTAAAGACAACACTTGACCGGCGCGCAGGTAAGGTTTCACCGCGTCGGTGGTGTCGATAACGAAGCTCATGTCCGGCTCGCGGTATTTGTTCAACGGAGTCGGTACACACAAAATCACGGCTTCCACTTCGCCGATGCGGGAGAAGTCGGTGGTGGCTTCAAACAGGCTGTTTGAAGCGGCGGCGATTTTCTCGGCAGGAATATGCTCGATGTAGGTTTCGCCTTTGTTGAGTTTGTCGACTTTGGTTTTGTCGATGTCGAAGCCCAAAACCTGATAACCGATGTCCACATAACGGAGCATCAGAGGCAGGCCGACGTAGCCCAAGCCGACGATACCGATTTTGGCGGTTTTATCTGCAAATTTCTGAATGGTGGTATTTTTCATGATAGGTCTCATGTGATGGAAAACAAATAAACGCGACCGTATCGGATTCGCGTCGTGCCTGCCTGTGGGAGGCGGGCAAGTAAAGAGGTAGAGCTGTTCGCAAGTTTAGAGTAAAAGAGGAAAAAAAAGTTTTACGCTTCATGCAAAATATGGCATAGGTAAATACGATGGCATGTATAAAATATGCATATATTATAAAACAATAATGACGTAATGCAATAAATCTTGTTGTTTTTAATGTGTATTATTTCTCTAGTTATAAAAATTTGCATCGTAAATACAAATGAGTGATGGGTGATGGATTCCAAAATATTTTCGTAAATTAACCAAGCTTAAGGTTTTTATAAAGCCCGGTCTAAAATTAAAAAGGTCGTCTGAAAACCTGATTGATAAGGTTTTCAGACGACCTTTGCCATATTTGGCGGTTAAGCGGCGGCAACGGTAAAGCGTTCAAACAAATGCGCTTTGTTTTCCGCGTCGTCGGCGATGGCAATCGCCAAATCCGCTACGCTGATGCCTGCCGGAATCTCGCCGTCCATCAGCAAATCGTCTTTGCCCAAGCGGTATTTGCCGGTTTTGTCTTCGCTGAAGCCGCCGTCCGCGCCCAGTCGTACCGGTGGGGAAACGAAAGACCAGTTTACATCGCGACGCGGCAGGAGTGCGGTCAAGAGATGGCGCGCGGCATTGGCGCCGTCGTAAATTTCTTTGGGGAAGTCGGGCGTATCGATAACTTGCAAATCAGGTGCGGCATACAGGCTGCCTGCGCCGCCGACGATTAAGAGATACGGCACTTGAGCCGCTTTTGCCGCTTCGACGATATTGTTTGCGCCGCGTGTAAAATCCGCGCCGATATTGGGATTGGCCCAGCCCGGATTGAACGCGCTGACCACGGCGTCAAAGCCTGCCAGCTTGTCGGCGAAGTCAGCCGCGTTGACATCTGCGGAGACGGCGGCAACATTTTGCGCTTGGAACACTTTATCCGTGTTGCGGGCGAAAGCAGTTACTTCATGACCGCGACCTGCCAATTCTTGAACGACTGCGTTGCCGACATAACCTGTTGCACCGATAACTGCGATTTTCATGTTTGACTCCTTGTTGAGGTGTGATTGATTAGATGAGTGCATTGTAAGGCCGTCTGAAACGCTTGATAATCCCTGATTTGCTGTTATGATTGTGAAGTTGAGCTAAATAATAGAAATAGAATGCAAGACATCAAACCCCTGCTCGTTTTCGCCGCCGTCCTCGAACACGGCAGCATGAACGCCGCCGCTGCCGCGCTGGGCATGACTCCGTCTGCCGTCAGCCAGCACATCAACCGCCTCGAAGCCCTGCACGGCATCAAGCTGTTAAACCGCAGCACGCGCAGCCTTGCGCCTACCGATGCCGGCAGAGCTTTGGGCGAATACTGCCGCCGCCTCGCCGCCACCCTTGCCGATACGCGTACCGTTATCGACAATCTGAAAACCGAACCCGTCGGCGAATTGCGTATTTCCCTGACTTCCACCGTCATCGAGTCCCGCGCTTTTCAGACGGCGTTTTCACGATTGCAAACCGAGTTTCCCAAAATCCGCCCCATCCTCAATTTCAGCGATACCTTGGACGACCTGCAACACAGCCAAACCGACATCGCCATACGCGGCGGCGACCGCGCCCTAGACGATCCCAATTTGGTTGCGCGTCATCTCGTTACCTGGCAGTCCACCATTTGCGCCGCGCCCGATTATCTCGACCGTCATGCGCCCATTACCCATCCCTCGCAGCTTCACACGCATCGTTGGCTGCACTTCCTGCCCGTCCGCACGACCTTGCAACACGGCAGCGAAAGCTATTTTCTCGACGTCGCCGACAGCATTGCCTGCACGCATCTTGCCGCCGTGTGCAGCCTGACCGAAAGCGGTTTCGGTTTGTCTTTGCAAGTGGGCGGCGAAGTTCGGGAAAAAATCGCCCAAGGTCGTCTGAAAACCGTTTTGCCCGAGTGGACGCTGCCGCCGGTCAGCCTCTATTTGGTTACGCCTTATCGTGTCCAGTCTGCCAAAACCGAAGCCGCCGTCCGTATTTTCACGGAAAGTTTCGCCAAGGAAGCAGAAGCATGAGCGCGGAAAATTGGAGCGTTTACCTGATTTTGTGCGAAAACGGCGCGCTTTACTGCGGCATCAGCAACCGCCCGCAAGAGCGGTTTGCCGCCCATCTCTCAGGAAAAGGCGCGAAATACACGCGGCTGAACAAACCGACGGCGATGCGTATCGTTTCAGACGACCTCTCCAAAAGCGAGGCATTGAAACAGGAAATCGCCATCAAAAAACTGACGGCAGGGAAGAAGAGGGAGTTGTGGGAAGCAGCGGCGGGAAATGCCTCCACTGAGCGGTAGTGCGAATTTTGCCCGAAGGCATATGGAAAAAAGGTCGTCTGAAAAACAGAATTCAGACGACCCCTATTTTCTGTAAATCGCTGAATTTAACATTCTTGAAAGATAAGTTGAAATTCCCTAACCGGCAGCATAGTATAATGCCCGCTTCCCGCAAATCTTGAGGCCGCCATGAAACCGATACCCTATATCCTTGCGGCTGCGCTCTGCCTCAGCAGCTCAGCCGTATCCGCAAATCCCGTTACCTATATCTGCAAAACCGCAAACGGCATTGTCTTTACCAACCAGAAAACCGGTGCCGAATGTACCGTGTCCCATGTTGACGGCAGCGCGACCGTCAGCAGCGAAGAAGCCGACAGCGCTGTTCCCGAAACGGTCAACCTGAAAGAAGCCATCGGTCAGGCAGCGCCCGAAATTGACGACATTAAAATCCTTCCGCGTCCGGCAGTAAGCAGCGTAACCAACACCGCAGAAGCCGCCAATCCCCGCCTGGATGTGAAACTGCGCAACCAGCCGGATACCAAAGCCGCCAAAGCGCGTGCCGCAGAGATGAACCGCAAAGCGAAAATCCTTCCTGCGCCCGTTGTATCCGCACCTGCGAAGCCTCAAATGTCGCGTAAGCAAATCCTTCAAAAAGAAGTCCGCAATGAGCAGGCCGCACTCGCGCGCGCCCAATCCCAACTTGCCGCCGCCCGCCGTCAGGGGGATCAGGCAAAAATCAACCGCCTGACCCGTGATGTCAGCGACAGGCAGGCAAGCATCCGCGCCATGCAGAGCGAAATGGGGCGTTGATTCTTTTTTATAGCTTTATTGCAATCCACCTTCAAAAGGTCGTCTGAAAAGTAGCGAAACCCGCTATGGATATTTCAGACGACCTTTTTGCATTGTGTTCCTATGTTTGCTAGCGAGAGTTTGAAAGATGGGAATGTATAGTGGATTAAATTTAAATCAGGACAAGGCGACGAAGCCGCAGACAGTACAAATAGTACGGCAAGGAGAGGCAACGCCGTACTGGTTTAAAGTTAATCCACTATAGCGCGGGCTATGCCCACGAATGCAGTTGGCGGGAGTCATGGTGGAAGGAAAGTTGTATTGTCGCGGGCAAAGTCCGCGTTACGGTTTATACAACTTGTTTTAAGAAGGTCGTCTGAAAAAAGCATCGGGCTTGCGATGCACGCATTTTCAGACGACCTTTTTGCGTCGTTTTCCGTATGCCTGCTAGTGAGAGTTTAAAAGATCGGATGTGGCGCGGGCTATGCCCGCGAATACAGTTGACGGGAGTTATGGCAGAGGAACAGTTGTATTTTTCCGGACTGGCGCAGGCTCCTGCTGTCAATTTCCTTCCTTACGCTAGAAGACGGTAAGCGCAGAGTGAAGGATTAATTCTACAAATCAATACCGTTGCAACGGCATCTTAAATTTCTTTCATTATATTCATTCAAATATAAACATAGTATAAAACGACATAGCCATAAATGCAGTATGAGAGTTTGGCATAAAAATTGCAGGATTCCATACATAGTTCCACTTGTAAAAGTAAATATGCGTTAAAAAATAAAAGAAACTTAAAGATTGTCGGAGCTTATTTTGCATAAGCGGCAATTTGATGAAGTTTCTATACTATATCTATTGATATAGATATGTTCTAAAAATTGTACTTAAGTGACAATTAACGTCAACCTGGTTGATTTTCAATAATATATAAACAAAATAAATGAATGCCTGTCTCATAAAATCTGCGTGTGCCTGAAGAAGAAGATTTGGCGGCGGGACAGTGCGGGGAGTCCGTCTTGTTTTGATTGTATATGCTTGAATTCAATCTGATATTTTTTAATAAATCCAACCAAGAGAGATTGTTATGAATAAGATTTTCAAAGTAGTATGGAACCGTACCATCGGCTCTTTCGTCGTTACTTCCGAATTGGCGAAGGGACGTGTCAAATCAAGCAGCGAAGGTGCTGAGGGGGATGTGCGCGCCTCAGAGGAAGGTCGTCTGAAAACCTTATTCAGGCTGACGGCGTTGAGCGCGGCATTATTGGGATTTTCCGAAGGGGCTTGGGCTGCGATGAATGCAAAACCTGCAACAGGTGGGGCGGTATTTGCTATTGGTGACGGCTCGACGTCGGCAAATGGAACGGGTGCCCTTGCCATTGGTAATAATGCACAAGCTAAAACTAATGGGGCTTTGGCAATCGGTCCAAACTCAACTCATACGACTATTGCGAATAGTAATAATTCCATTGCTATCGGTGTTAATCTTCAGGCAACTGGTCAAAAGGCAATAGGGATTGGTACGGATACTAATGTTAATGGAACAAGTGCCATTGCGATTGGTAACAATGATTCGGGCAGAATAACAAATCAAGGCGTTAGCGGTGATGGTGCTATCGGTGTGGGTAGCAATTTAACCGTACGTGGCAACAATGCAATTGCTGTGGGTACGGAGGCTCAAGCGAAGGAAATCAGTACGGTCGCTGTTGGTGCAAATACGCAGGCAACGGGGGTAGAAGCCGTTGCCATCGGTAAAGGTGCACAAGCAACAAAAAAAAGTTCGATTGCTATCGGTAAAAATACACAGGCAGCAGAAGAGTCTGCTATTGTTATTGGTAGTGATGATGTTCAATATGGGGAGATTAAATCAACCTCCAGACAAGGTATTGCCATTGGTGTGGGAGCAAAGGCGACAGGTGCAACACAATCAATTGCCCTTGGTCCGGATGCTATTTCCTCGGGTACGCAATCCACTTCTATCGGTAATAATACCCGTGCAACTGGGGATTCATCCATTGCTATCGGTGGTGACGATTGGAATATCGTACGGACCAAACAAGTTGCAGCAGCAGGAAATAAACTGGTCCATCAGGTATTCGAAGAGTTGACTGGTATGCCAATGAAGCAGCAGGGTCAGGCTTATGGCAATCCATTCAAAGGTACGACCGCCGGCGATGCCGCTGTTGCGATTGGTGTAGCCGCACTCGCTGAAGGTGCGTTATCAACTGCTTTTGGTTCGGGGACATCTGCATCAGGCGTGGGCGCTGCTGCATTTGGTGTAGGCGCAACCGCCAGTCAGAATAAATCCGTCGCCATCGGCGCGGGTTCGCACACCAATACCGATGCAACGGCTGTAACAACTGCGACAGTTAATGGTATTACTTACGGCGGTTTTGCGGGAACGACACACATTACCCCAGGTTCGCAAGTTTCTTTCGGTTCGGCTGGCTTTGAGCGTCAACTTAAACATGTTGCTCCTGGTGCGATTACCTCAACTTCCACCGATGCGATTAACGGCAGCCAACTTTACGCGCTTCATGTAGGTTCGGGCAATATCGCCAAAGCAGTTGCCGATGCATTGGGCGGCAACGCAGCTGTAGGCATTGATTCTACAAACAATCAAGGTACGGTAACGCTGCCGTCTTATGATGTGTTCAAAGGCAATGCGACACCGAATGCCACAGGCAACAGTGCGACCAAATTCAATACGGCAGCCGCAACCAACGTAGGTGGCGCGTTGACCAATCTCAATACTTACGTCAACCAAGGCTTTGCCGTCAAAGATAATGCAGGCGCGGAGAAGGGCATTGTTACGCCCGGCGAAAGCGTACAGTTTGCCGACGGCAATGTAACTACCGTTACCGTTGATACCGAAGCAAACGGCAATACTAAAGTCAAATACGATGTCCAAGTGGATGGAGAAACTGTCAAAATTAAAAACGGCAAACTGACTGCCGCGTCGCAAACTCATTTTTACAGCGTTAAAAACGAAGATCAAACTAAAGGCAACTACAACAACGACGGTGCGACAGGCGACAACGCGCTTGCCGCAGGTGTAGATGCTTCTGCGACTGCCAATGGTACAACTGCGGTAGGTCTGAAGGCTCAGGCATCGGCTGAATCTGCCATCGCAGTCGGTAGCGAAACCAAAGCAGCGGCGAAAAATGCGGTAGTAATCGGTAACAAGGCTTCCGTCGAAGCAGCCACAGGCTCTGTTGCCAATGTCAACGGTACGACCACGGGCGAAGGCTCTGTCGCCGTGGGTGCTGCAAGTAAAGCCAGCGGTACGAACGCGACCGCGGTCGGTCAGGCTGCAAATGCCTTCGGTCAGAATTCTTTTGCAGGCGGTCAGGCATCCAATGCATTGGGCAAATCCAGCGTAGCATTGGGCGATGGTGCAAATGCACTTCATGACTCTGCTGTGGCTTTGGGTGCTTATACCACTGCGAATAATGCAGGGGCAACGGCTGTCGGTTTCAATACCAATGCTTTGGGTTGGGCATCATTTGCAGGTGGTCATTCCGCTAAAGCCGAAGCAAGCAGCGCAGTTGCTCTCGGTCATGAGGCGCAGGCAGCAGGCAGCAAGGCAGTCGCTATTGGTAAGTCTAGCCATGCTACTGAGGAAAGTGGCATTGCGTTGGGTGATGAGGCGCAGGCAGCAGGCAGCAAGGCTGTCGCCATTGGTAAGACTAGCTACGCTGCTAAGGATAGTGGCATTGCGTTGGGTGATGGCGCGAAGGCTGCCGAAGTGAATGCTATCGCTATCGGCTCGGGCAATAATGCTTGGAAAACTGATTCTATCGCGTTAGGACGTGCTGCCAATGCAGACGGCGCGGCTTCTTTGGCGCTTGGTTTAAATAGCCATACTCGTTTGGAAAACGCTATCGCTTTAGGTAATGGCGCAAACGCCGATTATAGTAATAGCATCGCCATCGGTAAATCCAGTCATGCAGCTGAATCCGCGGGAGTTGCTATCGGTAATGATGCACAGGCTTTGAAATATAGCTCCGTTGTTATCGGTGATCAGGCTCGATCCAATAACTCGCGCTCTGTCGTCATCGGCTATCACGCTTCTGCAACCAATCCTGCAAAACCAGCTTCGGCTGAAACTGATTACAACCAAACCGTTGCTATCGGTGCATATGCCAACGCATGGGGAGACCAATCTACTGCCATCGGTAACAATGTAGACGCAAAAGGCAATTCTTCTATCGCCATTGGTGCGGACGATTGGGATACCGTTGCAGTGAAAACTGTAGACGGTACGGGTAAAACGGTTAAAGAGGTTTATCAAGACTATACCGGTGATGTGATGGCAACTGGTAAAGATAGTTATACTCATACGACCTCAGGCGAAGCTGCGGTAGCCATTGGCACTAAATCACAGGCAATAGGCGAATTATCCACAGCTTTTGGTACGGGTACGATCGCTGAAGGCGTCGCCTCTGCCGCATTCGGTATGGGCGCGAAAGCCACAAAAGGCAACTCTGTGGCAATCGGTGCGGGCAGTACGACTACAACCAATGCAATTAGTGTCAACGAAGCTACTGTCAACAATCTGAAATACTCAGGTTTTGCAGGCGGCAACAATGTTACCTCTGGCGACCAAGTATCCTTTGGTTCTAAAAACTACGAACGTCAATTGAAAAACGTTGCTCCGGGCGAAATCTCTAACACTTCTACCGATGCCATCAACGGCAGCCAGCTGTACGCGGTACAAAACGTTTTGGGCAATACTGCCAAAACCGTTAAAAATGTATTGGGCGGCAATGCTGCAGTCGGCGAAGATGGCGGCTTTACAATGAGCAACATCGGCGGTACAGGCAAAAATACCATCGATGAGGCAATCCGTGATCTGAATGCTAATGCGTACAAACCGTTCAAGCTGACAACAGCGAAAACTGCTAATACCAACGGTACGGTACAAGATAACTCGCTGCAAAACATTACCAGCGGTTCGACCATTACGCTGGAAGCGGGCAAAAATATCTCCCTGCGTCAAAACGGTGCAACCGTCAGCATCAATACCGTCGATAATCCTGAATTCGCGGGCAAAGTTACCGCTAAGGGCGGATTGGATATGGGTGGCAACAAGATTACTAATGTTGCCAAAGGCGATACTGCTGGCGACGCGGTTAATCTGGAGCAATTGCAAGATGCGATGGCAAACCTGCGCGTCAGCACGCTGACGACTGTCAACAATGATGCGCCTTTCTCTTATGTGGGTACAGACGGCAGAATTCTGAGACGTGAAGTAACTGTCGCTCCGGGTACAGGTGTGAAAACCGTATCGTTCAAACACATGGACGACAACACCGAATACACAGGCGATGTAACCATTGCCGCATTGAACCCGACCGATCCTCAAACCACTACTCCGACCACAGTCGGCAATGTGAAGAACGGTGCTAAAGACAATGATGCGGTCAATGTTTCCCAATTGAACAAAATCGCTGATGCCATCGGCACTAAAGTGAATCCCGACGGCACGATTACTGCGCCGACTTACAGCGTCATTTCAGGCGACCCTTCTACTTCAAGCGTAGCAGGTTATAACAAAGTAGGTGACGCGCTTACCGCTTTGAGCAATGCCGTACGCACGCCGTTGAATTTCGAAGGCGATACAGGTACGAAGTTTGACCGTCAACTTGGCAGCACCGTAGCCGTTAAAGGCGGACAAAACGATGCGGACAAATTGTCTGAAAACAATATCGGCGTCGTTGCGGACAAAAACAGCGGCACGCTGAATGTCAAACTGGCAAAAGAATTGACCGGACTGACTTCCGCAGCCTTCAGCGGCGATGTAACCACTGCCGGTACAACCGTTAACGGCTCCGGCGTAACCATCGGCTCAGGCAGCAACCCAGTGAGCCTGACTGCGGGCGGACTCTCCAACGGCGGCAATAAAGTTACCAACATTGCCGACGGCGCAGTAGATACCGACGCAGCAAGCTACAAACAAGTTAAAGCCGCGAAAACCGAGGTTCAAGGGGGTACGAATGTTGCCAGCGTAACCAAAACCGATAACCTGACTGACGGACATGCGGTTTACACCGTCAACGCCAAAGGTGCAGCCGTTGCGCTGGACAGTAGTGTGGACGGTTTGAAACTGACGTCGTCTGAAAATACAACCACCAATGTCACTACCTACAATCTGGATTTGTCTGACAAAACCAAAGCCTCTTTGACAAAAGCTGACAGCGCATTGCAAAACATCGGCGTACAAGTCAACGGCACAGATGCTAAGACGTTGAATCAAGCTGATTCCAAGCTGAACTTCGTTAACGGCACAGGTACGACCGCCGAAAACAAAGCCGACGGTATTGCGTTCAACGTAAATAAATCTACGTTGACAGCAGGTACGGACGGTACGGTTAATGCTGGAAAGACGGGCGATGCTTTCGCCACGGCTGCCGATGTTGCACAAGCCATCAATGAGGCTGTTGCCAACAGCGAAAAAACCAGCGTGGTTGAAAAAGGCGACAATACCCATGTTGCCGCTGTGGAAGCAGGTAATAAAACGACCTACACCGTTCATGCCGACAATACAACCGTCAGCGTGAAAGATGGCGGTAAATTGAAGTTGGGGTCGTCTGAAAAAGCAAACGCCAACCAAACCAAAACCACCAACTACGAACTTGACCTTACAGACGCCGCCAAGGGTGAGATTCAAAAAGGCGTAGATGCGAAAGAGATCGTTGACACCAAAGGTATTACCTTCAGTGGCAACAGCGGCTCTCCTGTAACCAAAAAACTGGACGAAACGCTGGCAATTAAAGGCGACGATACAAATGTGGTTACCGAATCAGGTACAGGCGGCATTACCGTCAAACTGAAAGACGAAATCACTGTTCAAACCGTCAATGCCGATAAACTCAAAGCGGGCGACAGCGTTCTGACCAATGATGGTTTGAACATTGCCAATGGTGACAATCCTGTATCCCTGACCAAGTCCGGCTTGAACAATGGCGGCAACAAGATCACCAAAGTTGCCAAAGGTGAAAATGAAGATGATGCTGTGAATTATGCCCAGCTTAAAGAGCTGGCTGACAAAGGTCTGACTTTTGATGCGGACGGCAACACTTCGACCTCAAGCAAAAAACTGGGTGAGCGCGTCGGCATCAAAGGCGGCAATAACATCACTACTTCCGCCGACAACGACAATGTTACCGTCAAGCTGAATGACGATATTACGTTGACCAGCGTAACTGCGACTACCTTGAAAGCAGGCGACAGCACGCTGACGAATGCAGGATTGGTTACGCCTAAAGTTACCGCGGGTGACAGCGTACTGACGACTGACGGTCTGAAGATTGGTGCAGACGGCTCTTCTAACCAAGTGTCTCTGACCAATTCTGGTCTGAACAACGGCGGCAACAAGATTACTAAGGTTGCCAAAGGTACGGACGACACCGACGCGGTAAATGTCGAGCAAATCAAACCGTTTGCAGCCGCATTGAACACGACCGTCAGCTCTGATGGTACGGTCGGAAAACCAAGCTTTACTGTCAATCATGCCGACGGTACGACAGGTACTACCGTACATACCGTTCAAGACGCATTGACCGAGGTTGGTAAAGAGTTGAACAAAGGTCTGAACATCGGGGCGGACAACGGCAATAACCAGAAAATCAATCTGGGTGATACTGTCAAGTACACGAGTAAAGACAAAAATATCGTTACGACCAGTGGCACGAACAAGGATATCGACTTCAGCCTTGCCGAAAAAATCACCATCGGTAAAACCGACGGTAAGAAAGTTGTTATCGATGGTACGAACGGCACGGTAAGCGGACTGACCAACAAAACCTTGGGCAATACGGGTTTCGCTACCAAAGGTCAAGCCGCGACCGAAGAGCAGATAAATGCCGCGCAAACCAATCTGGCAGATGTTTTGGGTACAGGCTCAACCAACCAAAACGGTACGGTAACGGTTACCGATATTGGTGAAACAGGTAAGACTACCGTCAGCGATGCGATTAAATCCGTCAAAGAAACTGCTGAAAAAGGCTGGAATCTGCAAGCCAACAGCGATGCTGCCGAAAAAGTGGCGGCAGGCGAAACGGTAACGTTCAAGGATGGTAAAAACATCAAAGTAACCCGCGACGGTAAGAACATCACCGTAGCGACTTCAGACGACGTATCCTTCAACAAAGTAACTGTCGGCGACAGCGTCCTGACCGACAACGGACTGACTGTGGGCAATGGTACGGCAGGCAACCCTGTC
>NZ_POWX01000026.1 GCF_003044445.1 Neisseria mucosa
GATTACTACAACCGCGAGCGTTGCAGTTTGAAATTGAAAAAGCTGAGTCCTGTCGCATACAGAACCCAGCTTGCACAGAGCGCCTGAATAGGCTTTTATGAGTGTCCAAGATTTGGGGGCCAGTTCACTTGAAATTCAAGGTTTCAGACGACCTTTTTATTCAATCACCGCAGTCTTAATATATAGTGGATTAACTTTAAACCAGTACGGCGTTGCCTCGCCTTGCCGTACTATCTGTACTGTCTGCGGCTTCGTCGCCTTATCCTGATTTAAATTTAATCCACTATAACTCAAGTAGCGTGGGCTTTGCCCACGAAATCTACCACTTAACTATCCAAGTCAGACAATAATTGAATTTACTTTCATCTCTTGGGCAAAGCCCACGCTACGGATTGCTTCAACGGCAACTTGTCCCTTCCCCCGTCCGGCGGGGGAAGGTTAGGATGGGGGTGGTTCTATGACTTTGGGTAAAATCAAATTCGTTTGCCCCGCAGAGCCACCCTCTCCCCAGCCCTCTCCCGCCAGATAAAAGAGCAAGAAGTTACAGATAAAAACAAGGTCGTCTGAAAACCTGAATCCCCAGTTTTCAGACGACCTCTTTATTTTCAAACCCGAATTACTTAACGCGTCCTGCTTTCAACACGCGTTGGGCGAAGAACACCATGCCTGTGATGAAGAATGCTAGCCCCAGCCAGGATGCGGTGGTTTCCCAGTTTTCCAGACCCAGCGCGAGCGGAGCGTCGGAGCCGCCGTTGGTCACGGAGAAGGCGATGATGAATGCCATCACTACGCCGACCAGGCTTTCGCCGACAATCAAACCGGCGGAGAACAAGGTTCCGATACGTTCGGCGTTTTTCAGACGACCTTCACGGTTTTCCGCTTTCTTACTGATGATGTGTTTCAACACCGCCGCCAACACTGCGCCGATCACGATAGGCATATTGATGGACGGCGGCAGGTAGATGCCCATGCCGACTGCGAGGACAGGCAGTGCGCGTTTGCCGCCGGACGATTTTTTCAACACCAAATCGACGACGATTAACACCGCGCCGATCGCGATACCGGTGAAAATGTACGCCCATTCAAGGTTGTGGGCGAAGATACCCGACGCGATGGTCGTCATCAAAGTCGCTTGCGGAGCCGCCAAGGCCTGTGCCGCGTCCATGCCTTCGCGCGGCATTGCGCCGGTAAAGCCATAAGCTTCGTAGAGCAGTTCCAACACGGGCGAGATGACGAACGCGCCGACGATACAGCCGATAATCAACGCAATCTGTTGTCTCCAAGGCGTTGCTTTGAGCAGGTAGCCGGTTTTCAAGTCTTGCAGGTTGTCGTTGGAAATCGAGGCGACGCAAATTACTGCCGAACCGCAGAACAGCGTCAGCGCCAACAAGAATTTGCGGTTGGCTTCATCCGCCATCAAGCTGCCGGATTCTCCCACGACCAACAACACCAGCGAAATGATGACGATGGAAATGATGCCCACACCTGAAATCGGGCTGGAAGACGAGCCGACCAAACCCGCCATATAACCGCAGGCGGCAGCGACCAAAAAGCCGATGATGGAAGCCAAAAGCGTGCAAACGACCACCAAAAGCCAGGCCATGCCGCCTGTAATGTGCGAATCGCCGATAAAGTGATAAAACGATACACCCAACACCAGCATCATGGACAATACCCAGAAAATCATGGTCTTAGGCGACAAATCTTGTTCTGTACGTTCCGCTGCAGGCGCGCCGCCGCCGAAACTCTTGAACGACATTCTCAGACCTTCGACCATCGGCTTGAGCAGCATCAAAAGCGTCCAAACCGCCGCAATACCGATGGTACCCGCGCCGATAAAGCGTACTTTTTCCTTCCACAGCTTCATCGCAAACGCTGCCATTTCCATATCGGAAGGCTGCGGAATGTGCGATGAAAAATACGGCACGGCAATACCCCAAGCAATCGAAATGCCCAACAGGATGGCGATGCCGCCCGTCAGTCCGACCAGATAGCCCGCGCCCAACAATGCCAGCGAAAAGCCCATCGGCAGTTGAAAAATCGCCGTGCCGCTTTTAAACCAATAACTCGCACTGTCGGCAATCACGCGCAAACCGTTGGAACAAAAGCTCATAAAGCCCGCCAACGCGCCGCCTGCCGCCAGCTCTTTAATGCCGCTACCGCCCTGACGGCCTTCCTCTTCCTCGTGGCTGCCGACTTTCAAAATCTCCGCCGCCGCCACGCCTTCGGGATAAGGCAACTCGCTTTTCACCACCATCGCGTAACGCAGCGGAATGGTGAAAATCACCCCCAAAATCCCGCCGGCAATACATAAAAGCGTCGTCTGCCAAAACGGGAAACCGCTCCAGTAGCCCGCCATCAGCAAACCGGGCAGGACGAAGATGATGGTCGAAAGCGTACCCGCCGCCGAAGCCTGCGTCTGCACCATATTGTTTTCCAAAATATTGCTGCCTTTGCAAAACTTCAAAACCGCCATCGAAATCACCGCCGCCGGAATCGACGAAGCAAAGGTCAGACCGACCTTCAAGCCGAGATAAACGTTCGACGCGGTAAAGATCACGGTAATCAGCGCACCGAGTATCATGCCCCGAAGCGTCAGCTCGCGGTAGTCCGCATAAGGATCGTGAGTGGATTGTGTCATCGTAGATAGCCTTTCTGTTAAGAAAAAACGTACGGCAGGCTCGAACCGGCTGCCGAATCTGCCTTTATGTTGTTGCGGCGGCAAGGAAATGTCAAGTTAGACAAAGAATGTGCAAAGAAAGCGGAAAGGCAAAAGGTCGTCTGAAACCTTAAATCCCCCTTTTCAGACGACCTTTCCCCCGTCTCGTCCGCACGATTTACGGTATAATTCCCCATCTTTATCCATTGTTTTCCAAAGCATAAACCATGACACGCAAAATCCTCGTTACCTCCGCGCTGCCCTATGCCAACGGCAGCATCCACCTCGGCCACATGGTCGAACACATCCAAACCGACGTTTGGGTGCGCTTTCAAAAACTGCGCGGCCACGAGTGCCACTACTGCTGCGCCGACGACACCCACGGCACGCCCGTGATGCTTGCTGCGCAAAAACAAGGCATCGCGCCCGAAGATATGATTGCCAAAGTGCGCGAAGAGCACCTCGCCGACTTCACCGGCTTTTTCATCGGCTACGACAATTATTACAGCACCCATTCCCCGGAAAACAAACAGTTTTCCGAACAGATTTACCGCGCACTGAAAGCCAACGGCAAGATTGAGAGCCGCGTCATCGAGCAGCTTTTCGACCCCGAAAAACAAATGTTCCTGCCCGACCGCTTCGTCAAAGGCGAATGCCCCAAATGCCACGCCCAAGACCAATACGGCGACAACTGCGAAGTCTGCGGCACGACCTATTCCCCAACCGAACTGATCAACCCATATTCCGCCGTTTCCGGTGCCAAACCCGAATTGCGCGAATCCGAACACTTCTTCTTCAAACTGGGCGAATGCGCCGACTTCCTCAAAGCATGGACTTCCGGCAACAACCCGCACGACGGCAAGCCCCATCTGCAACCAGAAGCCCTCAACAAAATGAAAGAATGGCTGGGCGAAGGCGAAGAAACCACCCTGTCCGACTGGGACATTTCCCGCGACGCGCCGTATTTCGGTTTCGAAATCCCCGACGCGCCGGGCAAATATTTCTACGTCTGGCTGGACGCGCCCGTCGGTTACATGGCGTCGTTTAAAAACCTGTGCGACCGCATCGGCATCGATTTCGACGAATACTTCAAAGCCGACAGCCAAACCGAGATGTACCACTTCATCGGCAAAGACATCCTCTATTTCCACGCCCTGTTCTGGCCCGCCATGCTGCATTTTTCCGGCCACCGCGCCCCGACCGGCGTGTACGCACACGGCTTTTTGACCGTGGACGGACAAAAAATGTCCAAATCGCGCGGCACCTTCATCACCGCCAAATCCTATCTGGAACAAGGCCTGAACCCCGAGTGGATGCGCTACTACATCGCTGCCAAACTCAACAGCAAAATCGAAGACATCGATTTGAACCTGCAAGACTTTATCAGCCGCGTAAACAGCGACCTCGTCGGCAAATACGTCAACATCGCCGCACGCGCATCAGGTTTCATCGCCAAACGCTTCGAAGGTCGTCTGAAAGACGTTTCAGGCAGCGCATTGCTGGCAAAACTCGCTGCCGAAAGCGACACCATCGCCGAGCAATACGAAAACCGCGAATACGCCCGCGCCCTGCGCGACATCATGGCATTGGCGGATGCGGTAAACGAATACGTCGATGCCAACAAACCGTGGGAACTCGCCAAACAGGAAGGTCAAGACGAACGCCTGCACGAAGTATGCAGCGAACTCATCAACGCCTTCACCATGCTGACCGCCTACCTCGCCCCCGTGTTGCCGCAAACCGCCGCCAACGCCGCGCGTTTCCTCAATCTGGACGCGATTACCTGGGCGAACACGCGCAAAACCCTGGGCGGACACGCCATCAACAAATACGAACATTTAATGCAACGAGTGGAGCAAAAACAAGTGGACGATTTAATCGAAGCCAACAAACAAAGCATTCAGACGACCCCTGCGCCTGTTGAAGACAGCAAATACGAAAAAGTCGCCGAACAGGCAAGCTTCGACGACTTCATGAAAATCGACATGCGCGTCGCCAAAGTATTGAACTGCGAAGCCGTCGAAGGCAGCACCAAACTCCTGAAATTCGACCTCGATTTCGGTTTTGAAAAACGCATCATCTTCTCCGGCATCGCCGCGTCTTATCCCAATCCCGCCGAATTGAACGGCCGCATGGTCATCGCCGTCGCCAACTTCGCCCCGCGCAAAATGGCAAAATTCGGCATCTCCGAAGGCATGATTTTGAGTGCCGCCACGGCAGACGGGAAACTGAAGCTGCTCGATGTCGATGCGGGCGCGCAGCCGGGGGATAAAGTAGGCTAAACGTTAAAAGGTCGTCTGAAAACAGTTTCAGACGACCTTTCTACACGATAACGCGTCATGAACATCACCCCCTTGCAAGCCTGCCACATCGAGCCGCTTACCCGTGCGCTCTACCGGGAGTGGCACGACTTCGCTCCGTGGTCGTCGCTTGAAAAAATCCGTGCCTATTACCGGAAATGTCTGGACGGGGACGGTTTGCCGCTTGCCTTTGCCGCAGCTTCGGAAGACGGACGGCTGCTCGGTTCCGCCGCGCTCAAACGCTTCGACATGGAAGAATTTCCGCAATACGAATACTGGCTGGGCGACGTATTCGTCCTGCCCGAATATCGAGGCAAAGGCATCGGACACGCGCTCATCGCCCATTGTCTGCAAACCGCCCGCTCCTTACGCCTGCCCGCCCTTTACCTCTATACGCCCGACGTACAGGCGGTTTACGCCAAATACGGCTGGCGGGAAATCGCGACGCAATGGCACAACGGCGAAACCGTCTCCGTGATGAAACTGGATTTACAGGTCGTCTGAAAACGTAGAAACAGACATCGCAAGGTTGCGCCCGATATGTTCAAACAACCCTTCCGACCATTCATACCCTGTAAACGCCCTTTGGAAGAATTCTCCCCGCCCGCCCGCAAAAACCGTCAAAATCCCTTATAATTCCGAATCTAAACGAATCCCGTCCTGCCGGCAGCGCCGTCGGGACTTGTCTTAACAACGAAAGAAACACTGTGGACAAACTCAAAATCACCGCCAACGGCCCGCTCAACGGCGAAATCATCGTATCCGGCGCGAAAAACGCCGCCCTGCCGCTGATGTGTGCCGGACTCTTGACCTCCGGCACCCTGCGCCTGAAAAACGTACCCATGCTCGCCGACGTCAAAACCACCCAAAAACTGCTGCAAGGCATGGGCGCACGCGTTTTGACCGACAACGTTCACGAATTTGAAATCAACGGCGGCACCGTCAACAATACCCGCGCACCCTACGAACTGGTGAAAACCATGCGCGCCTCCATCCTCGTGCTCGGTCCGACGCTGGCGCGTTTCGGCGAAGCCCAAGTCAGCCTGCCCGGTGGCTGCGCCATCGGTTCGCGCCCTGTTGACCAGCACCTCAAAGGCCTCGAGACCATGGGTGCGGAAATCACCATCGAACACGGCTACGTCAAAGCCAAAGGTCGTCTGAAAGGCGCACGCGTGGTGATGGATATGATTACCGTCGGCGGTACGGAAAACCTGCTGATGGCGGCGACCCTCGCCGAAGGCACAACCATCCTCGAAAACTGCGCCATCGAACCCGAAGTCGTCGATTTGGCGGAATGCCTCGTCAAAATGGGCGCGAAAATCAGCGGCATCGGTACATCAACCATGACCGTCGAAGGCGTGAAAGAGCTGCACGGCTGCGAACACAGCGTCGTGCCCGACCGCATCGAAGCCGGTACCTTCCTTTGCGCCGTCGCCATGACCGGCGGCAAAGTCGTCCTGCGCAAAGCCGCCCCCAAAACCATGGAAGTCGTTTTGGACAAACTCGTCGAAGCCGGCGCCATCATCGAAGCGGGCGACGACTGGATTTCCATCGACATGCAGCAACGGCCGAAAGCGGTAAACATCCGCACCACCGAACACCCCGGCTTCCCAACCGACATGCAGGCGCAGTTTATGGCGATGAACGCCGTTGCCGAAGGCGACAGCCGCGTCGTCGAAACCATCTTTGAAAACCGCTTCATGCACGTTCCCGAACTCAACCGCATGGGCGCGAACATCACCACCGAAGGCAACACCGCCTTCGTCAAAGGCGTGGAAAAACTCTCCGGCGCCGTCGTCATGGCAACCGACCTGCGCGCCTCCGCCAGCCTCGTCATGGCAGGCTTGGTCGCAGGCGGAGAAACCATCGTCGAACGCATCTACCACCTCGACCGCGGCTACGAACACATCGAGAAAAAACTCGGTCAAGTCGGCGCGAAAATCGAACGGGTACGCGGTTAAGAGCCTTGTGTCAAAAAGGTCGTCTGAAAACTTGAGATTCAGGTTTTCAGACGACCTTTATCATAGAAAAAAGCCCGTAAATCCCTTACAATACGCCCCTAAAATTTTGAAAGCACACAAGAATCATGGAAGCCGAAGTAATCAACCAGCTCAACAACACCCTGAACGATTTGGAAAAGCGCAGCGAAGACATCCGCGTCTATATGGACTATCAGGGCAAGAAAGACCGATTGGAAGAAGTCATCGGCCTTTCCGAAGACCCTGAGCTGTGGAATGACCCGAAACGCGCCCAAGAAATCGGCAAAGAGCGCAAAATCCTCGAAGGCATCGTGTTGACGCTCGACAACATCGCGTCGGGCATCGAAGACAACCGCATGCTGATTGAAATGACCGTCGAAGAAAACGACGAAGAAGGTTTCGCCGCCGTGCAGGAAGACGTGGCGGGACTGGAAAAACAGATGGCGGACTTGGAGTTCAAACGGATGTTCAACCAGCCCGCCGACCCGAACAACTGCTTTATCGACATTACCGCAGGCGCAGGCGGTACGGAAGCGGAAGACTGGGCGGGTATGCTGTTTCGCATGTACAGCCGCTACGCCGAGCGCAAAGGCTTCAAAATCGAAATCCTCGAAGAAGACGACGGCGAAATCGCGGGCATCAACCGCGCCACCATCCGCGTTGAAGGCGAATACGCCTACGGCTTGCTGCGCACGGAAACCGGCGTTCACCGCTTGGTGCGCTACTCGCCGTTTGACTCGAACAACAAACGCCATACGTCGTTCTCATCCGTGTTCGTATACCCCGAAATCGACGATTCCATCGAAATCGAAATCAACCCCGCCGATTTGCGCATCGACACCTACCGCGCATCGGGCGCGGGCGGTCAGCACATCAACAAAACCGACTCTGCCGTGCGTATTACCCACGAGCCGACGGGGATTGTGGTGCAGTGTCAAAACGACCGTTCGCAACACGCCAACAAAGCCGCTGCGATGGAAATGTTGAAATCCAAACTGTATGAATTGGAAATGCGCAAACGCAACGAAGAGAAACAGGCGTTGGAAGAAGGCAAGTCCGATGTGGGTTGGGGCAGCCAAATCCGTTCGTACGTCTTAGACTCCTCACGCATCAAAGACTTGCGCACAGGCTACGAAGTCGGCAACACCAAAGCCGTATTGGACGGCGATTTGGACGGCTTCATCGAAGCCAGCCTGAAACAGGGCGTGTAAACCTCAAAATATCGAAAGGTCGTCTGAAAACCAAAGATTTTGGTTTTCAGACGACCTTTGCCGTCAATTCAAATAAGCAATACCCATAGCCTTTAGTGGTATGGCTTTATGGTGAAATTTTCAGGCAGGGGCGGCAATGCGTTCCACCATGCCCACGCCGACCCCGCAGATACCGACGTGCGCAGCGACAACGGCGGATACGGGTACGCCCTGCCCGAGCCGCCTTCCGGTTTTTTCAAAAAAACGTTCGGCAAACAGTTGGTAGCGTTCTTCGTCGCCGGTATAAAGGCCGCCGAGGATAAATTGGTCTTTCGGCTTGTCGTTCATCAGGCTGACGGTATTGGCAATAATGGAATCAAACATTTTGACATCGTCGGTAACGGTTTCTAAGCGTTCCAAATTGTCTTGCGAAAAGTGCAGGACGTTACGCAATCCAAGCCAATCGCCGAAAGACGCGCCGACGCGGGAAAGCGTACCGCCCAAAGAAAGGGACTTGAGCGAAGAAAGTCCGAATACGATGTGGCAATAAGGCTTGAGGCTTTCCAAGTGTGCGACGACCGTTTGGGGAGGCAGGCCTGCCCGAAGCAGCCGTTCCGCCTCCATGGCGAAAAAGCCTTCCGGCATACAGCAGGTACCTGTGTCGATAACATGGATTTTCAGTTGTGGAAACTGCGCCGCCATTTTGCGGATAACATCCGCCGAGTCGCTCAATTTGTGGCTCAACGTCGTAACGATGGCTTCGTGATAGCCCTGTTCCACCAGATAATTGAATGTTTTGGACAATTCGTCTTCGCAAGGCGGCAGCGTGCTGATTGGTTCATCCAGATGATTGGCGCGCCAGTCGCAATATTCTTTGTTGTTAACATCTGAACCGTCTGCATGCCATTGATGATTAAACGAAATGTTTAAATGCAAAATATGTATGGTGCTGTCGCGTCCGGCCATACTGTCAATGGAACCGCTGGATGTCGATAAAACCGCACAGCGGTACAAAGCATAAGAACCCGGCATACTGTCTCCCTTGAATATCCGACAATGAAAATTTATCCGTTAATATGATTTAACCGTTAAGACAAACGGTATTTTTAAATGATAAACGGTATGTTCATTATTGTCTATATGATTATTACCGTAAGTCATATTTTAGGATGCCAAGAAGAAAACCGCCTATACGCCATATCGTTTACAATACTGGCTTTCAGCCTCAAACAAGGATGCTCATGCAAAAAATCACTCTGATTGCCGCTTATGCCGCCCACCGTTGTATCGGCATCAACAACACCATGCCTTGGCATCTGCCCGAAGACTTTGCCTTTTTCAAAACCTATACCACGGGCAAACCAGTCGTCATGGGGCGTAAAACATGGGAATCCCTGCCTAAGAAACCATTGCCCGGCCGCCGCAATATCGTTATTACCCGTCAGTCGGATTATCTTGCCGAAGGGGCGGAAACCGTCTCCGAGCTGGAAGAAGCATTGGCATTGTGTGCGGATGCCGAAGAAATCATCATCATGGGCGGCGCGCAGATTTACGCCCAAGCCCTGCCGTATGCGACCGATTTGCGCCTGACCGAGGTGTCGCTCGATGTATCCGGAGACGCTTTTTTCCCTGAATTTTCATCGGATGAATGGAAAGAGCAGTTGCGTGAAACACACATAAGCGAGAAAGGTATCGGATACGCCTTTGTCCACTATGTCCGCCGTTGACCAAGCATTTCTTTGAATCCGTATATTAAAAAAGGTCGTCTGAAAACCCTCGTTTCAGGTTTTCAGACGACCTTTTGATGTCGGCGCCAAACGGCTTACTTGAATTTGTAAGTGTATTGCAATCCAACGATGTCGGCGTGGTTTTTGAAGCGCGCGCCGGATGCGCCTTTGCTGTCCACATCGTTGCCGGTGGCGCGGGTGGTGTGATAGCTGGTGTCGTTGATGTGGATATGGCTGTAAGCGGCATCGAGGACGTGGTTTTTGCCGATATGGTATTTCGCGCCGAGCGAGAACCAGATGCGGTTGCCGTCGGGCAGGCTGTTCATGCGGTAGCCGGCGTTTTTGACGGGCGAGCGGTCAAAGGCGATACCTGCGCGCAGTTGCAGCGGGTCGGTCACTTGGTAAGAACCGCCAAGCGCGACTTTGTAAGTGTTGCGCCAGTTGGGGGTGATGACGGTGCGGTCGGATTTGCCATTGACGACGTTTTTGGTGTTTTCAAATACCAGTTCCGCCTTGTTGAAACGGCTGTGGCGCGTCCAAGTTACATCGCTGAACAGGTTGAATTTGTCGGTGGCTTTGTACATGCCGTGAACGGACAAGGATTCGGGCGTGACGATTTTGACGCTTGCTTTTTCACGCGGAACGTAGCCGCGGGCGGCAAGCGCGCCCCGACTCCAAGCGAGGCGGGCGTATGTGCCGTCGGCTTCCCATTCTGCCGAGCCTTTGAGGGTGTGGGTTACTTTGGAGCGGTAGTTCACGCCGACCCGTGCGCGGTCATTGATGTCCCACATCCAGGCAAGTTGGTAACCGAAGCCCCAGTCGTGGCCTTTCACTTCGGCGTGTCCGTCAGATTTGCCTTGCGCGCTGACGGAAACAGGACGACCGGCTGCGCGTGAGGCAAGGCCGCTGGCGAGTTGGCTGATGGAACCGGAGGCATCCCAGTCGGAATATTTGCGCAATTCGGCTTTGGAGTATTGGGCGATCAGGCCTGCACCGAAAGCATGGTTTTCATTGGCTTTCCAAGCGACAACCGGTTCGATGTCGATGCTGGTAAGGCTGAGTTTGTTGATGTTGTGGCGCAGTACGGAATCTTTTTCGTATTCGGTGGCGGAGCCGAAGGGAACGTAAACGCCCAAGCCCAAAGTTACGTCGTCATTGACTTTGTATGCGCCGTAGAGGTGCGGGGCGACGGTGGTTTTGGTGATTTTGCCGCTTTTCGAGCCGGAAACATCGCCGCCTTGATAGTATTGTGCAGAATCGGCTTCGTAGCGGATGCTGGGCAGGACGATGTTGGCGTTGACGGAAACTTGGCTGCTGTCGAGTTTGGACAGACCGGCGGGGTTGTAGAAGATGGTCGATGCGTCGGCGGCTTCCGCGCCGGAAGAGTTGGCGGTGCCTTGCGCGTTGACCGACTGCGTACCGAAGTGGTAGCCCGAAGCGTGGACTGCGCCGGAAAAGAAGACTGTGCTGAGTAAGATTACGGTTTGTTTAATAGGTGAGTTCGTCATTTTCTTAAAACCTACATTCAAATAATAAAGAGGTCGTCTGAAACAAACGCCTCTATCCGATTAGTATAGGTGCTCGATTCTATACCACCTTACCGTTTTTGCCTAATCTTTTCGATTCTTTGCACGGTTTTAACCCTATTCGATTGTTGCAGGGAAGTCATTTCTCTTTCATGCCTTTGAATTATCGTTTGTTGTGAAACCGACAACACTTCCCAAATGTAAAAAGGTCGTCTGAAAACCTGATTTTCAAGTTTTCAGACGACCTTTCGCATTTATGCCGGTTCAGCTTTATAACTAAAACTAAGCCTCCGTCACGGAATCGCGGCTGAAGGTTTTTTCGCAGTAGTGGCATTTGAGCTTGGTCTGTCCGCTTTGTTTGCGGACGTAGAAGCGGCTTTTCACCGGCTCGCCGTGGCTGGCGCAGTTGGTATTCGGGCAGCGGAACACTTCGCCGATTTCGTCTGGCAGGGTGAGCCGGCGTTTGTTGATGACTTTGAAGTGGTCGATGGTGTTGACGACGGCTTCGGGGGCGAAGAGGGCGAGGCGGTTGGCGGCGTTGTCGTCCAGCCATACGCCGGTGATTTTGATGATGTCTTTGCTGCCTTGGGTTTTGCTGGGCAGGTTGAAGCCGACGGTTACGGCGCTGCCGTAGTGCAACAGTTTGAATTGGCGCAGGATAATCAGGCCTTTGCCTGCGGGGATGTGGTCGATGACGGTGCCTTTTTCGATGGCTTCGACGCTGAGTTTAGGGGTTTCCATATTTGCTCCTTATACTTCTTCGTTCAACACCAGCGACAAAATCGCCATGCGGGCGTAAACGCCGTTGGTCGCCTGCTCGAAATAGTAGGCGTGCGGCGTGGCATCAACGTCGGGGTGGATTTCGTCAACGCGTGGCAGGGGGTGCAACACACGCAGGTTGGGGCGGGCGTTGGCGAGCATGGCAGCGTTAAGGTTGAATTTGCCTTGTATTTTGGCGAACTCTTGTTCGTCGAAGCGTTCGCGCTGGACGCGGGTCATATATAGGATGTCCGCCCATTCGACGGCGGCTTCGAGGTCGGGCAGGATTTGGTAGCGGCAGCCTGCGGCTTCGAGTTCTTCGGTGATGTATTCGGGCATGGCGAGGCTGGGCGGGGAGACGAAGGCGAATTCGCAGTCCCAGCGTTTGAGGGCTTGGCAGAGGGAATGGACGGTGCGGCCGTATTTGAGGTCGCCCGCCATGGCGATTTTGAGCTTGTTCAGACGGCCTTGGGTTTCGTAGATGGTAACGAGGTCGAGCAGGGTTTGGCTGGGGTGTTGGTTGGTGCCGTCACCGGCGTTGATGACGGGGACTTTGGAAAACTCGGCGGACACGCGCGCGGCACCGTCTTTGGGATGGCGTTGGATGATGGCGTCGGTGTAGCTGGAGATGATGCGGGCGGTGTCGGCGAGGGTTTCGCCTTTTTTCGCGCTGGTGTTCGCGCCGTCGGCAAAGCCGATGACTTTGCCGCCCAAGCGTTGTACGGCGGTTTCAAACGACAGGCGCGTGCGGGTGGAGGGTTCGAAAAAACATGAGCCGATGAGTTTGCCTTCGAGCAGGTCGTCGCGCGGGTCGGCTTTGAGCTTGAGGGCGGTTTGCAGGAGCAGCTCGAGCTGTTCGGTCGTCAGGTCGGAAATGGAAATGACGTGTTGTCGGTAAAGCGGGTTGGGCATTCGGTTTCCTTTCTTCAATTCGGCAAAAACCCCGCTAAGGCGGGGTTTTACGAAACAACGACGAACGCGCCGCGGCGTGCGGTACGGGCAAAACGGGCGGGGCGGGCGTTAAGGCACATGGGTCGTCTGAAATCGGTTTGAGGTGGCGGTATTATCGCATATTTGACGACGCAGGGTTTCGGAATTTCGTGCAAAGGGGGCGTCTGAAAATGGCGACAGTTTGCGCTTTCAGACGACCCCGCCGCCTCCGTCCCGCCCTGAAATCCTGTTAGAATACCGTTTCATTTCATCCATAATAATCAAACCATTCCAATTTAACGCTGCGCCCAATACGATGAAACTCCCGCCGCTCAAACCCCTCATCATCACCTCGCTGCCCGTCTTTGCCAGCGTCTTTATCGCCGCGACCCTTGTCTGGCGGTTTGGCACGCCCAAGCTCGCCATGCCGTTCGTACTCGGCATCATCGCGGGCGGTCTCGTCGATTTGGACAACCGCCTGACAGGTCGTCTGAAAAACATCATCATCACCGTCGCCCTGTTTACCATTTCATCGCTCGTCGCCCAAAGCACGCTCGGCACAGGTCTGCCTTTCATCCTCGCCATGACCCTGATGACCTTCGGCTTTACCATTTTGGGCGCGGTCGGGCTGAAATACCGCACTTTCGCGTTCGGCGCACTTGCCGTCGCCACCTACACCACGCTCACCTACACCCCCGAAAACTTCTGGCTGACCAATCCCGTTATGATTCTGCTCGGGACCGTGTTATACAGCACCTGCACACTTGTTTTCCAAATCATCCTCCCACACCGCCCCGTCCAAGAAAGCGTCGCCAACGCCTACGAAGCGCTCGGCGGGTATTTTGACGCCAAAGCCGACTTTTTCGATCCCGACGAAGCCGCTTGGCTCGGCAACCGTCAAATCGACCTCGCCATGAGCAACACCGGCGTCATCACCGCCTTCAACCAATGCCGCGCCGCCCTGTTTTACCGCCTGCGCGGCAAACACCGCCACCCGCGCACCGCCAAAATGCTGCGCTACTACTTCACCGCCCAAGACATACACGAACGCGTCAGCTCCGCCCATGCCGACTACACCGAGCTGACCGACACCCTCAAAAATACCGACCTCATCTTCCGCATCCGCCGCCTGCTCGAAATGCAGGGACAGGCATGCCGCAACGTTGCCGCCGCCCTGAGGAACGGCAAAGACTACACATACAGCAAACGCCTCGGACGCGCGATGGAAGGCTGCCGCCAATCCCTCTCGCACTACACCGACGACCACCCCGAAAGCCGCAACATCCACCACATCCGCCGCCTGCTCGACAACCTCGGCAGCGTCGACCACCAACTGCGCCAACTCCAACACAGCGACTCCCCCGCCGAAAACGACAACAGCAGCGACACCCGCATTGCCGCCCTCGAAAACAGCAGCCTGAAAAACGTCTGGCAGACCGTCCGCAGCCAGCTCAACTTCGAGTCAGGCGTGTTCCGTCATGCCACGCGCCTCTCCATCCTCGTTGCTGTCTCCTGTATCATCGTCGAAATCCTCCATCTCAACCTCGGCTACTGGATACTCCTGACCGCAGTCTTCGTCTGCCAACCCAACTACACCGCCACCAAAAGCCGCGTGTACCAACGCATCGCCGGCACCATACTCGGCGTGATCGTCGGCTCGCTCGTACCTTATTTCACCCCCTCCGTCGAAACCAAACTCTGGATCGTCATCGCCAGCACCACCCTGTTTTTCATGACCCGAAGCTACAAATACAGCTTCTCCACCTTCTTCATCACCATCCAAGCCCTCACCAGCTTCTCCCTCGCCGGGCTGGACGTCTATGCCGCCATGCCCGTCCGCATCATCGACACCATCGTCGGCTCCGTCCTCGCGTGGGCAGCCGTCACCTACCTCTGGCCGGACTGGCGTTACCTCACCCTCGAAAAAACCGCCGCCCAAGCCGTCGGCGGCAACGGCGCCTACCTCAGAAAAATCCTCGACCAGCTCCAATACGGCATCGCCGACGACATCGAATACCGCACCGTCCGCCGCCGCGCCCACGAGCGCACCGCCACCCTCAGCAGCACCCTTTCCGACATGAGCAGCGAACCCAAAAAATACGGTAACAACCTGCAAAGCGGCTTCAACCTTCTCAAAACCAGCTACGCCCTGACCGGCTACATCTCCGCACTCGGCGCATACCGCAGCGAAATGGACGGCGCATACAGCCCCGACTTCGTCCGCAAGTTCTACCAAAGCGGCTACCGCATCGCCGACCTGCTCGAACGCCTCCCCCAAACCGGCGAACAAGATTTTCAGACGACCCTCTCCCAAATCAGAACCGACTTGGAAGCCCTGCAAACAGAAGCCGGCGACGAACGCCAAAGCCACATCCTGCATCGGCAGCTCACCCTCATCGCCAAACAACTCGACCCCTGCTACCGCAGCCTGCACGACATCGAAGCCATCCCGCAAGCCGCGTGATATTAATCGGCAGGCAAACGAAAGGTCGTCTGAAAACCAGAAACAAGGTTTTTCAGACGACCTTTTGATTGTTGGGTTTTCAATCCACCCTGCTATATAGTGGATTAACTTTAAACCAGTACGGCGTTGCCTCACCTTGCCGTACTATCTGTACTGTCTGCGGCTTCGTCGCCTTGTCCTGATTTAAAGTTAATCCACTATAGTACTTGCACGATTTATATCTAAATAATCAATACCTACCTCATCAAATCTTGTTTCCAATTCTTCTACCGAATGAGTATCTAAAAAAAGCCTCTCTTGATGAGTAATCGGCAATAACCAGAAAAATCGGACATTATCCATATATTCCAACTCTTGCCCATAAGGATAAGGCAGAGAAATCAGAAAATGCTGGAAGGATGATTGCTCAACCCACGGTCTGCCGATATTGACAGTTTTCCCTAATTGAAATTGATCAGGATAATGCATACTTGCAGATGCCAGCATTGCCAAGGTCTCAATATGTTCAGGTGTTTCAAACGGGCTGATGATAAAAAACTCCTGCCCTAAAAATGGACCTATCCCAGAGCTGACATAAACCCAAGGCTCATCTTCATGATTAGGAATCACTTGGAAAACTTGGAAATCGGGAAGTTCTTCGACAATCCTTCCTAAAGTCCAAGTAAATCTTTTAATATCATGATGTTTCCAAAATCTTTGCAAGTGAGATAAAACAGTTTGGTTGTAGTCCATGCTTTTTAGCCTGTTTTCAAAGGTCGTCTGAAGAACGGTATTTACCAAACAAACGGTTTCCTATTCATATCCGAAAGGTTGTCAACTTCATTATCCAGCAAGAACTGCTCAAAAGCATTCCAACCCTTTTTTTCCACCAATCCTGCTTCCTGTTTATACAACGGGACAAGCAAAGGGAAAACGATATTGTAGTGTCCGCCATAACAAACCTGAAAATCATCATCGAAATAAAATGGGGCGGAAACATACAGTGCGTCCATTTTTGTTGAATCAACAATGCTTCTAGGCAAATAAATAACCTGTCCTCGAAGAAGAATTTTTTTGTTCTCAATGATGGTTTCTGCCAACCATCTTAAAAATGGGAAAATCTGATTTTCATCATATTTTAAAGAACATACAAAAAGTATTTCAAATCTATTTTTATAATTCAGATCATGTTTGCTTAATCCTAAAGTAATATAAGTTTTTAAATCGCTGTTAGGGGAAGAGGGAATAGCTGCGATATTTAATTTGTACTGACTTCCAGAATCACTTTTCGATCCATGAGAAATAGTGCCTATATATTTTTCAACATGATTAATCATATTTTTCTTAATCTACTATCATTGTCTTGATCTGAGCAAGCATAGGTTGGATTGAGTCCCAATATCCCGTTTTCACTGATAGAAAGGTCGTCTGAAAAACCAAACACGGTTTCAGACGACCTTTTGATTGTTGAGTTTTTCAACCTATCTTACGTTTGATACCTAAGATCTTTGTATCCATTCTTCTTTTCTAATTCCAAATTCAAATTCAGCCTGTTTAAATGCCGAATCTAATGTGTCATGATAAGTATCCGTTTGTTCCCGACCGGTCTCATCCAAATAAAATAAATAAAATCCTTGGTCATCTTCATATTGAACAATACTTAAAGCAACAGGCTTGGGAAGTACCCCCATTGGAGTGCGATGAATCGTTCTAATAGGAAAATCTTTATTTTTATCTAAGATAACTTTGAATAATTCTTTTACACTCATAATTTTTTAATCCTGAATAATTGTTACTACACTATTTTCTATTACACGTCCATTGGGTTTGTCATATGATTCAAAATGACCATGATGCGTAGATGAATTTGTTTCATGATGACCATATCGTACCTGTCGCATTCCATCTTGTGATACATATCGACCATTTGGATATGACTTATAGTTTTTCCCTAGCCATTTCTCAGCTGCATTTAAAAAATTAGATTCAGATACAGTTCCTGCATGGTATTCGGGAGCTCTTTTGGGAGGACAAGAATTATGAACCCAAACTCCTCCCGTTTCCGCCTTATCACCCTTGACGAAGTAAGTATGCCAGTCGGCAACGGTCAGATTGTAGGCTTGCAGCGGTTCTGGTTTGACGGTAACGCTTTGAACGGTCGGCTCCGCACCGTTTTCGGCAAACAGCCTGCTTCCCGCTTTCAAATCTTCCGCTTTAATCCATTTGCCGCCCGAATAAAACGGATGGATGCGATTGGAAACGAGGGTTTGTATTTTACCGAGGCCGTCTGAAACTTCAATGTAAACGGTTTCTTGATACGGATTGCCGTATCGGGCGGTAACGGGTTTGTATCCCGTTACCCCGCTTGCCTCGTCCTTGGCGAAGACGCGGTCGCCGATCCGGATATGGGCGATGGCTTTGTAGCCATCTGCCGTTTTAACCAAGGTGCTGCCGTGGAAGGAGCAGGTGTAGGATTTTTGAAGAACTCAGTTCTCAATATCCTATTTCAAATGAAGGAAAGGTCGTCTGAAAATTAAACACGGTTTCAGACGACCTTTTGATTGTTGGGTTTTTAAACCGACCTAATATTTATTAATCTGATGTACTTTCAATTCCAAATTCCTTATTAATAAAAGAGATTTCTTGGGATTCTTTTTCCGTAAGCTGGATATTGAAATCTTCAATATAATCACATAGCGTTTCAAAAGCTAGCAAACGTTCTGAAAAAGTAATGTACTCTAGTGCGGCATCAATTAGATTAGCGTCAATTCTATCTTCAAGAGATTTTCCTAAATTCTTTATTCGTTCGTCTAATGTTTTCATCTTTCAAATACTCATTATTTTACAGGGTTATATTTGGGATTAGAGGTTCTATCGGGGAATGCAGTTACCACTTTTCCTGTTGCAGGTTCATAAACTGTTCTGATACGAATTCCATCTCTCGTTTCATATGATACCCACCTGGCTGGTCTTCCTTTAGCAGTATATTTGCCGCCTGTTCCAGTCTGTGCATACCATTGCGTTTTTGGGGATGTAACGATATCACTAATTTCATGAGTTATTTTACTGGCTGACCAATGTTGGGGGAATGTTGTCTTACCAGTTTTGCCAGGAAAAAGATGCCCACCTCCTGTTTTATCTCCATACAGTATATGTTGTATAGAATTTCCAGATAAAACATTAATATGATTAGGATTATCTCTTCCATAATTTTTCTCATGTATATTACTGTTTTTCTGGTTCTGTCTGATTCTATTTAACCCCTCTGTTTCTGTAGTAACTTTTCTAGTTGTTCTTGTATTGTATGCAGCAGCAAAATCCCCACTAACCGCAGCCTTCCCCGGTATTGCCGCCTTTGCCAACTTCGCAGCTTTGGCAGCGGCGGCAACGTTGAAGGCGGCTTCGACGGTTTCGGCGGCATTGGGATTTTCCGCCGTCCAATCGCGGACAGTTTTGCCGATTTTTTCTTCCGATTTTGCCAAACTTCTCAAATGGTCGATGGCGGCAATGGCGTTGTCCGGCGACATGGTGCTGATGGCCGCTGCAGTCGCCATATCGATGGCAAAACCCGTCCCTTGAACCGCATCGCCTACGCCGATGGCTTCTCCGGCGCTGAGAAAGGGATTGAGGGCGCCCGCGGCGATACCATTGATAAATTCCATGCTGTTACCCCAGCGGTTGAGCCCGGGGTTGTGTTCGAACATTTTTTTATTGGCTTCTCCGGCACGGTCGGAAAAATTTTTCGGTATGTTGCCGAATCTGTCCGCAAACCGTTGCTGCGTCGAACGGTTGTCGTCGTGAACAACAGTCTGCCTCCTTACCTGGCCTTTGGCAACGTAGGAGTAAATATCCCGGGCGCCGTGAGGTGCGGGGTAGCCGCCTCCCTGCGGGCCGTCGTAACCGTCGGCAGGGTGGTGTTCGTAGCCGTCCCATGACATGCTGGCAAAGGTCATGCCCGTACCGTCGATTACTTTGCCGCCTTTCCAACTGTCGCTTTTGCTGGCACTGTTGTCAAACGGGGAATGGACTTCATGTCCGTGTCCGGAAAAGCGGACGATATATCCGGGATTACTGAAGATGGTTGCGGTTTCCATCTGTAAATTGCCCGACCGCTGTGTGATGGTGGGCGAAATGGTCATCAGTCCGGTACGCTCGGCCACGGTTCCGCGTGCTTTGCCGAAGAGGTGGAATTTTTTGCCGGGGTCGAAATTCTCCCGTCGGAGCAAATCCTGCACTACAGGGTCGTTCCTTAAGTCCGCCGCGAGGGCGGGCTGCCCGAAGGCAGCCGCCGTTACGGCGCAGGCGGCAAGGAGGTTTGTCAGTCTGCGCAGCGGTTTCACGGTTTATTCTCCTTCACGGCGGCGGATGACTTCGTCGCTGACATCAAGGTTTTGGGCATTGCCTTGTTTGAAGTCGGGACGGTTTTGGGCGGTTGTGTCGCCGTAGGGGGTGATGTCGGAGAAATCGACCATCAGGCCGTCTGAAGCTTTGACGGTTTTGCTGACTTTGTAGGGGCCGGTCCAAAGGGCGTATTTTTCTTTGTATTGGGATTCGTAGGCGGCAGAGGTAGGTTTGATCAGCAGTTTCCGGCTGTTGCGGTCAACGGCGAAATACTCGAGCTTGGTTTGGGCTTTAAGGGTTTCGGCGTTGTAGATGTGCAGTTCGGTACGGCTGCGGATGGTGCCGAATACGTCGACGGTTACGAATACGTCGGTGTCGGCGTATTCGGGCGGTACGACTTCGATGCCGCGCAGGTAGAAGATGGTTTGGACGAGGTTGGTCAGGAAGGAAACGTCGCGGGGGTTGGTAATCAGGGTTTCGTTGCGGTAGTCGCCCATGCCGTTGACGGACAGTCCGGCAGACCGTTCTCCTTTGCGTCCGTTGTTTCTGGTCAGGGCGGCAGCGGGGGCGTTCAAAAGCGATGTGGAAGTGGTAACGCTGGAGAGCGCATCAGCTTTGGTAGTGGCAGTAGTATCGTAGGTGGGATAGGTGTATTGGGTGGCGCTGTCGGGGTTGTTTTGGTAGCCGCCGCGAATCAATGCGTCGATGGAGTAGCGTCCGCCGGTAATGTTGCCCGATCCTTGATCGCCCATGGTGGAAACGTAAAGGGCGACTTTTCGGCCTTTCAGGGCAGACAGATCCATTTCTTTGACGGCGGCACGGGACGAGGCGGCGACGAGTTCTTGTTCGACGGCAAAGCGTTTGCCGCCGCCGTGTGAAGGGATGCCGGTCAGTGTACCGCACAGCCGGTGAGCAGGAGGGTGGATAAGGTAAGTGTAGAGAGAAGAATTTTCATGTTGTTCCTTAGATTTTGCGTATTAAAAAAACGGAGGTTAGTTAACCTTCCTTGATTTAATTTAAATTTAAATAAAAAATGTAAAGAACAACATAAACGGTATATTTGAAGGACAAACGGATAAGGTCGTCTGAAAGCAGAAATTAATTTTCAGACGACCTTTTGATCTTAATAAACCCGACGCGCGGGATACGGGCGCGGGTAAGGCGGGTAGGGATAGCCGTAGCGGTGTACCGGCTCGCTGTCTTGATAAATGACGGTCGTTCCCGGCGGTGCGTTGACGGTAACGGTTTTGTTGATGGTGGTTTGGGAATGGACGGGCAGGTCAAGGACGGCGGTGCGCCCGTATGGGGTTTCGGTGTAGAAACAGCCGCCCAGTGCGGTCAGCGTGAAGGCGTAAAGTAGGAGCTTCTTCATGGGATTCCTTCATTCAAAACGAAACGGTAAGGAGTCGTCTGAAAACACGGTTTTGATAAGTTTGAAACCGTTTTGGCTTTTCAGACGACCCTTTTTATAGCCAACATCCTTAACTTTAAATACGGCATATCATCAAATTCCGTCATTCCCGCGCAGGCGGGAATCCATCGTAAAACTTGAGAAACCTTGATTTCAAAAACAGTTTCCAAATTTCAAAAATGGCTTCCCGCCTTAGCCTGTTCTCTCGCAGGCGGGGGTGGGAATAACGGCAACCAATAAGTTGCGTATCGAAAATAAAGTCATTTGACTATATCCAGCCGACAGGATAAGGCGGCGGCTTTTCAGACGACCTTCCCGCTTACCTTAACACGGTCTTCGTCCAGCGGCTGACCCATTGTTTCTGTTTGGTGTCGATGTCGTTGCGGCTGGGCGAGTCGGTTTGTTTCGGGGCTTGGGCGAACTCGAAGACTTTGGGCAGCGGCGTGTTTTTCACGGCGGGATAGACCCACATTTCGGTCGGCAGGGCTTTTTGCACTTCGCCGCTTTGCAGCCACTGTACGAGTTTCGCCGCCAGCTCGGGTTGTTTCGCGCCTTTCAAGACTGCCGCGCCTTCGACTTGTCGGAACACGCCTCCTTTAAGAAAGAGGTTGCCGGTCGGCGGCACGCTGTATTTGCCTTTGGAGTAGTGGACTTCGGCGGCGGGGCTGGCGGCGTAGCTGACGACGAGCGGGTAGGCGCCGCCGTTTTGGGTGAAGTCGGTGTAATAGGCTTCACTCCAGCCTTTGGCGACTTTCACGCCGTTTTGACGCATCTGCGCCCACCATTTGAACGCGCCCTCTTCGCCCATGCCGCCGATGTTCGCCATCAGGAAGGCAAGTCCGGGCGAGGACGTGGCGGGCGACGGCGTAACCAGCAGGTTTTTATATTCGGGGCGGGTCAAGTCCTGCAAGGTTTTGGGCAGCGGCAGTTTTTTCTGTTCAAACCATTTTTTGTCGTAGTTGAGGGTAACGTAGCCGTAATTGACTGCCGCGATGACGGGCATCCCCGCTGAAACGGGCGCGGATTTGGGCTGCGCCGCCGCCAGTATGCCTGCTTCACGCGCTTTGCCGATGTTGGCGTTGTCCAAACCGTACACCGCGTCGGCAATCGGGTTTGCCTTGCTGAGAATCAGCTTGTTGAGCATTTCGTTGCCGCTGCCCGCTTTGATGACGGAGACTTTGGCATCGTTGGCTTTTTCAAACTGCGCGATGGCGGATTGGGGCAGGCTGAAGGATTTGTGTACGGCAAGGCGCACTTCAGTCTGGGCGGATAAGTTTGCCGAAGCCAGCAAGAGGGCGAGGGCGGATAATTTCAGTTTCATTCTCTAACCTTTGTACGGGTAAAATACGAAACATCATAACAAAATCCGCATCAACACACGACATGAACTTTTCCCCCGTTTGGCTGTTTGACCTCGACAACACGCTGCACAACGCCGATACCGGCATTTTCTACATCATCAACCGCGCCATGACCGACTACATGGCGCAACGCCTCAAGCTTTCTGAAGAAGCGGCATCCGACCTGCGGCAGGACTATTGGCACCGATACGGCGCAACGCTTGCCGGCCTGCAAATCCACCATCCCGAAATCGACATCCGCGAGTTTCTGCGCGAAAGCCATCCCATCGCGCAAATCTTGGCAAAATTGGAGGGCATGGAGGGAACCGAAAGCGTTTTAGGTCGTCTGAAAGGACGCAAAGCCGTTTTTTCCAACGGTCCTTCGTTTTACGTCCGCGCCATCATCGGGGCATTGGGTTTGGAAAACCGTTTTGACGCACTCTTCGGCACGGACGACTTCGGGCTGCGCTACAAGCCCGACCCGCAAGCCTACCTGACCGTCTGCCGCCTGCTCGACGCTGCGCCCGAACAGTGCATCATGATCGACGACAGCGCGGACAACCTGCACCAAGCCAAAGAGCTGGGCATGAAAACCGTATGGTTCGGCAGCAAAGCCCATCCCCTGCCCTTTACCGACGCCGTTGCAAAAGATATGCAGGCGCTCGCCGAATGTGCCGAAAAACTGTCGGCACTCGTCTGAAACCTTTACAATATCGGGTTTGAACAACGGCACCAAGCCGCCCGACCACAAGGACAACCATCATGCGATACACCGCCCTCATCCTCGCCGCCGCAGCCGCCCTGACCGGCTGTACCTGGGAAACCTACCAAAACGAATCCGGCCACACCTCCCTGCGCCCCAAATACGAAAAAGGCACGCGCATCTATTACGAAGACGGCACCTACTCCCGCGATATGCGTTACAACCAATACCGCCCCGAACGCCGCACCCTCAAACCGCTGCACGGCGACCAAGAAAACGTACGCGGCACGACATGGAACAAACCCCAAGGTGCCGGACACGCCGCGCCCGAAACGCAAACTGAGGAATAATCCGCCCGCAGAGGTCGTCTGAAACCGTTTTTTCCGTTTCAGACGACCTCAAACATAACCGCCATCGCATTCGTCCCCTATCTGCCGTCCTTCTCAAGGAGAAAACCATGCGTTCCCTCGCCCTGATTTTCGTTACCGCCGCCATCCTAAGCGGCTGCACCTCAGACCGCTACGACTTCGACAGCCGTCCCGCCGACACATCCGCGCGTACGCCCCTGAAACCGACCACACTCGACCGCTTGGAACACGGCAGCCATGCTGACTCTTACCGGTTCGCCCCCAAACCCGACAAACCATAACCTCCAAACGTCCGCACGCCAAACCCAAATAAAAAGGTCGTCTGAATCCCCAAAACCCCGTTCAGACGACCCCTAAATACCCCCTTCATCAACATTGCATTCGAGAAAGCCCATCATGTCCGCCACACCCCTCAACATCGTCATCCTCGCCGCCGGCAAAGGCACGCGCATGTATTCCAAAATGCCCAAAGTGCTGCACCGAATCGGCGGCAAGCCCATGGTCGAGCGCGTTATCGACACCGCCGCCGCGCTTAATCCGCAAAACATCTGCGTCGTCATCGGACACGGCAAAGACCAAGTTTTAGAGACCGTCAAACGCGACGTCGTCTGGGTCGAACAAACCGAACAACTCGGCACCGGCCACGCCGTCAAAACCGCCCTGCCCCACCTTGCCGCCGAAGGCCGCACGCTGGTGCTGTACGGCGACGTTCCCCTGATTGACACCGCCACCCTCGAAACCCTGCTCGAAGCCGCAGGCAGCGAAGTCGGACTGTTGACCGACGTTCCCGCCGACCCGACAGGCTTGGGCCGCATCATCCGCGACAGCCAAGGCAGCGTAACCGCCATCGTCGAAGAAAAAGACGCCGACGCCGCCCAAAAAGCCGTCCGCGAAATCAACACAGGCATCCTCGTCCTGCCCAACGCCAAACTCGAAAACTGGCTGAACAGCCTCTCCAGCAACAACGCCCAAGGCGAATACTACCTGACCGACCTCATCGCCAAAGCCGTTGCCGACGGCATCAAAGTTCATCCCGTCCAAGTGCGCGCCTCCCACCTCGCCGCCGGCGTGAACAACAAACTCCAGCTCGCCGAACTCGAACGCATCTTCCAAACCGAACAGGCGCAAGAGTTGCTCAAAGCAGGCGTCACCCTGCGCGACCCCGCCCGCTTCGACTTAAGAGGTCGTCTGAAACACGGACAAGACGTCGTGATTGACGTCAACGTCGTCCTCGAAGGCGACATCGAAATCGGCGACAACGTCGAAATCGGCGCAAACTGCGTCATCAAAAACGCCAAAATCGGCGCAAACAGCAAAATCGCCCCCTTCTCCCACCTCGAAGACTGCGAAGTCGGACAAAACAACCAAATCGGCCCCTACGCCCGCCTGCGTCCACAAGCCCGCCTTTCAGACGACGTACACGTCGGCAACTTCGTCGAAATCAAAAACGCCTCCATCGGCAAAGGCACCAAAGCCAACCACCTCACCTACATCGGCGACGCCGAAGTCGGCAGCAAAACCAACTTCGGCGCAGGTACGATTATTGCCAACTACGACGGCGTGAACAAATACAAAACCGTCATCGGTGACGAAGTCCGCATCGGCTCCAACTGCGTCCTAGTCGCGCCCGTCACCCTCGGCAACAAAGTGACGACAGGCGCAGGCAGCGCGATTACCAAAAACGTCGAAGACAACAAACTCGCCCTCGCCCGCGCCCGCCAAACCGTCATCGAAGGCTGGGTACGTCCGGAAAAAGGTGATAAGAAATAGAGCAGTAAACCGCCCTGCGCAGATGCACGGACAAAAATGAAAGGTCGTCTGAAAACAAGTTTTACGTTTTCAGACGACCTTTTATTCAATCAATACAGGCTTGAGATAACTCAAGTAGCGTGGGCTTTGCCCACGAATCTATCATCCAATAATCAAAATCAGACAACAGCCGAATGGACATACATTTCAGCATTTATTTCGCGGGCAAAGCCCACGCTACCCGTTGCAGCAACAGCAACCTGTCCCTTCCCCCGTCTGGCGGGGGAAGATTAGGATGGGGGTGGCTCCTGAGGTTTAGGTAAAATCAAATTCGTGCAAATCCGCAGAACCACCCTCTCCCCAGCCCTCTCCCGTCAGACGGGAGAGGGGGCAGGTTGCAAGTTAAAACAAGGTCGTCTGAAAACTTTGAGATTTGAGTTTGGGAGAAACAAACTCGCTCCCCCGTTTTCAGACGACCTTGTTTGCCATGTTCGCCCTGACCGTGTTCAGCCCGTCCTAACGCTCGATGCCGCCACACAGCCGCTCGACGATTTCCGCCGCGCTGCCGGGGCGACACAATCCTGCGTTTTGTCCTGCCCAAAATGGGGAAAAATCATAGCAGCCTTGTTTTTCGGCAGCGGCTTTCAATGCGCCGACGGCTGCGCCTGCCAAGGGAAACGGGAGTGCCGCGTCATTCATCGGACCGGCTTCGCGTATGAAACGGTTGTAAAGTCCGCGTGCCGCGCCGCCGCTGAACAAGTTGGTCACTACGGTATCTTCGGGACGGGCGGTTTGGATGGCGGCACGGTGGGCGGGTTTGGTCAGGGCTTCGTCTGCGAGCAGGAAGGCGGTTCCGACCTGCACGGCGGACGCGCCCAATCCCAACGCGGCGCGGACGGCGGCGGCATCGGAAACGCCGCCTGCGGCTATGACGGGCAGGCGCACGGCGTTACGGACGGCGGGCAACAGGGCGAACAAGCCGCTTTGGCTGTCGGGATGGCGGTTTAAAAACCAACCCCGATGACCGCCCGCCTCCCACGCTTGGGCAATCACGACATCCGCGCCGTTTTGCTCCAGCCAAACGGCTTCTTCGACCGTCGTCGCGCTGCTCCACACTTCCGCGCCCGTCGCTTTAACGCGCTGCAAGTATTCGGGCGCGGGCAAGCCGAAGTGGAAGCTGACTACGGGTGGTCGGTAACGCTCCACGCATTCGAGCGCGTCGGCATCAAACGGCTGCCGTCCGCCGCCGTCGGGAATATCGTTTTCCGTCAGTCCGTAAGCCTCGAAATACGGACGCAACACGGCAAACCATGCGTCCTGTTGCGCGCGGTCTGCAGACGGCGTGCGGTGGGCAAAAAAATTGAGGTTGTACGGACGGCAGTCGCCTTCCTGCTTTATCCGTGCCAACGCTTTGTCCAAGCCCGCCGCGTCGTACATCGCGCCCGCCAACGAACCCAAAGCGCCGGTTTTACCGACAGCCAAAGGCAGCTCGGTATCATGTGCAAACGCCATCGGCGCTTGAATCAGCGGATAGCGCAGCGAGGATAAAATGCGGCTCATGTCTGTTTCTCCTTGTAAACTGTTTCGTCAGCCGGCTTGAAATTTCTTCAATTTGATACACAGACTGACCATGTGGAACAAGCTGAATTTTGCCACAGAAAAGGAACGGATATGGCTGCAAGGTCGTCTGAAAACAAACCTTAACGTTTTGTGTTAAGCGAGTGTTTGCGAAACCGAATATGTTTGGAAAGCAAACTCCGTTCCATTTCATCCGATATAGAAAAAGGTCGTCTGAAAACCCTGTTTCGGGTTTTCAGACGACCTTTGCTTTGCCTTCAAACAAGCTTTAGATCAGGGTTACCATTGGTAGCCGACACCTGCGGTCGCGCCGTAGTGGCCGCGAGAGTTGCCGGTAGCTGTACCTTTGATGACCCAGTTGCCGCCGTCGGAGATGCTGGAGAAGCCGACTGCGTAGCCGCTTTCACCGCGGTAAACGCCGCCTGCAACCGCCATCATGCTCTTACCCGGCAGGTAGGCTTGCGGCAGACCTGCCACCGCCATGGCTGCTGCGGTACCGGCTTTAGAGTCGCTTTCAACATTGTCGATACGTTGGTTGATCTGGTCACCCATGTTCACCACGTAATTGCCGATGTTGGTCACGCTTTGGTTAATCGCCTGATTGGTGTAATACAACTGGCTGCCGTTGATCGCATCGGTCGAATCCGCCGATACCACGCCTGCCGCCACACCTTGTACCTGACGGGTCTCGTCCGTGCCGTTGCCGACGGTAACGACGCCGGCGACTTTGTTCGCGGCGGCAGCCGAACCTGCTTTGCCTGCCACGGCTTTGTCGTTCAGGCCGC
>NZ_POWX01000027.1 GCF_003044445.1 Neisseria mucosa
TTGCAAAACATTCCATGGTTCAAAGCATGTCGCGAAAGGCGAACTGCTGGGACAATGCACCGATGGAAAGCTTCTTTGCGGTGCTGAAGACGGAGTGTTTCTATCGTGCAGGGGAATTGACGGTGGATGAATTGATGAAACAGATAGATGATTATATGGATTACTACAACCGCGAGCGTTGCAGTTTGAAATTGAAAAAGCTGAGTCCTGTCGCATACAGAACCCAGCTTGCACAGAGCGCCTGAATAGGCTTTTATGAGTGTCCAAGATTTGGGGGCCAGTTCAAAATTCGGACGGCCTTTTTTATGACTTATGGGCAAAAAAATCTATTTGGGTTATAATGCCATCAAACTAAATCAAATCTGCGGATTGGTTTTCGTTCGCGAGAAATCTGCAAAATACTCAACACATTACTTCAATAAATAATCAAGGATGAGCATTATGGGAATCATTAGTCTTATTTTCATCGCCGTGATATTGGGCTTTCTGCTGATTAATTTCAAACAAAAGCTCAGCCGTTGTAAAAAAGATTACCAAGAATCTTTCGTTGCATTGCGTATCGCTTTGGCGTGTAGGCATCAGGCAGTCAGACATGTTTTAGATGCGTCAAAAATCTACTTAGGGCGCGAAGGTGATGATATGGATAAAGGTTTGTTGTCCGCCTGTGGCGATGCAGAAGCGGTATTGAGCCAGGCATCCAAATCTTTTTCGCCGGAATCGCTTTCCCGCCTGTGCAATGCGGAAGCAGAATTAAACAAATTGCTCCGAAGCTTGCAGGAAGCTTTGGAAAAAAACTTAAAACAACGACCCGACGAAGGGTTGAAAAGCCAGCTTGAAATGCTGGATGCAGCTGAAAACGACGTTGTTTCCGCGCGCCGTGCTTACAACCGCTCCGCAGAACGCTACAATCGCATACTGAGAAAGTCCATGAGCGGAATTATTGCGAAAGTATTGGGTTATCATGTCAAAGCAAGCCTGATTAAATTTGAAGACAACAATGGCCCTCAAATGAGCAAACATTTACTGGCACGCTCGTAATCCTGGTTCGAAACTATGACGAGTTTGGATGTGGATCCCTTTATTGTCATCATCCCTCGTTCGATAAAAAGGTCGTCTGAAAACCATGTTTCAGGTTTTCAGACGACCTTTGTTTTTCAAAACGGAATCAACCGCCGCATGCGCCGCAGCAGCCGCCTTCACTGTGACCGCCGCGTTTTTCTTCGTTGTTGACTACGGGCAGCTCGACTTCTTCAGACTGTTCTTTTTTGTCTTCGGGCAGGTCGTTGACTTTGATTTTGTTTTCTTCTGACATTTTGGGCTCTCTTAAAAAAGGTGGAAAGGTGTGCCACGATACCATCGGGCGGCGGATAAACCAAGTCGGATTTAAGATTTTTTGCGATTCGGTTTGATGAATCGCAAATTGCGCCTGTTTGGAATGGCTGATGCGCGGCTGATGTGAGAACGGGACGCTGGTTATCGCGTCCCGCTTGGGTTTTCAGACGACCTTTGGGTATCAGTTCAGGCGGTTTTTCTTACCGAACCAAACGAAGCCGATGGCGCCCAAAACAATCATCGGCACGCTCAACCATTGTCCCATCGACAAGCCCAAGGTGAGCAGGCCGAGATAGTCGTCGGGCTGGCGGGCGTATTCGGCAATGAAGCGGAAGAAGCCGTAGCCGCCAAGGAAGAGGGAGGCGACTTGTCCCGTCGGGCGCGGTTTTTTGGAGAAAATCCATACGACGATGAAGAGGCAGATGCCTTCAAGCGCGAATTGGTAGAGTTGCGAAGGGTGGCGCGGCAGCACATGGTATTGCTGCATCCATTCCGCCCAAAGCGGGTTGCGCACGGCGGCATTGAGGTCTTCTGCGCGCGCTTGCGGGAAGCCCATTGCCCAAAAGGCGTTGATGTCGGTAATGCGACCCCAGAGTTCGCCGTTGATAAAGTTGCCGATACGGCCGGAAGCCAAACCCAGCGGAACGAGCGGTGCGACGAAATCCATGGTTTTCAAGGTACTGATTTTGTGTTTGCGGCTGAACAGCCACATGGCGATGACGACGCCCAAGAAGCCGCCGTGAAACGACATGCCGCCTTCCCAGACTTTGAGCATTTCGAGCGGATGGTCGAGGTAGTATGAGAATTTGTAAAACAAGATATAGCCGAGCCGTCCGCCGAGGATGACGCCCAACACGCCCCAAGTCAGGAAGTCATCGAGCATTTCTTGGGTAAAGGCGGTGTTGCCTTGTTTGATGCGGCGGCGTCCCAGCCATAGGAAAAGCATAAAGCCGACGATATAGCTGAGGGCATACCAGCGGATGGCGACTGGTCCGATACTGATTGCAATGGGGTCAAACTGCGGATGTATCATCATGATGGTGTTCCTTATGGGAAGGGCGGTTTATGTGTTTTTAGCCCGACAAAGGTCGTCTGAAAATGCCGATTGGGATTTTCAGACGACCTTTTGTGTGATGGGAAAAGAATTATCGCAAATCATCGACAACGTTCAAGACCGCTGACAACATGGCTTCGCCCAAGCGCAGGGAGCGTTGACCGTTCCAGCCGAAATCGTCGTCGGGCAGGTTGGCGTTGTCTTTAAACGGCATTTCGAGCGTATAGGCGAGGCAGTCGAAACGGTTGCCCACCCAGTTGGTTGCGAGCGTCATGTTCGCCTGGCCGGGCGCGTCTTTTTCATAGCCGTATTCGTCTTGGAAGTCGGGGCTGGCGGAGAGCAGGGCGGTTTTGAACTGCGTTTCCAGCGCGGCGATACGCGGATTGTAGTTCGGCACGCCTTCCGTACCGGCGACAAAGACAAACGGCAGCCCTTCGTCGCCGTGAATGTCTAGGAACAAATCCACGCCGGTTTCCAGCATTTTTTCGCGAACGAGGAATACTTCGGGGCTTTTTTCCAAAGTCGGATTTTCCCATTCGCGATTGAGGTTTGCGCCTGCGGCATTGGTTCGAAGGTTGCCCAATACCGAGCCGTCGGGGTTCATGTTCGGCACGATGTAGAACGTGGCGCGGTCGAGCAGAGTGCGTGCAGTCGGGTCTTGCGGATCGAGCAGGCGGCCGAGCAGTCCTTCGATAAACCATTCCGCCATCGTTTCGCCCGGATGCTGACGCGCGATAATCCAGATTTTCATGTCGCTTTCAACTTGGTTGCCGATGGTCAGCAGGTTGATGTCGCGGCCTTGCACGGTGCTGCCCAAGTCGTCGATGCGGCAAAGCCCGCTGCCTTGCGCGTCGCCCAAGAGGTTTAAATGCTGTTCGTGGGAGTAGGGTTCGAAATAGGCGTAGTAAACGCTGTTGGAGAGCGGGGTATGGTTGATGGTCAGCACGCCATTTTCGTATTCGGTCGGGACGCGGAACCAATTTTGGCGGTCGTAAGAGGCGCACGCCTGATAATCTTCCCAGCCTTGCGGATAAGCCGAATCCGCCGCGTTTTCAAAGTGCATCACGCAATTCTGGTAGGCCGCACCTTGCAGGCGGAAGTAAAACCATTGGGCGAAATCGGAAGCGTTGTCCGGACGCAGGGCGAGGCGGATATTGGCAGGGTCGGTCAGGTCTTTGACGACGACGGAGCCGGCATCAAATTGAGTGCTGATTTTAATCATGGGAAAGTCCTCGGTATATCGGGCGAACCGGATAACCGTTGTTTGAAAAAATGTGTGGGCAATACCGCGTCCGTCGGCGACGGCAAACCGATATGCCCGAATCCGTTGATTCTACCATTCCGACGGGCGCGTCCTCAACCGATAAGGGGCGGGGAATGTTGTTTCAGACGACCTTTGACGTTAAGATAGGGCAGATTCACTTTAAATCGGGACAAGACGGCAAAGCGGCAAATAGTTGCAAAGCTGATTTTTACTGATTCAAAGGTGATCCGCTATAATGATTAAATTGTTAACAATGAGACACGATTATGAGCGAATCCCACCCCATTTCCGCAGCCGACAAAGCGCGCATTTTAGCCGAAGCCCTGCCGTATATCCGCCGTTTTTCCGGCTCCGTCATCGTCATCAAATACGGCGGCAACGCCATGACCGAGCCTGCTTTGAAAGAAGGATTCGCCCGCGATGTTGTTTTGCTCAAACTGGTGGGCATCCACCCCGTCATCGTCCACGGCGGCGGCCCGCAAATTAATGAAATGTTGGAAAAAATCGGTAAAAAAGGCGAATTCGTGCAAGGCATGCGCGTGACCGACGGCGAAACGATGGACATCGTCGAAATGGTGTTGGGCGGTCATGTGAATAAAGAAATCGTCTCGCTGATTAATTTGCAGGGCGGACGCGCGGTCGGCGTCACCGGACGCGACAACCACTTCATCAAAGCGAAAAAACTGCTGGTCGATACGCCTGAACAAACAGGCGTGGACATCGGACAAGTCGGTACGGTCGAAAGCATAGACGTGCGCCTGATTGAAGGATTGATCGAACGCGGCTGCATCCCCGTCGTCGCGCCCATCGGCGTCGGCGAAAAAGGCGAAGCGTTCAACATCAACGCGGATTTAGTCGCAGGCAAACTGGCGGAAGAGTTGAACGCGGAAAAACTGCTAATGATGACCAATATCGCCGGTGTGATGGACAAAGAAGGCAACCTGCTGACCAACCTCACACCAAGCCGTATCGGCGAATTAATCGCAGACGGCACGCTCTACGGCGGTATGTTGCCCAAAATCAGCTCCGCCGTCGAAGCAGCAAGTAACGGCGTCAAAGCGACCCACATCATCGACGGCCGCCTGCCCAACGCGCTTTTGCTGGAAATTTTCACCGATGCGGGCATAGGCTCGATGATTTTGGGTGAAAGTTCATAACGGCCCGCAGATGATTCAATGCTTGTTATAGTGGATTAACTTTAAATCAGGACAAGGCGACGAAGCCGCAGACAGTACAGATAGTACGGCAAGGCGAGGCAACGCCGTACTGGTTTAAAGTTAATCCACTATAAACAGCAGGCCTTGCCAATGCCAGAATACACAAAAGGTCGTCTGAAAACCTGTTTCAACGTTCATCACGAATGCTGAAACGGATTTTCAGACGACCTTTTTGCCATTTTCAACCCTATTGAGGCTGCACGTTGAAAGGCATATCGATTTTTTGCCATTGCGCGCTTTCGTAGTCGAGCGCGGCGGCGATTAGGGGGTGTTGTTCGAGCCAGTTTTGGCTGATGCGCAGGATGAAGCCTTTTCCGGTTTCGTCGGCGCGCAGTTGGGTTTGCGGCGGCAGATCCAAAGGAAGGCGGGCGCGGCAGAAAAGTGCGGCAAGGCGCAGGGAGAGGACGGCGTACCAAAGCATTTCGCTGCTGCCGACAATATCCGCCATTTTTTTCATGTCGCCGCGATGTCCGATGACCAGTTGTGCGAGTATGGTTTGCTCTTTGCGGGAGAAGCCGGGCATATCGGCGTTTTCGAGGATGTAGGCAGAGTGTTTGTGGTAGCCTGTGTGGGCGATGTCGAGTCCGATTTCGTGCAGCCTGCCTGCCCAGCCGAGGTATTGTTGCCATTGGGCAAGGTCTTGGACGGTTACGTTTTTGGCGTGGCACAGGCTGTCCATAAAGGCTTGCGCGGTTTCGGCGACGCGTTTGGCTTGGTTGAGGCTGACGTGGTAGCGGTTTTGGAACTCGGCGGTCGTCTGATCGCGCATGTCTTCGTTCAAACCGCGTCCGATCAGGTCGTAGAACACGCCGTCGCGCAGGGCGGCTTCGGTAACGGTCATCTTGGTGAGTTCGAGTTCTTCAAACGCTGCCATCATGACCGCCAGTCCGCCGGCAAATACTTCCACGCGTTCGGGTTTGAGGCTTTCGAATTTGGCTTTTTTGACGGAACCGGCTTCAATGATGCGGTCGGCAAGATGGCGCATGCCTTTGTAGGTAATGTCGGCTTCTTGCGGCAGCTCGACAGCGATAAGGTCGCGTATGGATTTGGCGGAGCCGGATGTGCCGATGGCGAAATCCCAGCCTGTGCGCTTCATCATTTTGCTGATGCGCTGGATTTCGTTGCGTGCGGCGGAGATGGCGGCTTGGAAATCTTTGGCGGTGATTTTGTTTTGAAAGAAACGCAGGCTGTAAGTAACGCAGCCTAAGGGCAGGCTTTCGGTGGCAAGCGGGTGCAGGTCGGAACCGATAACAAACTCGGTTGAGCCGCCGCCGATGTCGATGACGAGCATTTTGTCGCCGTTGGGCGGCAGGGTGTGGACGACGCCGGTGTAAATAAGACGAGCTTCTTCGCGGCCGGCGATGATTTCGATGGGGAAGCCCAGTGCAGCTTCGGCTTTGGGTAGGAATTGGGCGATATTTTTTGCTACGCGGAAGGTGTTGGTCGCCACGACACGCACTTGTTCGGGTCTGAACCCGCGCAGCCGTTCGCCGAATTTTGCCAAACAGTCTAAGGCGCGTTCTTGGGATTCTTCGCTGAGGTTTTTATGTTCGTCCAAACCGGCGGCAAAGCGCACCATTTGTTTGAAGGAATCAATGACTTTTAGTTGTCCGTTGTTGTTTTCGCAAACTTGGAGGCGGAAGCTGTTGGAACCTAAATCGACGGATGCCAGGACGTTGGTGGGCGTAGTGGTCATGAAAAAATACCGGTGGATAAACGAAGGCCTAATGTTACTCTGTCCCGCCGTTGATTGACAATATCGCAAATCAACTTTAAACCGCCGCAATTCTGCTTCAGGTTAATCCACTATATAAATGATGCACGCTGCCTTTGATTCTGCACGGAGATCTTCTTATAATATCCGTTTTGCAAACGTCAAAACGGTCGTCTGAAAACGAAAATAGGTTTTTCAGACGACCTTTAAACCGACTAAACGAATGACACTACACATGAAAACGGAAAACCTTATCCTCACACCCGAATCTCCGTCCCGCCGCCGCTTTTTACTGGCAGGCGGCGCATTGCTGCTCAGCCCTACCGCAGCGCTCGCCGGCGCGCAACGTGAAGAAACGCTTGCCGACGATGTTGCTTCGGTCATGCGCAGCTCTATCAACAATGTCAATCCGCCGCGCCTCGTGTTCGCCGACCCAAGCGAAGGCGAACGCTGGCTGGCGGCGATGTCCTCCCGCCTTGCCCGCTACGTTCCCGATGCCGCCGAACGCCGCCGTCTGCTGGTCAACATCCAATACGAAAGCAGCCGCGCGGGCTTGAATACCCAAGTGATTTTGGGTTTGATCGAAGTCGAGAGCGCGTTCCGCCAATACGCCATCAGCGGCGTCGGCGCCCGCGGGCTGATGCAGGTTATGCCGTTTTGGAAAAACTATATCGGCAAACCTTCGCACAACCTGTTCGACATCCGCACCAACCTGCGCTACGGCTGCACCATCCTGCGCCACTACAACAATATCGAAAAAGGCAACATCGTCCGCGCTTTGGCGCGCTTCAACGGCAGCTTGGGCAGCAACAAATATCCCAACGCCGTCTTAGGCGCGTGGCGCAACCGTTGGCAGTGGGGTTGAACTGCGGTTTATAGACGGCTGCGGTCTGTGCAAATGCAAACCCTTTTGAATCCTGTATAATCCGCACATCTGATAATTTCAAAATTTCAGACGACCTCTGAATCCTACGGGGTCGTCTGAAAAATCGTTTATGGCAAAAGACAACCGCATCCAAATGTTCCCGCACGAATGGCGTGCCAGCACCACCCTCTCCGGCGTTTACGCACTGCGTATGTTGGGGATGTTCTTGGTTCTCCCCGTTTTGTCCTTATATGCCGCCTCATTGCCCGGCGCGGAAAACAACAAAACCTTGGTCGGTCTGGCAATGGGCATCTACGGTCTGACGCAGGCTTTGCTGCAACTGCCTTTGGGCATCGCCTCCGATAAATTCGGACGCAAAAAGACCATTTATGTCGGACTGATTGTCTTTGCCGCCGGTAGTTTTTTAGCCGCTGCTGCCAACTCATTACCTATGCTGGTTGCCGCGCGCGCCATACAAGGGGCTGGCGCAGTCAGCGCCGCAGTTACCGCGCTGCTTGCCGACTTGACCCGAGACGGTGTGCGTACCCGCGCAATGGCGATGATAGGCTTGAGCATAGGCTTGACCTTTTCCGTCAGCCTTGTGGTTGCGCCGATGATTGCCAACATTATCGGCGTTCCCGGATTGTTTATGCTGACCGGTATCCTGACCGTCATCAGCATAGGCGTTGTCGCTTGGATGACCCCTGATCCCGAAGTGTCGAAGCTGCACGAAGACACACAGGCGCAGCCCTCGCGCATGGGCGAAGTCCTCCGCGACCGCCAGCTTCTCAACTTGGATTTCGGCATTTTCGCGCTGCACGCCGCCCAAATGGCGTTGTTCACCGCCCTGCCTTTTGCCATGACGCAGCTCGGTTTGGAAAAAATCCAGCATTGGAAAGTCTATCTGCCCTCGACCATTACAGGGCTGGTGATCATGATCCCCCTCATCATCATCGGCGAAACCCGCAACAAGCTCAAACAAGTCTTCATCCTCGGCATCGCCTGCATCGCAGCGGCGCAAATCGGCTTATTGTTCGGCATGCACTCGATTTGGCTGATTACCGCCTATCTGGTTGTTTACTTCATCGGCTTCAACGTATTGGAAGCCAGCCTGCCGTCCATGGTGTCTAAGATTGCGCCATCCGATTTGAAAGGCACGGCGATGGGCGTTTACAATACCATGCAGTCTGTCGGACTGTTTGTGGGCGGCGCAAGCGGCGGATGGCTGTTTCAACAATACGGCTTCGTAGGCGTTTTCACCTTTTGCAGCGTGTTGATGCTGCTATGGCTGGTCATCGCCGTACTCGCGCCCGCGCCCAAACCCGTCAAAAACCTCAGCTATCCCGTCAGCCCCGCATGGCAGGAAAAACACGATTCGCTCTACCAAGCATTGTCCCAAGTCGAAGGTGTCGAAAGCATCGCCTTCAGCGCAGACAAACAAACCATTTACATCAAGGCGTTGCAAAAAGGATTTGACCAAGAGGCCGCCGAAAACATCATCACAGGAGTTTAAAAAATGTCATTGAACAAAGTCATCCTTATCGGCCGTCTCGGTCGCGACCCCGAAGTCCGTTACATGCCCAACGGCGAAGCCGTCTGTAATTTCAGCGTCGCCACCAGCGAAACATGGAACGACCGCAACGGTCAACGCGTAGAACGCACCGAGTGGCACAACATCACCATGTACCGCCGCCTCGCCGAAATCGCCGGACAATACCTGAAAAAAGGCAGCCAAGTGTATTTGGAAGGCCGCATCCAAAGCCGTAAATACCAAGGCAAAGACGGCATCGAACGTACCGCATACGACATTATCGCCAACGAAATGAAAATGCTCGGCGGCCGCAACGACAACAGCGGCGGTGCACCTTACGACGACGGCGGTTACAGCCAAGGCGGCTACCAACAACAAGCGCCGCAACAACAATACCAAGCCGCCCCGCAAAACCAAGACCCCCCCGCAGCCCCCCGCCGCCAAGCTCCCGCCGCACCGGCAGCCCCTGTCGAAGACATCGACGACGATATTCCGTTCTAAAACAGAATTGCATAAAAGGTCGTCTGAAAAATCGGTTTTACCGGTTTTCAGACGACCTTTTTGTTGTGTGTCGCAAGTTGAACTAGATTGAGAGCCTAACAGTTTTCTGTGTTTGTGCGTAATATAGTGGATTAAATTTAAACCAGTACGGCGTTGCCTCGCCTTGCCGTACTATTTGTACTGTCTGCGGCTTCGTCGCCTTGTCCTGATTTAAATTTAATCCACTATACCGAAGCATGGTTTCGACCGTACCTTCTTATCTAAAAAAGTCCTCCTCTACCTCCAGAACACCTCACAGCAAACCGTTTGACAAAATTAATCCAAAAATATAAAATTTCTTATATATAACTTTTGTTATATATGTTTATTTTTAGATAACTTACTCTCAGACAAGGATCAATAAAATGAAACGGAATTTAGGTACTTTGGATCGCACTCTCCGCATTATCATTGGCATAGCCTTAATCGCCGCCGCTGCGACAGGTCAAATCGGCTGGTGGGGTTGGTTGGGCATCATCCCGCTGGCTACCGCCTTGATAGGAAACTGCGCGTTGTACAGCTTATTGGGCATCAATACCTGCCACATCAGCAAAAAATAAAGAAGGCAAAACATGAGTAAAGAAGGACAACTTCCACGAATTACTCCTGCGGAAGCGGTAGCGAAAATCCGTGAAGGTGCGTTGGCAGTGGACATTCGCAGCCAAGCAGAATATCGGGGCGGGCATATTGGCGGCGCATTGTCCCTGCCGCCGGAGCAGCATCGCGAGAAACTGCCCGACAACACCGCGCTCTGTCTGATTTTTTATTGCTTGGGCGGCAAGCGCACGGCGCAGGCGGAGGCAGCATTGGCGGAACTTGGTCGGGGACGCGAGTGTTACATTCTTGAGGGCGGTTTGCAGGCATGGAAAGCCGCAGGTCTCCCCATAATTGCCGACCACGCCGCGCCGGACATCATGCGGCAGGTACAAACCATCGCGGGCGGGTTGGTTCTGTTCGGTGTGTTGGCAGGTTCGCTGGTATCGCCTTGGTTTTACCTGATAGACGCAGCAGTCGGCGCAGGCCTGTTGACAGCCGGTTTAACCGGATTCTGCGGCATGGCACGACTGCTGGCTAAAATGCCATGGAACCGTTAAATAGAGGTCGTCTGAAAGTTGCCGCTGCGGCAGTTATGGCTGATAATCCAACTTTCTTATTTGCAGAAAAGGGCAAACAATGACCACAGCCGACAATCAACCGCCCTACGAAGAAGCCACCGCCTTTCTTAAACTTCTGGCAAACCCCCACCGCCTCGCTGTACTGTGTAAGCTGCACGAAAGACCGTACAATGTAACCGAACTGGCTGAGTCATCCGGCATGCCTCAAGCGGCGATGTCCAGCCAATTAGCCCTATTGCGCGAGGCCGGATTGGTGTCTTTTGAAGTGAACCACCGAGAACGGCAATATTACATTGCCGATTCACGAGTCAACGAGATGATACAGCTGCTGTATTCCTTTTTCTGTGCAGGAAAAGATTGAAATGTGGTTGTACTGCCTTAGACAGGCTATTCAGAAAAATTAAGCTAAAAGGTCGTCTGAAAATTTTTCAGACGACCTTTTTGTTGTGTTTAGTAATCTACCCTTTGCACTATTGCCTAATGAACCTGAGACCTTTGCAAAATTCTCCAAAATCCCCTAAATTCCCATCAAGACATTTAGGGGATTTTCTATGAGCATCTTCTTCCGGCAAACCGCACAAGCCATGATTGCCCAACATATCGACTGCTTCCGCTGTTGAAGTTGGAGCAGATGATTGATTGGTAACCGATCGAGCAATACCTGAATCGACGAAAAACCGTTATCTCCGAGACCATTGCGGCCATCCCGCCTATCCCCAGTTGTCCACATTCAAAGCCGTCCTGCTCGGACAACGGAAACAGCCGAAAATATGTGTTGGAATTTTAACTGTTGGGTAAAAAGGGTTATTTCGCAAAGGTCTTGGCTATTTTTGAAAATACCAGGTCGTCTGAAACGCTATTTGAGATTTCAGACGACCCTTATATTTTATAGCTTCAATCATTTTTGTCTAAATGATAAATTTGGGCAACGGCTTCTACAAGATCACTGTCGGTTGAGCCTGCTTTATTGAGGGTTCGGGTAGGGGAATGGAGCAGTTTGTTGGTCAGTTGGATGGAGAGGCGTTCGAGGACTTCTTCGGGGGACGTACCTTTCGCCAGTTGCTTCATTGCATTTTCCAGCACTTGTCTGCGGGCGCGCTCGCCCTCATCGCGAAGTGCGCGGATAAGCGGGACGCTTTGGCGGCTTTTTTGTTGTTGAATAAATTCGCCGACTTTTTCTTCAACCATGGCTTCGGCGGCCGCGGCGGCTTTTTGCCGTGATTCTTTACCGCTTTGGACGATGTTCATCATATCGTCGACGGTATAAAGATAGGCATCTCCAAGTTCGCCCACTTCTGCTTCGATGTCTCTGGGGACGGCCAAATCCAATAGGAAAACGGGCATATTATGGCGTTGTTTCAGAGCGCGTTCAACCATGCCTTTGCCGACCAACGGCAGTTGGCTGGCGGTTGAAGAAACGACGACATCGTATTCGTGCAAAATTTCAGGTAGGTCGGTCAGCAGGCGAGGTTCGGCAGTAATGCCGAGTTTGTCGCACAATTCTTGCGCACGGGGCAGGGTACGGTTGGCAACGGTAATCAGTTTGGGGTTTTTCGCGGCAAAGTAGGTAGCCACCAATTCAATCATTTCGCCTGCGCCGATAAATAAAACATTCAAATCGGCAATATCAGGGAAAATTTGTTCCGCCATTTTGACCGAGGCGGATGCCATAGATACGGAATTTTCACCGACGGCGGTATCGGTACGGATTTCTTTGGCTACTGAGAAGGTTTTTTGGAACAGCGCATTGAGGTGTGAATTGATGCTTTCCTGATCTTGGGCGATACGGACGGCATCTTTGATTTGTCCGAGGATTTGCGGTTCCCCCAATACCATGGAATCCAGCCCGCAGGCTACGCGGAAGGCGTGTCGGATGGTTTCGTTGTTGTCTAAAGTGTAGAGATAAGGGCGGATTTCTTCGATAGGAAGATTATGATATTCGGCAAGCCATTCAATAATCCGCTCTGTATTGCCGACGCAATAGAGCTCGGTACGGTTGCAGGTAGACAGAATGACGGCTTCGTCAGCAGCCGGACTGTGTGCCAAAGCACGAACGGCATCGGGGAGATGCTCGGCGGCGAATGCTAATTTTTCGCGTATGCTCAAGGGCGCAGTTTGATGGTTGAGTCCGACGGCGGTGAGTTGCATGGGGAGGGTGTTTTGCGGAATGGTGTGTGTCGGGCGGTATTATAGCCCAATTCAGGTATGAAATGAACGGATAAGGAGGAGCGGATAGGAGGCGGTCGTCTGAAATTTTATGTGTCGGCGGTTTTAGGTTTTCAGACGACCTGTTTATCTCACAGATAAAAATGTTTGCCGTTGTTTGGGTTGCTGGCTTTCAAATCGTTCAACATCCGTTTGAAATCCAAACCGTATTGTTCGCTTAATTTTTCCGCGCGTTTTTTTAGCTTGTCGAGATTTTGCTCTTTCGGACTGCTTTGGAACGCCATCACCGCCATATTGCCGTGGCTTTCGGCCGGCAGCTCCAGCACGCGGCCTTCGAAGACGTTGAGCAGGCGTTCGACGAAGCGTTGGTAGCGTTTGTCGCCGCTCCACCAGTTGGTCACGAACACGCCGTCGGGCGAGAGGGCGTTGCGGCAGTCTTGGAAGAAAGGTTCCTCCACCAGCGCGTCGATGATTTGTTCGCCGTCGAAGCCGTCCACCAGAATTACGTCGGTATTGTGGCGGAACACTTTGATGTATTCCGCGCCGTCCGCTTCGACGATTTCGAAGTTTTCCCCTTCAAACGGCAGCTCGAACAAGCTGCGAGCGACGGCGATGACCTGCGGGTTGATGTCCACGGCGGTTTGTTTGGTGTCGGGCAGGTAGCTGTCTATCCAGCGTGCGAACGAGCCGCCGCCCAAGCCGATTTGGGTGATGTGTTTCGGCGTTTCTTCTACAAACAGAAGCCAGCCCATCATGGCGCGGCTGTACGACAAAACCAGTTCGGCAGGATGGTCGAGGTTCATCGAGCTTTGGATGGTATCGCTGCCCAGATGCAACGAGCGGATGTTGCCTTCTTCGGAAATACCGACTTCGGGCAGGTCGGACTTGGCGGGGCGCAGGCGGCGGTAGGGGTGTCGTGGCATGGTGTGGACGGATGGAGGGGAAAGGGGAGTATTTTATCAGAGTGTCGTCTGAAATGCTTTTTGTGCTTGTGTTTTTCAGACGACCTTGTGCGGATATGCCTAAGCGGCTTGGTTTATATATGGGGTAATCATTACGCCTGAAATAAATTTCTTTTTAAATCAGATATTTTTTATAAAAATTTACTTTGTGGGCAACAAGCTCTTGCCAAGCGGGGCAGTTAACGGCATAATTCGGCTTCTTTGCCGGTATAGCTCAGTTGGTAGAGCACCTGACTTGTAATCAGGGGGTCCCGAGTTCGACTCTTGGTGCCGGCACCAGTTTATCGCTGAAAGTGCCGTAAGGTATTTCAGTAAGCCGGTATAGCTCAGTTGGTAGAGCACCTGACTTGTAATCAGGGGGTCCCGAGTTCGACTCTTGGTGCCGGCACCAATCAAACAGCCCGATTGTGAAAGCAGTCGGGCTGTTTTGCGTCTGCCGTTCGGGCGGATGGTGGCAGGGCGGCGGGCATTTCACTATAATAGCCCGTTTTAATCTAAAAGGTCGTCTGAAAAAAAGGCGGAACACATTCCAATGATTACTGTGAACACACTGCAAAAGATGAAGGCAGAAGGCGAAAAAATCGCCATGCTGACCGCCTATGAATCCAGCTTTGCCGCGTTGATGGACCATGCCGGCGTCGATGTTTTGCTGGTGGGCGATTCCTTGGGCATGACCGTGCAGGGACGCAAATCCACGCTGCCCGTCAGCCTGCGCGATATGTGTTACCACACTGAAAACGTCGCGCGCGGTACGGAAAACGCGATGATTGTCAGCGACTTGCCTTTTGGTGCGTATCAACAGAGTAAAGAACAGGCGTTTGCCGCCGCTGCCGAATTGATGGCGGCGGGCGCGCATATGGTCAAACTCGAAGGCGGTGTTTGGATGGCGGAAACCACCGAATTCCTGCAAATGCGCGGCATTCCCGTCTGCGCCCATATCGGCCTGACTCCGCAGTCCGTGTTTGCGTTTGGCGGATATAAAGTGCAAGGACGCGGCGATAAGGCGGAAGCCTTGTTGGCAGATGCAAAAGCACACGACCAAGCGGGTGCAGCCATCGTATTGATGGAATGCGTGCCGGCGGAGTTGGCGAAAAAAGTAACCGAAACCGTCTCTTGCCCGACCATCGGCATCGGCGCGGGCGTGGATTGCGACGGACAAGTTTTGGTTATGCACGATATGCTCGGCATTTTTCCTGGCAAAACCGCCAAATTCGTCAAAAATTTCATGCAGGGCAAAGACAGCGTCCAAGCCGCCGTTGAAGCCTATGTTCATGAAGTCAAGGTCAAAACCTTCCCTGCTGCGGAACATTCGTTTGCCTGATGCTTATATAGTGGATTAACAAAAATCAGGACAAGGCGACGAAGCCGCAGACAGTACAGATAGTACGGAACCGATTCACTTGGTGCTTCAGTACCTTAGAGAATCGTTCTCTTTGAGCTAAGGCGAGGCAACGCCGTACTGGTTTAAATTTAATCCACTATAACTAAAAAAGGTCGTCTGAAAAGGTTTTCATCGTGAAAACCGAATTTCAGACGACCTTTGTTTGTCCGTGTTCCCAGCGTATAATCGGCGCGTGATTTTCGGGCTGACAAAACATGGCGGCTGTACGCGGCCATCCCCGAAAAAGATAAAGGACATTTTTCACCATGCAAATCATTCATACCATTAAAGAATTACGCGAATGGCGCAAAAACGCAGGCAGCGTTGCCTTTGTACCGACTATGGGCAATCTGCACGAAGGCCATCTCGCCCTCGTTCGCGAAGCCAAAAAACGCGCCGACAATGTCGTGGTCAGCATATTCGTCAACCGCCTGCAATTCGGGCAGGGCGAGGATTTCGACAAATACCCGCGCACCTTGCAGCAAGATGCCGACAAACTCGCCAACGAAGGCGTAGCCGTCGTGTTCGCGCCTGACGAAAAAGAGCTGTATCCCAATGTCGAGCAACGTTTCAACGTTGAACCGCCTAACCTTCAAAACGAATTGTGCGGCAAATTCCGCCCCGGACATTTTCGCGGCGTGGCTACCGTCGTCAGCAAACTGTTCAACATCGTCCAACCCGATACCGCCTGTTTCGGCAAAAAAGACTATCAGCAGTTGGCAATTATCAAAGGCTTTGTCGAAGACCTGAATTTCAATATCGACATCGTTCCCGTCGATACCGGCCGAGCTCCTGACGGACTTGCGCTTTCCAGCCGCAACCAATACCTCAGCGAAGCCGAACGCGCCGACGCCCCGCGTCTGTACCGCGAATTGCAACGCGTCGCCGCCGAGCTCAAAAACGGCAATCTGGATTATGTCGGTCTGGAAACAGAAACCGTCCGCCGCCTGACCGAAGCGGGCTGGGTAGTCGATTACGTCGAAATCCGCCATGCAGAAAGCCTCGCCGTCGCGCGTACCGGCGACAAAGCCCTAGTTGTCCTCGCAGCCGCCCGTTTGGGAACAACGCGCCTGATTGATAACTTGGAAGTCAGCTTGGCTTGAGCGTTGGAATAGAAAAAGGTCGTCTGAAAACCAAATGTGTTTTCATACGACCTTTGTTTGCTTTATCGCTATATTTTGGAATATGGATAGCCGATATTATTCGACAAAACTAGATTTTAACAAAATAGATCTTGAGGCTTAAAAAGTAAATAAAAGAGCCGATTTATTCCTCTATTTTTTATAACCTACCTGTTCGCAGCCTGTATTGCCGTTTTTGCTTGTTGACTTGGCTTTAGCCGATTCTGCATCAGTACATTTATAGGCATTGCCCAAGCTGTCCATCCAAACGGAAAGTTTGTAATCAGTACCGGTTTTCGGAGTGGCGAAAAGATAATAAGCCCTGCTGTTTTTAGCGTCCTTATTTTTCATTTCACCGCTGAAGTCGTATTTGGCAGCAACCTCGGGCGCAGCTTTGTAGGTCTTAACCAATCCCGTATCTCCCTCAATTTCATCTTTTATTTTAAGGGTAGGATTTTTGACTAATTCGGTTTTCAAGGCATTGTTAATAGCAAGCAGTTCCGTATGTGCTTGGGATTGATAGCCGCGTTCAATGTAATGGATATAGGAAGGGTAAGCGATGGTACTGAGGATGCCGATGATAGCAACGACAATCAGCATCTCAACCAGCGTAAACCCTTGAGATCTAGTGATAGACGTATTCATGATTTTATCTATTTATTTTATTCGTTGGCTACATAAGATTGTAGTATAACCACCGTATTTTCGTTTTTCCCCCATGCTTTGGCGGTAACGCGGTAAATGGTACGGTTGTCGGTAGAATTGGTGCTTAGGTATTCGATGATATAACGCGCATCTTTTTTCGCACCACTATTTACGCCAGGATATTTTATTCCATTCACATCAATGCATTTTGTTTTCTTTCTATTTTCAGAATTAATGCACTTATCATCTTCGCGAATCCATGCCTCAACGCTTGAAGTCCCGTTGACAGTAATTGTTCCTGCTGTAGCCGCGTAGGTATTTTTACTAACCTGCGCCGCTTTACATAGACCATCAGCACAATCATCAGTAAATGGTTTTTTACCGTCTTCAATTTCATAAATGTGGTTCTCACCTTCACGCAATGCCGCTTCAGCAAGTGTAGTAGCAAATTTATGGTCAGCGTCGTTGGTACTGATACGCTGCTCAGTATTGTAGGACTGGGTTGCGGTAACGACGAGCAGGGCGATGACGATCATGATCATCAGGACAATGAATAATGCAAAGCCCTTTTGTGCAGAGGCTTTAGCAGGATGGTTTAGAGTAATCGGTCTGCGCATTTGTTTCCTCCGCGTATAGTCGCGTTGATTCGATAGATTTGTACTTCATTTTTATCATTGCTTCCGGCTGCATTAATACTGCCAAGTTCTCTTTTGTCATTACTGTTCAGCAGTAACTCAATAGATGCAGGTGTTTCTTTAGCAAGATCTGGATTTTTTGGAGGAAGTTCATCGCTATATGTGAATGTTTCATCCTCACCTGGAGTTTGTCCTTGATTTTGCGTATTTCCGGTAGGAGCCGATGCCGCTTTGCTTTCTACATCTGTTTGAGGGCATTCAACAGCATAAAAATAACGGATTTTCATGCTCTTAATCCCTTTAATCAATAACTGCGGATTGCTCCATTCACCATTTTCTGCCAGTTGGAAGCGATATAGACCTTCTTGCCCACCTGCCGTGCCAACAGCGTAAGCATTTACCTCATGTTTCATGATGGAAATATTGCCCGCTTGGGATGAATCCGTTTTCAAATTCAAAGCTGCTAAAGCTGCTTTTACATCGGTAATCTGATTCCCTGGTTTGGTAATATTGGTACAACTACTGGCTACTGCAGTTTCTGCTTTTAAGCCTGTCGGGTTTTCTGCATCTATGCCATATTGGAAAATCAGTGCTTTACTGCTCGGTTGAAAACCAGTCGCACCTAGATCATTTGTTTCTCGAACGGCAGAAAGCATTTGTCCGTTCTTGATCGTGAAGAATTCTTTGGAACCAAAGTCTTTAATAACAGCTTGAGCATCGTATCCTGACATATTGAAACAGCCAAAGTTTCCGGCCATACGGGCATCACGCACGATTTGGTTGGATGCGTTGCGCAAATCCTGTTGGACGTTTAGGCGGGAGGTTGCAGCGGTGTTTAGGCTGCGGGCGGTAAAATAGCCCGAGCTGACGGCCAGCAGGACTATCATGCTCAATGCGCTTGCCACAAGGAATTCAATCAAACTGAAGCCTTGCATGCCTGTTTTGACCAGAATGTGTGGGCGGTTTTTCTTATTCATTATCTTTCCCTTACGCGTACTTGGTAGGTGTAAACAATCGAGTCTTCGGATTTTTTAATGCCGCTTGCTGCTTTGTCGCTTTCTGCATCTTTGAGCCATAATACTTTGATAACGGTATCGGCAGTTTTATCCTCATCGCATTCTGGTTTAAACTTACCCCCTTCAAAGGTAGGTTCTTTATTTTTACCATCTCGGCATACTACATAATAAAAATCAGAAATGTCAGAATCGCGAAAAGCTTTGTCTAAAGCGTCATGAAATTGACCAAGTTGTGCTTTAGCCAACTCTTCTTTTTTCATACTCAATGACAATGGTCCTTTTTTCAATGGTTCAGTAGAGGAATCACCGTATGTGGTGTAGTAATCGCTATAATTCTTACACCACCCTCTATTGCGTCCACTATTAGTTGCTCCCGCTTGAGAGGCTGTGCATTTTTCAAGTCTCGGATTAATCAGCATACCTTCAACCAAATTTTGGGTAAGCTGGGATACGATAGTCTGTCCTTCCGCTTCGCGTACGCTGGAAACGGTACGCAACTGGATGGCGAGCAGGGCGAGTACGCCGATTGCGAGGACGAACATGGCGACCAAGACTTCAATTAAAGTCATACCTGCTTGGTTAGGTTTGTAAAAATCTGAATAACGGGTTTTGGCGAAACTCGCTTTGCTCGTTTTCAGACGACCTTTTGTCTGTAATATTATGTATTTCATAGAATAAAATGGTGTTTTTAGTTTTGGTGTTCGGGACTTTAAGATCCTGTATATTGGCAAAGGGGTCGCGAATCTGATTTGGCGCAGATTTCGACTCGACCGCTGCTGTCGATAAGGACGATACTGGCGCGGGATTTTTTGGTTTTTTCGGTTGTCGCGGAGGAATCTGTCATGCTGATTTTGATGTAGCCGTCGGCGTATTTGAAAGTTGTTAATTTATCGAGTGTGTTGGAGGTGGTATAGCCGAATGTGCCGTTGGGCATAAATGACCAAAATACGGCCTCACCGTCATCGGCATTATCTTTTCCAAATGCGACGTGTTGGAATGTATGGGAAACTTTGGCAGGGTCGGTACCGTTGAGGACTATGGAACGCAGAGAAATATCGCTTGTGTCATTCTCATAGGCTTTGTCTCGGGTTTTATCAGCATAGGCGAGCAAGCCGCTGCTTTTTTGGCTGCTGTCGCATTTGCCGTCAGCCAGGCCGTGTTTTCTAACTTTTACGGGACAGACATAGACAGGGAGATTGAGGCGGACTGCTTCGGCTCGTGCGAAACGCAAGAGATTTGCCACCTGCTCTGCCTGACTGGCAGCTCGACGGGAGGCAATCCATTCGCTCATATTAGGAAGGGCGATAGTGGCCATGATGGCGGTAATAGCAATCACGACCAACAATTCGATTAAGGTAAAACCTTTTTGTTGTGCGTACATGAGTAGTAAAAACGTCTAGAGTTAAGTAATGTGTTTTATTATCCGACTTAGAATATTTTTATCGCCGGTAATTATGCGGTTTGGCTCATTCTAAACGATATTGGGATGAATTGCCTAATAAAATATGAAATTTGCTTGGTTTTCAGGCTGATTTGTCTCAATCTTCCATCAATGCCGATTCGGGAATGTAGGCTGCATTATCGAATTTGGTAAATTGCCCCATCCAAGTAAGGAATACTTTCCCGACCGGACCATTACGGTGTTTACCGATAATACATTCCGCGAGACCTTTCATGGGCGATTCTTGGTTATAGTATTCGTCGCGGTACATAAACATAATCAGGTCGGCGTCCTGCTCGATGGCACCGGATTCCCGCAAGTCGGACATCATTGGGCGCTTGTCGGTACGCTGCTCTACGGTACGGCTCAACTGCGACAAAGCAATAACAGGAACTTGCAACTCCTTCGCCAAGGCTTTGAGGGAGCGCGAAATTTCGCCGAGTTCTGAGGCTCGGTTGTCCGAACGGCCTGAGCCTGCCATCAATTGCAGGTAGTCAATCACGATTAAGCCCAATTTTCCGTTGAACTGGCGCGCAAGGCGGCGGGCGCGGGCGCGCAATTCGAGCGCGGTCAAGCCCGGTGTTTCGTCAATATACATAGGCGCATCAGAAAGCTTGACCACAGCCTCATTCAGACGACCCCAGTGTTCATCTTCCAATCTACCCGTTTTCAAAACGCTCTGATCAAGCCTGCCCACCGAACCCAACATACGCATCACCAATTGCGCGCCGCCCATCTCCATCGAAAATACGGCAACAGGCAACTTGCCCTCTACGGCAACGTGTTCCGCAATATTGATCGAAAAGGCAGTTTTACCCATAGACGGACGACCTGCCACAATAATCAAATCGCCCGGCTGGAGACCTGAGGTTTTTTTATCCAAGTCGATAAACCCTGTTGACACGCCGGTCACTTCATCGGGATTGTCGCGTGAATAAAGCATGTCGATGCGCTCGACTACTTCCTTCAAAAGCGCAGGCATTTCGAGAAAGCCCTGTTTGGATTTAGCCGTACTTTCCGCAATTTGGAATACTTTGTTTTCCGCTTCATCCAAAAGCTGCCCCGCATCTCTGCCTTGCGGATTGTAGGCGCTACGGGCGATTTCGGTACCGACCTCGGCAAGCTGGCGCATAATGGAACGCTCGCGCACGATTTCGGCATAGCGGCGGATATTCGCAGCGGACGGCGTGTTTTGCGCCAAAGTAATCAGGTAATTGAATCCGCCCGCCGCCTCTAGTTCCTCATTGCGCTCCAAACTTTCCTGAACGGTAATCACGTCGGCAGGACGGCTTTCGTTAATCAGATTGGCGATGGTGCGGAAAATCAGGCGGTGTTCATGTCGGTAGAAGTCTTCGCCGGTAACCACATCAGCGATTCTGTCCCAAGCCGAATTCTCGAGCAAAAGACCACCCAAAACGGATTGCTCCGCCTCCATCGAATGCGGCGGCAGCGACAACGCGCTGACTTCGCGGTCTTCAGACGACGTATCGGGATAATCGTTCATGGCGGCAATCCTAAATGAATGGAAATTGGAATCTGCTATTATAGCGCAGCACAAGTTTAATTGGTTTCCCTGATTTAAAGCAGGTAGAATAGCGATGCTGTCCGGTTTATCCCGAGCAGCGGACACTACCAAAATACAATCATATACAAATAATTTAGGAGCACTAAAAATGGAACATAAGCTGCCACAACTGCCTTATGAACTGGACGCATTGTCCCCGCATCTGAGCAAAGAGACTTTGGAATTCCACTACGGCAAACACCATCAAACCTACATCACCAATCTGAACAATCAAATCAAAGGTACCGAATTTGAAAACCTGCCTTTGGAAGAGATTGTGAAAAAATCTTCAGGCGGTGTGTTCAACAACGCAGCCCAAACTTGGAACCACACCTTCTACTGGCTGGGTTTCACGCCTAAAGGTCAAGGCAAACCTTCCGGCGAACTGGCCGCCGCCATCGACGCCAAATGGGGCAGCTTCGAGAAATTCCAAGAAGCATTCTCCGCTTGCGCGGCAGGTACTTTCGGTTCCGGTTGGGCATGGCTGGTGAAAACCCCTGCCGGCGAATTGGATTTGGTTTCCACTTCCAACGCGGCAACTCCGCTGACCACTGAAAACACTCCGCTGCTGACCTGCGACGTATGGGAACACGCCTACTACATCGACTACCGCAACAGCCGCCCCAACTACCTGAAAGGTTTCTGGGAAATCGTCAACTGGGACGAAGTCGCCAAACGCTTTGCTGCTTAAATAATCGGTTGATATGAAAAGGTCGTCTGAAAACTTGGATTTGGGTTTTCAGGCGACCTTTTGTTGTTGCTTATGATTTCTCCGATATTTTAGAAATATTGGAAATGGCTGAAACTTCAGAAACTTGGATTAGTTTCTGGCAATAAGATTAATGGCGGCGCAAGTTTGGTAACACGATATAGTGGATTAACTTTAAACCAGTACGGCGTTGCCTCGCCTTGCCGTACTATCTGTACTGTCTGCGGCTTCGTCGCCTTGTCCTGATTTAAATTTAATCCACTATATATGCCTGCTTATTTCCATCATAGGCAACCGAAGTAGATGCAACTTGTTTAAACATTTTATAAACGGATTTTAAAAAATAAACGTCGTCTGAAAGATACAGTCTGAGACCTTTGCAAAATACCTCTCTTCACCTTTTCGCTGACAGCCGGAACCCAAACACAGGTTTTCGGCTATTTTTCCCCCCCAATACCTCCTGATTTTACCCAAATATCCCCTTAATCCTCCCCGGA
>NZ_POWX01000028.1 GCF_003044445.1 Neisseria mucosa
GATTACTACAACCGCGAGCGTTGCAGTTTGAAATTGAAAAAGCTGAGTCCTGTCGCATACAGAACCCAGCTTGCACAGAGCGCCTGAATAGGCTTTTATGAGTGTCCAAGATTTGGGGGCCAGTTCAAATGTCTTCAGACGACCTTTTTTCTATTTGGTGCAGTGTGCCCCTACATTACAGGCAATCTTTTGGATATAACGAAATCATCTTTAAATCGAACAAACCATTCTTTCCCATTTTCAGACGACCTGATTAAAGTAGCTCCAAACTGAGAATAAGGAGCACCCTATGACGACCACCGCCGACCCGCGCGCCAAGCTGCCCGATACCCCGCTTTCCGGCAACGAAGCCCTGAAAGACCGCAGCGACTATCTGCACGGTACCATCAAAGACGATTTGACCGACGACTTTACCGGCGGCTTTACCGCCGACAATTTCCAGCTCATCCGTTTCCACGGCATGTACGAGCAGGACAACCGCGACATCCGCGCCGAGCGTACCGACCAAAAACTCGAACCCTTAAAAAACATGATGTTGCGCTGCCGTTTGCCCGGTGGCATCATCACACCGGCGCAGTGGCTGGGCATAGACGAATTTGCCGGCGACCACACCATTTACGGTTCCATCCGCCTGACCAACCGCCAAACCTTCCAATACCACGGCATTTTAAAAACCGATTTGAAACTGGCGCACCAGTCCCTGCACAAACTCGGCCTCGATTCCATCGCCACCGCCAGCGACGTCAACCGCAACGTCCTCTGCACCAGCAATCCCGTTCAAAGCCCGCTGCACCAAGAAGCCTACGAATGGGCGAAACGCATCAGTATGCACCTTCTGCCGCGCACCATGGCATATGCGGATGTCTGGCTGGACGGCGAAAAAGTGTTCACCACCGAACCGACCGAGCCACGCAACAAAGAAATCGCCGACGATGTTGAGCCGATTTTGGGCAAAACCTATCTGCCGCGCAAATTCAAAACCGCCGTCGTCATCCCGCCTGATAATGATGTGGACATCCATTCCAACGATTTAGGCTTCGTCGCCATCGAAGAAAACGGCAAACTTGTCGGCTTCAACGTCCTTGTCGGCGGCGGGCTTTCCAGCGAACACGGCAACACCAAAACTTACCCCAACACCTCCTACGAATTCGGTTTCGTCCCCCTCGAATACACCCTCAACGCCGCCGAAGCCGTCGTCAGCACCCAGCGCGACTGGGGCAACCGCAGCGACCGCAAAGCCGCGCGCACGCGCTACACCCTCCAGCGCGTCGGTGTCGAAGTATTCAAAGAAGAAGTCGAAAAGCGCATGGGCATCAAGTTCCAACCCATCCGCCCCTACGCCTTCTCCCATCGCGGCGACCACATCGGCTGGGTTAAAGGCCTCGAAGGCAACTGGCACCTGACCCTGTTCATCGAAAACGGCCGTCTGCTCGACTACCCCGGCAGACCATTGAAAACCGGCGTGCGCGAAATTGCCAAAATCCATCCTGGTGACTTCCGCCTGACCGCCAACCAAAACCTCGTCGTCGCCAACGTTCCGCCAGAGCTGAAAGACACCATAGACAAAATCGCCAAAGAACACGGCTTAATCAGCAAATCCATCACCATCCAGCGCGAAAACTCGATGGCGTGCGTCGCCCTGCCGACCTGTCCGCTGGCGATGGCGGAAGCCGAACGCTTCCTGCCGTCGTTCTCCGACAAAATTGACGAAATGTTCGCCAAATACGGCTTGGAAGACGAATACATCGTCCTACGCGTCACCGGCTGCCCCAACGGCTGCGGCCGCGCCATGCTCGCCGAAATCGGTTTGGTCGGCAAAGCCGTCGGTCGCTACAACCTCTACGCAGGCGGCAACCGAGAAGGCACCCGCATCCCACGCCTCTTTAAAGAAAACATCACCGAACCCGAAATCCTCGAAATCGTCGACGGCTGGGTCAAAAACTGGGCGCAAAACCGCCTCGACGACGAAGGCTTCGGTGACTTCGCCGTCCGCACCGGCATCGTCAAACCCGTCTTGGACGCGCCGCGCGATTTCTGGGCTTGAGTGCAGGTAAGGAATGATGTATAGGAAGAAAGGTCGTCTGAAAGATTCAGACGACCTTTTGGATTTTGGGGTAACGGTTTTCGCGGGCGAATGTGGGGCGCAATCGTTCACTTTAGGGGTGGGTTTGATGGAACGTTTGAAAAGTTGTCGTGGTGCAGGCTGTGTCTCCAGATTGCAGCAGTCGGACGAACGGCGGGAAGGAAAGTTTTCGTTGGCAAAGCTCATGATGCGACATCCTATTCGAAACGTCGTCCGAATCTAGCAAACATACTTAACTTTAATTCCGGCATATCATTAAATTCCGTCATTCCAGCCCCCGCCTACGCGAGGACAGGCTACGGCGGGAGTCTATCGTAAAACTTGAGAAACCTTGGTTTGAAAAACAGTTTCTGAATTTCAAAAATGGATTGCCGCCTGCATAGGAATGACGACAACCGGTAAATTGCGTATCGGAAAGAAAGTATAGTGGATTAACAAAAATCAGGACAAGGCGACGAAGCCGCAGACAGTACAAAATAGTACGAAACCGATTCACTTGGTGCTTCAGCACCTTAGAGAATCGTTCTCTTTGAGCTAAGGCGAGGCAACGCCGTACTGGTTTAAATTTAATCTACTATAATTTAGCAATAGCCCGACTTTGGGTTGGCAAACTCGAATAAATAAGAGAAAGAGTTGAAAGCCGGTAGTCAAAAGGTCGTCTGAAAATGCTCAGACGACCTTTGTTTTGGGAAAAAGCTCAACGGATGACGTTGTGCCAGTCGCTTTCGAAATAGCTGACAAGGATTTGGTTGTTCAGATAGTTCGGCTCGACCTTGCGTCTTGCCATGTCGGGTGGGAAGCGGAACATTTCGGCGGCGGTTTGGGCGTTTAGATAACGTGTGGGGACGTCGAATTTCTGCGGGACGGGGAATTGTTTATCAAAGCCTGCCAACACAAATCCCCATTCGCCGAAGGAGGGGACGTAAACGTGGTAAGGCGCAGTGGAAAGGCCGGCGGCTTCGAGGGTGGTAACGACCGACCAGTAGGCATTGGGGGCGAAGTAGGGCGAGGTGGATTGGACGACGATTTTGCCCTGCGGCTGAAGATGGCGGGCGACGAGGCGGTACATGGGGACGGAGTAGAGTTTGCCCAGCGAGAAATTGGACGGGTCGGGCAGGTCGATGATGATGACGTCGAATTTTTCAGACGACCTCTCCAGCCATTTGGCGGCATCGTCGTTGACGACGTGCATTTTGGGGTGGGACAGCGAGCCTTGGTTGAGCGCGCTTAAGGTGGCGGAGGTTTTAAAGGTGGCGGTCATGTCGGGGTCTAAATCGACTAGGGTAACGTGTTTGATCTGCGGGTATTTCAAGACTTCGCGCGCCGCCAGCCCGTCGCCACCGCCGAGGATGAGGATGCGGGCGGCGTTTTGAACCATCTGCATGGCGGGCAGGACAAGGGCTTCGTGGTAACGGGCTTCGTCGCGGGAGGAGAATTGCAGGTTGCCGTTGATGTAGAGGCGGGTGTCGTCTTTCCAGCGGGTCACGACGAGCCGCTGGTAGGGCGAGTGGCTTTGATAGACGACGGGGTCGCCGAAGTAGCTTTGTTCGGCTTTGAAGGAAATGCAGTCGGCGTAGGCGAAGGCGGCGGCGAGGACGGACAAGACAATCAGCGCGCGCAGGCGGATGGCGCGATAGCGGGGCAGTTCGGCTTTGAAGACGCGTGCGGTCAGGTAGGCGACGGCGGCATTGAGGATGCCGAACAAGAGGGCGGAACGCGCCATACCGAGTTTTGGGGCGAGCAGGAGCGGGAAGAGCAGGGAAACGGCGAGTGCGCCCAAATAGTCGAAGGTTAGGACTTTGGCAACGAGTTCTTTAAACTCCGCGCCTTTGCGGTTTAACACGCGCATGACCAACGGGATTTCCATGCCGACGACCGCGCCGACAATCAGTACGAAGGCGTAGAGCAGGGTGCGGAACGGGGCGGCGGAAAGTCCGAAGGCGACGAACAATGCCAGCGCGGAAATGCCGCCGATGATGCCGACCAGAAGTTCGATTTCGATAAAGCGGTGCAACACGTCTTCGTCTTTGATGTAGCGGGTCAGGTGCGCGCCTATGCCCATCGAGAAAAGATAAAGTCCGATGACGGAAGAAAACTGCAAAATGCTGTCGCCCAAAAGATAGCTCGCCAACGCGGCGATGATGAGTTCGTAGGCGAGGCCGCAACTGGCGACGATGAAGACGGAGATGATGAGGGTGCGGTTGGCGGTCATGGTGTGGTAGGAATAGGGTTTGAGCTGCTATTGTATATTGAAATAGGGATGGTCTGCCGCAAAGGTCGTCTGAAAAACTCCAGCCGTTTGTTCAGACGACGTTTCCGTATTTTTGGGGTTGACATGAAAATATTGTCAACAATTTGGGCAACTTTGTCCGATTTATTCTATAATTCTAGTTTCCAAGTTAACCTCGAATTCGGAGAAGACGATATGTGCGGTGTATTAGGTTTGGTCAGCCATGAGCCGGTAAACCAGCTTCTGTACGACGGTTTGCAGATGTTGCAGCACAGGGGGCAGGATGCGGCGGGCATTGTAACGGCCGAGGGCGGCACGTTCCATATGCACAAAGGCAAAGGCATGGTGCGCGAAGTGTTCCGCACACGCAATATGCGCGATTTGGTCGGCAACGCGGGCATCGCCCACGTCCGTTATCCTACGGCGGGCAACGCGGGCAGCAGCGCGGAAGCCCAGCCTTTCTACGTCAGCTCGCCTTTCGGCATCGTGTTGGCACACAACGGCAACCTCACCAATACCGCCGAACTGTATGAAAACGTGTGCAACAAACACCTGCGCCACGTCAACACCAGCTCCGATTCCGAAGTCTTGCTCAACGTATTCGCGCACGAATTGCGCCGCGAAGTCTCTAAAAACGCCAATCCCCACCGGCTCAATATCGACAATATTTTCAACGCCGTTGCCGAAGTCCACCGCCTGGTGCGCGGCGCATACGGCGTGGTTGCCATGATTGCGGGCTACGGCATGCTCGCTTTCCGCGATCCTTACGGCATCCGTCCGCTGGTGTTGGGTTCGCAAACCGACGAATCAGGCAGAAAATCCTATGCCGTCGCCTCCGAATCCGTTGCCTTCAATGCGCTTGCCTACGATTTGGAACGCGATATCCAGCCGGGCGAAGCGGTATTCGTCGGCTTTGACGGCACAATGATTGCCCGTTGTTGCACCGACCGCGCCAAACTCAGCCCCTGCCTGTTTGAATACGTCTATTTTGCCCGTCCCGATTCCGTGATCGACGGCGTGTCCGTTTACCAGTCGCGCATGGACATGGGCGTGTCGCTGGCGGAAAAAATCAAACGCGAGCTGCCCGTGGACGACATCGATGTCGTGATGCCCATTCCCGATACCAGCCGCCCCAGCGCGATGGAACTTGCCGTCCACCTCAAAAAGCATTACCGCGAGGGTTTGATTAAAAACCGCTATATCGGACGCACCTTTATCATGCCCGGTCAGGCGACGCGCAAAAAATCCGTACGCCAAAAACTCAGCCCGATGGAAACCGAGTTCGAAGGCAAAAGCGTGTTGCTGGTGGACGACTCCATCGTGCGCGGGACGACCAGCCGCGAAATCGTCGAAATGGTACGCGAAGCGGGCGCACGCAAAGTTTATATCGCCTCCGCCGCGCCCGAAGTACGCTATCCCAATGTGTACGGCATCGATATGCCCACGCGCGAAGAATTGATTGCCAACGGACGCAGCGCGGCGGAAATTGCCGCCGAAATTGGTGCGGACGGCATCGTTTTCCAAAATTTGAGCGATTTGGAAACCGTCGTCAAAGCACTCAATCCGAAAATCGAATCCTTCGATTCGTCCTGTTTCAACGGCATCTATCAAACCGGCGACATCGACCAAGCCTACCTCGACCGCCTGTCCGCCGAGAAATCCGGTTGCGGCGGCTTGAAAGTCCATCCGAGCAGGATGGAACACAGCATCAGCATCAGCGATACGGGTGACGAAGAATAAAACCGGTTTGAACGATTAAGACAAAAGGTCGTCTGAAAACCATTCCCCTTGAAAGGATAGCGGTTTTCAGACGACCTTTTTTATATAGTGGGTTAAGTTTATTAGACCAGCACAGGGTATTATAGTGGATTAACTTTAAATCAGGACAAGGCGACGAAGCCGCAGACAGTACAGATAGTACGGCAAGGCGAGGCAACGCCGTACTGGTTTAAAGTTAATCCACTATACTTTGTTGTGATTTGAAGTTGACCCGCTTTAAAAACCTACCATTCCGTTCAAATAGTCTTAAGTATATCAATCGAGTCCGTGCTAGAATAAAGCGTCTATCATTTCAATAAGCATCGATTATCTGCCTATTTCTTCAAAGGACTCTTATGAACACCTTAACAAAATTCGGCTTAGCATTATTCACCGCTGCGGCATTGGCAGCCTGTGGCGACTCCGGCAAATCGGCTGACAGTAAACCCACTACCGTACAAACAGCAGAAGGAGAAGTTACCCTCTCTGGCAAATACGCTGAAATCATCAATAAATTCCCCGTTCCCGATCCCAAATTGGCAGAGCCGATCACCATTTCCGACAAAAAATCCCCAACCGGTTTGGAAGACCTGAAGAAATTCATGGAATATATCTCAGGAGCGGAAGCACAAAAAATCGCGCAAATGGCTTCCAAGCTGCAACAAACTGCATTAAAAGGCGATGAAGCAGCCGCACTTGCAGCTGTCAAAGAGTTGACACCCGCTCTTGACAAATACCTTCAAGATGCGGAGAAACTCAATATTCAAGATGCCGAAGTTAAAGCTGTTCTCGATCGTATGCTGCAAACAAGCAAAACAGCCAACGAAATGATCATCCTGTCCAGCGAAAATGCTTCTGCACTAAAGATTGACATGAAAGACAAAGAGGCTGTCCAATTCATGAAGGCATACCAAGACAAAACCCACAATATGGAAACGGTTTTACGCCAAGCCAATCAGGAAGTACAAAAAGCTGCTGAAGCTTTGGGTAAAAAATATGCCCAATAATCTGAGTTAAAGTTCACCAAAGGTCGTCTGAAAACGCTATCGCAGCCGTTTCAGACGACCTTTTTGTAAGCCGCTTGATAACATATTAAAACCATATCCCAAGCCTGCCGAAATATGCCATAATAGCCACGCAGTGCGCTTTTGTGCCGCATTCGAAAAGAAAAACCTAACCTACAAGAGAATATCCCATGACTAGCAAAGCCACCATTATCTACACCCATACTGACGAAGCCCCCGCGCTGGCGACCCAATCCCTGCTGCCGATTGTGCAGGCGTTTACCCGCCATGCCGGTATCGAAGTCAAAACCAGCGATATTTCCCTGTCCGGTCGCATTCTGGCGGCATTCCCCGAACATCTGACCGAAGCGCAGCGCGTACCCGACGCGCTTGCCGAGTTGGGCGAACTGGTGAAACAGCCCGATGCCAACGTGATCAAACTGCCGAACATCAGCGCGTCCGTACCGCAACTGACCGCCGCAATTAAAGAATTGCAGGCAAAAGGCTTTGCCGTCCCCGATTACCCCGCCGACCCGCAAACCGATGAAGAAAAAGCCGTGCGCGAACGTTACGACCGCATCAAAGGCAGCGCGGTCAATCCCGTTTTACGCGAAGGCAACTCCGACCGCCGCGCGCCGAAAGCGGTGAAAAACTTTGCCAAAAAAAATCCGCACAGCATGGGCGCATGGACCAAAGACTCCAAAACCCACGTTGCCACCATGCAAAGCGGCGACTTTTTCCATAACGAACAATCCGTTACCGTACCCAATGCGACTTCCGTATCCATCGTGTTCACCGACAAACAAGGCAACAAAAAAGAGCTGCGCGAGCCCGTTGCCCTGAAAGCCGGCGAAATCATCGACGCGACCGTGATGAGCAAAAAAGCCCTGCTCGCCTTCCTTGCCGAACAAGTGCAAGACGCAAAAGCAAAAGGCGTATTGTTCTCGCTGCACATGAAAGCCACCATGATGAAAGTGTCCGATCCGATTATCTTCGGACACGCCGTCAAAGTATTCTTCGCACCCATCTTTGAAAAATTTGGCGACAAACTGGCTGCCGCAGGCGTCAACGTCAACAACGGCTTCGGCAACCTGCTTGCCAATCTGGACAAACTGGATGCGGACACCCGCGCTGCCGTCGAAGCCGAAATCGCTGCCGTTTACGCTGCCAACCCAGATTTGGCGATGGTCGATTCCGACAAAGGCATTACCAACCTGCACGTCCCCAGCGATGTCATCGTCGATGCTTCCATGCCTGCGATGATCCGCAACTCCGGCCGCATGTGGGACAAAGACGGCAAAGCGCAAGACACCAAAGCCGTGATTCCCGACAGCAGCTACGCAGGCGTTTATCAGGCAACCATCGACTTCTGCCGCGAACACGGCGCGTTCGATCCGACAACCATGGGTACCGTGCCCAACGTCGGTCTGATGGCGCAAGCAGCCGAAGAATACGGCTCGCACAATAAAACCTTCGAAATCGAAGCCGACGGTCAAGTTCAAGTCATCGATGCGGCGGGCAAAGTCCTGATGCAGCACGACGTTGAAGCAGGCGACATCTGGCGTATGTGCCAAACCAAAGACGCGCCTGTCAAAGACTGGGTACAACTCGCCGTCAACCGCGCCCGCCTGAGCAATACGCCCGCCGTGTTCTGGCTCGATGAAAACCGTCCGCACGATAAAAGCCTGCTCGCCAAAGTCAAAGCCTACCTTGCCGAACTGGATACCGACGGTCTCGACATCCGCGTTCTCGCTCCCGAAGAAGCTGCCAAGTTCAGCTTGGGTCGTCTGAAAAACGGCGAAGACACCATTTCCGTAACCGGTAACGTCCTGCGCGATTATCTGACCGACCTGTTCCCGATTTTGGAACTCGGCACCAGCGCGAAAATGCTGTCCATCGTTCCATTGATGAACGGCGGCGGTATGTTTGAAACCGGCGCAGGCGGCTCCGCACCGAAACACGTCCAACAGTTCCTCGAAGAAAACCACCTGCGCTGGGACTCGCTGGGCGAATTCCTCGCACTCGCCGTATCGTTTGAACATCTGGCGCAAAAAACCGGCAACACCAAAGCCCAAGTCCTCGCCGATACGCTGGATGCCGCCACCGAAAAACTGCTGTTGAACGACAAATCGCCCAAACGCAAAGCAGGCGAACTCGACAACCGCGGCAGCCATTTCTACCTCACCCTCTACTGGGCGCAAGAGCTGGCGGCGCAGGATAAAGACGCAGAACTGAAAGCAGCGTTTGCGCCGTTGGCAGAAACCCTGACCGCCGACGAGGCGAAAATCGTTGCCGAACTTTCTGCCGTACAAGGCAAAGCAGCCGACATCGGCGGCTACTACGCCCCCGACGCCCCCGACGCTGCAAAAGCCGCCCAGGCCATGCGCCCGAGCGAAACGTTCAATCAGGCATTGGCAAAGCTGTAAAAGTATTACGGTAAAACTGTAAACATGAAAGGTCGTCTGAAAACCTGTATGCAAAGGTTTTCAGACGACCTTTTGGGTACTTAGTTTTTATTTTTCATCATTGCCACGCAGTCTGAAAGCTGGTTTTGAATTTTACCGACGATTTGCCAATATCTCTTTCTTAGGATTTCCAATAAATTCCCGCTTGCGCGTAAATGATGGCTGGTGGCAGTCAAGGGGTTAAAAAGAAGTGAACCTTGCCATTTATAGTGGATTAAATTTAAACCAGTACGGCGTTGCCTCGCCTTGCCGTACTATTTGTACTGTCTGCGGCTTCGTTGCCTTGTCCTGATTTAAATTTAATCCACTATACTATAAAAACGCCGGACTCAAGAATCCTGCCTACGGATGAAAAGGGCTGTGATAAAATCTTTGCGTTTTCACTATCCCTTTCAGACGACCTTTTTATGTTGAACCCATCCCGAAAACTCGCCGAACTTGTCCGTATTTTGGAAGAGGGCGGCTATATTTTTGCCGGCGATCCCGTGCAGGCAACGGAGGCGTTGCGTCATGTCGAGGGCGGCGTGGAAGGCAAAATCATCCGCCGCGCGGAGATGATAGACAGAGACCGCCAGCTTCGGCATACCTTGGAACAAGTACGGACCGGGTCGTTTTGGCTGTGGATTGTGGCGGCTGCGGCGATGTTCAGCACGGGCTTTTCAGGCACTTACCTTCTGATGGACAGCCAAGGGCTGAATTTCTTCCTGATTTTGGCGGGCGTGTTGGGTATGAATACGCTGATGTTGGCGGTATGGCTGGCATCGCTGTTCCTGCGCGTAAAAGTAGGGCGGTTTTTCAGCAGTCCGGCGACGTGGTTTCGGGGTAAAGATCCCGTCAATCAGGCGGTGTTTCGGCTGTATGCGGACGAATGGCGGCAGCCTTCGGCGCGTTGGATCGCCGGCGCGACTTCACACAGTCTATGGCTTTGTACATTGGGCGGGATGCTGGTGTCGGTATTGCTGCTGCTTTTGGTGCGCCAATATACGTTCAACTGGGAAAGCACGCTGTTGAGCAATGCCGCTTCGGTACGCGCGGTGGAAATGCTGGCATGGCTGCCGTCGAAACTCGGTTTCCCTGCCCCCGATGCGCGGGCGGTAGTCGAAGGTCGTCTGAACGGCAACATCGCCGATGCGCGCGCGTGGTCGGGCTTGTTGGTCGGCAGCATAGCCTGCTACGGCATCCTGCCGCGCCTGCTGGCTTGGGCGGTATGCAAAATCTTTTTAAAAACAAGCCAAAGCAAGCTGGACTTGGAGAAGCCTTATTATCAGGCGGTCATCCGCCGTTGGCAGAATAAAATCGTCGATGCGGATACGCGTCGGGAAGCCGTGTCCGTCGTTTCCCCGAAAATCACCTTAAACGACGCGCCCAAATGGGCGGTCATGCTGGAAACCGAATGGCACGAAGGCACATGGTTTACGGGCAGGCTGGCGCAGGAGTGGCTGGATAAAGGCGTAGCGGCGAATCGGGAAGAGGTTGCCGCTTTGGAAGCCGAGTTGAAACAGAAACCCGCCCAGCTCCTCATCGGCGTGCGCGCGGAAACCGTCCCCGACCGCGGCGTATTGCGGCAGATTGTCCGACTCTCCGAAGCGGCGCAGGGCGGCGCGGTGGTGCAGCTTTTGACGGAGCGGGCGCTTTCAGACGACCTGTCCGAAACATTGAACCACTGGCGCAACGCGCTGGCAGAGTGCGACGTGGCATGGCTGGAACCTGACAAGGCGGCGCAGGAAGGTCGTCTGAAAAACCAATGACCGCACTTGAAACGCCCCATAGAGCCGCCATCCTGAAAAAGGTCGTCTGAAAATCCATTCTTCAAAAACATCATGAATAAACAACCCCTTTCCCTTGCCGTCGTCGGGCATACCAATACCGGCAAAACCTCGCTCCTGCGCACCCTGTTGCGCGACAGCGGGTTCGGCGAAGTCAAAAACGCGCCGTCCACCACGCGCCATGTCGAAGAAGCCGCGATTACCGATGGCGCCGACACGCTGCTGTATCTGTACGACACGCCCGGACTCGAAGACGCGGGCGGCGTTTTGGACTGGCTTGAAACCCATACGGATGCGCGCGCCGACGGTATCGAGCGGCTGCAACAGTTTCTCGACAGCGACGGCGCGCATCATGATTTCAACCAAGAAGCCAAAGTGCTGCGGCAGCTTCTGCAAAGCGACATGGCGTTGTACGTCATCGACGCGCGCGAACCCGTCCTCGACAAATATCGTGATGAATTGACCATCCTTTCATGGTGCGCCAAACCGGTCATGCCCGTGTTCAACTTTACCGGCGGGCAGCTTCCCGAAGCGTGGACGACCATGCTGGCGCGGAGAAACTTGCACGTTTTCGCAGGGTTCGACACCGTCGCCTTCGATTTTGAAGGCGAATTGAACCTTTGGAACAAGCTCGCCACCATGTTGCCGCAACATGACATCATTGACCGCCTGACCGCCTCCCGCCGCCGCGAATGGACGCGTTTGGATAAAGAAGCGCGCCACGAAATCGCAGGTTTCCTGCTCGACGTTGCCGCCTTTACGCAGGAAATCGACGAAAACGACGACCCCGCCCCCGTCCTGCAAACCATGCAGGCAGAAATACGCCAGCTCGAACGGCAGATGCAGCAGCGGCTGTTTGGCCTCTACCGCTTCTACCACAGCGAAATCGACAGTGGCGACTGGGTGCCTAAAGCCTTCCGTCAAGACCCGTTCGATAGCGAATTGCTCAAAGAATACGGCATCCGTACCGGCACGGGCGCGGCAACCGGCGCGCTCATCGGCTTGGGGCTGGACATCGCCACGCTCGGCGGTTCGCTCGGATTGGGGACGGCAATCGGCGGCTTTTTGGGCGGCATCCTGCCCAATACCCGCACCATTTCCGACAAGCTCAACGGCCGCCAAACCCTGCACACCGACCCCGAAACCCTGACCCTGCTCGCCGCCCGCGCCCTCGATTTGCTCCACATCCTGCAAACGCGCGGCCACGCGGCGCAATCGCAAGTCGAGTTGCACAGCCGCAAAGCGCCGTGGCAGGCGGACAAACTCCCGTCCGAACTCAACAAAGCGCGCAGCAGGTGGAAATGGTCGTCCCTCAACACCCGCCTCCCCGAAACCAGCCGCGCCGAACGCGAGGAATATACGGAAAGTTTGAGTAGGAAATTGGGCGGATAAAAAATCAAAGGTCGTCTGAAACCTTAACTCCAGGCTTTCAGACGACCTTTGCCATATCGGCAACCTCACCTACTCTACTAAGTGTAGCGGGTTGAAAATCCAAAACGCCGCAGCGTGGATTTTATAGTGGATTAAATTTAAACCAGTACGGCGTTGCCTCGCCTTAGCTCAAAGAGAACGATTCTCTAAGGTGCTGAAGCACCAAGTGAATCGGTTCCGTACTATCTGTACTGTCTGCGGCTTCATTGCCTTGTCCTGATTTAAATTTAATCCACTATACCCGCAACAACACAATACCGAATTGAAAAAGGTCGCCTGAAAATTCGGAATATAGGTTTGAGGAAACTTGCTATATCCGTTTTCAGACGACCTTTTTACAAAGACAGTGCATTGCGCCGTCAAACTTTCGTGTAACGAGATAAACCCAAATCATCGCTGCGGATTTCGGTTTCCTGACCGCAGACTATATCGGCGGTCAGTTTGGCAGAGCCGAGCGACATAGTCCAACCCAAAGTCCCGTGTCCTGTGTTCAGAAACAGGTTTTCCAATGGTGTTTTGCCGATAAGCGGCGTGCTGTCGGGCGTCATCGGCCGTAACCCGCTCCAAAATTCCGCCTGCTGCAAATCTCCGCCGCCCGGGAAAAGGTCGTTGACGACCAATGCCAAAGTAGCCCGGCGTTTTTCGGATAAATGCAATCCGTAACCTGACAACTCCGCCATACCGCCGACGCGGATGCGTTTGTCGAAGCGAGTGATGGCAACTTTGTATGTTTCATCAAGAACGGTGGAAACCGGTGCTTTTTCATCATGAACGACAGGGAGGGTCAATGAATAGCCTTTTACCGGATAAATCGGCAAATCCCAGCCCAAATCCTCAAAAACCGTTCTGCTGAAACAGCCTAAGGCGCATACGAATGCGTCTGCCTCAAACTGTCCTTGGTCGGTTTCAACGGCAGTAATGTGGCGTCGGTCGTGTATGATGCGACGTATGTGATGTCCGAATTCAAAACGCACGCCTTTCTGTATGCACAAATCGCGCAGTTTTCGGGTAAACAGACGGCAATCGCCGGTGGCATCGGCAGGAAGGTGCAATCCGCCTGCGATTTTAGGTAAAGCATGGTGTAGCGCGGGTTCGAATTCCAAACATTCTTCAGATTTCAGACGACGTAGGGGAACGCCGTAACGTTCTAAAACGGCAATGTCTTTTTCAGCCGCGGCAACTTCTTTTTGCGTGCGGAAGATTTGCAAAGTTCCCTTGTTCCTACCTTCAAAATCAATGTTTTCCTGTTCTTTAAAGAGACGGAACATTTCACGGCTGTATTCCGAAATCCGAACCATCCTCTCTTTATTGATTTGATAACGCTCCGCCGTACAGTTGTCCAGCATTTTTTTGAGCCAGCGGATTTGAAACAGGCTTCCGTCGGGTTTAAAAATTAAGGGCGAGTGTTGCTTGAACATCCACTTCAAGGCCTTGAGCGGAATACCCGGAGCCGCCCAAGGCGTGGTGTAGCCGTAAGAGAGCTGTCCGGCATTGGCAAAGCTGGTTTCCATTGCCACATCCTCAGCGCGGTCGATGACGGTTACGTCATGCCCTTCGGAAGTCAAATACCATGCGGTTGAAACTCCGGCGATACCTGCGCCCAAAACAATCAGCTTCATATTTTCTCCTTAAAATTATTTTTGATTATGAATGGCTAGTTTAGGATATTTTTATTAGGGATATTCACTTTATTTTTAATAATTTCGTATGTATTATCCCTATTTAATGACATTCAAAAGGAAAAGCAGTATGAAAGAACTGGATAAAACCGATCTGAAAATTTTAAAAATTCTGCAACAAAACGCCCGGATACCGATGACGGAACTGGCGGAGAAAGTGGGTCTTTCGACTACGCCTGTTACCGAGCGCGTCAAACGCCTGGAGCGCGATAATTTCATTACAGGCTATCACGCCCGCCTCAATCCGAATTTATTGGGCAAAGGATTGTTGATTTTTGTCGAATTGAAGCTGCGTTCGAAGTCAGGCAATATTTTTGAAGATTTTCGTCGGGAAGTTATGAGGATTCCGCAAATTTTGGAATGCCACTTGGTATCGGGCGAATACGATTATCTGATTAAAGTCCGTCTGCCCGATATGTCGGCCTATCGGGATATGTTGGGCAATATTTTGCTGCACCTGCCTGCTGCGGCGGAAAGCCGAAGCTATGTAGTGATGGAGGAGGTAAAAGAAGAAACCGTGTTGGATTTGGATTGAGTGTAGAACAAAAGCCAAGATTAGAATAATTACACTGCCAGATAGCAGATAGGGAAATATGAAAGTTTGTAACTTCTTTGCTTATATCTTAGATTGAAAGAAAAAAGCAAAAAAAATGCACACATCAATAGGATGTGTGCCAAGTCTACAAAGGAGAAATAGAGGAGAAACTATTAACTGACTACTCGAACCAGCTAACGGGATGAATTATGCGCTTTAAGCGAAAGTAATGCAAGTTTTTTCTTGTAAAGTTTCTCTTCGATTGTTGTATTTTTGTATTTTGTAGTTATATTCCATGATAAAAGAATATAGAATGAGTAATACAACGACAAGAACAAGCTTTTTAATTTAAATTTAAGCCAAAAAGGTCGTCTGAAACTTTCAGACGACCTTTTTATGCTTACTCAATTAAATTATACGTTGCCACGTTTCGGGTCGTTCGGGCGCAGTTGGGCGGCGAGTTTGTCGAGGATGCCGTTGACGAATTTGTGTCCGTCGGTGCCGCCGAAGGTTTTGGTCACTTCGATGGCTTCGTTGATGATGACGGGGTAGGGGGTTTCGGGCATCGCGCTCAATTCGTGGCATGCCATCAGCAGGACGGCGCGTTCGATGGGGCTGAGGTCTTTTTCGTCGCGGTCGAGCAGGGGGCGGATTTGTTGGATGTATTCGGCGGCGTGGGTGTGCGTGCCGAAGAAGAGTTTGTTGAACAGCTCTTCATCCGCTTTGGCGAAGTCGGGCTGGTCTTGGATGTTTTTAGCGATTTCGGGGGCGGCGGTGTTGTTGATGCCGGCTTGGTAGAGGGCTTGTACGGCTAACTCGCGGGCGCGGCGGCGTGGGGTTTTCATGGGGATTCCTTCGTTGGCGGCACGGTGGTGCGGTAATGAATGTTTCAGACGACCTCTGTCGGATGACGGGTCGTCTGAAAACGGTTTGTCCGGCGGACGGGGCGAAACCGGAATGCGGCAAAGCGGCGGGTTTCGCGTTCGGGCTTATTCTTCTTCGTCGTCAAACTGCTCTTCGATCAGGCGGTTGACGAGGTTGGCGCACTCGACGGCGACTTTGGCGGCGTCGGCGGCTTTTTCTTCAATGCGTGCGACGGCTTGTTCGTCGTTTTCGGTGGTCAGGATGGCGTTGGCGATGGGGATGTTGTAGTCGAGTCCAACACGGGTTACGCCTGAACCGGATTCGTTGGAAACGAGTTCGAAATGGTAGGTTTCACCGCGGATGATGACGCCGATGGCAATCAGTGCATCGTATTGCTCGGAGGCTGCCATGTTTTGCAGAACGAGCGGTACTTCGAGTGCGCCGGGTACGGTGGCGATGGTGATGTTGTTGTCGGCTACGCCCAATTCTTGCAGGGTGCGGCAGCAGACTTTGAGCATTTCGCTGCCGATTTCGTTGGTAAAGCGGGCTTGTACGATGCCGATGCGCAGGTGTGCGCCGTCGAGGTTCGGGGCGATGATGTTCATGGTGTTTCCTTGTATTTTGAGCGGTAAACAGGTTTTCAGACGACGTTTGGCTTTTCTGAAAACGATATTGGGAGATTTATTCTTGTGGCTGCCAGTCGGCAACGGCTTGAAACTCGCCGTCTTCGCCTATTTCCCATGCGCTGCCTTCGGGTTGGGTTATGAGCGCGGCGACGGCGAGGTTGGACTGGGTGATTTCGGAAAGGCTGACGACGCTGAAATTGTCGGGATCGTCGGTGTATTCGTCGGTCTCGTCGCCGCTGAAGAAACGCCAGCCGCTGTCGTTTTCAAAAACAGGGGCTTCGCGGTAGAGGAAGCCGACGGGTTCGCCTTGTTTGGCTACCGTGTTGGTCACGATGCAGCGGTCGAGGGCGGCGGAGAGGGCTTGGGCAAATTTGTTCATTGTGGTGTGTTGCGTGCCGTAAAAATTGTGCGGATTTTATCATGATTAGGGCTGGCTCTGCACCGTGTATCTTTATATTTGCCGCTTATGGTTTGATGGTACAATGCTGGTCGTCTGAAACGGGCTGAACTGTGTTTCAGACGACTATTGCAGCCTTAAAGTGTTTCCGTATTTGCATGAAGTGCCGAAACGCATTCGGGTTGGTTTGGGAGGCTGAATTTTTGCCGTCTCCCGCCGATATTCCGAAGCAAGAAGAAAGACAAACGTCCTCATGAAAACAGATGTGTTAAAACAGCAGGCGCATGCCGCCATTCAGAATAAACTGGGTTACCATTTCAAAGATACCGCGCTTTTGCAGCAGGCGCTGACCCACCGCAGCTACCATGCGAAAAACAACGAGCGTTTCGAGTTTGTCGGAGATTCGATTTTGAACTACACCGTCGCCAAAATGTTGTTTGACGCGTTCCCTAAGCTGACCGAAGGCGAGTTGTCGCGTTTGCGCGCGAGCTTGGTCAATGAAGGCGTGTTGGCAGAAATCGCTTTGGAAATGAATGTCGGCGACGGACTTTATTTGGGCGCGGGCGAATTGAAAAGCGGCGGATTCAGACGACCCTCCATCCTTGCCGATGCTATGGAAGCGATGTTTGCCGCCGTCAGCTTTGACGCGGATTTCGCCGAGGCGGAGAAAGTGGTGCGACACTTGTATGCCGAACGCGTCAAACGTGCCGATTTCAAAACGCAGGGCAAAGACAACAAAACCGCCCTGCAAGAAGCCCTCCAAGCCCGTCGCCTTGCTCTGCCCAAATACCGCATCGAAGAACAAATCGGACATGCCAATGATAGTATGTTCTTAATTTCATGCGACTTAGGCGAACTCGGTTTTATCTGCAAAGCACAAGGCAGCAGCCGCAAAGTTGCCGAGCAGCAAGCCGCCAAAGAAGCGCTGCAATGGCTCGAGCAACACCATCCTTTGAAAAAAGCGAAAAAATAGCCGATTTATTTTTCAGACGACCTAGGGTCTGACGACATTCAATAATTTCCATGTTTTTTTATCGCCAAAGCGGCATCTTCCGCTTTGCGAACAAAAATCCACTTGGACAATTAAATCTCGACAGCCCCTATGACAAGACAAAAAGGTCGTCTGAAACGTCAAACAGAAAGCCATCATGGACATCGAAACCTTCCTGCAAAACGAATCCAGCCATCCCACCGACTACCGCTGCGGCTTCGTCGCCATTGTCGGCCGCCCCAACGTCGGCAAATCCACGCTGATGAATCACCTCATCGGGCAAAAAATCAGCATCACCAGTAAAAAAGCCCAAACCACGCGCAACCGCGTTACCGGCATTTACACCGACGACACCGCACAATTCGTTTTCGTCGATACCCCCGGTTTCCAAACCAAACACCGCAACGCCCTGAACGACCGCCTCAATCAAAACGTAACCGAAGCGTTGAGCGGCGTCGATGCCGTCGTTTTCGTCGTCGAAGCCATGCGCTTTACCGATGCCGACCGCATCGTGATGAAACAACTGCCGACAAACACGCCCGTCATCCTCGTCATCAACAAAATCGACAAAAACAAAGCGGGCAGCAGCGGTTTGCAGGAATTTATCGACCAAATCAGCGCAGAATTCAAATTTGCAGGGCATGAAACCGTCAGCGCCAAACACGGATTGGGCATCGCCAACCTGCTCGCGCGCCTCAGACCTTACCTGCCCCAAAGCGTGCCGATGTATCCGGAAGAAATGGTGACCGACCGTTCCAGCCGTTTCCTCGCCACCGAAATCGTGCGCGAAAAACTGTTCCGCTACCTCGGTGAAGAGCTGCCCTACGCCATGAATGTGGAGATCGAACAATTCGAAGAAGAGGAAAACGGACTCTACCGAATTTACATCGCCGTATTGGTCGATAAAGACAGCCAAAAAGCCATCTTAATCGGCAAAGGCGGGGAAAAACTGAAAAAAATCTCCACCGAAGCCCGCCTCGATATGGAAAAACTGTTTGATACCAAAGTGTTTTTAAAGGTTTGGGTCAAGGTCAAATCAGGCTGGGCGGACGACGTGCGCTTCCTCAGGGAATTGGGTTTGTAGGTCGTCTGAAAATACTGTAATTAATTGTTTACACTGGATTGAGTTTATGTCTGTCTATACTAATATTTCTGATGAGCAAATACGGGAGTTTTTGTCAGATTATGATCTGGGGGAGTTTGTTTCCCTGCAAGGCATTGCACAGGGAATTACCAACAGTAATTACTTTTTGAATACTTCTAAAGGCAGCTATGTTTTAACTGTATTTGAAGTGTTGCGTCAGGATGAATTGCCATTTTTCTTGAATTTGAACAAGCATTTGAGTAGTAAAAGCGTAGCTTGTCCAAGTCCGATTGTACGAAAAGATGGAAAGCTGGATTCGGTATTGGCAGGTAAACCGGCTTGCGTCGTTACCAGATTAAATGGTGCGGATACCGCATGGGCGACCGAGGCGCAGTGTTTTAACACGGGAGCAATGTTGGCCAAAATGCATTTGGCGGTTCAAGATTTTCCCGAAAAAATGGAAAATCCCCGATATAACACATGGTGGAAGCAAGCTTATGAACAATTATTGCCACAGTTGAATGAGGCTGATGCCCAGTTGCTGGGTAAGGAAATTTCGGATTTGGAAAACAATCTCGGCGGTCATTTGCCATCCGGCATCATTCATGCCGATTTATTTAAAGACAACGTTTTGTTGGATGGGGAAAATGTGGCTGGGTTCATCGATTTCTATTATGCATGTAATGGAAATTTCATGTATGACTTGGCAATCGCAGTAAATGATTGGTCGAGAACTTCTGATAACAAGTTGGATGCGAAGTTATGCAAAGCGTTTATTGACGGTTATGAAAACATTCGTCCGCTATCTGATGCGGAGAAGGAATATTTTCCTGTGGCGCAGCGAGCTGGGTGCGTACGCTTTTGGGTGTCAAGACTGTTAGATTTTCACTTTCCCCAAGAGGGTGAAATGACTTTTATCAAAGATCCAAATGTTTTTAGGGATTTGTTGTTAAGTCTGAACTGAATTTGGATATGTTGTATTGATTTCAAAGGTCGTCTGAAAGGGATTTCAGACGACCTTTGCTGTTTTTGATTTGAAATAAAAGTCTTTGTATTTCAGGTTGTTGTTAGGTTTTGTGGAATTTTTTGCGGTTTTGGGGTTGACGGTTTTTGAGGAGGGGGGTATAGTTCGGTTCTTCGCTGCTTCGGCGGTGATTGAACGAACAGGTAAGTATATCACAGTTGGTCTGATTTTTCGAGGTTTTAAGAAAAGTTTTGATTGACAACGAGATGAAATGCTTTATAATTCGTTTTTGCTCTTTAACAAAACAGATTACCGATAAGTGTGAGTGCGACAGCCTCACACTGTTTGAAAGACAGACAAGATGATGTTTTAGACATTGTCCTGTCGGTTTCTTTGAAGCAGACCAGAAGTTAAAAAG
>NZ_POWX01000029.1 GCF_003044445.1 Neisseria mucosa
TCAATCAAAACCTTTCTCAAAACCTCGAAAAATCAGACCAACTGTGATATACTTGTCAGTTCGTTCAACCGCCGCCGAAGCAGCGAAGAACCGAACTATACCCTCCTCCTCAAAAACCGTCAACTCCTAAACCGCAAAAAATTCTAAAAAATCTAACAACAACCTGAAATACAAAGACTTTTATTTCAAATCAAAAAACAGCAAAGGTCGTCTGAAATTAATTTCAGACGACCTTTTCATTTTCTTACTGCCTAATTCAATTAGCCGATTTCGTTATACTTAGTCGGCAAACTGTTTTTTCATGCGTTCGCGGCGTTCTTGTGCTTCTACGGAAAGTGTAGCAGTCGGGCGGGCAAGGAGGCGTTTAAGACCGATGGGCTCGCCGGTATCCGCGCAGAAACCATAATCACCTTCATCGATGCTGCGGATGGTTGCTTGTACTTTACCTAGAAGTTTGCGCTCACGGTCGCGGGTGCGTAGTTCCAGCGCGTACTCTTCTTCTTGAGTAGCGCGGTCGGCAGGATCGGGAGCCGATTCGTGTTCTTGCAGGTGGCCGGTGGTGGCAGATGCGTTTTCAATCAGTTCGTCTTGCATTTTTACCAGCAGTTCGCGGAAGAATGCCAACTGATCGCTATTCATGTAGTCTTCTTCCGGGCCGTCCCAATTCAAAATGTCTTGTTCTGTCAGCTTTGCCATAATTTTTCTTTCAATCTATTGCGGGAAACGAAATGCTACTCAAGTGGTTTATTTTATTGATTTCTTAGGACTTCTTTTCTCAAGCCCGTTTGGAAATGGCGGCATGATACCATGTTTTCACAGCCGTGGTTTTGATTTTCACTTTTTTGCATTTTGCTTACGTCATACTGCAAATTCTTAATGAACTCGCTGCCTATTGCAGTAGCCACAAGTTGATTTGGCGGGTAATTTGGGGCGATAGACTGCTTAACCAGATCCACAGTAATAATGCCAATATACTACCTGAAAAATCGTAGCGTCCGTACTTTAAAAACTGTACGGGGGAAAGTATGGGGCGATATATCCGTTCCAGCGCGACGGAAAGTTGGGAATAGGGATCTTTAATACTGAGCGCCATGCGGATAAACAACCCTATCAACAACACATAAGCTGCTGATTTAATTGTATTCAATATTGCCAGTATAAAATTGGCGATGATGATTTTTGCGCTGAATGCGGTAGGCTGCGCCACTAAAGTGATGAAGGTGAATACGATGTAATATAACAACAGTCCTGACAACAGGCAGGCTGGGTCGTATTTTTTAACCGGCAGAATTTTATGCAGCGGGTTGACCAGCCAATCGGTTGATCGCTTGCTGAACGCCAAGAGCGCATGATTTTCACTCAATCCCGCCGCTTGCAGGAAAAGACGTGCCAAACACAGGATAACGATGCCGTCGGCAAGCAATATCAATAAATCTCCGCGCATTTTCAGACGACCTTATATTGTTGCGCCATTTCCTGCGAACGCTTGACGCAGGCTTCCACGCCTTGTGCAATGGCTTCGGCGACGCGACATGATTTGAACGTTTCGATGGCTTCGTGGGTGGTTCCGCCTTTGGAAGTAACGTTTTGCTGCAATTGCGCGAAGTCCTCGCCGCTTTGCTCTGCCAAGGCGACTGCACCTTTAAACGTGGCGAGACTGAGGGCGCGGGCATCTTCTTCGCTAAACCCTTGCGCCTGAGCGGCAGCTTGCAGCGCGCCGAGCAGGTAAAAGACGTAGGCGGGGCCGCTGCCGCTAATGCCGGTAATGTTGTGCAACTTGTCTTCTTCATCCAACCAAACGGTTAAACCGACGGAACGCATAATCCGGTCGGCGGCGGTGCGGTCGGCTTCGGACACTTCCGATTCGGCAAACATGCCGGATACACCCAAACCGATTTTTCCCGGCGTATTGGGCATGGTACGGACAATGCGGCGTGTTCCGCCAAGGTAGCGGCTGAGGGTATCAATAGACAAACCGGCGGCAACGGATAGCACCAATGCGCCGTTGACACGAACGTTGTGGCACGCGGCTTCCATGTCCTGCGGCTTGACGGCAAGAATCAAAACGTCGTCTGAAAGCAGTTCGGGCAGGGATTCAGAAACTTCAACATTCAATTCCTTTGCCAAACGCTCGCGTTTTTCCGCACCGCGGTTGGCGATGTGAATGCAGTATCCACCCTGTTTGACCAATCCGCCCGCGATGGCGGCCGCCATATTGCCACCGCCTAAAAAGTAGATGTTCATAAATTTCCTTCAATTTTTAAATGAAATACATTTTATAGTAGATTAAATTTAAATCAGGACAAGGCGACGAAGCCACAGACAGTACAGATAGTACGGAACCGATTCACTTGGTGCTTCAGCACCTTAGAGAATCGTTCTCTTTGAGCTAAGGCGAGGCAACGCTGTACTGGTTTAAAGTTAATCCACTATACTTGGGGTCGTCTGAAATGCCGTTCCCACCAAAGCGGAAAATTTCAGACGACCTTTTTACCAACGGACGCTTTCGGGCAGCGATGTTCGGTGTAAACCCTGTTTTTCCAAAAATCTATTGCCGCCGGCTTTTTGGGCTTGCACCAGTCTGACAAGGACGAACATGGATACCAGCCCATCAACCGACAACCCGTTAAGGTTAAACCCAGCAAAACGACCGAGATAATCTGTTTTATTGCCTGTCGTTCCCTTTTGGTTCCCGTCTGCCGAAAATCGCGCTGCCGATACGCACATGCGTTGCGCCGCACGCGACCGCCACAGGCATATCGCCGGACATCCCCATAGACAATACATCCGCGCGAACACCCGCCGCGTTCAGGTCGGCAAGCAGTTTCTGCATGGTTTGGAACTGAACGCGCAATGCTTCATCATCGCTGTCGGCTTTGGCGACACACATCAACCCGCGTACAACCACATTCGGCAACTTCGCCACTTCCACCCCCAGCGCGACCGCCTCATCGGGCGCAACGCCGTGTTTCGCCTCCTCGCCCGCGATATTGACTTCGATGCACACCTGCAAAGGCGGCATTTCGGGCGGACGCTGTTTGCTCAGGCGGCGGGCGGTTTTCAGACGACCTATCGTATGCACCCAATGCGCGCGTTCGGCGACAAATTTGGTTTTGTTCGACTGCACATCGCCGATGACGTGCCAAACGATGTCGGGCAAATCCGCGAGCGTTTCCGTTTTCTCGTACCACTCCTGAATATAGTTTTCACCAAAATCACGCTGTCCTGCGGCATATACCTCTCGGATGTCGTCTGAAGGGAAGGTTTTGCTGACGGCAATCAGACCCACTTCTCCCACCTGCCGGCCCGCCTTTTGCTCGGCTTCGGCAATGCGGCGGCACACCTCCGCATAATTTTGTTGCAATACCGACATGATTTCTTCCTTTATTACATCAATTACAGCGATTTTGAAAATTTTACTTGGTCTGAACGGTTTATGTATTTAAAATAATACAATTTATCGGAACCTGAACAGGGAAACGCTCGGCATTCCGCGTCCGCATTTTTAATCGGGTTCCGCCTCATTATTCTAAACTAAAACAAGGCCACATTATGCAGATTACCGACTTACTCGCTTTCGGCGTCAAAAACAAAGCTTCCGACCTTCACTTAAGCGCCGGAATGTCCCCCATGATCCGCGTTCACGGCGACATCCGCCGCATCAACCTGCCCGAAATGTCCGCCGAAGAAGTCGGCAACATGGTCACTTCGGTCATGAACGACCATCAGCGCAAACTGTTCCAACAAGATTTGGAAGTGGACTTCTCCTTCGAGCTGCCCAACGTCGCCCGTTTCCGTGTCAACGCATTTACCTCCAACCGCGGTCCTGCCGCCGTCTTCCGTACCATTCCGAGCGACGTATTGACGCTGGAAGACCTGCGCGCCCCGCGTATTTTCCAAAAAATCGCCGACAACCCGCGCGGTTTGGTATTGGTAACCGGCCCGACCGGTTCCGGTAAATCCACCACGTTGGCGGCGATGATCAACTACATCAACGAAACCCAACCCGCACACATCCTCACCATCGAAGACCCGATCGAGTTCGTCCACCAAAGTAAAAAAGCCCTCGTCAACCAACGCGAGCTGCACCAACACACCCACAGCTTTGCCAACGCCCTGCGTTCCGCATTGCGTGAAGACCCGGACGTAATCCTCGTGGGCGAGATGCGCGACCCCGAAACCATCGGCCTCGCGCTGACCGCCGCTGAAACCGGCCACTTGGTATTCGGCACGCTGCACACCACCGGCGCCGCCAAAACCGTGGACCGTATCGTTGACGTATTCCCTGCCGGCGAAAAAGAAATGGTGCGTTCGATGCTGTCCGAGTCCCTGCGCGCGGTCATTTCGCAAACCCTGCTGAAAACCCGCGACGGTAACGGCCGTGTCGCCGCACACGAAATCCTCATCTCCACCCCCGCAGTGCGCAACCTGATCCGCGAAAACAAAATCGCCCAAATCAACTCCGCGCTGCAAACCGGCCAATCACACGGTATGCAAACCCTCGACCAAGCGCTGCAAACCCTCGTCCGCCAAGGCACCATCAGCCCCGACGTAGCCCGCAGCAAAGCGCAAAACAGCGACAGCATGACCATCGTCTGATCACCACATTCCATTATCGGGAACAAACAAGGTCGTCTGAAACGCAATTTAAACAACGAGGAAACCCGTTTCCCGTTTTCAGACGACCTCCGTAAGGCAGGCACAACACCCAATAACAAACAAACCGCCCGCCGGTCTCAATATTCACTTACTGATAAAGAGTACACAAAATGAGCGAAACAACTCCTTTACACGACTTACTCAGCGAAATGGTACAAGCCTACTCGCAAAAAAACCAACCGCCGCATATCCCCACCCCCGCCGAAATCGGCACACACCTCCATCCTCTGCTCGACCGTATGTGCGTTGAAGCAGAAAAACGCGGCGCATCCGACATCTTCATCAGCGCAGGTTTCCCGCCTGCCGTCAAAGTCAGCGGCACTCTGACCCCCGTCCCGCACAAAGCCCTGACCGGCGAAGATACCGCCGCCATCGTCGAATCCACCATGAACCCCGAGCAGCTTGAAACCTTCAACCGCGAATGGGAACTCAACTACTCCGTCCAATCCCGCAGCAACACCCGTTACCGTGTCAACGCCTACCACGAACAAGGCCGCGTCGGCATGGTCTTGCGCCGCATCAACCAAGAAATCCCCGAAATGGAGAGCCTCGGTCTGCCTGCCAAACTCAAAGACCTCTCCCTTTCCCCGCGCGGCCTGCTGATCCTTGCCGGCCCGACCGGTTCCGGTAAATCGACCACCATGGCATCCATGCTCGACTACCGCAACCACAAAATGCCCGGCCACATCGTCACCATCGAAGACCCCATCGAATTCATCTACAAACCCCGCCGCAGTATCTTCACCCAACGCGAAGTCGGCATCGACACCAACGACTGGAAAATCGCCGTACAAAGCGCGATGCGTCAAGCGCCCGACGTCGTCTGTATCGGCGAGGTGCGCAGCGAAGCCAGTATGGAATACGCCCTCCAGCTTGCCCAAACCGGCCACTTGTGCGTCTTCACCATCCACGCCAACACCGCCGCCCAAACCATCGAGCGTATCATCAACTTCTACCAAGAAGACCGCCGCAAACAAGTCCTCATGGATTTGGCGCTCAACCTGACCGGCATCATCGGTCAGCGCCTCGCCATCAAGAAAAACCGCAGTCAGCGTACCGCCGTCGTCGATTTGCTGCTCAACACCCCCGCAATGCAGGATTTGATTTTTAAAGGCGAACTCATGGAAATCCGCGAACTCATGACGCGCTCCGGCACAGACGGCATGCAGACCTTCGACCAACACCTGTTCGAACTCTATATCAAAGGTCAAATCGAATACGACGAAGCCCTGCGCCAAGCCGTTTCCACCAACGACCTGCGCCTGCGCATCCAAATGCACGAAGAAGGCAACGACCCCGACCGCCTCTACGACCGTATCAGCGATTTGAACCTGATTTCATAAACACCCGATTTCAGGCAAAACAAAGGTCGTCTGAAAAACCTCAATTCAGGTTTTTCAGACGACCTTCTTTCATATTTCCTCGAGACCTTTGATCATTTTGTATAGTGGATTAAATTTAAACCAGTACGGCGTTGCCTCGCCTTAGCTCAAAGAGAACGATTCTCTAAGGTGCTGAAGCACCAAGTGAATCGGTTCCGTACTATTTGTACTGTCTGCGGCTTCGTCGCCTTGTCCTGATTTAAATTTAATCCACTATACTGCAAACCGGATGCTGTCGTTTCCTCTCTTTGAGTTTAGGGATGATTTGCTTTTGCTCTCGCTGGGTTTGCGTTTATCCGCATCCGCAGGACGGATCGGATTGGGCGTGATCCTCAGGTCGTCTGAAAACTATGTTAGTATGCGGCAGATTTGAATTTCAGGACAAAATGATGAACCGATTGTGCGCATTGCTGACCAGCCTGTGGCTGGGTATGCAGGTAATGGCAGGCTATGTTGCCGCCCCGATTCTATTTGAACGGCTTGGCAAGCAGGAAGCAGGCAATATTGCCGGCGTACTGTTTTCCATCAACAATTATTTTGGTCTGCTGGCTTGGATAGTGGCTTGGCTGGTAGTGCGAAGCAACCGAAACCGTTCATTTTCTGACAACGGTAAAGTAGCGCCGAAATTCATTATCCTCCTTCTGCTGCTGACCGCGTCCAACCAATTCCTGATAAGCCCTGTTATCGCAGCGCACAAGGCGGGCACGGAAAACTGGCTGCTTTCGTTATTGGGCGGCTCTTTCGGTATGTGGCACGGCATTTCCAGCATCATTTATCTGGTATGCAGCGTCTTGGGCTTAGGTTTGCTGTGGCGTTATTTGAAATTCGAGAACAATTAGCCGTCTAATGGTCACATTTCCTTTTAAAAAGACCTTGCCTTGTTCTTTAATGGTTTGGGCTTCTTCATCAGATTTTTTCATTTCTTTGGCGGCGAGTTCCTCCATGTTTTTATCCTTCGCATCAAGAAATCAAAGGAAACCATTCGAGCCCGATAAAACAAAGGTCGTCTGAAACCCGAAAACCAAGTTTTCAGACGACCTTTCTCACTCTTATGGCAATAAAGCCACACCAACCAATGTAAACCGTCATCTAAGCCTTTATCATTTTTTCTACACTCCGCCGCCGCTGCCAAACGCACCTATCTCCACACAGCAAGGTTCATAAATCTTCATACTTTTCATCGCACTTTACGCAAATTATAAATTGCGCACCTCGACATTTCGGTCGGCACAAATTCAGACGTTTCAACAAATTACAAATGTTAAGCACTTGCGAAAATGGGTAACGCTCCAGCAAAGGCGGTTGCAGGACATCTGCAAGCATCCGATACTGGATTCGTTGGAAGCAGAACAAGCTTCCTGTTTATCCGTGAAGGAGCATTATCATGAAAAAAACCTTACTGACTGCTTTATTGGCGACCGCTTCCGCTATTACTTTCGCTGACGGTTCATTTACCGGCGCAGGCTTGGAAGTCGGCGCGGGCGTGACCAAAAGTGATGTCCGCAATGTCAATCTGAACGAAAAAACCAAAGGCGACGTCGCCGTACGCGGCAGCTACAACACACAATTCGGACAAACCAACTGGATTGGCGGCGTTGAAGCCGGTGTCAAACCGCTGCACCGCAAAATCTCGGGCAATGCGAAACAAAAAGTCGATGCCAACGTTTCCTACGTCCAAGGCTACCGTTTCAACGACGATGTAATGGCGTACGGTAAAGTTGGCTACCACTACGGACGCTTCGACAATCTAGGCGCGAAACGCAACAATATGAACGGACTCGGCTACGGTGTGGGCGCGAAATACGCCGTTGCACCGAATGTCGAAGTCGGCGCCGAATGGGAGCAAACCCGTTATAAAAAAGACGATTTGAAAGTCCACAACAATAGCTACATGGCTACTGTCGGCTACCGCTTCAAATAATCTTTTTTAAACAGACAAAGGTCGTCTGAAACCCAAATTTTGGTTTCAGACGACCTTTTTTATCAGCATTTCCGATTTGGATTGACTATCTAGCCGACTTCTCAGTTCATCATTCGTGTACAGGAATGATGATAATAAATACCGTATCAAAAACCAAACGAATCGTTATACCGATTGCTGATTTGCTGTTTTTTCAGTCGGTAAAGAAGGTATGCGCGCCCAGATAATTCTTTGCGTAAAACGGGCTGGAGAGTTTTTCGGTTTTAATGGTTTTGCCGCTGCTTGGCGCATGGATGAATTCACCGTTGCCGATGTATAGGCCGACATGCGAGTATTTGTTCGCACCGCCTGTGTTGAAGAAAACGAGGTCGCCTGCCTTGAGGCGGCTGTCGGGGATTTTACGGCTGGCTGCCGCCATATCGCGGGCGGTTCGCGGCAGGCTGACACCGAGAGCGTTTTTATAGACGAATTGAATCATGCCGCTGCAATCAAAACCGGTGGAAGTAGTGCTGCCGCCCCATTTGTACGGCGTACCGATAAGGCCCATGCTGTGCAGCATCAGCTCTTGCGAACCTTGGGTGTGGTCGATATTGCTGATGCGGACGGGTTGGACTTTTCGGGCAGAAGCGTGGGGGTTGGCCGTCGGACGGTGTTTGCCTGTTGAGAAGCCGCATGAGGCAAGAAAAGGGATTAAGGCGGCGGTCAAGATGGTTGGAAATATGTGTTTCATGATGGTTAACCTTTATCAGTAACACTGATTGTAGTCTTTTTAAGGTCGTCTGAAACCTGAATTTTGGGATTCAGACGACCATTTATGCAATGAAAGCTGGCTTGGGAAAACTCAAGTAACGTGGGCTTTGCCTGTGAACTTGCCGTTTGCCAATCTAAATCCGTTAGCTGTACCTGTTATTTATATCTGCAACGGCAACTTGTCCCTTCCCCCGCCGGCGGGGGAAGGTTAGGATGGGGGTGGCTTTGTGGGTTTGGGCAAAATCGGCTTCGTGTAGCCCATAAAGCCACCCTCTCCCCAGCCCTCTCCCGCCGGACGGGAGAGGGGGCGGGTTGTTGAATCGGGAACTGTGTCTGTTATTTATTTAGTGGGCAAAGCCCACGCTACGGGAGAGGGGCAGGTTGAGGGTACAAATTAAGGTCGTCTGAAATTTTTCAGACGACCTTGTTTTATATAAACCAACGCGTTTATTCCCCGCCTTCAACAATCTGTTTGAGGCGGTACAGTGCGTCTAGGGCTTCGCGGGGGGTGAGGTCGTCGGGGCGGAGTTGGTTTAGGGCTTCGGCGAGTGCGTGGTGGGTGGGGTGGTTTTCTTGGCTTGCGGCAGTTTGGGGTTCGTCCGCTGTTTCGTCTTGGCTAAACCCGCTGTATTCGTTTTCAGACGACAGGGTGCTGAAGATGTCCAACTGCGGGCGGACGGCGGCGGCTTGGGCTTCGAGTTCGTCCAGATGTTTTTGGGCGGCTTTGAGGGCGCGGTTGGGCAGGCCGGCGAGTTTGGCGACGGCGATGCCGTAGCTTTTGCTGGCGGGGCCGGGTTCGATGTGGTGGAGGAAGACGATGTCTTGTCCTTGTTCGAGCGCGGAGAGGTGCATGTTGACTGCCGTTGCGTGGGCTTCGGGCAGTTTGGTCAGCTCGAAATAGTGGGTAGCGAAGAGGCTGAAGGATTTGTTTTTTTGCAGCAGGTGTTCGGCGATGGCTTGCGCGAGGGCGAGGCCGTCGAAGGTGGAGGTGCCGCGTCCGACTTCGTCCATGAGGACGAGGGATTGGTCGGTGGCGTGGTGGAGGATGTAGGCGGTTTCGCTCATTTCGACCATGAAGGTGGAGCGGTTGGAGGCGAGGTCGTCGGATGCGCCGATGCGGGTGAAGATTTGGTCGATGGGGCCGATTTGGGCGGCATCGGCGGGGACGAAGCTGCCGGTGTGCGCCATGAGGACGATGTGGGCGACTTGGCGCATGTAGGTGGATTTGCCGCCCATGTTGGGGCCGGTCAGGAGCATGAGGCGGTGTTTGTGGTCGAGGCGGGTGTGGTTGGCGGTGAAGTGGCGCACTTGCTGCTCGACGACGGGATGGCGGCCGTTTTCGATATGGATGACGGGGTAGTCGGCGAACTCGGGGCAGACGAAGCCGCGTTCGGCGGCGGTGGCGGCGAAGGTGGAGAGTACGTCGAGGGCGGCGGCGGCTTTGGCGGCTTTTTGAAGCTGGGGCAGGGTCGTCTGAATGTCTTTGAGGAGGGCTTCAAACAGGCGTTTTTCCAATGCCAATGCCTGCTCTTGCGCGGTCAGGACTTTGTCTTCAAAGGTTTTGAGTTCGGGGGTGATGAAGCGTTCGGCGTTTTTCAGGGTCTGGCGGCGTTGGTAGTCGGCGGGGGCTTGTTCGGCTTGGACTTTGGATAGCTCGATGTAGAAGCCGTGGACGCGGTTGAACTCGACTTTGAGGGTGGAGAGGCCGGTGCGTTCGCGTTCGCGCGCTTCGAGGTCGAGCAGGAATTCGTCGCCGTGGTTTTGGATGTGGCGCAACTCGTCGAGTTCTGCGCAATAGCCTTGGTTGATGACACCGCCGTCTTTGAGCCAGACGGCGGGTTCGGGCATTACGGCGGCTTTGAGGGTTTCGGCGACGGGCAGGGTTTCGGGGAAAACGGCTTTGAGGGTCTCCAAAAGGCTGCTGCCCTCGGCGGACAATTCGACTTCGGACAGGGCAAACAGGCTGTCGCGCAGGGCGGCGAGGTCGCGCGGGCGGGCGTTGCCGACGGCGATGCGGGCAGCGATGCGTTCGATGTCCGCGATGTTTTTCAGACGGCCTTGCAGGGCTTCGTATTGCGAACCCAGCGCGGCAACGGCTTCTTGGCGGGCGCGGATATGGGCGCGGCTGCGTAATGGGTGGTGCAGCCAGAGTGCCAAGAGGCGGCTGCCCATGTGGGTGGCGCAGCCGTCGAGTATGGAAAACAGGGTCGGCGATTTTTTGCCGGAGAGGGTTTGCGTGATTTCGAGATTGCGGCGCGTGGCGGCGTCCATGCCGATATATTGGCTGTCGGTTTCGAGCGAAATGCCGTCTAAGTGTTGCGGCATCAGGTTTTGCGTCAGGCGGATGTAGTTCAGCAGCGCGCCCGCCGCGCCGACGGCGGCTTCGTGTTCCTTGCCGTCCAAACCGAAGCCGTGCAGGTCTTGGCAGCCGAAATATTCGGTCAGCAATTTCGCGCCCGCATCGGCGGCAAACTGCCACGAGTTCAGGCGCGTAATGTTGGCAGAGGTCGTCTGAAAACCATTAGGCAGGCTTTTGCCTTCGGGCAACAGGATTTCCGCCGCCTGCAAACGCGCCAGCTCGTCGGCGAGTTTGTCCGCCGTCGTCAGCTTGGTTTTGAATTCGCCGCTTTGCAAAGAAGCCCACGCGATGGCGACATGTTTTTTATCCGCGTTCACCGCCGCGATGCGGTTGGTTTCCTTGTCTTCCAAAAACGCCGCGTCGGTCAGCGTGCCGGGCGTAACGATGCGCACGACTTTGCGTTCCACCGGCCCTTTGCCCGCGCCGACTTCGCCCACCTGCTCGCACACCGCCACGCTTTTGCCCATCTTCACCAGCCGCGCCAGATACTGCTCCGCCGCGTGAAACGGCACGCCCGCCATCTTAATCGGCACGCCGTCCATCTGCCCGCGCGTGGTCAGGGTGATGTCCAACAGCTTCGCCGCTTCCACCGCGTCATCCAAAAACAGCTCGTAAAAATCGCCCATGCGGTAAAACACCAGCTTGTCGGCGTGCTGCGATTTGATGGCGAGATACTGCTGCATCATCGGGGAAACGGCGGATTTGCTCATGGGAATGCCTTGCAAAACGGAAAAGCCTTATTGTAGCAAAAGGTCGTCTGAAACCCTAAAACAAGGTTTCAGACGACCTTTTGCCTTTGCTTCAATCCAATGTTTTTATTTCTTGGCTCTAAAGCCCAACAGATGTTGCGTGGTGGCAAGCCATGCGCCGAAGACACCTAAGGCGATGACGAAGCCGAATACCAGCGAAACTTCGCTGAAATGGAAAAAACGCCAGCCGATATTGAGTCCGTAGGGTTTGAAGATGGCATCGACCAACGGACGAACGGCGGAAAGCAGCCAGCCGCACAGTCCCAGGCTGACGGCGGCGGAGAAGATGCTCTGCCACATGGCTTGGTAGAGGAAGGGGCGGCGGATAAACGATGCGGGCGCACCGAGCAGCTTGGTGATTTCGATTTCTTCTTTGCGGCTCAGGATTTGCAGACGGATGGTGTTGTGCGCGACAAGGACGAACGCCATACCCAGCGTCAGTGAAAGAAACCATAAAATTTTGCGGATGAACTCGTTGATTTGATAAAGCGTTTGCACCCATTCGGTATCCATGGTGGCGGATTCGACCATGGGCAGCTTGACCATATCCTGATAAATCGCCTGCATTTGTGCGGGCGGCGTAGCGGGGTCGGGCGTGACGATAAATGCGTCGGGCAAGGGGTTGCCGTCGAGCATGGAGACGAGGTTTTGGTCGAGGTTGGATTGCAGCTCTTCCAAGCCTTCCTGCTTGCTGATGAACCGGATTTTATTGAGGCGGGCATCGCGTTCCAACAGGTTGCGGACGGTATCGCTGTCGGCTTTGGACGCGTCGGTTTCCATATAGAGCGTGATTTGCGGCGACTCGTTGAGTTTGCCTAAAACGCTTTGCCCGCTTTGGATGGCCAAATACATGAAAAGCGGCAGGGTCATGGCGACGGCGAGCATCAGGAGGGTGAGCAGTGTGCCGACAGGTTGGCGCAGGAGCTGTTTGAGCGCAGTACGCGCGGATTCGACGTGCAGCGAGACGTAGTGGATGATGCTCATGCGAGTCGTCCTTTCGAGAGGCGCAGGATGCGATGGCCGTAGTCTGCCATGAGGGTTTCATCATGGGCGGCGACGATGACGGTGGTTCCTGCTTCGTGGAAGGTTTTGAACAATTCCATGATGTCGAGCGCGTAGGCGCGGTCGAGGTTGGCGGAGGGTTCGTCGGCAATCAGGAGGCTGGGTTGGTGGACGACGGCGCGGGCGATACACAATCGTTGCTGTTCGCCGCCTGAGAGGGTTACGGGATCGTCCAATTCGCGGCCTTTCAAGCCGACTTTTTCAATGGCGATGCGGGCGCGCTCTTCGGCTTTGCGCGGCTGATAACCGATAATCCGTAGCGGCAGGATGACGTTTTGCAGGACGTTGCGGTCATAGAGGATTTTGTGGTCTTGGAACACGATGCCGATATGTTGGCGCATGAAGCCGATTTGGTTGTCACTCAATTCGCCCAAGTCTTGGTTGTTGAACCACACTTTGCCTTTGCTGGGCTTGGTAATACCGGAAATCAGCTTGAGGATGGTGGACTTGCCGGAGCCGGAATGGCCGGCGATAAATATCATTTCGCCTTTTTTGATTTGGAAGCTGACGTTTTTCAGGGCTTCAAAACCGCCGGGATAGGTTTTGGAAACTTGTTCGAAACGGATCATAAGGTATTCCTGGAAAGGGGTCAGGACAAACTTATCCACAGTTATTCCACAAAAGGATGCGCTATCGGAGATAGGTCGTCTGAAAAATAGGATATGTGCCGAATTATAAAGATTTCGGCGTTTTTTTGATAGTTTGCCCGGATATGGACGGCGGTAGGCAAAGCGTCGGACTGACGGCTTTACAACACAATATTACAGGTGTGATTGTCGCGTTTGCAAAATGCTTAAATACTTATCCACATGTCAAAAAGTCGTCTGAAAAGGATTTCGGCGTTTAAATCAAACCCGCCGTATCCGTTTTCAGACGACCTTCCACATCGGTTTCAGCCCGATTTATTTACATTTCTCTTTGGCGGCATTGACGGCGGCGGTCAGGCTTTTTTCGTTGACTTCGCCGGTGATGGTTTGTTTGTAGCCGCATTTCGGGGCTTCGACGACAGTGAACGGCAATACGCCGACGTTGTTGCCGTAAGACTTCATGAAATTGCGGCTGTCCGCGCCGGTATAACGCCAAACATGATAGCTGACGGGGGTTTGTTTTAGGAATTTGCCGATGTTGTCGGAAGTATCCAACGCGATGCCGACCATATCGACGCTGCCTTTTTTCTGCGCTTTGTACCAAGCGGACATGGCGGGCATTTCCTTACGGCACGGACCGCACCAAGTCGCCCACAGGTTCACCACGCGCACGGGGGCTTTGAGCGATTGCAGGCTTTGCGGCTTGTTGTCGTTCCAGCCTGCCAGCGGGTCGGCGGCAAACGCAGGGGCAGACAGGGCGGCGGTCATCAAAACAGAGGCAAGCAATAATTTTTTCATAAGTTCCATCCTTTGCATCAATCAGATGATGGCATTGTAACCCCTTTCAGCGTGCTGTCTATGGAGAAAATGAAGATGTTGGATTTTAGCGGTCGAAAATGACGATTATCGGCGGGATAAGTTGAGTAAATCTGCAATGCAGCCGATAATAAAGCCTATCAGCAAAATTCATTGTGGGTTAAGTTTAAATCAGGACAAGGCAAGACAACACTGTACTGATTCAGACTCGACCCATTAGAAAACATCGGAGAACGCTATGTCGTCTGAATTCACGCTCTACCACAATCCCCGTTGCAGCAAATCTCGCGCCGCTTTCGACCTGCTCGAAGCGCGCGGCATCAAGGCTGAAGTCGTCAAATACCTCGACACTCCGCCTGATTTGGCAACGCTGCAAGACATCTTTGCCAAACTGGGCTTGGAGTCCGTACGCGGCATGATGCGCGTCAAAGACGACTTGTACAAAGAACTCGGTTTGGACAATCCCGATCTCGACAACCAAGCCCTGCTCGAAGCCATCGCCGCCCACCCTGCCCTGCTCGAACGCCCCATCCTGACCACACAGGACAAAGCCGCCATCGGCAGACCGCTCGAAAACATCGAAGCCCTGTTGGACTGAAGCGCGGGAAGGCATCCCTACATGATTTCCCTGTTTCGCAGTCGCAACGGCTTGCGCTACTACCTCTTTCGCGGCATAGGTCTGAGTATCCTGTTGGTACTCGGCATATTCATCGTCGGCGCATGGCAGGTGTATCACACTGGCTCGCAGCCGCTGCCGCGTCATGTCCGCGCCGATGCCGCCCTTGTGCTCGGCGCCGCCGCATGGGACAAACGCCCCTCGCCCGTTTTCCGCGAACGCATCAACCACGCCATCACCCTCTACCAAAGCCACCGCGTTGAAAAAATCGTCTTCACCGGCGGCACATCCAAAAAAGGCTACATGACCGAAGCCGAAGTCGGACGGCGTTACGCCCTCAAACAAGGCATACCCGCGCACAACATCATCTTTGAAAACACCTCGCGCAATACCTACGAAAACATCCGCAACATCCGTCCGATACTGCGCGCCGAAGGTATCGAAAGCATTATCATCGTCAGCGACCCCTACCACCTCGCCCGCGCCCTCGAAATCGCCTCCGACCTCGACATCGAAGCCTACATCTCCGCCACACCGACCACACGCTTCGACCAAGGCAAAGAAAAAAACAAATTCCTGCTTCAAGAAAGCTACGCCCTCTTCCTCTACCGAATCGGCAAATGGAGCGAAAACTTTTGGGACTGGCTGACCGTTCGGGAAACGAAAGAAGAAGCATAGTTCGGAAGAAAATTAAGGTCGTCTGAAAATTTTCAGACGACCTTAATTTTTACCTGCAACCTGCCCCTCCCCGTCCGGCGGGAGAGAGCTGGGGAGAGGGTGGCTCTACGGGCTGCACGAATTCGATTTTACCTAAACCCACAAAGCCACCCCCATCCTAACCTTCCCCCGCCGGACGGGGGAAGGGATAAGTTGCCGTTGCAGCTACCCGCAGAGTGGGCTTTGCCCACGAGATGAAAGCAAATTCGATTGTTGTCTGGTATGGATGGTTAGACGGCAGATTTCGCAGGCAAAGCCCACGCTACGATTGGGGTTATCCCAAACCCGCGTTGATTGAATAAAAGGTCGTCTGAAAACGAGTATGAACGGGTTTCTCTAAAAACCCTGATCTCAAAGTTTTCAGACGACCTATTTCAACAGGTTTTTCAAAGCCAAGCGCACGCCTTCACCGACTTCCGTGCCTTTGGGGATACCTTTGATGGCGGCTTTTGCTTCGCGTTCGTTGTAACCCAGCGCAATCAGTGTGTTGACGATGTCGTCTGTTTCATCGGCGGCAGGCGTGGCGGCGAAAAGTCCGTCGGCAGTGGCATGGGAAACCAGTTTGCCTCGCAGTTCCAAAACCATGCGTTCGGCGGTTTTTTTGCCGATGCCGGGCGCGGAGGATAGACGTTTGATGTCTTCGTCGGCAACCGCGCGGGCAAGCTCGTCGGCAGACATGGCGGAGAGTATGCCCAGCGCGGTTTTCGCGCCGATGCCGCTGACTTTGACCAACTGGCGGAACGTCGCCCGCTCGTCGGCAGTCGCGAAGCCGAACAATAAATGCGCGTCTTCACGGACGACAAGCTGGGTGTAAAGCTGCACGGTTTCGCCCAAGGCGGGCAGGTTGTAGAAAGTCTGCATGGATACGTCGGCTTCGTAGCCGACGCCGTTGACGTCGATGACGATTTGCGGCGGGTTTTTCTCGATGAGCCTGCCGGTCAGTCTGCTGATCATGGGGTTTCCGTTAGGGAGTTGGGTAAAAGGTCGTCTGAAACTTAGATGCCGATTGGCAACAGGGTTTCAGACGACCATGATTGTAGCAGTTTCTCAAGGGCGTATCGGTCAAACTGCGTTGCGGCAAAGGTCGTCTGAAACCTGAATCTTGGTTTTCAGACGACCTTTCGCGTATGGATAAAGTTTAATCTTATTTGCCGATGCAGAAGCGCGAGAAAATCACGCCCAGCAAATCGTCGGCGGTGAATTCGCCGGTGATTTCGCTGCACGCGTTTTGGGCGAGGCGCAGGTGTTCGGCGAAAAGCTCGATTTGGTTGTTGTTGCAGAGGGCGGCGTTTTCCAGCTCGGCTTCGGCTTCGTGCAAGGCGTTGAGGTGGCGGCTGCGGGCGAGGAACAGGCTTTCGCTTTCGCCCTGCCAACCGACTTCCTGCAACAGCGCGTGTTTGAGCAAGTCGAGACCCGCGCCGGTTTTGGCGGACAGGCTGATGACGGTGTCCGCGCCGGTTTGCGCGAGGCTGTCTGAACGGACGGCGACGGGTTCGCTGGTCAGGTCGGCTTTGTTGTGGATTTCGATTTTTTTCAGGCCTTCGGGCAGGCTGTTCAAAATGGCTTGGGTTTTGGCGTTCAAGCCTTCGCGCGGGTCAATCAGAATCAGGGCGACATCGGCTTCGGAGACGGCTTTGCGGCTGCGCTCGATGCCGATTTGTTCAACCACGTCGTCGGTTTCGCGCAGACCGGCGGTGTCGATGATGTGGACGGGCACGCCGTCGAGGGTGATTTGTTCGCGCACGGTGTCGCGGGTGGTGCCGGCGATGTCAGTTACGATGGCGATGTCGTCGCCCGCCAAGGCGTTGAGCAGGCTGGATTTGCCGACGTTGGGCGCGCCGACGAGGACGACGTTCATGCCTTCGCGCAAAATCGCGCCTTGTTCCGCGCTGGCGAGGACGGTTTTCAGACGACCTTGCAGGGCTTGGAGCTTGCCGCGCGCGTCGGCGGCTTCGAGAAAGTCGATGTCTTCTTCGGGAAAGTCCAGCGTGGCTTCGACCAACATTCGCAGGGTAATAAGGTCGTCCACCAGCTCGTGTATGTGTTGGGAAAACGCGCCTTTGAGCGAGCGCAACGCCATGCGCGCGGCGGATTTGCTGGAGGCGTCGATGAGGTCGGCGACGCTTTCGGCTTGGGCAAGGTCGAGTTTGTTGTTGAGGAAGGCGCGTTTAGTAAATTCGCCCGGCTCCGCCATGCGCGCGCCCAGTTCGAGGCAGCGCGAAAGCAGCATGTCCATCACGACGGGGCCGCCGTGTCCCTGCAATTCAATCACGTCTTCGCCGGTAAAGCTGGCGGGGGCGGCGAAGTAGAGCAGGATGCCGTTGTCTATCGGCTGCCCGTCGCCGCCGAGAAAGTCGGTGTAAAGCGCGGTGCGCGGTTTGGGCGTTTTGCCGCCGCTGAGGGTTTGCGCCAAAGGCAGCAGGTTTTTGCCGGAAAGGCGGATAACGCCGACGCCGCCGCGTCCGGGTGCGGTGGCGATGGCGGCGATGGTGGGTTGGGATGCGGACATGGCTGGCTCGTATCGGGAATTTAATGGACGGTATTATATAGTGATTTCACTATGATAAAGGTCGTCTGAAAACGGGAGACAGGCGAGATTTATTTGCTACCGTACCGAATCGGTAATAAGAAAGAAATTGCCGAATTTCTGAAAAGAAGTATGGAACAGACGCCGGGCAAGGCTCGAAATCACTTGCACACGCTCTCGGACACCCTGTCGGGTAGGCTGCGGTATCGAGATTTTCACCGCTTTTCCGACGTCTGCACGGGATAATATAGTGGATTAAATTTAAATCAGAACAAGGCGACGAAGCCGCAGACAGTACAAATAGTACGGCAAGGCGAGGCAACGCCGTACTGGTTTAAATTTGATCCACTATATCATGATTACATTCAGAATAAACAATATTTCGGAAGGACAAAACCCGCTTCTTAAATTTCAAAGTAGGCAACTGTCTGTCGGTTTCACGACAAAGCTAAAGTCATAGGTCTTTGTAATCCCCAATCTCGGCAATCATCATAAGCTATTTCATGTTCATTAATCGGAATCGCAAAAGGTCGTCTGAAAAAAGAAGATTTAAAGTTTCAGACGACCTTTTGTATCGACACTGCTGCTGACGCAAATCAAGCGCAGGCAAATCCCGCCTTTACCGATACGCCCCGTTCGCGGATAATTGAGAACATTCCCATTTCCGTTTCCAACTTTCACAAAGGATACATCATGGCATTTCTGAAACTGACCGAACAAAACGTGCAGGGCAAAACCGTCCTCATCCGCGCCGATATGAACGTGCCGTTCAAAGACGGCAAAATCAGCGACGACACCCGTATCCGCGCCTCGCTCGCGTCCATCAAATACTGCTTGGACAACGGCGCGTCCGTTATCGTGATGACCCACCTCGGCCGCCCGACCGAAGGCGAGTTCCATCCCGAAGACGACGTTGCGCCCGTTGCCGCGCACTTGGGCAGCCTGTTGGGCAAAGACGTGAAAGTATTGAACGACTGGCGTGAAAACAAACCCGCCCTGAACGCGGGTGATGTCGTCATGCTGCAAAACGTGCGCATCAACAAAGGCGAGAAGAAAAACGATTTGGAACTGGGCAAAGCCTATGCCGCCTTGTGCGACGTGTTCGTCAACGACGCGTTCGGCACCGCCCACCGCGCCCAAGCCTCGACCGAAGCCGTCGCTCAAGCCGCGCCCGTTGCCTGCGCCGGCGTATTGATGGCGGGCGAACTCGACGCTTTGGGCAAAGCCCTGAAACAGCCTGCACGCCCGATGGTGGCGATTGTCGCCGGCAGCAAAGTGTCCACCAAACTGACCATCCTTGAATCGCTGGCGGACAAAGTTGACCAACTCATCGTCGGCGGCGGCATCGCCAACACCTTCCTGTTGGCGGAAGGCAAAGCCATCGGCAAATCGCTGGCGGAACATGATTTGGTGGAAGAATCCAAAAAAATCATGGCGAAAATGGCGGCCAAAGGCGGCTCCGTACCGCTGCCGACCGATGTCGTCGTTGCCAAAGCCTTTGCCGCTGATGCTGAAGCAGTCGTGAAAGACATTGCCGACGTTGCCGAAGACGATATGATTTTGGACATCGGCCCGAAATCCGCCGCCGCACTTGCCGAACTGCTCAAAGCCGCAGGCACTGTGGTGTGGAACGGTCCGGTCGGCGTGTTCGAGTTTGATCAGTTCGCGGGCGGCACGAAAGCCCTTGCCGAAGCCATCGCCCAAAGCAAAGCGTTCTCGATTGCGGGCGGCGGCGACACGCTGGCGGCGATTGCCAAATTTGGCGTTACCGACCAAATCGGCTACATCTCCACCGGCGGCGGCGCGTTCCTCGAATTCTTGGAAGGCAAAGAGTTGCCTGCCGTAGCCGCTTTGGAAAAACGCGGCGCGTAAGCGGTTTGACGTAAAAAAGAGGTCGTCTGAAAACTGAACTGGCCCCCAAATCTTGGACACTCATAAAAGCCTATTCAGGCGCTCTGTGCAAGCTGGGTTCTGTATGCGACAGGACTCAGCTTTTTCAATTTCAAACTGCAACGCTCGCGGTTGTAGTAAT
>NZ_POWX01000030.1 GCF_003044445.1 Neisseria mucosa
GGGGTGTTCCAAGCGAGGATGGGCATGGCGGGGTCGTCTGAAAAAAGGGGGGGAAACAGATAAAAGTATCTCAGGAATTTTTATAGTGGATTAACTTTAAATCAGGACAAGGCGACGGAGCCGCAGACAGTACAGATAGTACGGCAAGGCAACGCCGTACTGGTTTAAAGTTAATCCACTATATCGTCTTTTATCATCAATTTTTAGTGTAAATGATTGATAAATTTTGTTATTCCAGCTTGCGCGGGAATGATGGAATGTGTGTATTTGGGATTTGAACGGATGGTTATTAAAGGTCGTCTGAAAACTGGGCAATCGGGTTTCAGACGACCTTTGGTGTTTATACGAGTTGTTCGCCCCAGTGCAGTTTTTGGCGCAGGGTTCGGAAGTATTGGTAGTCGGTGGGATGGAGGATGCGCAGGGGGTTGTGGTAGCGGCGAATGATGATGCGGTCGAGGTTTTGGACGTCGATGAAGGATTGTCCGTCGAAATGGACGCGGGCGTCGCCGCTTTGGGTAACGAGGATTTCGATTTCGGAGGTATCGGGGATGGCGATGGGGCGGTTGGTCATGGATTGGGGGCAGATGGGCACGAGGGTGAAGGCGTGCAATCCTGCCTGCATGATGGGGCCGCCGGCGGCAAGGGAGTAGGCGGTGGAGCCGGTGGGGGTGGAGACGATGAGGCCGTCGGAGCGTTGTGTATAGACGAATTCTTGGTTGATGAAGACTTCGAACTCGATCATCTGACCTGCGCCGCCGCGCGAGAGGACGGCATCGTTGAGGGCAAGGGCGCGGTGGATGGTTTCGCGGTCGCGGACGAGGGCGGCTTCGATGAGGATGCGCTCTTCGGGCAGGTATTTGCCTTCGAGGACGGGCTGCAGCTCTTCGGTCATGTTTTCGCGGGGGATTTGGGTGAGGAAGCCTAAATGCCCTTGGTTGATGCCGATAACGGGTACGGTGCGCGGTGCGATTTCGCGGGCGACGGAGAGGAATGTGCCGTCGCCGCCGAGGACGATGACGAGGTCACAGTGTTTGCCCAAGTCGGATTTGCTGACGATGTGGCAGCCGACGGTATCTTGAACATAGATGCAGCGTTCTTCTATGCCGATTTCGTCAAGATAGACGGTAAAGCCGTGTCCCTGTAGGAATTGGATGAGGGTGTGGGCGGTGTTTTGGATTTCGGGGGTATTGGGGCGGGTTACGATACCGATGTTGTGAAACGGGCTGTTCATAGGCATAGGGTCGTCTGAAAATTAGTCTATCCAGATGTCGCGTTCGAGCCGGTCGAGGCGTTCATTAAGGCGGGCAACGTCGTCGCGCAGTTTGTCCACTTCTTCCATCCAGGCGGACAGGGTGGCGGCGTCGATAACGGGGGATTCGGGTTCGCGGGAAAAGTCGCTGATTTGCTCGGCTATGCTTTGTCCGATTTTTTTGACGGTTTGCCCGATGTTTGCGGCGCGTTCGCTGATGCTGCCTGCGAGTGAGTCGCCGAAGATGCGGGTGAGGTCGTCTGAAGCGTAGTAGCGCAGGCTGCCGAGTATGGGCAGGACGGTCATGCCGAGCATGAGGTCGCCTTCGAGGCTGATGTCGCCGACGCCGGGTTCTTGTCCGGTCAGGATTTTGCGGATGGCGCTTTGGTGGAAGGTGATGAGGGTGTCGGCGGGTTGGTCGGCGGTTTCGAGGAAGCCGTCGTGATTGATGCGTCCGGTCAGTCCGAATCCGGCGAGGTTGAGGCTCAGGGTTTTGCCTGACAGGCGGGACAGGTCTTGTTGATGTTCCGGATTTTGCTGTATCAGGTGGTTGATAACGGGAAATAGGGCGGACATAGGGTGTTCTCGATACTTTCGGGCTTGGGGTTGTTAAGTAAGACTGTGTTTTTTGGTTTTGGTTTTGCCGCTGCCGAAAGGTCGTCTGAAACGGTCGCGGAGCGCCAATTTTACAGGCTTAATCCGTCGGCGGAAACGGTATTTACAATTTTGCCGCCGCCGGTGCCGTCGGGCGCGAAATCGGGCGGCGGGAGGCCGAGTTTGGCGGCTTCGGCGGTGTAGAAATCGCGGCGGGTCGGATGGTGCGGTTCGACGATGTTGCGGATGCGTCTGCCGTTTGGATGGAGGGTCGTCTGAAACAGGGTTTCGACGGCGATGTCGCGGTGGACGATATTGACGGGCCGGTTGCCGCCCGGGATGTTTTGCTTTTGAACAAGGCGGCTGACGGGATGGCGTTCGGCGCAATAAAGCCCGCCCAAGCGCAGGATGTCAATGTTTGGCACGCCGCTGTCGAGCAGGTATTGCTCGGCGGCGAGGATTTGGCGGGCGGACTCGGTTTGCGGATCGGGTGCGGAAGTTTCGTCGCATTCGCGCGCTTTATCGCCGTAAACGCTGGTGCTGCCGGTGAAAATCAGGTGTTGCACATTGCACGCTCGGGCAAGTTCTGCCCATTGTTTGACGGTGTCGGCGTAATGCGTCAGCGAGGATGGCGGCAAGAGGCAGAACCAAACGGGTTTGTCGGCGTGGTGCCGCCAAAAGCTTGTATCGCGGGCAAGGTTTGCGCTTTGAAACACGTTGTCTTGATTGAGATCGAGGGTGTCGAGGTGTATGGGCAGATTAATATCGTCCGAAGTCAGGCTGCGCTTGACGGCGGCGACGCGGCTGCCGTGTTCGTAGAGTTTCTGCGCCAAAGGGCGGCCGAGATAGCCTAGGCCTAAGATAGATGCGTCGGGGGAAGTATTCATGATGTTGATGGTTCAGATGTAGTCTTTTACGTTCGGGCTTCTGCCGAACACGGCTTCGTGCGATTGGCGGATACAGAGCCGGTTGAACATGACGCGTTGGGTTTGGTCGTCGTCGATAATCTTCACTTTGCCTTGCAGTTTCGGCGCGTCATGATGGAAAGTATTTTTAAAATCGTGCCAGCGTGCGGCTTGCAGATGGACGACGGCAAACATATCGTGGGAAATATTGACACCGATGCTGATGAGTTCGGACGATGCCTGAATGCAGAAACCGCTGTCGGCAAAGAGGCACAGCCCCGTATCGCCAGGATAGCGGAACAGCTCGATTTTGACGGCTTGCGGTTCGGCAAAAACGGCGCAGAACAGCCGCTCGAACAGCGACGGTTGCGAAACGCCTTCGCTCAACATGCCATACAGCCCTGAAAGCCAGTTGACATAGCCGAGAAAGGAAAAATGGAAATCCTGCATGATGGATTCGATGCGTTTCGGGTCGTGGCGGCTGATGAGGCTGACGAACTCGAATCCCGCTTCGGGGAGCCGTGAGCGCAGGACTTGAAGCAGGCGGTAGGCAAACGGGTTTTGATGGTTGCGGGGATTGCGCAAAATGCCGAGGAATTTGAGCCGCAGCACGCGCCACAGCGCATCGGGGACTTTGACTGAGTCTGTTTCGGTGAGAACGGCTTCGCTCGTTTTAGCAAAACTCGCTTCGCTCGTTTTCAGACGACATCCGGGCAGCGTGCGCAAGTGTTCGCAGGCATCTTCGTAGCCGCTTTCGTGGCGGTTGAACCAGCTTTCGAGGTTGTATTGGTTGCCGGTGTTTTCAACGAAAGCCAGCGTGTAGAGGTTTTTCGCCGCCAGATTGCCGATGATGTTGACGCTTGCAGCTTCGGGCAGGGCGGCCGGTTTGGCAGAGTGTTTGCGTTTTTTCCCTTCATCATGCGGCTGATGGGGATGAGTGCCAAACAAGGATAGGGGCAGCCGGTAAACATTTTGGTTTTGCGGACTGACTTGGGGATTGTGCGCATGCTGCCGTTGCTCGGTTTGGGCGATATAGTGGTGTTCCTTGGTCGGATTCGCCGTCAAAAGCGCATAGGGCTTACTGCTGCCTTCGGGGAGCGGCTGGTCGCCTAGGATGAAAACTTGTCGGGTCATGGCTTGGGAAAGGTCGTCTGAATGTGCCGATTATAGTTTATCGGGGCAAAGGTATTCAAAATCCCTGCAATAGATTGGAACGCAGGTTTTATAGCCGATTGAAATATAGTGGATTAACAAAAATCAGGACAAGGCGACGAAGCCGCAGACAGTACAGATAGTACGGAACCGATTCACTTGGTGCTTCAGCACCTTAGAGAATCATTCTCTTTGAGCTAAGGCGAGGCAACGCCGTACTGGTTTAAAGTTAATTCACTATAAAAGGGCTGTCATTCCTGTCCGTGTTTATACAGGGAAGGGAGAAGGGATCAATTATTTTGGTTTGAATTGGCTGGATTGAGTTTTCAGACGACCTAAAAACGGTTTTTCAATTCCCGCAGCGCGGCGAATACTTCCAAACCGCTGTCCAGTTGCTTCCCTACCAATTCTTCAACCCGTTCGCGGACATGGGGCAAATCGACCCGTAAAAACGGATTGATTTTGCGTTCATGCGCGAGGGTTACAGGCAGGGTCGGAGTATCTTCCGCCGCGCGCAAAGCCGCTTGAATATCGGGATTTCCCGGTTCGATAAATTCGGCAAAACGCAGATTGGCGGCAGTGTATTCATGCGCAGGATAAAACAGCGTGTCTTCGGGCAACTGATTGAATCTTTGGAAACTGTCGTACAAATCTTCTATCGTTCCCGTAAACACCCTGCCGCAGCCGGCAGAGAATAATGTATCGCCGCAGAAAACGTGTAAACCTTCGGCGTTTTCCAAAAGATAGCTGACGTGGCGGTCGGTATGGCCGGGCGTCGCCCACACGGTAACCAGCCCGTCACCGAAGGGAAACTGCGTACCTGCCGTAACCGTATGCGTTGCCAAGTCAATATCCGCCTCACCGTACACGGGTGATTCCATAAAGCCGTTTTTGAGGGATTGGACTCCGCCGATATGGTCGTGATGCAAATGGGTAATCCATGTTTGCGCCAACATCAGGCGGTTGCGGACGAGGAATACCAAAACGGGCGTGGCATCGGACGGATCGACGCAGGCGGCGTGGTTGCCGGCTTGAATCATCCAGATGTAGTTGTCGTTTAAGGCTTTGACAGGGGTGATGTTCATAATGTGGTTTCCTCACTTGGAAATAGCGGATTTTAGCTGATGATGAAAAGGTCGTCTGAAAATCTTGAACAAGTTTTTCAGACGACCTTTTGTATGAACGGATAAAAATAGCGGCAGTGGGTTCGGATTATTTTTGATCTATGTGTTCATATCCGGGGCAATCCTCGCTGTTTGCTGAGCTGCTTGCCCAAAAGATACCGTCGCTGTCGAGATAGACGGAGCAGGTCTCTTTGCTTTTGTATCCGTCATTCGGTTTGGCTTCGAGCAGGAAGCCCGAGGCGGACGGATTCTCTTTCCCTTTTTGGGTGTTTTGATAGTCGAAAAACTGGATGGTGAAGTATTCGTTTTGAACCAGGTCTGTTGCCGGGAAATTCTCAAACGTACGGTTTTGCGCGTAGAAGCGTTCGAGGTTTTGAGCGTTGATCAGCAGCTCGGAACGGACGTTCTCCAAGCGGCTTTTACGGATAAAGCGTTCGTAGGACGGATAGGCAAGGGTGGCAAGGATGGCGAGTATGACGATGACGATGAGCAGCTCGACCAGCGTGAAGCCTTTTTGTAATGTGTTTTTCATGATATGTCGTAATTTTTATTGTATGGACGGGAATTCAGACTGCAATTATAGTTCTTTTCTCCCATTTTGAATGTTTGGATAAATTTCAGGATTGGGAAAATATGTAAATGCGTTGCAATATCTTGGAAATGGTTTTTTATAAAATGATTATAAAACAATTTATTATGATTTTATTTGATTTGCCGTTGACTTGGCTGGGGTAAAGGTTTGAAGTAAAATCCGCCCGTTTTCAGCGTTTTCGGCGGATAAGTGTTGGGATTATGCGACATGAATCGGGTGCCGGATTGAACAGATGAAATGGATGAATCAGAAAGTCAGTTATGGCAAAAATCATTAATAAATGGACGGTCGGAATAACGGTTGCTGCGGTGCTTGGGTTTGCGGCGTGGTCTTATTTTCAGCCCGAACCTCAAACTTCTTACATCACGGAAACGGTCAAACGCGGCGACATCAGCCAGACGGTATCCGCTACGGGCGAGATTTCGCCGTCGAACTTGGTGTCGGTGGGCGCGCAGGCTTCGGGGCAGATTAAGAAGCTGTACGTCAAGCTCGGGCAGCAGGTTAAAAAGGGCGATTTGATTGCGGAAATCAATTCGACCACTCAGGTGAACACGCTGAATACGGAAAAATCCAAGCTGGAAACGTATCAGGCGAAATTGGTTTCTGCCGGAATTGCGCTGAACAGTGCGGAGAAGAAATACAAGCGCGAGGCGGCTTTATGGAAGGAAAACGCGACGTCCAAAGAGGATTTGGAAAGTGCGCAGGACGCGTTGGCTGCGGCTAAGGCGAATGTTGCCGAGCTGAAGGCTGCCATCAAGCAAACCAAAATCTCCATCAATACTGCCGAATCGGAATTGGGCTATACCCGCATCGTTGCGACGATGGACGGTACGGTGGTGGCGATTCCGGTGGAAGAAGGGCAAACCGTGAACGCGGTGCAGTCCACGCCGACGATTATCCAGTTGGCGAATCTGGATACGATGTTGAACAAAATGCAGATTGCCGAAGGCGATATTACGAAGGTGAAGGCTGGGCAGGATATTTCGTTTACGATTTTGTCCGAACCGGATACGCCGATTAAGGCGAAGCTCGACAGTGTCGATCCGGGCCTGACCACGATGTCGCTGGGCAGCTATACCACCAGCACGGACACGACTTCCAATGCGATTTATTACTATGCCCGCGCTTTGGTGCCTAATCCCGACGGCAAACTTTCTATCGGTATGACAACGCAGAACACGATTGAAATCAACGGCGTGAAAAACGTTTTGCTCGTGCCGACGCTGACGATTAAAAAACACGACGGCAAATCGTTTGTCAGCGTTTTGGGCGCGGACGGTAAAGCTTCGGAACGCGAGATTACGGTCGGTCTGAAAGACAGTATGAATACCGAAGTGAAAAGCGGTTTGAAAGAAGGCGACAAGGTGGTGATGTCGGAAATGAGCGCGGCGGAGCAGGCTGAAGCGGCGCAACGCGCCATGCAGGGCGGTCCGCCGAGATAAATAGGCAATAGGTCGTCTGAAAGTTTTGTTTCTAGCAAAATCCCGCTTTCAGACGACCTTTCCAATCCATACATCATTATCGGTCGGAAACACTTATGAGCTTAATCGAATGTAAAAACATCAACCGCTACTTCGGCAGCGGCGCGAACCGCGTTCATGTGTTGAAAGATGTCAGCCTGTCGATAGAAAAGGGCGATTTCGTCGCCATCATCGGGCAGTCCGGTTCGGGCAAATCCACGCTGATGAACATCCTCGGCTGCTTGGATAGCGCGACTTCGGGTTCGTATCAAATCGACGGCATCGAAACCGCCAAAATGGAGCCGGACGAACTGGCGGCATTGCGGCGCGAACGCTTCGGCTTTATTTTCCAACGCTACAACCTTTTGGGTTCGCTGACGGCGCGGGACAACGTCGCCCTGCCTGCCGTGTATATGGGCATGGGCGGCAAAGAGCGTTCGACGCGCGCGGAGAAACTGTTGCAGGATTTGGGTTTGGAAGGCAAAGAGGGCAACAAACCCAGCGAGCTTTCCGGTGGTCAGCAGCAGCGCGTCTCCATCGCCCGCGCCCTGATGAACGGCGGCGAAATCATCTTCGCCGACGAACCGACCGGCGCGCTCGATACCGCCAGCGGCAAAAATGTGATCGAAATCATCCAAAAGCTGCATAAAGAAGGGCATACCGTGATTATGGTTACGCACGATCCCGGTATCGCCGCCATCGCCAACCGCATCATCGAAATCCGCGACGGCGAAATCATCTCCGACAGTTCAAAAAATCCCGAAATCCCCGAAAGTAAAATAGAACGCATCAAAGAAAAATCTTCGTGGCTGTTTTATTACGACCAATTCGTCGAAGCCTTCAAAATGTCGGTGCAGGCGATTATGGCGCACAAAATGCGCTCGCTCCTGACCATGCTCGGCATCATCATCGGCATCGCCTCGGTCGTGTCCGTCGTCGCTTTGGGCAACGGTTCTGAGAAAAAAATCCTCGCAGACATCAGCGCGATGGGGACGAACACCATCAGCATCTTCCCCGGGCGCGGTTTCGGCGACAGGCGCAGCGGCAGGATTAAAACCCTGACCATTGACGACGCCAAAGTCATCGCCAAGCAAAGCTACGTCGCTTCCGCCACGCCGCAGACGACCTCCGGCGGCACGCTGACTTACCGCAACACCGATTTGTCCGCCTCGCTTTACGGCGTGGGCGAACAATATTTCGACGTGCGCGGGTTGAAGCTGGAATCGGGCCGCCTGTTTGACGAGGGCGATGTAAAAGAAGACGCGCAAGTCGTCGTGATCGACCAAAACACCAAAGAAAAACTCTTTGGCACAGACGTCAATCCCTTGGGCAAAACCGTCCTCTTCAACAAACGCCCGTTGACCGTCATCGGCGTGATGCAAAAAGAAGAAAACTCCTTCGGCAACGCCGACGTATTGATGCTCTGGTCGCCCTATACGACCGTGATGCACCAAATCACCGGCGAGAGCCACACCAACTCGATTACCGTCAAAATCAAAGACGACGCCAACACCCAAGTCGCTGAAAAAGGGCTGACCGAGCTGCTCAAAACGCGGCACGGTACGGAAGACTTTTTCATGAACAACAGCGACAGCATCAAGCAGATGGTTGAAAGCACCACCGGCACGATGAAGCTGCTGATTTCCTCCATCGCCTTGATTTCGTTGGTGGTCGGCGGCATCGGCGTGATGAACATCATGCTGGTGTCCGTAACCGAGCGCACCAAAGAAATCGGCGTGCGCATGGCGATTGGCGCGCGGCGCAACAACATCCTGCAACAATTCCTGATTGAAGCGGTCTTAATCTGTATTATCGGCGGCTTGGTCGGAGTAGGGCTGTCCACAGCCATCAGCCTCGTGTTCAACCAATTCGTTACCGAATTTCCGATGGAAATTTCCATCGGCTCTGTTATCGGTGCGGTTGTCTGTTCCACCGCCATCGGCGTAGCGTTCGGTTTTATGCCCGCCAACAAAGCCTCCAAGCTCAATCCGATTGATGCTTTGTCTAAGGATTAAGTTTTCAGACGACCTCCAAACCCAAAAGGTCGTCTGAAAACCCCGTTTGGCTATTGTCATCACAATGAACATACACACCGAGGAAAACCGAATGATTACCCTGCATGTATTGGCACAGTCCCGCGCCCTGCGCATCGTCTGGCTGCTCGAACTTATCGGCGCACCGTATCAAATCAAAACCTACACGCGCCATCCCGAAACCCTGCTCGCTCCCGACGAACTCAAAGCCGTACACCCGCTGGGCAAATCCCCCGTTATCGACGACGACGGATTCGTGCTCAACGAAAGCGGCGCGATTACCGACTACCTGATTCAAACCTACGGCGGCGGACGCTTCATGCCCGAACGCGGCAGCCAAGATTACTGGCATTACCAACGCTGGCTGCACTATGCCGAAGGTTCGCTGATGCCCTTGCTTTTGCTCGGGCTGGTGTTCCGCAAAATAGAAAATGCCCCTATGCCGTTTTTCGTCAAACCCGTTGCACGCAAAATCAGCGGCAACGTCAAAAACGGCTTTATCGAACCGCAAGCCGCCTTGCATCTTGCCTACGTCGAAAACGAATTAAACGGCAAAGACTGGCTGGTCGACAACCGGCTAAGCGGCGCCGACATCATGATGAGTTACCCGCTGCAAGCCGCCGCCGACCGCTTCGGATTGGCGGACTATTCCAACATCCGCGCCTATTTGCAGCGCATTGAAAAAGACCCCGCCTATCAAACGGCGGTACAGAAAGCAGGCGGCCCGCTGCTGCGTTTGGATAAATAAGGTCGTCTGAAAAAGCAAAAGTCGGGTCAGAACCCGACGCAATACCGAACACACGATTCACACAATACATTGCGAAAACAGCCCGAGCGTCGTCCGAATCCGCAACATATAGTAGATTAACTAAATCAGGACAAGGCGAGGCAACGCCGTACTGGTTTAAAGTTAATCCACTATATTTCAGACGACCCCTCCCGAAACAGGCATCTCAAGCCTTCAATACAAGGAAACCTATGGACGTTTACGCAAAATACGCCGCCTACCCGCAAAGCGGCATCGAACAAATCAAAACTTCCTCCGGCACCCCCGCCGCCGTATCAGAATGCAGCGCAGGCAAACTATGGGACGCGCTGCATTTCGTCCTGACCGGCAAAGGCTCGGACGATGCCGACGCGGCAAACCCGTTGAGCAAAGCCATGATTGGCAACATCCTGCGGCAGGACGAAGAAGCGGGCGAACACACCGGCTGGATCGACGATACCGAAACCGCCGAAGTAGCCCAAGCCCTGAACCAAGCTGACTTCGCCGCGCTGCTCGACGGTAAAGCCGCAGCAGATTTTCAAAACAACCAAATCTACCCCGATATTTGGGGCGATGAAAAAGCATTTGCCGAAACCCGCGCGGAATTGGCGCAGCGGTTTAAAGAACTCGCCGCGTTCTACCAAGCCGCCGCCGAACAGCATTGCGGCGTCGTGGTCAGGATTTCATGATTTCAGACGACCTGTTTGAGTGGGAAGAGGTCGTCTGAAAAAAGTAAGTCGGATACTTGTATCCGACATAAATTCAAATAAGAAATGGCTTCGTCGTTATTACTGCGCAGGCGGGAATGACGGCGGCGAAAGTAGCGCGGGCTTCGCCCGCGAAAACAAGTTGATACATCCGATTGTAGGTTTTCAGGCGGCCTTCAAAACAAAGGGTAAAACATGAACCCCGACAAAGTACAACGAAGCAAGCTGAATACATTGACCGACCTGCCCAATGTCGGCAAAGCCGTGGCGGAGGATTTGGCTTTGCTCGGCATCACGCAGTCGCAGGATTTGGCGGGGCAGGACGCTTACGAAATGTACGACCGCCTGTGCAGCCTGACCGCAACCCGACACGATCCCTGCATGATCGATATTTTCCTGTCGCTGGTTGATTTTATGCAGGGGAACGAACCGAAGCCGTGGTGGCAGTTTACGGAACAGCGAAAAGCGTTTTTAGCCGATAAATAAACGCAGCCGATGAGATTGTTCAGACGACCTCGCTACCTTTCAGGTCGTCTGAAACCTTAAACCGAAAGACACAACATGCAGACAAAACCTTTTTTTCAGACGGCCTTATCCCTGTCGCTCGCCCTTTCCTTAAGCGCGTGCGCCGTCCACAGCACCGACAAAAACCTCACGCTCGAATCGACAGGGCAGGTGATGAGTGCGGCGGAAACCGCCGAACGCTACGACGTGAACGGCAATTGGTGGGAAATCTATCAAAGCCGGCAGCTCAACGCCCTGATGGCACAGGCTTTGGAAAACAATATCGATTTGAAACAGGCGGCCATCAGCGTCAATAAAGCCCTGTATCAGGCGAATATTTTGGGGGCGGATTTGGTGCCGTCGTTCAGCGGCTCGTTGAGTGCGTCCACATCCAAAAACCTGAAAACCGGCAGCCACGGCAACACCTTCAGCAGCCAGCTCGGCTTGAGTTACGAATTGGATTTGTGGCGCAAACTCAGTGCCACCGCCGACGCGCAAGTATGGGAATACCAAGCTACACAGCAGGATATGGCAAACACGCGCCTGACTTTGATCAACAATGTCGCCGACGCCTATTTCAATATCGCCTACCTCAACGAAGCCATTGAATTGTCGCAAAAATCCCTCAAACAATATCAGGAAATCAACCGCATTGCCGATGCCAAGTTCCGCTACGGCAGAGCCGATTCCAGCCAGCCGACGCAGGCGAAACAATCGCTGTTGAGCGCGCAAAACAACCTGATTTCCCTGAAAAACAGCCTCGACACGCAAAAACAGGTTTTACGCAACCTGCTCAACCTCAAACCGAACGAAGCCATCGCCGCCGACCCCGCGCAATACCGACTGCTGTCCGTCAAAGGCGTGAACCTCGACGTACCGATTACCGTGTTGGCAAACCGCCCCGACCTGCGCGCCGCCGAATACCGCCTGCAATCCTCGCTCCAATCCGTCGAAGCGCAAAAACGCAGTTGGTATCCCTCGATTACCTTGGGCGCAAGCTTGAGCACGTCGTCTGAAAAAGCCAAAAGCACGTTTAATATCCCGCTCTTGGGCGGCTCCGCCACCATCAACCTGCCGTTCCTCAACTGGCAGACCATGAAGTGGAAAGACAAAACCGCCCAAGCCAATTTCGACAGCGCCAAACTCAACTTTGAAAAAGCCCTGACCACCGCGCTGAACGAAGTCAATACCAACTACCTCGCCTACCAAAACGCCCAAGCCGCGCTCAACAACCAAGAGCAGCGTTACGCCTTGGACAAGAAAAACAGCCGCTACTACCAAGTGCGTTACCAACACGGCAAAAACGAGCTGAAATATTGGCTGGAAGCGTTGAGTACGGAATACGGCTCCGCCCAAAACGTGCTGAACCAGCGGTACGAAACGCTGAAATACGAAAACATGGTGTATAAAGCGATGGCGGGACGTTATACGCCGAAGTAGGAATGAGCAATTTCAAAATGCCGCCTGAGAAATCAGACGGCATTTTTAATTTTGTTAATCAAATTAATCGAAGATGATGTAGCCGGTTCTTTATTTAACTGACCTGATGCACAAGAAATACTTATCTTAAAACCCTGACAAATGGCTAAGTACGATTAGTGCTTTCTGATTGTTCTACACGCCACAAAGAACAGCAGTCTCAGCGGTTTTATTGGTGCTTTTTCAGGTGTTGTACCATGCACCAACAAAAGCACCGACATTTTTATGCCGATTCGGGTAGATTTGTGTAGATGGGAAAAGACGAAAAACGGGGAAAAATAAAATGTAATACTGAATGAAATTATTTAGATACAAATGGTTGTATATAAGAGTAGGACGGAGATACAATCAAACGGCGGGCATTCTCGGCAGCGGCGCGGGCTTCTGCCAGTGATACGGTCGGATATTTGCCGATAGTCAGTGTTTTTTCTTTGCCGTCTATTACGGTATTTCAGGCGGAAAACTTTCCCGCCTGCTGGGGTAACTTCAAGATATAAGCCGCCGCCGTCAAACATCTTGGTCTTTTTACCTGTTTCGGCGGGCTTGGCGTTTTTGATTTGTCGGTCATTCAGCGGCACGGTGGGGGTATGTTTTAGGGGGTATTTTCAGATACCATGAATCATACCCCCTGATTTTGGTTGATTCAATTAGATTAAATTAGACGGCGTTATGTAGCCAAAAAGAAAACAATGGAATATAAAGAAGTCTGAAACCCTTGCATTTACAAGGATTAGTTAATGGCATTAGACGGGATTAAATGAAAAAAAAACGCTTAGAATTTCTAAGCGTTTTTGTATGTTGGTGCGACGGAGAGACACAAACAAAAGGATTAATACATTGTTTTATATCATTAAAATAATCAAGAAATGAGGATATACCCCCAAATAAACCCCCATTTTGTCAAAGTCAAAATTTTTCAGGGGTAAGCATTACTCCACTTTAGCTGTTCGCCATCAGATTAGCGGCTGATATTCAGTTCCGCCGTTTTGCCTGTCTTAGCAAGCATGGTTAATAACGCATCTATCGTGAACTTGCTGATTTTGCCGTTTACCAAATCGGAAACACGGGGGCGGCTGGTGTTAAAGATTTCTGCCGCCTGTTCCTGTTTCAAGTTCTGCTCTTTTATCCATGCGCTGACGCTTTCGGCAATCTGTAACTTGGTTCTGATAATCATATCGCTATGTGCCTTGAGTTTGGCGGCTTCGTCAGGCTGAAAACCCAAATCGGCAAAAACATTACCGCCTACCGGTGTAATATGCGTGGTTTTCGATGTCATTTTTCTATCTCCTGTATCAATGCCCTATATCGGCTCTTGATGATTGCTGTGTCTTTCGGGGCGGTTTTTTGGCTCTTCTTTTGGAAGCTGTGCAATACATAGACGGCTTTTTCAAACTTAGCCACATAAACCACTCTAAACGCCCCGTCGGGCAAACGTTTTCTAAGTTCCATAACCCCGCTGCCAAGACTAATCATCGGTTTGAAGTCTGTCGGCTCTAAGCCATTTTGGATCAATCCCAATTCATAGCCGAAATGCCTTACCGCTTCAATCGGAAAGGCTTTTAGGTCTTCTAGCGATGTATCACGCCATTCAATCGGCTTCTCTCTGTTCATGTATCAAATTTTATACAGATAAGCAGCAAGAGGCAAGAATAAAGAAAAAGCGTATATACACAAAAAAACGCAAAAATCGTTTGTTACCTTGTTACCAATGGCTGAAAGCCTTGCCAGTCATAGCTCTCATGGTAACAAGACACATATCTTAACCTTGTTACCGTTTGTTACCGCCCCTGTTTTTTGGGCGTAACCATATGAATATAAAGGGGTAACAAATGGTAACAAATCGGTAACAAGTAAATCTATGTTCATTTGTTACCGTATTTTCTTTATTTTTATATTAATATTCATATAGTTATAAATGTTAAATTTTGCGGTAACAAAGGTAACAAATGATTTTGCCTCGCGCATAGGGTTTTATCTGTCCGCGCGTCTTGGTCTTCTTTTCCCTTTTTATGGACTCTAAAAATTCGTTGTATGGCTCGCGCGCGCGTATTGGTCTTGAAATTATTTATCCCTCGCCTGTCTTTGTCGGTCATGGCGGAAACAGGGCGTAATTGTGCTATCAGCGCGCTTTGCCGTTTGGGTATGGATTGTCTGAAGTAATGGGCGTAAAAAAGCCCGCCTGTATCAGTCATGGCGGGCTTGGTGGGCGTTTTGAATTAACCCCATGCAAACGGTCAGTCGTCCAGTTCCATATTTGGGGGCAGCACATAAAACCAGCCGCTACCTTTGCGCTGGTGTTGGTAGCCTTTGTTTTTGTGGTTGTATTTCAGCAATCCTCCGTCTAACAACACGCGGCAGACTTTTTGTTCATCGAAACTTTGGGCGATT
>NZ_POWX01000031.1 GCF_003044445.1 Neisseria mucosa
ATTACTACAACCGCGAGCGTTGCAGTTTGAAATTGAAAAAGCTGAGTCCTGTCGCATACAGAACCCAGCTTGCACAGAGCGCCTGAATAGGCTTTTATGAGTGTCCAAGATTTGGGGGCCAGTTCAGTTTTTTCAGACGACCTTTTGCTTTGTTAGGTCAATCAGTTTGACAGTTTTTTGATATTACGTTAAAAAAGGTTATGCCATATACGGCTGACAAATGGGCGGTGCGCAATGTGCCGCAACTGAAAATAAAAGGCAGTTTCAACGCCTTTGGAGAACTTTTATGTCTGACAACTACTCCGCCCGCAAGGGAAAAACCTTCTTCGGGCATCCCATCCAGCTTTCCACCCTGTTCCACATCGAATTGTGGGAACGTTTCTCGTTTTACGGTATGCAGGGTATCTTATTGATTTATCTGTATTACACTGCTGACAAAGGCGGTTTGGGCATGGATAAGTCGCTCGCCGGCGGCATCGTCGGCGCGTACGGCGGCAGCGTTTATTTGTCCACCATACTCGGCGCATGGCTTGCCGACCGGATTTGGGGCGCGGAAAAAACGCTGTTTATTTCCGGCATCGTGGTCATGCTCGGACACATCGTTTTGGCAATCGCACCGAGTCTCTACGGGCTGCTGTGCGGCTTGGTACTCATCGCATTGGGCAGCGGCGGCGTGAAATCGTCGGCAAGCTCGATGGTCGGCTCGCTTTATGAGGCGGACGATATGAAGCCCCTGCGCGATGCGGGTTTTTCGATTTTCTATATCTCCATCAACATCGGCGGCTTCTTAGGCCCGCTCCTGACCGGCTTGCTGCAAACCGAGATGGGTTTCCACTATGGTTTCGGCGCGGCGGCAGTCGGTATGGCTTTTGGATTGTGGCGTTACTCCGTTGGGCGCAAACTGCTGCCGCACACGCCCGCTCCCAATCCTTTGCGTCCTGAAAAAGTGAAAACCGCGGTTGCAGTCGGCGTGTTGATTGTCTTGGTTGTCGGCAGCCTGATTGCTTCAGACACGCTCAATTTAGACAACTTTTCCAAATTCCTGCTCGGTACGGTCATCCTCACCGTCATCGCCTATTTCGCACGACTGCTCGGCAGCAGCCATGTGTCGTCTGAAAACAAACGCTACATCACCGCCTATATTCCCCTATTTCTGACCATCTGCCTGTTTTGGGCGGTTTGGTTCCAAGTTTATACCGTGGCAACGGTGTACTTTGACGAAACGGTTGACCGCACCATAGGCGGCTGGACCGTCCCCGTTGCCTGGAAAGATTCCATCCAAAGTATGTGGGTCGTCCTCTTTTCCGGCGTGATGGCGGCGGTTTGGACAAAAATGGGTAGGCACCAGCCGAAAACCCCGTTGAAATTTACATTGGCAATGATTGTCGTCGGCGTATCCTATCTTGGATTCGTGCCGTATATCTCGTCCGGAACGCCTATGCCGATCATCGTTTTCGCGCTGATCCTGCTTGCCATCACCATAGGCGAACTCATGATTTCTCCGATTGCGCTTTCCATCTCTACCAAAATTGCCCCGCCCATGTTCAAAACCCAAATGGTCGCGCTCAACTTCTTGGGCTTTTCCTTGGGCTTCACTTTGGGCGGTGTGCTGTTTAAAGAAGGATTCAACGATAAAGCACCGCTGGATTTCTACTGGATGCTTTGCGGCATAGGCGTGATAACCGGTGTGGTATTGTTATTGCTTGTTCCCGTTTTGAATAAAATGCTCAAAGGCGCGGATTAAAAACCGCTCTGAGCAAGACATGCAAAAGGTCGTCTGAAAAATTTTTCAGACGACCTTTTGCATGAACGCGGTTTGCCGTTCTTGCGCTGGGAACTGTCAAACCAAATGTTCCGCCAAAAATTCAAGGGCGAAGGCGACGGCCTGCTTTCTAACGGCCTCTCGGTCGCCGCTGAAGATTTTCATTTGCTCCAGCGATTCGGTCGGCGTAGACAACCCGAACCACACCGTCCCGACGGGTTTTGCCGCGCTGCCGCCGCCCGGGCCTGCGATGCCGGAAATACTGAGAGCGTAGTCGGCTTGGGCGACGGCTTTGGCACCTCGTGCCATTTCGTACACGGTTTCGCGGCTGACCGCGCCGTGTTGCAGCAGCGTATCGGGCATAACGCCGAGGCGTTCCTCTTTGGCTTGGTTGCTGTAAGTAACAAAACTTTGATGAAACCATTGCGAGCTGCCCGCGATGCCGGTGAATGCACCCGCAAGCAGGCCGCCGGTGCAAGATTCGGCGCAAGTAACGGTTTGTCGGCGTCGGGTGAGGTGTTCGGCGATAGTTTGCAGCGCGGTCATGGGACGTCCTTTCGTTTTTTGGGTTCGGACTTGATTATAGGCCGATTGAGATGAAGATAGGAAAGGTCGTCTGAAAAACTGATTTTCCGGTTTTCAGACGATCTTTTTTCATTCGCGGCGGCAGTGTCACCCCCTGCCCTTACCCCAAAAACTCTTTCAAAAACAGCAACACGCAGGCGAGTTCGTCGGCGGATTCACGTTGCGTGCCGTTGCCGGTATGGCCGCCGCTGTCCGGAGCGTAGAGCCAAGATTGCGGCGAGGTTTCGCGCAGTTTGGCGTAGAACTTGAGCGCGTGGGCGGGATGGACGCGGTCGTCGCTGAGGCTGGTGGTAATGAGCGCAGGCGGATAATTGATGCCGTCTGAAAGATTGTGATACGGCGACAATTCGCCCAGCCAGCGTTTGCAGACTTCGTATTTCTGCGGGTTGCCGTATTCGTCCGTCCAGCTTGCGCCGGCGGAGAGCAGCGGATAGCGGATCATGTCGGTCAGCGGCACTTCGCACACCAGCGCACCTATGCTTTGCGGTTCGCGCACGAAGGCGGCGGCGGTAATCAGGCCGCCGTTGCTGCCGCCCTGCAAACCGATGTGTTCGGGCGAACTCATGCCGCGTTCGGACAAATCGCGCACGACGGCAAGCAAATCATCAACGCTTTTGTGTTTGCTGATTCCCTGCGCCGCCTGATGCCAGCGCGGGCCGAACTCGCCGCCGCCGCGTATGTTCGCCAATACGAAGGCGTGGCCCTCTTCCAGCCAGTATTTGCCGATGCTGCCCAGATAATGCGGCAGCTCGGGCACGCCGAAACCGCCGTAAGCATAGACCAGCGTCGGCGTGTCGGGCGCGGCGTTTTTGCCGACGTGGAAATAAGGGATGCGTTCGCCGTCGGACGAAACCGCCCAAAACTGCCGCACTTCGATGTCGTCTGAAACAAACTGCTGCGGCTGGCGGCGCATGACGGTCAGTTCCATCACGTTCAAATCCAGCGCAAACAGCGTCAGCGGCGTGGTGAAATCGCTGGCGGCAAGGTAAACCACGTCGCCGCCCCAAGGCTGGTCGGTCATTTCCAACGCACCCGAAGGCAGGCGCGGCAGTTCGACTTCCTGCCATTTGCCATCGGTAAAGCGCCATGCTTTCAGACGGCCTTGTACGTTTTCCAGCAGGCTCGCTACGACAAAACGCTTGGTCGTTTCCACACTTTCCAATGCCTGCGTTTCATCGGGCGCAAACAAAAGCTGCGCCGCCCCGAGTTCGCCCCGATTCAGCTTCACCGCCACCAGCGCGCCGCTCGGATAGCTTTGGTTCGCGCGGTGCCAGTCCTTGCGCAATGTCAGCAAAAGATGCCCCGCCAGATAGCCGACCACGTCGCAATCGGCGGGCAGGTTCAACGGTTTCGCCTCACCTTCGGACGACACCTGCAAATACGTCTTGGTATAAAAACCGTCCGACGCTTCAATCAAATCAATTGGCGAACCCTGCGGATCAAGGTAACGCCACGCGTTCACCATCATCCCGTCTTCGCCGATTTGATACACCGGCAGGCTTTCCTCGAAACTCTTGCCGCGCTCCACCAGCCACACCTCGCGCGGATAGCCCGATTCGGTCAACTGCCGCTCATCCCAAGCCGGACACACCCACACGCTGTTTTCATCGCGCCACGACACATGGTTTTTCCCCGCCGGAAAATGAAAGCCGCCCTCAACCAACCCGCCCGCTTCCAAATCCACTTCCAGCGTATAAGCCGTATCGCCGCCCGACTTGCTTAAAGTCAACAACGCGCGGTTGGGCTGCTCCACCAAGTGCGACACCCCGCCCAGATACACATCGTCGCCGAGCAGCCCGTCGAAATCCGCCACCGAAAACAAGATTTTCCACTCAGGATAGCCCGAACGGTAGGTCGCCGCCGTACATACGCGGTACACACCCTTCGGATATTCCGCGTCCTGATGGAAATGGTACATCCGCGCGCGGTGTTCCTGACAAAACGGAATCTGCCGCGTGTCCTGCATCTGCGCCAAAATCCCGTCCGACAGCGCGCGCGCTTTATCGTTGTCCAAAAAACGCGCACGCGTTTCAGAATGCGCTTCAGCGGCGAAGTTTAGCGTTTCGGGAGAATCGAGGTTTTCGAAATGGAGATAGGAATCGGGGTAGGATTTCATAGAAAAGAGGTCGTCTGAAAATAGCGAAAGCGGGAATTATAGCGGGAAAGCCTTGCAGACAGATGAAAAGGCCGTCTGAAAACGGGGCGGCGGGTTTCACTATTGTTTCCGATACACCGCCTATCCATCAGCCGTCATTCCCGCGCAGGCGGGAATCCAGTCCTGTCGGCACAGAAATCTATCGGGAAAAAAAGTTTCCTAAATTCTACGTTCTGGATTCCCGCCTGCGCGGGAATGACGGCTGATAATAGATACCCGTATCGAAAATTAAGCAAACCCATCTACTTATTCGGCGGATTAATCGGCAGCGTCGAGCGGGAGACTTTGACCTCAGGGTATTTTTGCTTCATATGATAGCGGAACACTTCCGCCTTGCGTTGATTGCCGGTTTTTTCGTAATTCGTACCCAAAATCACCTCGTCCGCCTGATTCCGTATATCGGCATAAGGGATATAGACGGATTGGGTCTTATCGCAATATTCGATTTCCTCCGAATCGATTGGCTTAATGACCAGCAGGCGAAACTCTTCTTCGTCGCGGAAGGCGAAATCTTTAAACAGATAGCGGATGTATTCCAAGGCTTCTTTATCGTCGTCGCTGACGGCGGATTTGTCCTTGAAAAACCCGATAAGCTCTTCCAACGCTTCTTTTAATTTTCCCAAGCGGAACTGATGCCAGTCTTCATTTCCGACGGGTTTCAGGCGGATACCGAACCGACTGATATTTGCATTTAACGTAAATCGAGTGGACGAACCCAAATTTTCTTTTGCTAAATTTTGATGAAGATTGAAAGCCTTATTCGGGGCAGAAAGCCATATCCCGCATTTCTTTTCCGCAATATATTCATCCTTGTAGGCAATATAAGCGACTTGATAAAGCGGCAGCTTTTCGTATTCATCAACTTTTGGTAAGTCGTCTGAATTCTGCCTAGACATTTCGGACAGACTGCGGAACGGGGCGGAAACATCCGCTTCTTTCAGCCAATCCCCGTTTTTATTGAATACCAGACAGCAGCCCGAGGCCTCCACGCCGCCCTCTTTGCCATACAGGCGGAACTGGTTCAAATCGTTGACGCGGCTGGAGAAACAGGTGAAAAAAGCATTGTGGGACGCGCCATCCGCTTTGTTTTCCAACTCCAAATCCTGTTGGTTCAACAAGTCCAGCAGTGGCTTGCCTTCAGACGGATCGTTCATATAGGTCGAGCTGCCGAGCCGCATCGGACTGGCGGTTTCTTTGCCGCCGATGCCGAATAATATATGGCATACATGGGGCGAGGTGTAATGTGCCATCGGGATGGAACCCAATTCTGCAGGTGTGATATGGAGAACAGCCAGCACGGTTGAAACGGCGTCTTGCGGTTGTGAAGTTTTGCCTTTGAAAAGCGATTCCTGTATTTCTTGTTTTTTCTTCTCAAAATAGGAATGCCAATCCTTATAGAGATAATCAATATTTCTTAGACCTAGACGGATTATTTTTTCCCATTTCTTTTTTTCTTCCTCATCACTTAATTGTGATAATTGTTCGTAAGCAGCTAAAAAATTTTCGCTAGCCTGTTTAACAAATATTTCCGCTTCGGATGTACTTTTACTTCTCTTAATCTGTTCAATATAACAACCTCCAAGCCCAGATTGGGCATAGATTTGTTGTTGAATACGATCTTGTTTATCCGTCAATTGCTTGGTAAGTTTTAACAATTCTCGAAAGTGTTCAACAGCTTTTTCAAACAGTTTATTTGCTTTATCCGTATCTTTGATCTTCATGAACTGTTCAAAATAACAATAGCTAAGCCAATATTGAATCTCAATTTGTTCTGTAATCTGAGTATTTTGATTCGTAATCTCATCCCAATCCTGGTGCAAAATTTTAATCGCTTCAGCGTATTTTCTATCTAGAAGTGATTCTAAAATTGAAGGCATCACATCCATCATTTATCCCTTTATCAAACCAATCCATTAAAAAACAATCAGGCGGGAATTGTACATGATAATAATCAATTAACTTACTCCAATGCGTTGTTTACCAGCTGCCGTCATTCCCGCGCAGGCGGGAATCCAGACCTGTCGCCACAGAAATCTGTCAGGAAAAAAGGTTTCCTAAATTATACGTTCTGGATTCCCGCCTGCGCGGGAATGACGGGGCTAAAGGGAATGACGAGGCTAAATAGCTACTGTATCAAAGGTTAAATTATCCGCAATATACCAAAGCTCCCTCTTTCCTCCCAAAGCAGAAAACCAATTCAGTATCCGTCAAACTTGTAAAAAGGTCGTCTGAAAACCTAAAAATACGGTTTTCAGACGACCTTTCGACCATCGGCTCTTACCTGTCCATTCTGACCCGCACAAACGTCGCAAATTTCGGCGTGCCTTTTTGTGTGAAGCCGCGGTAGCGGTATGTGATGACCGAGCCGATTTTGGGCGGGTTGTCGCGGTCTTTGTCTTTGAAGCCGCTGCCGATGCGGAATTCGCCGTGTCGGTTTTTGCAGCCGACCGCGCCCAGCCGTCCGGCGTTGCGCCCTTTGCCTTCATAATGCCGCGTTACCGTGCATTCGTCGTCGTATTGGCTTTTCAGCTTCAATAATTGGCTGCTCCTGCCGCCGCTGTAACGCGATTCGGGTTGGCGCAGCATCACGCCTTCGCCGCCCTGCGCTTCGATTTGTTTCAAAAAATCCATCGCGTGCTGCCGGTCGCGGACTTTGGTTTGCGGGATGATGGTGATGGGCGCGTTCGGGTGCGTTTTCAGCCATTGCGTTGCGACTGCGAGGCGTTGGTAGAGATTGCCCTGCGCTTTGGGTACATCGAAAACGTGCAGGCGGATGCCGCGCCAATCGCCGGCAGACGAGCGCACGGCGGCGGAAATCTGTTCAAACTGTCCGCGTCCGCTATACAGCTCGCCGTCGAGCGGATAGGGCGGGAACTGCGCGGTAAAGCCTTTGGGCGGGGTAAACACGTAGCCCTGCCTGCTGACCAGTTGCCGCCCGTCCCAATACGCGCGCACGCCGTCGAGTTTCTCGCTCATCGCCCAGCCCGCAATCTCTTGGTCTTTGTATTCCTGCGCCAGCATCAAATCCGCGCCGAGCGCCGTTTGGATGAAAAAAGCGGCAAAAATCGGTATCATGCCCTGCATTGAAGTTCTCATAAACGTTCCTGTAATGTGAGTGATTATTTCAAATATAATAATGATACCGCATAAACAGATCGAAGGTCGTCTGAAAACATCGTTTCAACGAAGTTCAAGCCCCTGTCCAACCACTACCCAAGGAATCCCGCCTCATGGCACTTCAAGCCGAAATCATTGCCGTTACCCCCTTCCGCCAAAACTGTACCCTTTTGTGGGATGACGAAACCCGCGAAGCCGTCCTGACCGATGTCGGCGGCGACGTTTCCTACCTGCTGCAAGAGCTGGACGCGAAAAACCTAACCCTGACCGCCATTTGGCTGACCCACGGACACCTCGACCATGCCGGCGGCGTGGTGGAATTGCGGGAACACCGCCCCGTCCCCGTCATAGGCCCTCATGCGGACGACGGTTTCCTGCTCCAAGCCCTGCCCGAAACAACCGCCCAATACGGCTTTCCCGTTTCCCCCGCATTCGAGCCGACCCGCTGGCTGACCGAAGGCGAAACGCTCAAGGTCGGCAGCCACGCCTTCCAAGTCCTGCACATCCCCGGCCACACGCCCGGCCACGTCGTTTTCTACTGCGCCGAAGCGGGGCTGCTCATCGCGGGCGACGTATTGTTTTACGAAACCATAGGCAGAACCGACTTCCCGCGCGGCAACCACGCCGACCTCATCCATAATATCCGCACCAAACTGTTCGTCCTGCCCGAAGATACACGCGTCATCGCGGGACACGGCAGAATGACCGACATCGGGCATGAAAAACGGCACAATCCGTTTTTTTAAATCCTGAAAGTGAAAGGTCGTCTGAAACACGGATAAGCGTTTCAGACGACCTTTTTTAAAAAATTGGCATAAAACTTGCATGGAATCTGAACAAGAAATTTACATTTCGCCTTAAATTTGATTAAACATCAAAATAAACAACCAGTAACGCGATTTTACCCGACCCGGACACACGCTTGCCTGAAGCCGATGTACCATCATTTCCAATTATATCCGTATGAAATTGTTACAAAGTGACAATAAACGGCATCAGCACAAAGGACAGCGTGCGGGTAAATCGTATTTTTCCATGCGGCAGAGGCATAACCGAAGCCGCCAACACGAAAAGGATTAACCATGAAAACGTCCCGCATCGCCAAAACCGCCCTTTACCTCGCTGCCGCAGCCGTATTGTCCGCCTGCGCCGGCAAAAGCCACGTTAAAGCCGACGGAACGACGGACAACCCCGTCTTTCCGAAACCCTACTCCGTAACCTTCAACAAAAACCAAGGCACATTCCCGACCGCCGATGAACTCGAACAGATGAAACCGGGTCTGAGCAAAGACGACATCTACAAAATCCTCGGCCGTCCGCACTACGATGAAGGTATGTTCGGCGTGCGCGAATGGAATTATCTCTTCCACTTCCGCACTCCCGGCGTTCCCGCCAATCCCGACATCGGCTCCGGCGTAGAAGGCATTACCACCTGCCAATACAAAGTCTTGTTTGACAAACACAAATACGCCCGCAGCTTCCACTGGAAAGCCGTCTTCCCGGAAGATGCCGTCTGCCCGCCCGTACAAGAAGTTGCCCCACAACCCGCGCCTGAACCTCAAATCATCATCCGCGAAGTTGCGCCTGAAACCCACCACCGCATCCGCAAATAACAGGAAAACATGTTTAAAAGAATCATCCTCGGCATATCGCTGCTGGCAGGGCTGAACAGCTTTGCAGCAGCCGATGCCGCCAAAGAATACATGCAACGCAAAAAAGTCATCGTCAACACCGCCAAAGCCGAGCTGTGTTTCACCGACGATGCCCAGTGTTACCCCGTGCTCATCGGCAAAACCACGCCGAAAGGCACTTTTGATATGCAGTTGATGAAGACTTCCAAACCCGGCTACGGCGGCGAAATCATCGGCTTCAAGCAGGAAAAAGACTTCCTCTTCGCCCTACACCGCGTCTGGACGCTCAAACCCTCCGAGCGCCGTATGCAGCGCATCGCCTCCAACGTCGTCTCCGACCGCGTCATCACCAACGGCTGCATCAACGTAACCGACAAAGTGTACGACAAATTGCGCCAATACTTTGTTTTGGAAGTGATTTGACGGGTTTCACCATATAGCAGGCATGAAAAAGGTCGTCTGAAAACTTTGAACTGCACCCCAAAAGTTGGACATCCCCTCCAACTCACAAGGTGCAGTTTTTTTATGAGCAAATATACATTACACTTCAAATACCAAGCCGTACTCCACTACCTGCACATACGCAGCCAACAGCGTACCGCAGATCATTACGGCATTTCCCGAACCCACCTGCGACGGTGGATACGCGCCTATCAAGAAGGCGGCATCGGCGCACTCGAACATCCCCAATCCAAAACCATGACCGACCACCGCAAAAACCCCTTTATCGCCGACAAACCCGACCACGAAAAAACACAGGCAGAGCTTATCGAAGAGTTGTGCTATATGCGCGCAAAGGTTGCCTATCTAAAGGAGTTAAAAGCCCTCAGCCAAAAGCGGACCGCAAAGGACAAAGCCAAACCGTCCAAACACTGAGGGCGCAACACCCGCTCAAATACCTGCTGCACATCGCAAACCTGCCCAAAAGCAGCTTTTACTACCACCACCAAGACCGGCCTGACCCCGACGCAG
>NZ_POWX01000032.1 GCF_003044445.1 Neisseria mucosa
CACCATACGCCCCGATGGTCGGTATCGAAGCGAGGGCGCGGGCGGTATGGTTCGATGTCGTTGATGTTGTAGTCTTCAATGGCTTTAGCGTCTATAATTACGTTTGTTTTCATGGTGTAACGTCTCCATTTTGTTGGGTAGGGTCGTCTGATTGGGCTTCAGACGACCTTTTTTCTTTCAGTTCGTCCAATGCGTCATAGCCTGCCGTATCGCTCTGCCATATGCGCGCCTTGATTCCCTGCTTGATGGCTCGGACTGCCAAATCATGCGCGGCTTTGAAACCTACGGGGCGCGGCGTGTCGTTATCGGCAATAATCACGATTTCCTTTAGGTCGTCTGAAAGTCGGTATTTCGCCATGCTGTTTGCGCTCAAGGCGGCGCATAAGCCCCAATCGCGGGCTTGGAACAATTCACGGGCGGCAAGGGCGGTTTCTATGCCCTCCGCGATAACCAGCCGTCCGTTTTCAGGGACGGGGAACAAGTGAACCGCCATGCCTGAAATGCTGCCCTGTTTGCGGCTCTGCATTTTTTTGGCGGGCAGGGCTTCGCCCGTTTCGGGGTGTTTGATTGCCAGCTTCTGATAATACGGGGCGTGTAGCCCGTTCTCTCCGTATGGCTTGTCATAGGTCGTCTGAAGATAGGTCATGTGCAAGCCTTGAAGCTCTCCGTCCGTATCGCGGATGGCGCAAACCATACAGGGGAAACGACCGATGAAAAGCGGCTTGTCCTCCCCCGTCGTCCAATAATCCGCCTCTCTCAAAAAACGGACGTTTTCAGGTAATTGCGCCATGCCCAAACCGCGCGATTTCAGATACTGCACGGCGGGGGAATCGGCGGTTATCGGCTCTGCCCCGTTCCACAATGCGGCAAGTTTGCCGATTTGGTCTTTTTCGGGGCGTGGTTGCTTCTGTGGGCGTGTGGGCGGTATCGGCAAGGGGTTTGCCCCGCCCATGTTCAACACGCCCGCTACGGCGCGCAATGCTTCGTCAAAACCGCAATTCAGGTAATGCATTACCAAGCCGAAACCGTCGCCCGCGCCGTTGTTGTAATGGCTGCAAATGAATGTGCCGTCGCCGTCCTTGTCGTCGTATCTGAAACGGTCTTTACCCCCACACGCAGGGCATGGCTGGTGTTTGTTTTTCAGGTATTGCGGGTCTATGCCGATGGCGGCGTGAATTTCCTGCCAGCGGTATTGCGCGGCGGCTTTGATGTCTTGATAGGTCGGTTTCATTGTTCTGCCTCCCCTGTTACAGGTTCTAAAACTACCCCCGCCATCGGGTCGGTCTCCCATATGGTCGGCGTTGTCTGTATTGCCTGCTCCGTCTCTGCATGGGCAGGCTGGTTAGAGGCTCGGATTGCCAAAGCCATCAACAACACTCCAAACACCAGTAAAGCGCGGTTGGAATAGCGGCGGAAACGGTCGTTTTTGTCAGTCGGTTTCATGATTTCATGTCCTCCATGCCCCAGCGCACCAAAATTATCAAGCATCGAAAAATCAGGTACTTATGAAAACACTAGGGCGAAGTTTGCCCCATGCCGTCCAAAACGGGCGGCATAAAGGCGGGTGTTTTTCAGGGATTTAGTGGATTTGTTCGGCTGTCGTTACGCTGAAAGCAGCCCATGCTTTTAGGTCGTCTGAAAGCAAAGCAATAAACGACTGACAGGCGGCAACGGCGGCGGCGTGTGATGGATAGATGCCCAAACGGCGGGCGGTACATGAATGAACGTCAATATCAGCTAAATACGCGGTCGGTTCGTGGACGACGGCGCAAAAGCCTTGTTCTGATGGGTATTGAACGTCTTGAGTTTGGGGGAAATTTGAAGTCATGGTATTTCTTTCTTTAGAGATTTTGAGAATGCCCCAAATAAGGGGGCGGTGCTCTCTCTGGCGAAATAAAACCAGCCTGCGCCTTGCGGTTGGCAGACACCGCCATAACTCGTGATAGGTCGTCTGAAATGCTAACGTTTGATAACATTGCAAACGCCCGTAAAAGAATTTTGGCGATAAAAAATCAGCGTTACCCTGCTGATTGGGTATTTCGTTTTGAGAGAACCTAAATTCTGATTCTCAAGGCTCGATTTGTCAAATGATTTTTGCATCAAGCGGCTAAAATTTTTTATCCACGATAATCATGGTTATTACATACCCGATGCGATCCGTATCTTCTCCAACGGTTCCGATGATGTCTTCAAGCGTGATTTCACTGTACGGCTTATTGAAAAAAGACTTTATGACTTGCTGCATTTCATCGTCCGTTAACGGCGGGGTGTATTTTTCCTGTTTCGTGCTGATTTCCGCCTCTGCCTTGATTTCCGCCTTATCCACCAGCAAGCCCAGCATTTTTGCCTTGCCCATCGTTGCCGATACCGCCGCGCTGCTTTGTGGGGTAGGGGCTGCCAGTGCCGCCGCCCGTGCCTGTTCCAATTCGCTCAACAGGTCGTCCACCGTTACCGCGTGTCGTTGCCGTGCCTCTGCCTTGAGGTCATCTACCATCGCGGAAATATCGGGGTCTTGAAGCAGCTTATAGGCTTCATTCGTTACCGTTTCGGGCTTCATGTTGTCGGTGTTGTAGGCTTGCCGGTATGCTTCGCTCGCATTGCCCGTTTCCACATACAGACGGGCAAACTGTTCTTGTTTAGGGGTCATGTCCATAATCCTTTCAGAACGCCGCCCGGTAGCCGTTTTTCAGCCTTTGGGCGGCTGTTTGGGTGTTGCTATTTCAAATTGTCCAAAGCCGCTTCTTTTTCTTTCTCCATGTCTTCCAAGATGTCGAAAATAGCGTTTTCTTCTCCGCCTGTGTTGTCCATCATGTTGAAGAAGCCGGGTAAACGTAGATCAATGATCCGATTTGGCAGGGATTGCCCATAGGTCGGACAATCAACCCGCAAACCGTTTTCAAGTAGATTCGCTCTCATCTCAGCGGAGGCTTTACCGATTCCTACCAATTTCGCGGCGGCTTTGATATAGGCGCGCGCGGCTTCCATATACTCAGGCAAGTGGGTCTCTTCAATGTCGGCAATAAACATCTCATAACGGGAAACGGACAATAAATTGCGAAGCTCTGAAATGCGGTTCAGATGTTGGCGGCGTTCATCAAAAAGGCTTTCCAACAGTTCTTTTTGCGCTTCCAGCATATCGGCGGCGCGGTCTGCTTCTTCACGTTTGGCGGCAATCTCTGAATCAAGCCCTTTGGCTTCTTCGCTGTTTGTTGGTTTGCCCATTTTCAACAGGTTGGCAAATATGCCTTTGCGTCTGTTTCGTAGCCCCGCAAATTCATTGATTACCGCCTGCGCTTCTGTAACACCAGCTTCCGCCGCTTCAATTTGGGCGGTCAGTTCGCTGCATTTGTCCTCTTCTTCTTTCAGTAACTTTTGACGGGTTGCAAAAGTTGTCTTTGTATATTCGATATTCATAGTTAAAGCTCCTGATTTAATTGATTAATACGAACCGACCGCGTTTCACGGTTTCCCCGAATTGGTTGGTTACTTCTTCCATCACGGTAACGATGTCATGCCCCGCCCTGCGAAGCTCCATAATGCGCGTGTTGTAGCCCAATATCCCCATTTGGGTAAGCTCCCATGATGTAACGCTGCCCTGTTTCAATCGGGATAAAACGCGCTCTTTTTGACTTGGCGTTTTTGCCTTGCCGTTGGTAGAATAGTCGCTCATGCTTAATAATCCTTTCCGCCGTCTGAATGTCCGTTCAGGCGGCATTTGTTTTGCGCCTGATAAATCAATTTGCCTGCTCTTCGCGTTTGGCTGCCAGTTTGCCGATATAGTCGTCAATCTCGCTTGCAAGCCAACCGGTAATATTTGCGGAAAGTTTGATAGGCTTAGGAAAATCAGGGCGGAAATGGCGGCTCTTAGGGTTTGCCCAATTCCAAATAGTCGCCCGTGAAACACCCATAACGCGGGCGGTATCGTTTACTCTTAATACGGTATTCATATGCTTTGCCTTTCTTAGTCGGGGTTATATGACAGGCACAAATATAACCGGCTCTACATAGATATAAAATGCACAAATATTTTTATTTTCATGGTGTTATAAAATAAAAACATTTCATGTGTGCAAATTTTCAGATAAAAAAATGCCCACATGAATTTTTATTTTTTCATGTGGGTATAAATTAAATCGGGTTATTACAGTAAAAGGCGAGCATTTGTTTTTTCTAAAAGCTCCATTGCTTTGGGTCTCACAGTTCTTGCAATCCTATCTACCGCATCAAAATCAAGCGGTGAATTATCGCTTGGCGGGTAAATCATTGCCGCCATTTCAACATCAGTAAATTTGCGTTCTACGATAAAGCTGTAAACGTATAAATCCATAAAAGCAAAAACGCGATAATCTATAATTTTTCTGATTTCAGCATCTGAAAAACGACGCGTCCTTTCTCGCTCTTCTTTCAGCCTAAACTCTTTCAGCCTCTGCTTAAATGCCATTTCCAGTATCTCATCACTCAAGCCCAAATCAATATGAATCATGGTGCTGTAATTTGACGTTTCAGAAACAGGCATATCAAACAGGTTATCTATTGCCTTTACATCTTGAGGCGGCATATCTTCAGGCAAAATATCATCAGGGGAAAACCATTCCGTATGTGCATTTGCACCATCTTCAAAATGTTTAATACATTCTTCTAGTATTTGGCGTGTTTCTTGTACAAATTTTCTCATTTCAGGGATTTCCACATATGATTCAGCATGAAGCCTAGCTATATCACCCCAAGTAACCTCACGAAGAATATCCGTCTCAACTTCCAGCGGGTTGTAATTAATTCTATTCCCACTATTTTTGTGCTTAATAGGTTGTGTAGTCCACTCATTAGCACAACATTTCAACCAGTTTAAAGCGTGTACTCTTACCTCTTCTTTCTCTTTGTCTGTAAGATGACTGCCGGCATCAAACTCTTCTTTTGTACTGCGGTAATTCATTTTTCTTAACCATAATGCCATTGCTAATTCATCTCGGGAAAAATCAGACAACCCATCATACAAGCTAATATCAAACCAATCAGGGCAATAATTAGGCTTTTTCATCTTTTACTTTCTTAAATTAGTATTGCAAAAATAACTCCGAAACTCGAAGCAGATATTTTCAGACGACCTCTAACCAGTCTTGCCATCTCGGATCAGTTGCAATGCTTGGTTATACCGTTCCCGCAAAAAGTCGCTATACCATTGCATAAACTCTTTGCGTTCATTCAGATAATCGGCGCGGTTGTAGGCGGCGCGGATCTTGTTGTTTTCAATGTGGGCAAGTTGTCGCTCTATCGCGTCAGGGTTGAAGCCTTGTTCATTCAAAACGCTGCTGGCAAGCGAGCGGAAACCGTGCGGGGTGGCTATCCCGTAATAACCCATGCCGTTGATGATTTTGCCCGCTGTATTTTCGCTGATGTAACCAGTTTCGGATTTAGGGCTTGGAAATAGAAAGGGTGTTTCGCCGGTTATAGCGTGTAGTTCGTTTAATAGCTCAATCGCCCAATCAGACAAGGGGATTGTGTGATCTCGTGGCCGTTTCATACGATTAGCGGGAATCGTCCATGTTTTGCGCTTAAAGTCGATTTCCTGCCATTGGCCGCCGCGTATCTCTTTGTTTCGGGCAAAGCAAAGCATAATCAACATTACGCAAATTCTGTTTTGTTGCTCACAATCTGCCAGTATCAGGCGGCGGTAAAACTCCGGCAATTCTTCACGGGGTAGGGCGGGCATTCTTTTGCTTTCTGTTGGCTCTATATAGCCTTTCAGTAACGCGGCAGGGTTTCGGTCGGTCAATTCTTCATAACCGGCATAGGTAAACACCGCGCCTATCCATTGCCTGATTTTTTCGGCGGTTTCCGATACGCCCCGCTCTGTTACTTTATCCAATACGGCCTTTATCTCTTTTTTCCCGATTTTGTTTATAGGTGTTTCCCCAATAATAGGGAAAACATCTGTTTCAAAGTACCGCAAAACACGGGCGGCATGATTAGGCTTCCAGCTTTTGCGCTTGGTGGTTTTCTCATGCCATGCTTTGGTAACGTTGGCAAAGGTATTCAGTAAGGCCGTTTTGCGCTCCTGTTTGGCCTGTTGCTTCATTGCTGATGGATCTTGCCCTTGTGCAATCATGCGGTGGGCGTTTTCAGCGGCTTGGCGGGCTTCTACCAGTGAAACGGTCGGATATTTCCCGATAGTAAGAGTTTTCTCTTTGCCATCTATACGGTATTTCAGGCGGAATATTTTTCCGCCCGCTGGGGTAACTTCAAGATATAAGCCTCCCCCGTCAAATAACTTGGCTTTCTTTCCAGTATCAGACGGCTTGGCAGCTTTGATTTGGCGGTCGTTCAGGGGCATTGGGGGTATGTTTTTAGGGGGTGTTGTCAGATTCCCCAAATCATACCCCCATATTTTGGTTTATTCAATTATACGGCATTGGGGGTATTTAGACACTTGGCAAGGGGGTTATTAGCCTGAAAGCCTTACCAGTATTGAATCTTGATTACTGCGTTAGATTTGATTAGACAAAAAAATAACCCCTGAAAGGGGTTGGGTGGTGCGGACGGAGAGACTCGAACTCTCACACCTCTCGGCGCCAGAACCTAAATCTGGTGCGTCTACCAATTTCGCCACGTCCGCGTGATGAAACTCGGAATTATACACAAAGTATCCTGCCCTGCAAACAATCTTTGGCTTGAAATTGCTTTATTCCGACCGATATAATGGCAGGTCGGTTATCTGCCGGAACACACTAATATCAAAAAGGAACATCATGCCTGTTTTACTGATTCAGGATTTTTTACAGACACAGGGTTTGAAGCTGTCTTCAGACGACCTCCGTGTTGCTTATCTGACCGCGAAGACGGTGATGGATATGGGCAATGCTTCGATTGACCGCTCGGTTTTATGGCGTGAAGAAGACGGTTGGAAGCTGGCGGACCATATTGAAGAAACGCCGGAAAATGAAGTTTTGCTCAAACAGGTTTTCATGGCTCTGGATTCGGTATTCAGTCGCGCAACAGCCGTCAAAAGCGCGGCGGTTTATATCCACATTCCGGGTGAACCGCATGCAAGGCTGGTTCGTATCTCGGCGCAAGGCGAGCCTTTGGAGAACCTGTTGGCGGTGCATGAAGAAAACGGTACGGTTTACCTTGCCTGCCGTACGGCGCAAAGCGGCTGGATGAATATTGCCAACGATATTGCCTATTGGCTTTCGTTGGACGAAATCCAAGGCGACAGGAATAAAGGCAGTGGAAGCCAGTTGTCCATCCCCGTGGCAACGCAAAACGGTACGGTTTTGGGCGTGGTTCATGTTGAATTTACCGATAAAGATCAAGCCGATGAAGCAGCCCAAACGGATTGGTCGGCGCTGGCGTTGGCACTTGCCGAGCCGCTAAAAGCATTGGTAGGCATCGAAGACAAGGAAGAAGAACATGAATAATACCTTGAAATTCATCGCCTCCTGCCGCCTGCCGACCAAATGGGGCGATTTCACCATGCACGGTTTTGAAGAACCGAGCGGACAAGAACATATCGCTTTAACGATGGGCGATTTTTCAGACGACCTCCCCGTTCTGACCCGCATCCACTCCGAATGCTTGACCGGAGATGCGCTGTTTTCCAAAAAATGCGACTGCGGACCGCAGCTTGAAGCGGCGATGAAAGCGGTTCAGCAAGAAGGACGGGGCGTTATTGTTTATCTGCGTCAAGAAGGGCGCGGTATCGGTTTAATCAACAAAATCCGTGCCTATAAACTTCAAGACGAAGGGATGGATACGGTCGAAGCCAACCTCGCGCTCGGACTGCCCGTTGATGCACGCGATTTCACGCTTGCCAAACAAATCTACGACCATCTGAATATCCGTGCCGTCAAACTGTTGACCAACAATCCCGAAAAAATTCAGACGTTGAAAGATGCCGGCATCAACGTCGTCGAACGTATTCCGCTCCATGTTGGCGAGAATGTTGAAAACGAACGTTATCTGCACACTAAAGCCGATAAATTGGGACATATGATTTTTGATTGAAGGCAGGCGGGCGTATTTCCCGCCTTTTTTCGTTTTCAGACGACCTTTTCCCAATCCGTATCCCGATATTGTTATAATCCGAGCTGTCCGGACAACCACCGATTTATATCCATATGAACACCTTCATCCTCCACGACACACGCCCTTATCCGCAAACTCCGGTTAAAAACCATTTATTGGTAAACGCCTCCCTGCTCGCACACGGCACGACCGCCGCGACCCGCAAGATTGCTGTGGGACAGTTGCAAGCCGAAATCCGCAGCCAGCTCCAACAAAACTACTACGTCAACCTGTCCGTCGCCATGACCATGGCACCCGATGTAGAGACCTACAACGCGCTGATGCAGAGCATCAACCAAGTCTTATCCGCCGAAAACGACGACGAAGCCCAATGGTTTGCACTGCCCGTCGTCATCGTCGCCGGCTGCAAACAGGAGCGCACGCTGTCCCTGACACTGCCTACCGAAGCGCTGACCGCCTGTCTGTCCAACTATCCCCAATTGCGCGCCTTAACGCAAAACACCCAATGGCTGCCCTTCCTCGCCCATTCAGACGACCTCAGCGGTATCACGCCCGAACAATGGTGGAATGCGAAACAAAACAGCGAATCCGCCGCCGCGTTTCTGCAAACCTTTGAAGACAAACCATTGATCTGCCCCGAAGGACAATCCGTCCACGTCGTTTACGCGCTGGGCTACGGCGACAAAAACCTGCAAACCGCATTGGGCGTCAACCTGCAACAGGCAGGCCTGCCGCTGATGCAGGTTTGGCAGGAAAGCCTTGCCGCCGACGGCGTTACCCTTTTCACCAATCCGCTGTCCACGAACACCCCGCTCCAAGCCCTGACCGACGGCAGCCACACCCGTCAGCGCATGGCGATGGACGTGTTCGCCACCAACGCCATCCGCGCCATCCGTATGCAGAGTCCGCGCGTCGGCGTCGTCATCGCCGCAAGGGCGGGCGGGCAGATTCTGTTCGGTTTCAACGCGACTGACAGCGCGTTTGAAGTCGTACCGCAAGTGTTCGTGTGGAACCTTTCGTCTTCCGACAACATCGCCGTCATCCAACACAACTTCCTTGACCTGATGGCGGAGTGCCGCGTCGAGCATATCCGCATCCTGCACGACGTTTTGCCGGAAAATGCCGACCTGCCGACCTACGCGCAATCCCTGTCTCTAGACGGACACAACCCATTCTTCTCCGAACACGCCTAAACCGCCTATGAAAAACCATTCCATACTCTTCGTCTGCCTCGGCAACATCTGCCGCTCGCCCATGGCAGAATACGTCCTGCGCCACCGCGCCCACGAAGCAGGCGTATCCCACCGCGTCCGCACCGACAGCGCAGGCACATCAGGCTGGCACGACGGCGAAAACATGCACCAAGGCACACGCAAAACCCTCGCCGCCCACGGCATCGACAATCAAGGGTTCACCAGCAGCAAAGTGCGTTCCGAAGATTTTGATGAATTCGACTTCATCATCGCCATGGACGACAACAACCTCGCCGAATTGGAAAAAATGTTCGGCAAACACCCTGACAAAATCTTCAAACTCACCGACCTCATCCCCGAAAGCGGCTATCGCCACGTCCCCGACCCGTGGCACACCGGCGACTTTGACGAAACCTTCAGGCTTGTGGACGCAGGCAGCATCGCGCTGCTGAAAAAGCTGGATTTGGTTTGAATTGGGTTACACAGCGTTTAAAGTTGAAAGCAACAAGAGAAAAGGTCGTCTGAAACCTAAAATTTGGGTTGAACTGGCCCCCAAATCTTGGACACTCATAAAAGCCTATTCAGGCGCTCTGTGCAAGCTGGGTTCTGTATGCGACAGGACTCAGCTTTTTCAATTTCAAACTGCAACGCTCGCGGTTGTAGTAATCCATATAATCATCTATCTGTTTCATCAATTCATCCACCGTCAATTCCCCTGCACGATAGAAACACTCCGTCTTCAGCACCGCAAAGAAGCTTTCCATCGGTGCATTGTCCCAGCAGTTCGCCTTTCGCGACATGCTTTGAACCATGGAATGTTTTGCAA
>NZ_POWX01000033.1 GCF_003044445.1 Neisseria mucosa
GCTGTTGGCTGCGTATATGCAGGTAGTGGAGTACGGCTTGGTATTTGAAGTGTAATGTATATTTGCTCATAAAAAAACTGCACCTTGTGAGTTGGAGGGGGATGTCCAACTTTTGGGGTGCAGTTCAAATCTTAGTTTGAGATTTCAGACGACCTTCTTGAATAGGGCAGACCCTTACGCCTCTTCTGCTTTGCTGCGGATAATCAGAAGCGGCAGGTGGCTTTGGCGCATCACGGTTTCGGCGAAGCTGCCCATCAGGAGGTGCATCAGGCCGGTGCGGCCATGTGTGCCGAGTACCAGCAGGTCGGCGCCGTTTTCATCGGCGTAATCGACCAAATCCTGCGCCATTTCGCGCGCGCCTTTGTTGGCGACCAGCAGGTGTTTGACAATGTTTTCCACGCCGTTTTCGCGGGCGGTTTTTTCAGCGAAGTCCAAGACTTCGTTGCCTTGGGCGACGGCGGCGGCCTCGTAGCTTTCGTGTTGCAGGAATTCGGGGGCGAGCGCCATGTATTCGGCGGGGTTGGCGACGTGTACCAAAGTCAGGCGGGCGTTGTTGACGCTTGCCAACTCGGCGGCGTGTTTCAGGGCGTTGAGGGAAGTTTCGCTGCCGTCAACGGCTACAACCAGATGTTTGTACATAGTTCATTCTCCTTTTTCGCGCCGCAGGCGGCACTTTGTTGGATGCGGTTGGGAAGGGTCCGATATGAAACGATTATAGACCCATTCGGGCTGCTGCAACAGTCCGGCTGCTTTCCAGTATAATATGCGACGGACTCCTCCGCAGCGTTTTGCGTTGATTTTCATTCATTTATTGACATATCACAAGGTTGGGTATGAACGACACTGTTTTTCTTCCTTCGCGCCGTTTCGGCGGTATTGCCAGACTCTACGGAGATGAAGCACTGGCGCGGTTTTCGCGCGCGCACGTCTGCGTGGTCGGCGTGGGCGGGGTAGGCTCTTGGGCGGTGGAGGCTTTGGCGCGGACGGGCATCGGTCGTTTGACCTTGATTGATTTGGACAACGTCGCCGAGTCCAATGTCAACCGCCAGCTTCATGCGTTGACCGATGATTTCGGCAAGGCAAAGGTGACGGCGTTGCGCGAACGCATTGCCCAAATCAATCCGCAATGCGAAGTGGAGGAAATCGAGGATTTTGTGACGGAAGACAATCTGGAAACGCTTTTCAGACGACCTTTCGACTTTGTGATCGACGCGATAGACCAAGTACGCGTCAAGGCGGCGATGGCGGCTTATTTTGTGCAACACAAACAGCCGTTTATCCTAAGCGGCGGCGCGGGCGGACAGAAAAATCCGGCGTTGATTCAAACCGCCGATTTAAGCCGCGTTACCCACGACCCGTTGCTTGCCAACCTGCGCTACACTTTGCGCAAACGCTACGGCTTTAGCCGCGATACCAAAGAAAAAATGCGCGTGCCGTGTGTGTTCTCGACTGAAAACATTACGCCGCCGCAATCGGGCGAAGCATGTTCGACCGATGCTGTGCCGCAAGGTTTGTCCTGCGCGGGTTATGGGGCGAGTATGTTGGTAACGGCTTCGTTTGGTTTGTACTGCGCGCAGGCGGCGGTGGACCATATTGCGGGACGGAAATGAGATGACCCGATTTTTTAAAGCCTATTTTATCAGTAGCCTGATGTATGCGGTTGTCTTCGGTTTGCTGATGTACGGTGTCGGTTTGCTGTTTTCAGGATTCGAATGTTTTGATATTAACGCTGACAATGAACAGTATGCAGAGTATTGTCTGCGAGCTGCTGAAATGTCGGCTTTTGAGAAAGTGTCTTTGAAGTTTTTCTTCTTTCCGTTTTTATCTGTAATGTTATTGTCCCTACTCAATGCCGGCATTATGAAGTGGACCAAACGCTGTACAACTTTGACGACTCTTGCCTTGCCTATTATCGAATGGTTGATTGTTTGGTTTGTTTTTTTGCTGTGGGAGTGGAGTAGTCTGGATAGTAGTTGGACGGCAATAACGGGAGTTATTTTTTTTGGATTGCCTGTTTATGGCATGGCAGCAGTTCAAGCCCTGAGTGTGTTGCTCTCTTCTGCAAATGCCAATCAGAAAATTTGATGCGGTTTAACGCCTTTTGAAATTTTTTCAGACGACCTTTTTGCCTATGACCCGATTTTTTAAAGCCTATTTTATCGGCAGCCTGATTTATGCGGTGTGGTTCGGCGTGTTGATGTATGCCGTTGATCCGATGTTTGGTGCAATGGGATGCGACATGCAGTCGGGCGATTATTTGTGTTTTCAAGACGGCTATCCGCGGCCGTTTACCAATTTCCTTTATCCTTTCCTGTCCGTTCCGATATTCAGCCTTTTGCACGCTGCCATCATGAAATGGCGCAAACGCTGCTCGGTCGGGATGATTTGGTTTTTGGTCGGCTGCGAGTGGCTGCTGCTATTGGCTTGGATAATTGCGATGCTGGCGCGCGATGGTTTTGTGTTTTCCCGCGATGCCGTTACGGTGCTGATCGGTTCATTTTTCGCCGCTTTGCCGCTTCTGGGCATGGCGTTGGCGCAAACGCTTGCCATTGCCATCGCTTCTTTGAAAAGCCAACGCAAAAAAGGCTGATTTTGTTTTGCCGCACTCGTTTTGGCGAAACCCGCTGCGTTTTCAGACGACCCCGTTATTGATTAACCACCCATCGAACCTAATAAGAAAAAGCTCCTCTAACCATGCCTTCAGAACACCTTATCTCTTCCGCTGCTGCAACGTCGTCTGAACACACGGTCGCGTGGGTATTCGGTCAGCCCGTAACCGATTTGCCGCAGGATTTGTTTATTCCGCCCGATGCTTTGAAGGTTGTCTTAAGCAGCTTCCAAGGACCGTTGGATTTGCTGCTTTACCTTATCCGCAAACAAAATATCGACGTTCTCGATATTCCGATGGTGAAGATTACTGAACAATATCTGCACTATATTGCCCAAATGGAAGCGTATCAGTTTGATTTGGCGGCGGAATATCTCTTGATGGCGGCGATGCTGATTGAAATCAAATCGCGCCTGCTCCTGCCGCGTCCCGAAGAGGTCGAGGATGAGGAGGCGGATCCGCGTGCCGAGCTGGTGCGCCGCCTTTTGGCTTACGAACAGATGAAGCTGGCGGCGCAGGGGTTGGATGCATTGCCGCGCGCGGGACGGGATTTTGCTTGGGCGTATCTGCCGTTGGAAATCGCGGTCGAGGCGAAGCTGCCGGAGGTGTATGTCGCCGATTTGACGCAGGCGTGGCTGGGCATTTTGTCGAGGGCGAAACATTCGCGCAGCCATGAAGTGATTCAGGAAACCATTTCCGTACGCGCGCAGATGACGGCGGTTTTACGTCGTCTGAACGAGAGCGGGATATGCAAATTCAGCGATTTGTTCAAACCGGAGCAGGGCGCGGCGTATGTGGTCGTCAATTTCATCGCGCTGTTGGAACTTGCCAAAGAAGGTTTGGTCCGCATCGTCCAGCTGGACAGCTACGGCGAAATCGAAATCAGCCTGAAACAGGAAAATTTAGAACGCCCGGAAGCGGAAGAGGGCGTTTCAGACAACCCCTCTGACGACTTTGAAGGCGGAACGGCTTTATAAGCTTCAAGTTTGAACGCGAAGCAAAACATAATGTCCCATCTGTGGCAATCGGCCGTGCAGGAATCACGCTTGGTAACCCCATACTCATTTTAATCAACACTTTTTTATAGTGGATTAAATTTAAATCAGGACAAGGCGACGAAGCCGCAGACAGTACAGATAGTACGGCAAGGCGAGGCAACGCCGTACTGGTTTAAAGTTAATCCACTATATAACCCAATAGGTAGATTTTATGAGCAATAATGTTTCCCCGCTCAACCGTAAAGCCTCGCTGTGGGCGGTCGGTTTGATGTTGTTCGCTTTGTTTTTCGGTGCGGGCAATCTGATTTTCCCTGCTTATCTCGGACAACAGGCGGGGGAAAGCTGGCTTTCTGCGATGACGGGCTTCCTATTGACCGGCGCGGGCTTGCCGCTATTGGGCGTGATTGCCATCGGCTATTCAGGCTCGCGCGATGTGCAGGCGCTGGCTTCAAGGGTTGCGCCTTGGTACGGCGTGGCGTTTGCTTCCGCGCTGTATTTGTCCATCGGGCCTTTGTTTGCCATGCCGCGTACGGCGACGGTGTCATTTGAGATTGCCGTTGCGCCGTTTTTAAATGAAAGTCAGAAAACAGTCGGGCTGGCGGCGTTCAGCGTGGCGTTTTTCGGCGTAGCGTATTGGCTGTCTATGTCGCCGGGCAAATTGGTGGATCGTATCGGTAAAGTTCTGACGCCCGTATTGCTTTTGACGATTGCCGTTTTAGTCGGCTATGCCACGCTGAATCCGATGGGCGTTCCCGCAGCGGCACAAGGCGATTTTGCCCTTCGTCCGTTCATAAAAGGCATTTTGGAAGGTTACGGCACAATGGACGCACTCGCTTCGCTGGTGTTCTCCATTATCGTCATTGACGCCGTGCGCGCGATGGGCGTGGACAACCGTTCCGAGCTGCTGTGGACGACCGCCGTTTCAGGCATCGTCGCCGCATCTTGTCTGGCTTTGGTGTACCTCTTCATCGGCTATATGGGCGCGACCAGCGTGATGGGCTTGGGACTTCAGGAAAACGGCGCGGAAGTATTGTCGAAAACCGCGAATTTCTATTTCGGCGTACCCGGCAACATCCTTTTAGGCGTCATCGTCCTGCTCGCCTGCTTGAGTACCGCCGTCGGACTGATTACATCGTGTTCCGAATATTTCAACCGCCTGTGTCCCGGCATTTCTTACAAAATGTTCGTCGTCATCAATACCCTCGTGTCTATGGCGTTGGCGAACAAAGGCCTGTCCTCTATCCTGACTTTCTCCATCCCGATGCTGATGCTGCTGTACCCGCTGACCATCGTCATCATTCTGTTGGTCTTCCTGCACAAACTGTTCGGCGGCAGCCGCATCGTCTATTTCTGCACCATGATGGCAACGCTGGCAGTCGGCTTGCTCGATGCCTACAAAGCCGCATTCGGTTTCAGCGAAGAAGTCGCCGCCGACATCAACGGCGCATTGCCGCTCTACGACGTCGGACTGGGCTGGCTGCTGCCCGCAACGGTCGGCTTTGTTTTAGGATGCGTCCTAAACGTCGCGCTCAAGAAAAAAGCATAAGGCTTATCAATCAGAATAGAGGTCGTCTGAAAGTTTCAGACGACCTTTTCAACATTCTACCAGTTAAAAAAAGTAACACCCGCCCGTCTAACCGTGTTCTAATAATGCTTTACATTTACGCTGAACGAGAGAAAAGCCATGACCGCACCTCAAACGCCTGTTATCCGCTCCCTGCTCGACACCGACCTGTACAAGTTCACCATGCTTCAGGTGATACTGCACCAATTCCCCCAAACCCACAGCCTTTACGAGTTCCGCTGTCGCAACAAAGACATGGTTTATCCGCTTGCCGACATCCAAGCTGACTTTGAAAGAGAACTCGACGCGCTCTGCCAACTGCGCTTTACCCACGATGAACTCGACTACCTGCGCAGCCTGCGCTTCATCAAAAGCGACTTTGTCGACTATCTCGAACTCTTCCAACTGCAACGCCGCTTCGTCAAAGTCAGCCCCGACAATGAAGGTCGTCTGAACATCCGCATCGAAGGCCCCATGATTCAGGCGATGTTCTTTGAAATCTTCATCCTCGCCATCGTCAACGAACTCTACTTCCGCCGTCTTGAAACCCCCGCCGTCATTGAAGAAGGCGAACGCCGCCTCCAAGCCAAAGCGCAGCGTCTCAAAGAAATCTCCGCCGAGCAAAACCCGAACGACCCGCCGTTCCTCATCTCTGACTTCGGCACCCGCCGCCGCTACACCCTTGACTGGCAGGAACACGTCATCCGCACCCTGCTTGAAGCCGCACCCGACATCGTGCGCGGTACCAGCAACGTTTATCTCGCCAAAAAAATCGGCATCACCCCTATCGGCACGATGGCGCACGAGTTCCTCCAAGCCTTCCAAGCCCTTGACGTGCGCCTGCGTAATTTCCAAAAAGCCGCCCTCGAAAGCTGGGTACACGAATACCGCGGCGACCTCGGTATCGCGTTGACCGACGTGGTCGGCATGGATGCCTTCCTACGCGACTTCGACCTCTATTTCGCCAAACTCTTCGACGGTCTGCGCCACGATAGCGGCGATCCCTATGTATGGGGCGACAAAGCGCATGCGCACTACAAAAAACTCAAAATCGACAGCCGCACCAAAATGCTGACCTTCTCCGACGGGCTGGACATCGAACGCTCATGGGCGTTGCACCAATATTTCAAAGACCGTTTCAAAACCAGCTTCGGTATCGGCACCAACCTCACCAACGACATGGGGCATACCCCGTTGAACATCGTCCTGAAGCTCGTCGAGTGCAACGGTCAATCCGTCGCCAAACTTTCCGACTCCCCGGGCAAAACCATGACCACTAACAACACCTTCCTCGCCTATCTGCGTCAGGTGTTTGACGTTCCCGAGCCGAAGACAGAGGATTGATTAACTGAAGAAAAGGCAAAAGGTCGTCTGAAAACTCGGATTTGGGTTTTCAGACGACCTTTTGATTGTGAAAAATGCTTGGAATATATAGTGGATTAAATTTAAATCAGGATAAGGCGACGAAGCCGCAGACAGTACAAATAGTACGGAACCGATTCACTTGGTGCTTCAGCACCTTAGAGAATCGTTCTCTTTGAGCTAAGGCAAGGCAACGCCGTACTGGTTTAAATTTAATCCACTATAAAGTTTGAAATAGGCAAAGACAAATAAACAGCCCGGTCGAAAATGACTGGGCTGTTGGATTTTTGGTCGGAGTGAAAGGATTCGAACCTTCGACCCCTTGCACCCCATGCAAGTGCGCTACCAGACTGCGCCACACTCCGACTCGATAAGTTTCGGATTATAGTTTTACTGCCCGGCTTTGGCAAGCGTAAGGCAGGGTGGTTTGGGCTATCTGTTTGAAGCAGCTTTAAATTTGTTTGACGTAAGCTCGGGTAGGGCAGACGGGATGTTTTGTTCTTCACTTGAATCCGCCATATTTTCAGACGACCTTTGAATGGCAAACGAGTGTGGCGGAATTTTATGGCTGCTATATAATTGCTGCTTTGATTTTTAATGAAAAAACAGGGCTGATGGACAATATTTTGCATGAATTGTTTGCGCGTCAGGCGTTTACGTCTAGCTTGGTGGAGCGCAATTTCGGACAGGTTTCGGGCTGGATCGAGCTGGTCGGCGTATTGATGCTGATGGCGGCGACGTTTTGGCTGTCAAACCGGCTAAAAAACCGTTATTTCTTTGCGGAACAAGGTAACTTCGCGCTATTGCGGCATATCGGCAGGCGGATTTTGTGGCCGGTACTGATGATGATTTTCGGCGCGGCGGCTTTGTTTATCTGCAATCTGACGGAATTTCGGCCGGTATGGCTGCATCTGCTGATTTTAGCGGCGCGTTGGATGATTCTGATTCGGGTGAGCGTGGCGGTTGTTCATGCCGCTTTGCCGCAGAACAGGCTGACCGACTGGCTGGAAAAATCGGTCTCCATGGTTTTGTGGATAGGGTTCGTGCTTTGGCTGTCGGGCTTGGACGATAAGATTTTGAAGATTCTTGACGGTATTCGTTTCTCGGTCGGTTCGGGCAGACTCAGCCTGCTGATGATTCTGAACGGGATTTTGTGGGTCGGGCTTCTGATGATAGGCGCGTCATGGCTGGCGCGTTTTATCGGCGAGCGTTTGGAGAAAAGCAGCCTGGACAATAATCTGTCCATGATTTTGTCCAAAATCATCAAAACGGTGATGATGGTTTTGGCGGTCTTGATTGCGCTGCCGCTAGTGGGGATTGATTTGACGGTATTGTCGGTGTTCGGCGGTGCGTTGGGTGTCGGTATCGGTTTCGGTCTGCAAAAAGTGGCGAGCAACTATATTTCCGGCTTCATCATTTTGGGCGACCGCTCCATCCGCATGAACGACCGTTTGACGGTCAACAACTTTACCGGCTATGTAACCAAAATCACCTCGCGGTTTGTTGTGCTGCGCAGTGCAAACGGCACGGAGGCGCTGATTCCGAACGAGACTTTCGTTACCTCGATGGTGGTCAACGAATCCTACACCAGCCGCGAATTGCAGCAGGCGTTCAATATACAGGTTGCCTATCATTCCGATTTGATTAAGGCGCTGGACATCATAAAAAGCGCGGCCGCCGCGCAGCCTCGAGTTTCCGCCAATCCCGCTCCTTTGGCGGTGGTTACCAATTTCGGCGACAACGGCATTGATTTACGCGTGACTTATTGGGTGAAAGACCTGGAAAACGGTTTTGCCGCGCTGCAATCGGCGATTTTTCTGGATATTTGGCGGCAGTTTAACGAACACGGCATCGAGTTTCCTTATCCGCAACGCGAAGTCCGCATCCTGAATGAAGAACTGGAGCCGAGCAGCATTGCTATGATCAAGGCGGGAATGCAGGCGAGAAGCGATACCAAATCCGACCCTTCGATGGACGCTGCCGGAGACGATTGATGGCAAAGTCCTTGAAGTATCCCGTGTCCGCGCTGGTGGTTTTGCATGATTCAGACGGTAATATCCTATTAATCGAGCGTACTTCGCCACCAGGTTTTTGGCAGTCGGTAACCGGCAGCATCGAGCCTGACGAAACCATAGAGGAAACTGCCAAACGCGAAGTTTGGGAGGAAACCGGCATCCGCCTTGCGGACGGACAGCTCTGCAACTGGCACGACAGCACGGTTTACGAAATCTACCACCACTGGCGGCACCGCTATCCGAAAGGTGTGTTTGAAAACCGCGAACACATCTTTTCCGCCGAAATCCCGCGCGATACGGCTATTGTTTTGCAACCCGACGAGCACGTCGCTTACGGATGGTTCGGCATAGAAGAAGCAGCGGAAAAAGTGTTCTCCCCGTCGAACAAAAGGGCGATTTTGGCATTGGGGAAAAGGTTGGGGAAATGAACCAGCCTGATTGCTTAAAGGTCGTCTGAAAGCAGAGATTGCGTTTGAACTGCACCCCAAAAGTTGGACATCCCCTCCAACTCACAAGGTGCAGTTTTTTTATGAGCAAATATACATTACACTTCAAATACCAAGCCGTACTCCACTACCTGCACATACGCAGCCAACAGCG
>NZ_POWX01000034.1 GCF_003044445.1 Neisseria mucosa
GCTCTTTAACAAAACAGATTACCGATAAGTGTGAGTGCGACAGCCTCACACTGTTTGAAAGACAGACAAGATGATGTTTTAGACATTGTCCTGTCGGTTTCTTTGAAGCAGACCAGAAGTTAAAAAGTTAGAGATTGAACATAAGAGTTTGATCCTGGCTCAGATTGAACGCTGGCGGCATGCTTTACACATGCAAGTCGGACGGCAGCACAGGGAAGCTTGCTTCTTGGGTGGCGAGTGGCGAACGGGTGAGTAACATATCGGAACGTACCGAGCAGTGGGGGATAACTAATCGAAAGATTAGCTAATACCGCATATCTTCTGAGGAAGAAAGCAGGGGACCATTTGGCCTTGCGCTGTTTGAGCGGCCGATATCTGATTAGCTGGTTGGTGGGGTAAAGGCCTACCAAGGCGACGATCAGTAGCGGGTCTGAGAGGATGATCCGCCACACTGGGACTGAGACACGGCCCAGACTCCTACGGGAGGCAGCAGTGGGGAATTTTGGACAATGGGCGCAAGCCTGATCCAGCCATGCCGCGTGTCTGAAGAAGGCCTTCGGGTTGTAAAGGACTTTTGTCAGGGAAGAAAAGGACAGGGATAATACCCCTGTCTGATGACGGTACCTGAAGAATAAGCACCGGCTAACTACGTGCCAGCAGCCGCGGTAATACGTAGGGTGCGAGCGTTAATCGGAATTACTGGGCGTAAAGCGGGCGCAGACGGTTACTTAAGCAGGATGTGAAATCCCCGGGCTCAACCTGGGAACTGCGTTCTGAACTGGGTGACTAGAGTGTGTCAGAGGGAGGTAGAATTCCACGTGTAGCAGTGAAATGCGTAGAGATGTGGAGGAATACCGATGGCGAAGGCAGCCTCCTGGGATAACACTGACGTTCATGCCCGAAAGCGTGGGTAGCAAACAGGATTAGATACCCTGGTAGTCCACGCCCTAAACGATGTCGATTAGCTGTTGGGCAGCTTGACTGCTTAGTAGCGAAGCTAACGCGTGAAATCGACCGCCTGGGGAGTACGGTCGCAAGATTAAAACTCAAAGGAATTGACGGGGACCCGCACAAGCGGTGGATGATGTGGATTAATTCGATGCAACGCGAAGAACCTTACCTGGTCTTGACATGTACGGAACCCTCCAGAGACGGAGGGGTGCCTTCGGGAGCCGTAACACAGGTGCTGCATGGCTGTCGTCAGCTCGTGTCGTGAGATGTTGGGTTAAGTCCCGCAACGAGCGCAACCCTTGTCATTAGTTGCCATCATTAAGTTGGGCACTCTAATGAGACTGCCGGTGACAAGCCGGAGGAAGGTGGGGATGACGTCAAGTCCTCATGGCCCTTATGACCAGGGCTTCACACGTCATACAATGGTCGGTACAGAGGGTAGCCAAGCCGTGAGGTGGAGCCAATCTCACAAAACCGATCGTAGTCCGGATTGCACTCTGCAACTCGAGTGCATGAAGTCGGAATCGCTAGTAATCGCAGGTCAGCATACTGCGGTGAATACGTTCCCGGGTCTTGTACACACCGCCCGTCACACCATGGGAGTGGGGGATACCAGAAGTAGGTAGGGTAACCGCAAGGAGCCCGCTTACCACGGTATGCTTCATGACTGGGGTGAAGTCGTAACAAGGTAGCCGTAGGGGAACCTGCGGCTGGATCACCTCCTTTCTAGAGAAAGAAGAGGCTGTCGCATTCACACTTATCGGTAAACTGTAGAAGATGCGGAAAAATGCTTGAGTGAAGACAAGATTCGCTTAAGAAGAGAATCCGGGTTTGTAGCTCAGCTGGTTAGAGCACACGCTTGATAAGCGTGGGGTCGGAGGTTCAAGTCCTCCCAGACCCACCAAGAACGGGGGCATAGCTCAGTTGGTAGAGCACCTGCTTTGCAAGCAGGGGGTCATCGGTTCGATCCCGTTTGCCTCCACCAATACTTTCCAAATCAAAACGAGTTAAAAAGGCAGTGTAACTGCTTTCTTTTTTTCTAAAGAGAAGTCTGATGGTGAATCAGTTTGACGGAAAAAGAAAGGCTGCTATAATAATCAGCTCATTTTGATTTGCGAAGTAAATAGCAATATTGAACGCATCGATCTTTAACAAATTGGAAAGCCGAAATCAACAAACAAAGACAATGTGTCTGTTTTTGATGATTGACCGATTGCAAACGGTCAGTTATCTCCTAAATAGGAAAAGAAAAACAGGTGCAGTATTTGGGTGATGATTGTATCGACTTAATCCCGAAAGACAAAAGGCGGGATTAAGACACAACAAGCAGTAAGCTTTATCAAAGTAGGAAATTCAAGTTTGATGTTCTTGTCAACGGAATGTCAGGCAAAGTCAGAGAAGTTCTTGAAATGATAGAGTCAAGTGAATAAGTGCATCAGGTGGATGCCTTGGCGATGATAGGCGACGAAGGACGTGTAAGCCTGCGAAAAGCGTGGGGGAGCTGGCAATAAAGCTATGATCCCGCGATGTCCGAATGGGGAAACCCACTGCATTCTGTGCAGTATCCTAAGTTGAATACATAGACTTAGAGAAGCGAACCCGGAGAACTGAACCATCTAAGTACCCGGAGGAAAAGAAATCAACCGAGATTCCGCAAGTAGTGGCGAGCGAACGCGGAGGAGCCTGTACGTAATAACTGTCGAGATAGAAGAACAAGCTGGGAAGCTTGACCATAGTGGGTGATAGTCCCGTATTCGAAATCTCAACAGTGGTACTAAGCGTACGAAAAGTAGGGCGGGACACGTGAAATCCTGTCTGAATATGGGGGGACCATCCTCCAAGGCTAAATACTCATCATCGACCGATAGTGAACCAGTACCGTGAGGGAAAGGCGAAAAGAACCCCGGGAGGGGAGTGAAATAGAACCTGAAACCTGATGCATACAAACAGTGGGAGCACCCTTGTGGTGTGACTGCGTACCTTTTGTATAATGGGTCAACGACTTACATTCAGTAGCGAGCTTAACCGAATAGGGGAGGCGTAGGGAAACCGAGTCTTAATAGGGCGAACAGTTGCTGGGTGTAGACCCGAAACCGAGTGATCTATCCATGGCCAGGTTGAAGGTGCCGTAACAGGTACTGGAGGACCGAACCCACGCATGTTGCAAAATGCGGGGATGAGCTGTGGATAGGGGTGAAAGGCTAAACAAACTCGGAGATAGCTGGTTCTCCCCGAAAACTATTTAGGTAGTGCCTCGAGCAAGACACTGATGGGGGTAAAGCACTGTTATGGCTAGGGGGTTATTGCAACTTACCAACCCATGGCAAACTAAGAATACCATCAAGTGGTTCCTCGGGAGACAGACAGCGGGTGCTAACGTCCGTTGTCAAGAGGGAAACAACCCAGACCGCCAGCTAAGGTCCCAAATGATAGATTAAGTGGTAAACGAAGTGGGAAGGCACAGACAGCCAGGATGTTGGCTTAGAAGCAGCCATCATTTAAAGAAAGCGTAATAGCTCACTGGTCGAGTCGTCCTGCGCGGAAGATGTAACGGGGCTCAAATCTATAACCGAAGCTGCGGATGCTAGTTTACTAGCATGGTAGGGGAGCGTTCTGTAGGCCGATGAAGGTGCATTGTAAAGTGTGCTGGAGGTATCAGAAGTGCGAATGTTGACATGAGTAGCGATAAAGCGGGTGAAAAGCCCGCTCGCCGAAAGCCCAAGGTTTCCTACGCAACGTTCATCGGCGTAGGGTGAGTCGGCCCCTAAGGCGAGGCAGAAATGCGTAGTCGATGGGAAACAGGTTAATATTCCTGTACTTGATTCAAATGCGATGTGGGGACGGAGAAGGTTAGGTTAGCAAGCTGTTGGAATAGCTTGTTTAAGCCGGTAGGTGGAAGACTTAGGCAAATCCGGGTCTTCTTAACACCGAGAAGTGATGACGAGTGTCTACGGACATGAAGTAACCGATACCACGCTTCCAGGAAAAGCCACTAAGCTTCAGTTTGAATTGAACCGTACCGCAAACCGACACAGGTGGGCAGGATGAGAATTCTAAGGCGCTTGAGAGAACTCGGGAGAAGGAACTCGGCAAATTGATACCGTAACTTCGGGAGAAGGTATGCCCTCTAAGGTTAAGGACTTGCTCCGTAAGCCCTGGAGGGTCGCAGAGAATAGGTGGCTGCGACTGTTTATTAAAAACACAGCACTCTGCTAACACGAAAGTGGACGTATAGGGTGTGACGCCTGCCCGGTGCTGGAAGGTTAATTGAAGATGTGAGAGCATCGGATCGAAGCCCCAGTAAACGGCGGCCGTAACTATAACGGTCCTAAGGTAGCGAAATTCCTTGTCGGGTAAGTTCCGACCCGCACGAATGGCGTAACGATGGCCACACTGTCTCCTCCCGAGACTCAGCGAAGTTGAAGTGGTTGTGAAGATGCAATCTACCCGCTGCTAGACGGAAAGACCCCGTGAACCTTTACTGTAGCTTTGCATTGGACTTTGAAGTCACTTGTGTAGGATAGGTGGGAGGCTTTGAAGCAGAGACGCCAGTCTCTGTGGAGCCGTCCTTGAAATACCACCCTGGTGTCTTTGAGGTTCTAACCCAGACCCGTAATCCGGGTCGGGGACCGTGCATGGTAGGCAGTTTGACTGGGGCGGTCTCCTCCCAAAGAGTAACGGAGGAGTTCGAAGGTTACCTAGGTCCGGTCGGAAATCGGACTGATAGTGCAATGGCAAAAGGTAGCTTAACTGCGAGACCGACAAGTCGAGCAGGTGCGAAAGCAGGACATAGTGATCCGGTGGTTCTGTATGGAAGGGCCATCGCTCAACGGATAAAAGGTACTCCGGGGATAACAGGCTGATTCCGCCCAAGAGTTCATATCGACGGCGGAGTTTGGCACCTCGATGTCGGCTCATCACATCCTGGGGCTGTAGTCGGTCCCAAGGGTATGGCTGTTCGCCATTTAAAGTGGTACGTGAGCTGGGTTTAAAACGTCGTGAGACAGTTTGGTCCCTATCTGCAGTGGGCGTTGGAAGTTTGACGGGGGCTGCTCCTAGTACGAGAGGACCGGAGTGGACGAACCTCTGGTGTACCGGTTGTAACGCCAGTTGCATAGCCGGGTAGCTAAGTTCGGAAGAGATAAGCGCTGAAAGCATCTAAGCGCGAAACTCGCCTGAAGATGAGACTTCCCTTGTGGTTTAACCACACTAAAGAGTCGTTCGAGACCAGGACGTTGATAGGTGGGGTGTGGAAGCGCGGTAACGCGTGAAGCTAACCCATACTAATTGCTCGTGAGGCTTGACTCTATCATTTGAAGGACTTCAAATGATAAAAGCTTACTGACTGATTCAGTCATCACCAAATATATTGATTAAGGCTTTACCGATTTGTACAGTTTAAGTTTGGCGGCCATAGCGAGTTGGTCCCACGCCTTCCCATCCCGAACAGGACCGTGAAACGACTCAGCGCCGATGATAGTGTGGTTCTTCCATGCGAAAGTAGGTCACTGCCAAACACCTATTCTAAGCCCCTGACAGTTGTCGGGGGCTTTTACTTTGTATCGTTGACAGGTTTGGCGAACCGGACATCCCTGCCTTGATAGCGGCGGTGGGGCGGAATGGGGTAATACTCTGAATGCTCCGGTTGTAGAAGAATGGGCTTTTGAGAATGTGGGTGGGGCCGCTTCGAAATTGAGGTGGGTTCGTAGATGTTGTAAAATCAATACATTGAGAGATAGTAAAGTTGGAAATATTTAAAATTGTTTGAACTAAAATGATGTAAAGTATATGATAATAAAATATATAGTGGTAACGCATTCCAGGCGTTACCGTCCATATTAACGAAATGATAGGAAAACGCCCTTATGAAAAAATTCCTCTTTGCCGCACTCTCCGTTCTGACCGCCTCGCTGTCGCTGGCCGCCGTCAACATCAATACTGCTTCCCCGTCCGAATTGGAAGCCCTGCCCGGCATCGGTCCGGCCAAAGCGAAAGCCATTGTGGACTACCGCCAGCAGCATGGTGCCTTCAAATCGGTGGAAGAGCTCAAAAACGTTAAAGGCATCGGCGAGGGTATCTTCTCCAAACTGAAGGCCGAAGCAACCGTCGCGCCCGCACCTGCAAACACAAAAGCTAAAAACG
>NZ_POWX01000035.1 GCF_003044445.1 Neisseria mucosa
CTGCGTCGGGGTCAGGCCGGTCTTGGTGGTGGTAGTAAAAGCTGCTTTTGGGCAGGTTTGCGATGTGCAGCAGGTATTTGAGCGGGTGTTGCGCCCTCAGTGTTTGGACGGTTTGGCTTTGTCCTTTGCGGTCCGCTTTTGGCTGAGGGCTTTTAACTCCTTTAGATAGGCAACCTTTGCGCGCATATAGCACAACTCTTCGATAAGCTCTGCCTGTGTTTTTTCGTGGTCGGGTTTGTCGGCGATAAAGGGGTTTTTGCGGTGGTCGGTCATGGTTTTGGATTGGGGATGTTCGAGTGCGCCGATGCCGCCTTCTTGATAGGCGCGTATCCACCGTCGCAGGTGGGTTCGGGAAATGCCGTAATGATCTGCGGTACGCTGTTGGCTGCGTATGTGCAGGTAGTGGAGTACGGCTTGGTATTTGAAGTGTAATGTATATTTGCTCATAAAAAAACTGCACCTTGTGAGTTGGAGGGGATGTCCAACTTTTGGGGTGCAGTTCAAACCTATTTTTGGGGGTTCAGACGACCTCTTCTTCTTTTCGCGGATTATTCCGCCGCACGGTTCAGTGCCGAACGAATCAGCATCTGCGTGCCGAACCAGCCCCAGTAAATGCGGTGATGGACAATTTTTCCACCGGCAATCTGCATGAGTTCCAAAATATCCACTTGATCGCCGCCGGGCGTTTCGCGCGGGTATTCCCAAACCAGCGTGTCCCCCGTCGTGAAATGCGTGCCGTTGCGATACCAGCGTACCAATTCATTCGGTCGGCGGCGCGTTCCTTCTTCTAAAAAAGCAAGGATGTCGGCTTTGCCTCGCAAAATGCCGCTTTGCCGCTGCATGATAAGGGGGACGAGCGGGCTTTCGAAAACGGCGTTGTCGTCATACAGGCCGATCAGTCGGGTGGTGTCGCGGTTTTTGGCAAATTCGTGCCAATCGTTGTAAATGCGTTCGAAATCGTTCATGGGAGTCATTTTTCGGTCAGGTTGTTTGCCGGAGCCCTAATTTTTCCGCGCAGTAACAAATTCCGCCAAGAGCCGCAAATGCAGGGCTTTTGCGCCGAAGGGTTCGAGCAGGGCGGCGGCTTCGGCAGTCAGGGTTTCGGCGTAGGCGCGGGCAGCCTGCAGACCCATCAGTTTGACATAGGTTGGTTTGTCGTTGTCGCTGTCTTTGCCGGCGGTTTTGCCCAAGGTGGCGGTGTCGGCTTCGCAATCCAACACGTCGTCGATGACTTGGAACGCCAAGCCGAGTTTGGCGGCGTAGCTATCTAAGGTGCGGACGTCGTCTGAATCCAAATCGGGGCAGGCAAGCGCGCCCAATACGACGGCGGCGCGGATGAGGGCGCCGGTTTTGAGGCTATGCATCTGTTCCAACTGCGCCTGATTCATGGCTTTGCCGACGTTGGCAAGGTCGATGGCTTGTCCGCCCGCCATGCCGAGGCTGCCGGATGCTTTGGTAAGCGTGGACAACATGGCGATTTGGCGTTCGGCGGGCAGTCCGGTCGGACGGCTCAATACGTCGAAGGCTTGGGTTTGCAGCGCGTCGCCGACCAAAAGGGCGGTGGCTTCGTCGTATTTCACATGGCAGGTCGGTTTGCCGCGCCGCAGGCTGTCGTTGTCCATGGCGGGCATATCGTCGTGTACCAAGGAATAGACGTGCACCATTTCAATCGCCGCCATGGCTTGTTCGACGGCGTTTTGGTCGGCATCGCCCAATTCGGACGCGGCGAGCACCAAGAGCGGGCGCAGACGTTTGCCACCGCCGAGGGTAACGTAACGCATGGCTTCGTGCAGCGTGTGCGGCACTTGGTTTTCAGACGGCAGGAAACGCTCCAGCAGCAATTCGGTCTGCGCTTGGGCTTTTTGCTGCCATGCTTTCAATTCATTCGCTGGGTTCAAGGTTCAGCTCCTTCAGTTCGCCCGCGTCCAATACTTGCAGCTTTTGTTCGACTTCCGCCAGCTTGGTTTGGCAGTATCTGACCAGCTCGTTGCCTTCCTGATAGGCTGCCAGAGCGTCTTCCAGCGGCATTTCGCTGCTTTGCATGGACTGGGTCAGGGTTTCGAGGCGGGCGAGGGCTTCTTCAAAGGATTTTGGGGCTTTTTTCATGATGATGCGGGCAAAAAATCAAAGCGGTATTGTAGCATTTTATGGGCTGCTTCTTGACCGGGAACGGAAAAAGGTCGTCTGAAAACCTGATTTCCAAGTTTTCAGACGACCTCTTGAGCTGATGATGCGGTAAAAATCAGTCTTTCAGCATGGCGGCGCCGAACGTACCGCTCTTGCCTTCGCTCGGATGGTCGAAGCGGCCGGCCATTTCTTCCGCCTGCGGACCGAGGAAAATGCCCGACATACTGTTTTTAGTTGTCGCGTCCACATAAACAAAACGGTTACCGGCAATATTGGCTTGGAGCATTACGGGGTTAAAACGTCCTTCTGCCGAATAAACGCCGCCGGTCAGCGATTTTTCACCAAAATCAACATTGAACAGGGATGAGCCGACCGTGTTAATGTTGGATACGTCATTGTAGAACGCATTGCCTTGGTAGATAGCCGAACCGGTTTGCGGCATGGCTTCGACAGGCGTCATCAGACCTTGGTAGAACACCAGGGATGAATTGAGCTCGCCGTTTTCCTTTTTGCTTCCGTAAAAACCGTAATGGCCGTATTGCAGATGCGTGCCGATGGCGCGGATAATTTTGTTATCCGATAAGGACAGCATACCGTTTGCCGCGTCAAATGTTTGTGGCAGCAGGTTGATTTTTTGTCCGTTGACTTCGAGGACATCAGGATTACCCACTCTGTTAATCACTTTGTTATCGGCACCGTCAATCGACAACATGGTGTAAAAACCGCCGATTGATTGCATAGCCGGAGCAACCTCCGCTTTTGGGGTAACTTCTTCAGCGGCTTTATGCTCTGCTTCAGCTTTAGCGGCTTCTTCCGCAGCTTTGCGCTCGGCTTCGGCTTTAGCTTTGGCGGCTTCTTCGGCAGCTTTGCGCTCGGCTTCAGCTTTAGCTTTGGCGGCTTCTTCAGCGGCCTTGCGTTCTTCTTCAGCTTTAACTTTTGTAGCTTCCTCAGCAGCTTTACGTTCAGCTTCGGCTTTAGCTTTAGCAGCCTCTTCGGCCGCTTTACGTTCGGCTTCAGCTTTAGCTTTGGCAGCCTCTTCGGCCGCTTTACGTTCGGCTTCAGCTTTGGCTTTGGCAGCTTCTTCCGCAGCTTTTCGTTCCGCCTCAGCCTTGGCTTTAGCTTTGGCAGCTTCTTCGGCAGCTTTGCGCTCGGCTTCAGCTTTGGCTTTAGCGGCTTCTTCTGCCGCTTTACGTTCCGCTTCAGCCTTGGCTTTTGCAGCTTCTTCGGCAGCTTTACGTTCAGCCTCTGCCTTGGCTTTAGCTTTAGCAGCCTCTTCGGCAGCTTTACGTTCCGCTTCGGCTTTAGCTTTAGCGGCTTCTTCAGCGGCTTTGCGCTCGGCTTCAGCTTTAGCTTTGGCAGCTTCCTCAGCCGCTTTGCGTTCAGTTTCAGCTTTGGCTTTAGCGGCTTCTTCAGCGGCTTTACGCTCGGCTTCAGCTTTGGCTTTGGCAGCTTCTTCAGCGGCTTTACGCTCGGCTTCAGCTTTGGCTTTGGCAGCTTCTTCAGCGGCTTTACGCTCGGCTTCAGCTTTGGCTTTGGCAGCTTCTTCAGCGGCTTTACGTTCTTCTTCAGCTTTCGCTTTTGCAGCTTTTTCAGCGGCTTTGCGCTCGGCTTCGGCTTTAGCTTCGGCAGCTTCCTCAGCCGCTTTACGTTCTTCTTCAGCTTTGGCTTTTGCAGCTTTTTCAGCGACTTTTCGTTCAGCTTCGGCTTTGTCGTTGCTATCCGCTTTTACGTCTTGATTCTGGTTTTCAGACGACGTTTGTGTTGAATTTACGGAATTTTCTACTTCTTTATGAATATTTTCTTCAGATGCTTCTAAAGCATTATTTGCATCGGCTTGATTACCGGCAGGAGAGGTTGCCGTTCTTTCCGTTTGTCCGGATGGATTCGGAATATTGCCCGGTTGGACAATCGGATAAGTCGGGGTTGGCGCGACAGACGGTGTACCGCCTCCGCCACCCCCTCCACAGGCTGTTAATATCGAAACGGCAATACAGGATAAAATATGGGGGTAAGGTGTTTTCATCGCAATGTTCTCAATTTAAAGTAGTTATGTGAAAATCATTCTATGCGTGTTTCATTTTTATGTCATCTGATTTTTGTGACGAACGGTATCATTTTTAGTTAAACGGTTTATTTTATTTGCATTTTTTTAGTGTAAAATATGCAAAAAGCGTGATAAATGGTCGTTTTTTATACTCAAACGGTATGTTTTTATTGTGTTATAATCCGCGCTTCATACAGGTCGGACAGACAGTCGCCGCGTATCGCGTAAGGCATACGGGGAGGAAAGTCCGGGCTCCGCAGAGCAGGATGCCGGCTAACGGCCGGGCGCGGAAACGCGACGGAAAGTGGAACAGAAAGCAATACCGCCGACGGCCGCCTTCGGGCGGAACGGGTAAGGGTGAAAAGGTGCGGTAAGAGCGCACCGTGCACTTGGTAACAAGGCGCAGCAGGCTAAACCCCATCCGGAGCAAGACCAAACAGAACGCATTGACGCTGCTCGCCGAGCGTTCGGGTAGGTTGCTGGAGTGCATCAGTAATGGTGTGCCTAGAGGAATGACTGTCCGAGACAGAACCCGGCTTACCGTCCGGCCTGTATGTCCCGATTATCAAAAAGGTCGTCTGAAAACAGAATTCTGTTTTTGAACTGCACCCCAAAAGTTGGACATCCCCTCCAACTCACAAGGTGCAGTTTTTTTATGAGCAAATATACATTACACTTCAAATACCAAGCCGTACTCCACTACCTGCACATACGCAGCCAACAGCG
>NZ_POWX01000036.1 GCF_003044445.1 Neisseria mucosa
ATTACTACAACCGCGAGCGTTGCAGTTTGAAATTGAAAAAGCTGAGTCCTGTCGCATACAGAACCCAGCTTGCACAGAGCGCCTGAATAGGCTTTTATGAGTGTCCAAGATTTGGGGGCCAGTTCAGTTTTCAGACGACCTTTCACTTTTTCAACTCAACATCAGAATTTTGCTTGCAGCCTCAACCAAGCGGTACGGCCGGGTTCGTTGACGCGCAAGGTTTGCGTGCCTGCTGAAGGGTCGCCGCCTTTGCTGACGAATTCGGCATAGGTTTTGTTGAACACGTTGTCTATGCCGGCCTGCAAGGTGGCGTATTTGCTGAATTTCCAGCCGGCATTGAGCGAGAGTACGCCGAATCCGGAAGATGCGCCGATGTCCTGACCGACGATATTGCCTTGACCTTTGCTGTAACGGTTTTGTTTGGCCACGACGCGCCATAACGCGCCTGCGCTGAATTTGCCGTTGTCGAATGCGAGGGTGTTGTTCCACTCGAGCGGCGGGGTTTGCGCCAAAGGTTTGCCGTCGGTACGGTTTTTGCCGTGGGTGTAGGCGAGGCTGCTACCGATTTCCCAATTGGGTGCAAACGTCCATTTGACTTCGGCTTCGCCGCCGAAACGAGAGGCTTTAACGTTGCGTACGCCTAAATCCGTGCCTTGGCGTTCGAGTATGATGAAGTTTTTGACATCGCTGCCGAATACGGATACGGAGGCATGGAGGTTAGGACGTTTCCAGATGATGCCCGCATCGATTTGGCGGTTTTGTTCGGGATGGATGATTTTCTTTTTGGCGCGCAGACGTTCCCAGTAGTCGGGCGAGCGTTCGGCGATACCGAATCCGGCGTAGTATTTCAAGCCGTTATCCGTATCACGTTCCCAACGTAAGAAACCGGAATTCAAGTTGAATTTCTGATGTTTCAAAACGGGATCGGTTACGTCTGCGGAATCGTAATGCGCTTTGACACGGTCGTGGCGCAAGCCTGCTACCCAACGTTGTTTGTCGGTTTGCTGCCAAGCGGCTTCGGTGAAAACGCCCCATTGTTTGAAACTTTGATTGGGCATATAGGGCTTGTGGCGGTAACCGTCGCCGCCGCGTTCCATGCGGGCGACGTGTACGTCGTCCATATAATCTACGCCGGTTTGCAGATTGAGTTTGTCCCAATCGAAGGTGGCTTTCAGACGACCTGTGTCGGTGTTGCGTTTGGGGTTGTTGGCGTTTTTAATCTGTTTGCCTGCCGGATTGCGGATGGTGCGCAGGCTGTATGTGTCCATGACGTGGTCGATTTCGCTTTCACCGTAGCGCAATTCGAGTTCGCTGAACCAAGGAGTGAGGTTGCGTTGGGTAAAGCGGACGTTCCACGCGTCGCGGTCGAATTTGCTGCCGTCCATCATGCGGTCGGCGTAGGCGACCTTGGCCCTGCTGCGTTCGTATGTGCCGGCGATGGTGGTGTTTTCGGTCGGGGTGATGCCCAGTTGCAGCATTTGGCTGTCGCGTTTGAAATGGGAGTGGACGCGTTTGCCTGAGCCGTCTTTGTAGTCGCCGGCCTCGTTATGGGAAATATTGCTGCGGACGTAGCCGTATTTGCCGCCGAATTCGGCTTCAAGCGAACCGTCGCGACGGTCGTTGCTGCCTGCGGTCAGGGAGGCGTTGATGTTGTAGGGTTTTTCGCTGAAATCAGGGTCTTTGCGTATGAATTGTACCGAGCCGCTGACCAAACCCATGCCTTGGGTTACGGTTTGCGGGCCTTTGGTGACGACGACTTTGTCGAAAGAATTCGGGTGGATGTAGGCAGTCGGCGGGTCCATACGCATGCTGCAGCCGCCGTAAATAAACTGGTCGTCTGCGTTAATCGACAGGCGCGAACCGCCCAAACCGCGGAACAATGGATCGCCCGAGCTTCCGCCTTTGCGGATGATGCTCATGTTGGGCACAGATTGTAAAAGGTCCGCACCGTCTCCGGCAGGGAGGGGTTGCAAAGCAGCTTTGGGGTTGAAAGTAACGCTATTGGCTTTTTGTTGTTGTGTGCCGGTGACGGTAACGGGGGAAAGGATAACAGTTTCTTCGGGAACAGGGTCTGTGTCCGCCCAAGCCTGGGATACGGCTAAGGCAATCGGCAGAAGGAGTAGCTGGTGTTTCATTCTTAGAGCTCCTTTTATTGGTTTAGTTCATTGTGCGTAGTTAATTACTACTTTGGTAGTATAAAGAATGTCAGGCAGTTTGTGAGTAAGAAAACGGTTTTATTTAATTTAAGTCAATATTTTCGAGGCATAATTAAATTATTTGAATAATAGTAATAACCGTGTTGATTAATTGCCTGCTTTTCCATCTAGCAGGAAGAAGGGATAAGGCTGTTACGGGGATAAAGAGGGCTGTGTTCAGGAGCAGGATGCAAACCCATTTTGGCATGTTGAGACGGCGTGTCCTTTGGCATTCCGTTTGCAGTCATTACGATATTTCAAACAGTAAAAAGGTCGTCTGAAAATTTTTCAGACGACCTTTGCTTTAACGGGAAACTCCTGACCACCGATACAGACGGTTTATTTAAACCAACCCCTGACGCGCTCCAGCCCACCGAAATTGATGCAGGCATCGGCGACTGCCTGCGCTTTCGGTTTGGCGCGGTAAGCCACGCCTACGCCCGCTTCTTTGAGCATCGGAATATCGTTCGCCCCATCGCCCATTGCCAAAACCTGATGCGGCTGCAATCCGAGGCGGTCGCGGTATTCGCGCAATAAATCCGCCTTTGCCTGCGCGTCGATGATTCTGCCTTTCAGACGACCCGTCAGCTTGCCGTTTTCAATTTCCAAAATATTGGCGTGTTGGTATTCGAAGCCGAGGCGTTGTTGCAGCCTTTCGGTGAAAAACGTGAATCCGCCCGACACCAGCATGAATTTCACGCCGTGCGCCTTGCATTCGTCCAACAAAAATTCCGCGCCGGGCGAGAGCCGCAAAACGTTTTCATAAACCTCCGCCAAAACCCGCTCGTCCAATCCCGCCAACAGGGCGACGCGGCTGCGCAAAGACTGCTCGAAATCCAATTCGCCGCGCATCGAGCGTTCGGTAATTTCCGCCACGCGGTCTTTCAAGCCGACGCCCGCTGCAATTTCATCGACGCATTCAATGGTAATCAGCGTCGAATCCATATCGCTGACAATCAGCCCGAGTTCGCCAAACGCCCTATCGGGCAACACGGCGTGGTCGATTTGACGGCTGTCCAGCAACGCCGCGTCTGCCCCGCTTAAAGAAAACCCTTCTTCAACGATAAAACGCATACGCTTTTCATCGGCGTAATCAGGCTCGGGCAGGCGGGTGAGGAGGGCGGAAGGCAGGGCTTCGGCGGAGGGGAATTGGAGGACGAGGGCGTGCGGCATGGCGGTGGCTCAAAAAATGCGGATTGCGGATTATAGCAAAGCCTGAAGATTTCATATCGGGAAGGTCGTCTGAAAACGGGCTTCCTGATGAAAACCGTATGCGTGCGGCGATGCGACGAAGCGGTTTTCAGACAATCTTTGAGGGAAGTATAGTGGATTAACTTTAAATCAGGACAAGGCGACGAAGCCGCAGACAGTACAGATAGTACGGAACCGATTCACTTGGTGCTTCAGCACCTTAGAGAATCGTTCTCTTTGAGCTAAGGCGAGGCAACGCCGTACTGGTTTAAAGTTAATCCACTATAATT
>NZ_POWX01000037.1 GCF_003044445.1 Neisseria mucosa
CCTGCCGCCACACCTTGTACCTGACGGGTCTCGTCCGTGCCGTTGCCGACGGTAACGACGCCGGCGACTTTGTTCGCGGCGGCAGCCGAACCTGCTTTGCCTGCCACGGCTTTGTCGTTCAGGCCGCCGTAGGTGTAGGCTTCGCCTTTGGCCGCATCAGCCGTATGGATGCCTTGGGTTTGGGCGCGGTCGCCGAGGTAGACGGAGTCGTTGACCGTGGCTTTGATGTTGCTGCCCAGTGCGTAGGCGTTGTCGGCGGATACGTTGTTGTTGTTACCGATGGAGTAAGAGCTGTTGCCGCTTACTACGGTCGGGTCACCGATGGCGCCGGAGTTTTTGCCGCTGACGATGTTACCGGTACCGATGGCAATGGTGTTCTCGGCGTTGGCTTTGGCACCTTTACCGATGGCGATGGCGTTAGTGCCTTTGGAGGCGGCCTGGTAGCCGACCGCCGTGGCGTATGCGCCGCTCGCGCTGGAGTCTTCGCTGTTGCGTGCCTGTACGTCGGGGTTCACTTCGCCGTCGTTGGTATGGAAGAACTTGATACCTTGTTCGTTCATACGGCCTACGGCTTCGATGACGTTGTTGGTCACATACATGCCTTGGTCTTCGACGTTGTAGGTCACGAGGCTGTAACCGTTGGACTGGGCAATCTTGGTCTCGTTCGTGACGTTGGTCACGTTCGGATTGTTGCTGTTGTCCACCAGGGTAATGTTTTTGATATTACCCAAGCCTGCTTTGCCGTCTGCTTCGACTGACGGCGGTGCGGTGTTGACGTTGCCGCCGTTGCTGCCGATCAGTTCGTAAACCTGGTGCAGTTGTCCGCCGTTGACGGCATCGGTGCTGCCTGCGGCGACGGTGCCTGCGGCGACGCCGGTCACTTTCTTACCGCCTGCGTTGATACCGTCGGCAGTGATGTTGACATCGCCTGCTTTCAGACCGTCTTTGCCCAGCGCCACTTTGTCGCCGACGTTGACGCCGTTGTTGTTCACAATGGTATCGCCTGCTTTGACGCTGTCGACTTTCAGGTCTTTGTTGAGGCCGACCTGAATGCCGTTCGCGCCTGCGGTGGTGGTGATGTTGGCATCGCCTTTAACCGCAACGGTATCGCCCAGTTTGTTGGCAACGGTCGTACCGCTGTCGCCTGCGAAGCTGATGCCTTTGTTGTCCACCGCGTCTTTCGCCGCGACGCCTTTGGCGATGTCGGCTTTGACGGCTTTAGACAGGTCAACCGCGTAGTCGGTTACGTTATTGGCGTCTTTGTTGCCTTTGGTCACGACGATGTTGTCGGAACCTGCGGAGACGCTCGCGCCGTCTGCGTTCACGGTGTAAACGGTTTGACCGTTCGCACCTTGTTTGCTAGTGACACCGGCGATGTTGGTACCGGCTTCGACTTCGGTCTTGGCGGCGGCAGTCAGACGGTTCAGCTGTCCGACGTTGGCGGCATCGGTGTCTTTCACACCGGCGGCAACATTACTGATGGCTTTGTTGCCGGCATTGATGCCGTCGGCGGTGATGTTGACATCGCCTGCTTTCAGACCGTCTTTGCCCAATGCCACTTTGTCGCCGACTTTGACGCCGTCGTTGTTCACAACGGTATCGCCTGCGGTGAAGCTGTCGGCTTTGAGGTTAGGTGCGGTCGCCACTTTGTAAGTGGTGCTGCCGTCGGCATTTTGCTCGGGGGTGACGACGATGTTGTCGTTGCCGCTGTCCACTTTGGACGTGGCTTTCGCTGCGGCTGCTTTGAGCTGTGCAACGTTCACTGCGTCGGTGTCGGCTTCGCCTGCGGCGATGTCGGTCACTTTGTTACCACCGTTGTTCAGACCGTCTTTGGTCAGGCTGACAGGTTTGCCTGCCTTGCCGTTGCCCACAGTCAGTCCGTTGTCGGTCAGGACGCTGCCGCCTACGGTAACCTTATCGAAGGAGACGTCGTCTGAAGTCGCTACGGTGATGTTTTTACCGTTGCGGCTGACTTTGACGTTTTTGCCTTCTTTGAAGGTCACGGTGTCGCCGGCGCCGATTTTTTCAGACGAGGTTTCGTCATTGGCGTTCAGGTTCCAGCCTTTGTCGGCAGTTTCTTTCACTGCGGCAATGGCATCGTGGACGTTGTCTTTGCCGGTACCGCCGATGTCGGTAGTGGTGACGTTGCCGTTGTTGTTGGCTGCGTTACCGCCGAGCAGGTTCGCCAGATTGGCTTGGGTTGCGTTCAACTGCTCTTCGCTAGCGGCTTGACCTTTAGTGGCAAAGTCCGCCCCGCCCAGAGTGGTGTTGCTCAGACCGGAAATCAGACCGGCGGTACCGTCGATCACGAGCGGTTTGTTGCCTTTGCCTGCTTTGCCGACGGTAATCTTGTCAGCCAGCGAGAAGCCGATGCCGTTTTCGTCGGCGCGGGTTACGATGTTGCCGTCGCCTTTGACGCTCAGGCTGTCACCCAGTTTCTTCGCACCGGTCGTGCCGTTGTCGGCGGCAAAGGTCAGACCTTTGTTGTCCACCGCGTCTTTCGCCGCTACGCCTTTGGCGATGTCGGCCTTGGCTTCGTCGGTCAGGTCGAGGGCGTAGTCGGTTACGCCGTCGGCATCTTTCGCACCTTCGCTGACTTTAACCGCACCATTGGCCGCTTGGCTGAGGGTGGTCTTGTCGGCATTGACGGTGTACTCGGTGTTGTTGCCGTCCACTTTTTCGCTGACGGTCACGTTCTTACCGGCGACGACGGTGGTGGTTTTTTCAGTTGCGGCGAGTTGTTCGTTCAACTGGGCGACGTTGACGGCGTCGGTGGCTTTCACACCTTTGGCTACGTTGCTGATGGCTTTGTTGCCAGCGTCGATGCCGTCGGCAGTGATGTTCACATCACCTGCTTTCAGACCGTCTTTGCTCAGTGCTACTTTGTTGCCGACGGTTACGCCGCTGTTGTTCACAACAGTCTCGCCCGCAGTCAGGCTGTCAGCCTTCAGGTCTTTGGCGGTAGAAACTTTGTAAACGTTAGCGCTGCCTGTTTTGTCGGTTTCGACGACGATGTTGTCGTTGCCGCTTTCCACACGACCTGAATTGGCTTTCAACTGGGCAACGTTGACGGCATCGGTATCTGCCTCGCCTGCGGCGACGTTGGAGATTTTATTGCCACCGTTGTTCAGACCGTCTTTGGTCAGGCTGACAGGGTTGCCTGCCGTACCATTGCCCACAGTCAGTCCGTTGTCGGTCAGGACGCTGTCGCCGACAGTTACTTTGTTGAAGGATACGTCGTCTGAAGTCGCTACGGTGATGTTCTTACCGTCGCGG
>NZ_POWX01000038.1 GCF_003044445.1 Neisseria mucosa
CAGCATGGTGCCTTCAAATCGGTGGAAGAGCTCAAAAACGTTAAAGGCATCGGCGAGGGTATCTTCTCCAAACTGAAGGCCGAAGCAACCGTCGCGCCCGCACCTGCAAACACAAAAGCTAAAAACGTTGTTCAAAAGTAAATTAACTGGGAGCATTAAGAGAAGGAATTTGAGATGTAGGCTGGTATTCTGCCTGGAAGAAAATATGGGAGACCTTAGTCAGTCTGAAAGTAAGTGTTGTAACCCCAAAAGGTTTCTTATACAAAAGGATATATATTGAAATTGGGTGATGAAATTATCAATAGGTAATAAATTATGAATAAAGAAAATTGTAAAGGGTATTCTCTTACTCAATTAATCTTTGTAATTGCAATAATTGGGATCTTAACTGCAATAGCTTATCCAAGTTATCAAAAATATCTTAGAGACTCAGAAATGCGTCAGGCTCTGGCAGCGCTTGTTGAGAGTGCTCAGTTTATGGAACGATTTTATCAGCAGAATGGTAGTTTCAAGAAAACTTCTACAGCGTGGCCTGATTTGCCTAACTCACGGAGTTTAGAAAACTTTTGTATTTATCCTCATGGGCTTGCTAGAGGCGCGTTAGATGGGAAATTTACTTTAAAGGCAGTTGCATTGGATAAAAATAAAGAACCTAGGGTAATAAAGATTAATGAATCTCTAACGACTTTTATTTGTGAGAGTACTGCTAGTTCTTGTGATGATGTTACGAAAAACTATTTTTCTGGTGCAGATAAAAACTGTTCCGTATATCGGCTTTAAGAGGGTTTGTGCAGTTATTACTGAATGGTTTGTACATCTATTTAAACTAATATTAATTAAGTAGAGCCTGAGCCACTAATTATTATATATAAAAGGTCGTCTGAAAACTTGTTTTCAGACGACCTTTCTGCAAATGGAGCATTAGCCTCCTAAATACCAGAATTTCAACGCCCACAATACAGCAACTATCCACACCATAGGCGGCACGTCTTTGACGCGGTTGCACAAGAGTTTGATTACGGCGTAGCTGATGAAACCAAATGCGATGCCGTCGGCAATCGAGTAGGTGAACGGCATGAACACGATGGTCAGGAAGGCGGGGGCGGCTTCGGTCATGTCGTCCCAGTCGATTTCACGCGCGCTGCGCAGCATTTGCGCACCAACGTAGAGCAGCGCAGGCGCTGTGGCAAAACCGGGGATGCTTTGCACCAGCGGTGAGAAAATCAGACACGCCAGCATCAATACGCCGACGGTTACGGCAGTCAGACCGGTGCGACCGCCTGCGGCAACGCCTGCCGCGCTTTCGACATAAGGCGTGGTTGAAGACGTACCCAAGGCGGCGCCGGCGACGATGGCGGTCGAGTCGGCGAACAGGGCGCGCTTCAGACGAGGCAGTTTGCCGTCTTCCAGCAGGCCTGCGCGGTGGGAAACGCCGACCAACGTGCCGGTGGAGTCAAACAAATCGACCAGGAAGAAGACGAAAATCACGCTGACCATGCTGAGGGTAAATAGGCCGTTGAAATCCATCTGCATGAAAGTTGGCGCGATGCTCGGAATTTCGCCGATTACGCCTTTAAACTCGCTCAAGCCCAGCAGGGTGGAAATGGCAGTAATCGTCAGAATGGTCAGGATAATCGCCCCTTTGACGCGGAAATGCCCCAAAGCCACCACCATGGCGAAGCCCGCCAATACCAAGAGTGCGGCAGGTTGGTGGATATCGCCTAGTTTCACCAAAGTTGCGTCGCTGGCAACGATAATGCCGGAACCTTTTAGCGCAATCAGCGACAGAAACAGCCCGATACCGGCGGCAATCGACATTTTCAAACCCATAGGCAGCGCGTTCACCAGCATTTCGCGCACCTTGAAAAAGCTGAATAAAATAAAAATGATGCCGGAAACGAATACCGCGCCCAAAGCCACCTGCCAGGGCACGCCCATGCCTTTGACGACGGCGAAAGTAAAGTAGGCGTTCAAACCCATGCCCGGCGCGAGCGCAATCGGATAGTTGCCGACGAAGCCCATCACGAAGCAGCCGATGGCGGAAGCGATGCAAGTGGCGACGAATACCGCGCCCATGTCCATGCCCGTTTCGCCGAGAATCAGCGGATTGACGATGATGATGTAACACATGGCGAGGAAGGTGGTCAGACCTGCCATCAGCTCCGTGCGCACATTTGTGCCGTTTGCGCGTAAATTGAATATACGCTCCAGCACATTTTGATTTGAAGTAGTCATGATTTATGCTTTTCAAAAAAAAGGAAATTTGCGGGCGGTATTATACTGAAAACGCTTTGTTATCGGGTGAAAAATTGTCAACATTTCGGTTGAAATGGTTTGAGAAAAGGTCGTCTGAAAATCAGAGTTGGGTTTTCAGACGACCTTTGGGCATTTTTTCTTTCAAAGATTAAATGCATAAAAAACCCGCAGCCGAAGCTGCGGGTCAATTTAGGTCAGTTCTACGAAGAATATTACCATTCGTAGTTCAAACCTACGTTGTAAGATGCAGAGCCGCCTGAAGAGGTACCCACTGCAAGACCGGCTTTAGCTGCAAAGTTTTCATTGAAGCGGTAGCCTGCACCCACTGCAACTGCGGTGTCAGATTTAAAACCACCCAAAGCAGCGGTAACGTTAAACTTACCAACGCTGTAAGGTTGGAACAGACCGCTGAGGGCTGCTTGTGCAGCCAGACCTTGGCGGGTCTCTTTGCGCAGATTAGCTACGTTTTTGTCCAAGCTGTCGATGCGTGCTGAGTTTTTAGCAATACCTGCAGCGTGTTGACCATTTGCAGTTTGCAATGCAGCAATATCGGTTTTGTTAGTATCGATTTGCTTAGTATTGGCTGCAATTTGTACCGCATTGGTATCGGCACTTTCTTGAGCTTTGGCAGCAGCGGTTTGTGCAGCTTTGGCGTGGCTGTCAGCAGTTTCGGCAGATTTTTGGGCAACTTCAACAGCACCTTTTGCCGCTTGAGCTGATTTTTGAGCTTCAACAGCTATTGTTCTTACGCTTTCTACAGCAGTCTTATCAGCTTTGGTCTCAATTGCTGCTTTGTTGGCATCGATATCTGTGCGGTGAGCCTTCAAAGCATCAGCTGCAGCCAAATCTGCTTTTTTCAAAGTAATGATGTCTTTATCCAAGCTGGCGATCGCATTGTTGAAGCCTTCGTTAGCTTCTTTTTGCTCTTCAAGTTTGGCAGTATTTTCAGCGATTGCCGCTTTGTTGGCATCAATGTCTTGACGGTTAGCTTCT
>NZ_POWX01000039.1 GCF_003044445.1 Neisseria mucosa
CAGCACATAAAACCAGCCGCTACCTTTGCGCTGGTGTTGGTAGCCTTTGTTTTTGTGGTTGTATTTCAGCAATCCTCCGTCTAACAACACGCGGCAGACTTTTTGTTCATCGAAACTTTGGGCGATTTCATCGGCAAAGACACGGCGGATTACCCACAATTCCAATTTCTCCCCCTCCTGTTTCCGATAGCCTGCATGGTCTTTATTGGTGCTTTTATCGCTCCAATCCGTAAACCTCATACCTAACGCGTATAGGTCGATAAAGTCCTCTGTCTGCTCGATGATTCGGCGGTCTTCGTGTTTCCCCGCTCCGTTGGCTTCCAGCCATTCGTCAAAGCATTGTTTCACGCCTGCCATGCCTACGCCGGCGGCTAAACCGGTAACGGGGGCGGCAAGCTCCAAAGCGGCGGCGGCAAGGGCAAAGCGTTTTGCCACTCTTCGCGCCTGCCCTGACAATTCGGGGGCGGTCTCCATAAATGCGGTCATGCGCTCGTTTGCCTGCCGTTTGGCTTGCTCTAGGTCGTCTGAAAGCCGTCGGATGAACGCCCTGCCAGCCGCTCCGTGATATTGTTCGGCGGATTGGGCGATATGTTCACTCAATAATGCGCCGCTCTCGAAGCCGTGCAAGATGTCGTAAATGCCGTATCGGGCGGCGGCTCTGATACTGGGCAGGCGGGCGGCTTGTCCTGCGTTCCAATCGCCTTTGTGGTGTTTCAGGATGGAATCGGGGGTCTTTTCGCCTGTCGAGAACATCATCACTTTCCAGCGGCTCAAGGCGCGGTTTCCGCCCTGTTTTGCGCCCTGTACTTTGTTGATTCCGTTCATGACACTGTAAACGGTGTCGCCGATGACGTGGGGGCTTGCCTGCCCGATTTCGTCCAACACCAGCAAACCATCATTGCGGGTGGCGGCGGTATTGGAAAAGCCTATTTTCGTGCCGCTCCAAGACAACAGGCTGCCCGATGGTCTGCCCCATACGCTCAAGGCTGCTTTTGCGGCGGTGGTCTTGCCGTCGGATGAATCGCCCGTCAGATGGAAACCGCCGGATTCTTCGCCCAACAGGGACAGCAAGGGGGCGGCAAAGGACGCGCCCAATGCCAAGCATAGGCGGCTGTTTCCCGCTGCGTATCGGGCGATATTTTGCTGCCAGTCGCCAAGCTCTCCGTTTGGTCGGTATGCCGCCGCTTGGCTGGTGTCGCCGTTGTAGATGACGGCGGGGGTTTTGCCGTCTGCCGTGATGGTTTCGCCGCTGGGCATGATGTAGGTGTCGCCGTGCCAGCCCGCGCGGTCGGTAATGGTAAAGGCGGTGCGGCTGCCCTGTGTCTGCAAATAGTCTGCCAGCCGCTCCCTTTTTGCCCGCCCGCTCATGACGGTCAAGCCGTAACTCTGCAATCGCTGCCAACCCTGAACCGTGCCGATTTCCGCTTGCGGGATGGCGGCGGTCTTGGTTTGGCGTGTGATTTTGTCTTGCCATTTGATAATCCGGTAATACGCGCCGTCGTTGTCCTGCCCCGTGCCGATGATGTCGATAGGGTCGGAAAGCAATAGCGGCTCTGCTTCGATGGCTTCGCCGTCTTTGCCTGTTCTGACGTTTATCCACCATACGCCCCGATGGTCGGTATCGAAGCGAGGGCGCGGGCGGTATGGTTCGATGTCGTTGATGTTGTAGTCTTCAATGGCTTTAGCGTCTATAATTACGTTTGTTTTCATGGTGTAACGTCTCC
>NZ_POWX01000040.1 GCF_003044445.1 Neisseria mucosa
CAAGCATGGCATTTGTAGCGTTGTTTGCCGTTTCGGCAGCCGTTCCTTTTGACTTGTTTTGAGTCGCAAAAAGGGCATTTTTTGTATTCAAAGCCTTTGACCTCTTTTAAAGCCTTATAGGATAAGGCTTGCGGGGATTTTTAGCCTCCATTTTGTTACTTACGTCTAGTAATCCATATAGTCATCTATCTGTTTCATCAATTCATCCACCGTCAATTCCCCTGCACGATAGAAACACTCCGTCTTCAGCACCGCAAAGAAGCTTTCCATCGGTGCATTGTCCCAGCAGTTCGCCTTTCGCGACATGCTTTGAACCATGGAATGTTTTGCAATCAATTTCCTATATTCCGCCGTACGGTATAGCACACCTTGGTCCGAATGAAGCATTGTTCCTTTATCAGTCAGCCGGGGTGCGGCTTTTTCGAGCATTTCCTTCACCATGTCGCTGTTAGCATTGCGGCTCATGGCATAGGCGACGATTTCACGGTTGAACAAGTCCAAGATCGGAGAGAGGTACAGTTTGCCGTCCTTTCCTTTGAGTTCGGTAACATCGGTCAGCCATTTCTCGTTGGGCTTTTTGGCTGTGAACCGACGTTTGAGGAGGTGTTCCGATATTTCGCCCATGGCGGGATGGCGGTAGGCTTTTTTCGCCCGTATGAGGGCTTTCAGTTCCATCTGCTTCATCAACCGCGCTGCTTTTTTGCGGTTCCAACCCAATGCTGCGGCAATGCGCCTTTGCCCGTAGCGTCCTTTATGCCGTTCGTAGATTTCGGCGATAAGGGCTTTGTCGGCTTCGTCGGGGTCGGGTCGGTCTTGGCGGTGGTAGTAAAAGCTGCTTTTGGGCAGGTTTGCGATGTGCAGCAGGTATTTGAGCGGGTGTTGCGCCCTCAGTGTTTGGACGGTTTGGCTTTGTCCTTTGCGGTCCGCTTTTGGCTGAGGGCTTTTAACTCCTTTAGATAGGCAACCTTTGCGCGCATATAGCACAACTCTTCGATAAGCTCTGCCTGTGTTTTTTCGTGGTCGGGTTTGTCGGCGATAAAGGGGTTTTTGCGGTGGTCGGTCATGGTTTTGGATTGGGGATGTTCGAGTGCGCCGATGCCGCCTTCTTGATAGGCGCGTATCCACCGTCGCAGGTGGGTTCGGGAAATGCCGTAATGATCTGCGGTACGCTGTTGGCTGCGTATGTGCAGGTAGTGGAGTACGGCTTGGTATTTGAAGTGTAATGTATATTTGCTCATAAAAAAACTGCACCTTGTGAGTTGGAG
>NZ_POWX01000041.1 GCF_003044445.1 Neisseria mucosa
GAGACCTTTGCAAAATTCCCCAAAATCCCCTAAATTCCCACCAAGACATTTAGGGGATTTCTCATGAGCACCTTCTTCCGGCAAACCGCCCAAGCCATGATTGCCAAACACATCGACCGCTTCCCACTATTGAAGTTGGATCAGGTGATTGATTGGCAACCGATCGAACAGTACCTGAATCGTCAAAGAACCCGTTACCTTCGAGACCACCGCGGCCGTCCCGCCTATCCACTGCTGTCCATGTTCAAAGCCGTCCTGCTCGGCCAATGGCACAGCCTCTCCGATCCCGAGCTCGAACACAGCCTCATCACCCGCATCGATTTCAACCTGTTTTGCCGTTTTGACGAACTGAGCATCCCCGATTACAGTACCTTATGCCGCTACCGCAACTGGCTGGCGCAAGACAACACCCTGTCCGAATTGCTGGAACTGATTAACCGCCAACTGACCGAAAAAGGCTTAAAAGTAGAGAAAGCATCCGCCGCCGTCATTGACGCCACCATTATTCAAACCGCCGGCAGCAAACAGCGTCAGGCTATAGAAGTCGATGAAGAAGGACAAGTCAGCGGTCAAACCACACCGAGCAAAGATAAAGATGCCCGCTGGACAAAGAAAAACGGTTTATACAGACTCGGTTACAAGCAGCATACCCGTACCGATGAGGAAGGCTATATCGAGAAACTGCACATCACTCCCGCCAATACCCATGAGTGCAACCACCTGTCGCCTTTGCTGGAGGGCATTGCCGAAGGTACGACCGTCTATGCCGACAAAGGCTACGACAGCAAGGAAAACCGGCAACATCTGAAAGAACATCGGTTACTGGACGGCATTATGCGAAAAGCCCACCGCAACCGTCCGCTGACGGAAAATCAAACGAAGCGTAACCGGTATTTGTCGAAGACCCGCTATGTGGTCGAACAAAGCTTCGGTACGCTGCACCGTAAATTCCGCTACGCCCGGGCAGCCTATTTTGGTCTGTGTAAAGTGAGTGCGCAAAGCCATCTGAAGGCGATGTGTTTAAACCTGTTGAAAGCGGCTAACAGGCTAAGTGTGCCTGTTGCCGCCTAAAAGGCGGCCCGGATGCCTGATTATGGGGCGTCCGGGGAGGATTAAGGGGATATTTGGGTAAAATCAGGAGGTATTGGGGGGGAAAAATAGCCGAAAACCTGTGTTTGGGTTCCGGCTGTCAGCGAAAAGGTGAAGAGAGGTATTTTGCAAAGGTCTC
>NZ_POWX01000042.1 GCF_003044445.1 Neisseria mucosa
GAGACCTTTGCAAAAAAGCCCTTCCCCCGACAGCCGGAACCCAAACACAGGTTTTCGGCTGTTTTCGCCCCTAATTGCGCCTAATTTTACCCAAATACCCCCTTAATCCTCCCCGGACGCCCCATAATCAGGCATCCGGGCCGCCTTTTAGGCGGCAATAGGCACACTTAGCCTGTTAGCTGCTTTCAACAGGTTCAAACACATCGCCTTCAGATGGCTTTGCGCACTCACTTTAATCAGCCCGAAATAGGCTGCCCGGGCGTAGCGGAATTTACGGTGCAGCGTACCGAAGCTTTGTTCGACCACATAACGGGTCTTCGACAAATATCGGTTGCGTTTGGTTTGCGCTTCCGTCAGCGGACGGTTGCGGTGGGCTTTGCGCATAATGCCGTCTAACAACTGATGCTCTTTCAGATGTTGCCGGTTTTCCGCACTGTCGTAGCCTTTGTCGGCATAGACGGTCGTACCTTCGGCTATACCTTCCAGCAAAGGCGACAGGTGGTTGCACTCATGAGTATTGGCGGGAGTGATGTGCAGTTTCTCGATATAGCCTTCCTCATCGGTACGGGTATGTTGTTTGTAACCGAGTTTGTAGAGGCCGTTTTTCTTTGTCCAACGGGCATCTTTGTCTTTACTCGGTGTGGTTTGTCCGCTGACTTGTCCTTCCTCGTCGACTTCTATGGCCTGACACTGTTTGCTGCCGGCAGTCTGAATAATGGTGGCGTCAACGACGGCGGCGGATGCTTTCTCTACTTTTAGGTTTTTTTCGGCCAGTTGTCGGTTAATCAGTTTGAGCAATTCGGACAGGGTGTCGTCTTGCGCCAGCCAGTTGCGGTAGCGGCATAAGGTGCTGTAATCGGGGATGCTCAACTCGTCAAAACGGCAAAACAGGTTGAAATCGATGCGTGTGATGAGGCTGTGTTCGAGTTCGGGATCGGAGAGGCTGTGCCATTGTCCGAGCAGGACGGCTTTGAACATGGACAACAGGGGATAGGCGGGACGGCCGCGGTGGTCTCGGACGTAACGGGTTCTTTGACGATTCAGGTATTGCTCGATCGGCTGCCAATCAATCACCTGATCCAACTTCAATAGTGGGAAGCGGTCGATGTGTTTGGCAATCATGGCTTGTGCGGTTTGCTGGAAGAAGGTGCTCATGGAAAATCCCCTAAATGTCTTGGTGGGAATTTAGGGGATTTTGGGGAATTTTGCAAAGGTCTCAG
>NZ_POWX01000043.1 GCF_003044445.1 Neisseria mucosa
TAGGGCGGCGGAATGGGCGGAATTTGATTTGGATGGGGCAGAATGGAGCATACCCGCCGCCAAGATGAAGATGAAAGCCCCGCATATCGTCCCCCTTGCCGATTGGACGCTTGAGCTTTTGGCAGAACTAAAGGAACTGACAGGATATAGCCGTTATCTGTTCCCATCGGTAAAAGACCCTGACAAGCATATGAGTGAAAACACCCTATCTTACTTGATGGGCAGAATGGGCTACAAAGGCATAGCAACGCCCCACGGCTTCAGAAGCCTAGCTACAGACGTATTGAATGAAAACGGTTTTAACAGCGATGTGGTAGAGCGACAGCTTGCCCATGTGGAGCAAAACAAAGTCAGGGCGGCATACCACAGGACGGAATATATCCCACAGCGCAAAGAGCTTATGCAATGGTATAGCGACTTTTTGCGGGAACGGTATAACCAAGCATTGCAACTGATTCAAGATGGCAAGACTGATTAGAGGTCGTCTGAAAATATCTACTTCGATTTTTTGTGGTGTTTTTATTAGTTTAGAGGCGTTACATGGTTTTTTTCACATATCCGAGAGACGTTGCAGCATATAGCCCAAAATATGCAGCCATATTCAATATTACTAAAAGCCCTGAATTTGAGGACGCGCTAGGAGTTCTTAGCTGGCAAGCCCAAAGGGTGTTGACTAGAACATTTCAAAGCCTTGAAAAATTTGAGCATGGCATATCACTATGGGAGCATAAGGAAACTTACAAGGTTTCTTTAGTTGAGGAGCAGGTTAATGACGCGTTAGCGAAATATCAGGAAAAGTACGGAGACCATATCGATTATTCAGAGTATTTTTATCCCGTGATAGAAGAGTTGGACTTTGGGCAAAGTCTGGAGGTGAACTGGCCCCCAAATCTTGGACACTCATAAAAGCCTATTCAGGCGCTCTGTGCAAGCTGGGTTCTGTATGCGACAGGACTCAGCTTTTTCAATTTCAAACTGCAACGCTCGCGGTTGTAGTAAT
>NZ_POWX01000044.1 GCF_003044445.1 Neisseria mucosa
TAATTGAAGTAACCTAAAATTTACGGTATCTTTTGCGGTATCTGAAAAATACCTCGAAAAAATACCGTAAAAATGAAGCTGAACGACTGACAAATCAAAAACGCCAAGCCCGCCGAAACAGGGAAAAAGTACAAGCTGTTTGACGGAGACGGTCTGTATCTTGAAGTTACACCGGCGGGCGGGAAAGTTTTCCGCTTGAAATACCGCATAGATGGCAAAGAGAAAACATTTACTATATCGGTAAATATCCGACCGTATCACTGGTAGAAGCCCGCCAAGCCGCCGAAAACGCCCGCCGCTTGCTTGCATCGGGGCAAGACCCAGTGAAGCCAAGCAACAAGAAAAGCGTGAACGGCAAGCTGCTGTCAGTAATACCTTTCGGAACATTGCCGCCGAGTGGCATAAACACCGTGAAACAGGATTGACAGGCAATCACGCCGCCCGTGTATGGGACAGCTTGGAAAAGGACGTTTTCCCCGCGCTGGGCAGTTTGCCTGTCAGTGAAATCAAAGTCAGCCAAGTAAAAGAAGTGATTGAAGCGGTGGCAGCAAGGGGAGCACTTGAAACGGCGGGGCGGATATTGCAGCGTATCAAGGCTGTTTTCACTTATGCGATACGGACGGAGCGGGCAGAAAACAATCCCGCTGTTCCCTTGGTAGGTTTAATCAAAGCCCCAAAGCAGAAACATCAGCCCGCATTGCCGCAATCCGAACTGACCGAGTTTTACCGCCGGTTGATGCTGGAACAAGCCGAACAGCAAACAAAAATAGCCATGCAGCTAATCATGCTGACCTTTGTCAGAAATGGAGAGCTTAGGGCGGCGGAATGGGCGGAATTTGATTTGGATGGGGCAGAATGGAGCATACCCGCCGCCAAGATGAAGATGAAAGCCCCGCATATCGTCCCCCTTGCCGATTGGACGCTTGAGCTTTTGGCAGAA
>NZ_POWX01000045.1 GCF_003044445.1 Neisseria mucosa
AACCTAATCTTATTCTCCCTACTCATGCCGTGATGACACGCTAAAAGTCGTTTCATGTCCGAGAATGTGCCGTCAAGCAGATTGGTCGTATTCGGGATGTTTAAATCAGGATATTGCTCAAACACAAACAGATAATCCAAATTGCGTTTTAGGCTGAAATACGCACTCCTGATATTCTTATGTGTGTAATGCGATTTGCCTGTTTCGGTGTTAAAGGTGCGTTCGTTCAGATAGCTTTGATACTGCTCAAACCACGTTTGCAGATCGTGTTCAAAGTCGGATTGCTTACTGTTTTTCAACGTCAATGCCAATCGCCAAAGTGCTTTGCCTGCTTCTGTTTTGGGATTGCGCGTTAAATAGCGACTGACGGTTTTAACCTGATGAAATTGACAAGCTGTACGGGAATATCAGGAAACATCTGTACCAAACCGCGTCGCCCATCACAAACAATGCTTTGTATTTCAATGCCTTTGGCTTTCAGGCTGCCTATTGCTGTGAAATATTGTTCGTTGGTTTCGTATTTGACTTCGCTGACGGATAGTGCTTTGCCGCTGATGCTGTCTATCAAAACCATGACGCCGAAACTGCGTCCGAAGTAAGTGGTGTCCATGATGACGTTGGCTGCTGCGGGAGAAATGAAATGCACCTTAATTTGAACTTTTTTGAGATGCCTCAGAATAGTCTGCCGACTGCATCCGTAAGTTTTGGCAAGCTGTGCGGCGGTCTGTTTGCCTTCGCTGTATGCCTGCCATATTTCCTGCGGATTAAGCCGTCTGCCGC
>NZ_POWX01000046.1 GCF_003044445.1 Neisseria mucosa
TTTGAACCATGGAATGTTTTGCAATCAATTTCCTATATTCCGCCGTACGGTACAGCACACCTTGGTCCGAATGAAGCATCGTTCCTTTATCAGTCAGCCGGGGTGCGGCTTTTTCGAGCATTTCCTTCACCATTTCGCTGTTGGCATTGCGGCTCATGGCGTAGGCGACGATCTCGCGGTTGAACAAGTCCAATATCGGCGAGAGGTACAGTTTGCCGTCCTTCCCTTTGAGTTCGGTAACGTCGGTCAGCCATTTTTCGTTGGGCTTTCGGGCTTTGAACCGGCGTTTGAGGAGGTGTTCCGATATTTCGCCCATGGCGGGATGGCGGTAGGCTTTTTTTACCCGTATTTTGGCTTTCAGCCCCATCTGTTTCATCAACCGAGCTGCTTTTTTGCGGTTCCAATCCAATGCTGCGGCAATGCGCCTTTGCCCGTAGCGTCCTTTATGCCGCCGGTAGGTTTCGACAAGGAGGGCTTTGTCGGCTTCATCGGGATCGGGTCGGTCTTGGTGGTGGTAGTAAAAGCTGCTTTTGGGCAGGTTTGCGATGTGCAGCAGGTATTTGAGCGGGTGTTGCGCCCTCAGTGTTTGGACGGTTTGGCTTTGTCCTTTTCGGTCCGCTTTTGGCT
>NZ_POWX01000047.1 GCF_003044445.1 Neisseria mucosa
ACTCAGAAATTCGTTGTTTGGGTGTGTCTGGGGGACACACTCAGAAATTCGTTGTTTGGGTGTGTCTGGGGGACACACTCAGAAATTCGTTGTTTGGGTGTGTCTGGGGGACACACTCAGAAATTCGTTGTTTGGGTGTGTCTGGGGGACATACTCAGAAATTCGTTGTTTGGGTGTGTCTGGGGGACACACTCAGAAATTCGTTGTTTGGGTGTGTCTGGGGGACACACTCAGAAATTCGTTGTTTGGGTGTGTCTGGGGGACACACTCAGAAATTCGTTGTTTGGGTGTGTCTGGGGGACACACTCAGAAATTCGTTGTTTGGGTGTGTCTGGGGGACATACTCAGAAATTCGTTGTTTGGGTGTGTCTGGGGGACACACTCAGAAATTCGTTGTTTGGGTGTGTCTGGGGGACATACTCAGAAATTCGTTGTTTGGGTGTGTCTGGGGGACACACTCAGAAATTCGTTGTTTGGGTGTGTCTGGGGGACACACTCAGAAATTCGTTGTTTGGGTGTGTCTGGGGGACACACTCAGAAATTCGTTGTTTGGGTGTGTCTGGGGGACA
>NZ_POWX01000048.1 GCF_003044445.1 Neisseria mucosa
TCCACCGTCAATTCCCCTGCACGATAGAAACACTCCGTCTTCAGCACCGCAAAGAAGCTTTCCATCGGTGCATTGTCCCAGCAGTTCGCCTTTCGCGACATGCTTTGAACCATGGAATGTTTTGCAATCAATTTCCTATATTCCGCCGTACGGTATAGCACACCTTGGTCCGAATGAAGCATTGTTCCTTTATCAGTCAGCCGGGGTGCGGCTTTTTCGAGCATTTCCTTCACCATGTCGCTGTTAGCATTGCGGCTCATGGCATAGGCGACGATTTCACGGTTGAACAAGTCCAAGATCGGAGAGAGGTACAGTTTGCCGTCCTTTCCTTTGAGTTCGGTAACATCGGTCAGCCATTTCTCGTTGGGCTTTTTGGCTGTGAACCGACGTTTGAGGAGGTGTTCCGATATTTCGCCCATGGCGGGATGGCGGTAGGCTTTTTTCGCCCGTATGAGGGCTTTCAGTTCCATCTGCTTCATCAACCGCGC
>NZ_POWX01000049.1 GCF_003044445.1 Neisseria mucosa
CTTTTGGGCAGGTTTGCGATGTGCAGCAGGTATTTGAGCGGGTGTTGCGCCCTCAGTGTTTGGACGGTTTGGCTTTGTCCTTTTCGGTCCGCTTTTGGCTGAGGGCTTTTAACTCCTTTAGGTAGGCGACCTCTGCACGCATATAGCACAACTCTTCAATAAGCTCCGCCTGTGTTTTTTCTTGGTCGGGTTTATCTGCGATGAAGGGGTTTTTGCGGTGTTGGGGCATGGTTTTGGATTGGGGATGTTCGAGTGCGCCGATACCGCCTTCTTGATAGGCGCGTATCCATCGTCTCAGGTGGGTTCGGGAAATGCCGTAGTGGTCTGCGGTACGCTGTTGGCTGCGTATATGCAGGTAGTGGAGTACGGCTTGGTATTTGAAGTGTAATGTATATTTGCTCATAAAAAAACTGCACCTTGTGAGTTGGAGGGGATGTCCAACTTTTGGGG
>NZ_POWX01000050.1 GCF_003044445.1 Neisseria mucosa
CGACGAAGCCGCAGACAGTACAGATAGTACGGAACCGATTCACTTGGTGCTTCAGCACCTTAGAGAATCGTTCTCTTTGAGCTAAGGCGAGGCAACGCCGTACTGGTTTAAAGTTAATCCACTATACATGCCAAGCTTTACCGAATTCCGTCGTGTAGATTTTATCCGCAAATTTACCGAAAATTTCAAGCCACCTGTCTGCGCACAATCTTGACAGGTAAACCAAACCGTACCGCTGTCGTCATGCCCATACACACAAAAGCAGCCATGACGGCGAATAGGCGTCCTATTTGATTCAAAGGAATTATAGTGGATTAACTTTAAACCAGTACGGCGTTGCCTCGCCTTAGCTCAAAGAGAACGATTCTCTAAGGTGCTGAAGCACCAAGTGAATCGGTTCCGTACTATCTGTACTGTCTGCGGCTTCGT
>NZ_POWX01000051.1 GCF_003044445.1 Neisseria mucosa
TGGATACGCGCCTATCAAGAAGGCGGCATCGGCGCACTCGAACATCCCCAATCCAAAACCATGACCGACCACCGCAAAAACCCCTTTATCGCCGACAAACCCGACCACGAAAAAACACAGGCAGAGCTTATCGAAGAGTTGTGCTATATGCGCGCAAAGGTTGCCTATCTAAAGGAGTTAAAAGCCCTCAGCCAAAAGCGGACCGCAAAGGACAAAGCCAACCCGTCCAAACACTGAGGGCGCAACCCCCGCTCAAATCCCTGCTGCACATCGCAACCCTGCCCAAAAGCAGCTTTTACTCCCACCGCCAAGACCGACCCGACCCCGACGAAGCCGACAAAGCCCTTATCGCCGAAATCTACGAACGGCATAAAGGACGCTACGGGCAAAGGCGCATTGCCGCAGCATTGGGTTGGAACCGCAAAAAA
>NZ_POWX01000052.1 GCF_003044445.1 Neisseria mucosa
CGCTGTTGGCTGCGTATATGCAGGTAGTGGAGTACGGCTTGGTATTTGAAGTGTAATGTATATTTGCTCATAAAAAAACTGCACCTTGTGAGTTGGAGGGGATGTCCAACTTTTGGGGTGCAGTTCAAGGTTTTCAGACGACCCTACCCAACAAAACGGAGACGTTACACCATGAAAACAAACGTAATTATAGACGCTAAAGCCATTGAAGACTACAACATCAACGACATCGAACCATACCGCCCGCGCCCTCGCTTCGATACCGACCATCGGGGCGTATGGTG
>NZ_POWX01000053.1 GCF_003044445.1 Neisseria mucosa
AAAGCGGCAATCGCTGAAAATACTGCCAAACTTGAAGAGCAAAAAGAAGCTAACGAAGGCTTCAACAATGCGATCGCCAGCTTGGATAAAGACATCGGTGATCTCGCATTAGCCGGTAAAGCAGCAGCTGACGCTTTAGAAGCTAACCGTCAAGACATTGATGCCAACAAAGCGGCAATCGCTGAAAATACTGCCAAACTTGAAGAGCAAAAAGAAGCTAACGAAGGCTTCAACAATGCGATCGCCAGCTTGGATAAAGACATC
>NZ_POWX01000054.1 GCF_003044445.1 Neisseria mucosa
CGTTGGGCTTTTTGGCTGTGAACCGACGTTTGAGGAGGTGTTCCGATATTTCGCCCATGGCGGGATGGCGGTAGGCTTTTTTCGCCCGTATGAGGGCTTTCAGTTCCATCTGCTTCATCAACCGCGCCACTTTTTTGCGGTTCCAATCCAATGCTGCGGCAATGCGCCTTTGCCCGTAGCGTCCTTTATGCCGTTCGTAGATTTCGGCGATAAGGGCTTTGTCGGCTTCGTCGGGGTCGGGTCGGTCTTGGCGGTGG
>NZ_POWX01000055.1 GCF_003044445.1 Neisseria mucosa
GATCATTACGGCATCTCCCGAACCCACCTGCGACGATGGATACGCGCCTATCAAGAAGGCGGCATCGGCGCACTCGAACATCCCCAATCCAAAACCATGACCGACCACCGCAAAAACCCCTTCATCGTCGACAAACCCGACCACGAAAAAACACAGGCAGAGCTTATCGAAGAGTTGTGCTATATGCGCGCAAAGGTTGCCTATCTAAAGGAGTTAAAAGCCCTCAGCCAAAAGCGGACCGAAAAGGACAAAGCC
>NZ_POWX01000056.1 GCF_003044445.1 Neisseria mucosa
GTGGGAAGCGGTCGATGTGTTTGGCAATCATGGCTTGGGCGGTTTGCCGGAAGAAGGTGCTCATGAGAAATCCCCTAAATGTCTTGGTGGGAATTTAGGGGATTTTGGGGAATTTTGCAAAGGTCTCTACCTGCACATACGCAGCCAACAGCGTACCGCAGATCATTACGGCATTTCCCGAACCCACCTGCGACGGTGGATACGCGCCTATCAAGAAGGCGGCATCGGCGCACTCGAACATCCCCAATCCAAA